>CACJNV010000007.1 GCA_902594865.1 uncultured Pelagibacteraceae bacterium | reverse complement strand
TAAAACTTGGAGGCAATAAACATTCAGATGAATTACAGTTAATGGCTGAAAAACTTGAAGTAAATAGTTTTTGTTGTGAGTTTAATGTAATAGATAATTTTTGGACAGCAAGAGTAACATCTCACATTCCAATTAAAGAGGTTGCTCAACATATTACTAAAGAAAATATCATGAAGCCTATAAAACTAATAAATGAGGTTATGGAGTTGAATGGTGTTAAAAATCCTAGAATTGCCATTCAAGCTCTAAATCCACACGCAGAATTTGGGACAGAGGAAAAAGATGAAATCATTCCTGCGATTGAAGAGGCAAAAAAACTTGGCTACAATGTCGATGGTCCATTACCATGCGATACCTCTTTTGTCGTAGCCTACAAAAATAAAAACCATGATTGCATGGTTGGTATGTATCATGACGCGTTACAATCTGGTCTTAAAGCATTTGGTTTTGATAGAGGAGTAACAGTTCAGGGCGGATTAACCGTACCAGTAACGACTACTGCTCATGGGTCTGCATTTGCTATTGCAGGAAAAAATGAGGCTAACTTAGATCCAATTTTAAACTCTTTTAAAATTGCTTTATCAATGTCGCAAAATAAGAAAAACTAAATTAATCCTGCGTCCACTGTAAAGTTTTGTTTTGTACATCCTGATGAAACATCAGATGCTAAGAATAAAACCATTTTTGAAACATCTTCAGGTAATAATTGTTTTTTTAAAGCCTGATTTTTTAATATTTCGTTTTTAAATTTTGAATTAAGCCATAACTTTGATTGTCTTTCGGTAGCAACAGAACCGGGAGCAATTGAGTTAATTCTTATATTATGTTTTCCTAAATCTCTTGCTAAAGATCTTGTCAATCCATGAATTCCTGCTTTTGCAGTACTATATGCTGGAAACATTACTGCTCCCCTAACCCAACTGACAGAACCTAAATTTATTATTGATCCACCTTTGTTTTTCACCATGCTTTTTTTAACCGTCTGTATAGCAAACAAATAATGCTTTAAATTAATGGCCATTCTGTCATCCCAATATTTTTCTGTTATTTTCTCTAAACTATGTCTTTGGTCGTTAGAGGCATTATTAACTAAAATGTCAATAGGACCTTGTTTTTTAATAATGTTTAAAATTGATGATTTATATTTTTTAATATTTTTAATATTACATTCTACAAATGAGGGAGTTTTAAATTTTTTCTTTTTAATATTATTTATAGTTTTTTTTGCTTCATTTTTATTAATATCAAAAAAATATACTTCAACTCCTTGCTCACAAAGATTTTCAACAATTGATGATCCTATGCCCGAAGCTCCACCTGAAACTAAAGCTCTTTTATTTTTAAGATCAAAATATTCAGTTTTCATTTTTGGAAATAGTATTAATAATTATTTAAATCTTCCATTGATGGCATTGAGGCTGCTGCGCCTTGTGTTGTAGTTGAAATTGCTCCTACCTTATTCGCAAAAGTGAGTACTTCTTTAATATCTAAATCTTTTGATAACCCAACAGCTAAAGCACCGTTGAAAGCATCTCCCGCACCAGTAGTATCAACGACTGGTTCTTTAAGTTTAAATGCATTCATGAAAAAATTTTCTTTATCATTCGCAAAATAGCATCCTTTTTCACCTAAAGTTATAACTATGTTTTTGATACCTTTTTTTAAAAATTCCTCTGAGGCAATTTTTATATCTTTTTCAGTTTCAATTTTTTTATTTAAATAAAATTCAGCCTCAGTTTCATTAGGTGTAAAAAAATCAATTAATTTAAAATCATCATCATTAATTTGGCATGCAGGTGCTGGATTTAATATTGTGGTCAATTTATTTTCTTTAGCTTTCTTCAATGCATATTTCGTAACATCATATGGTGTTTCCAGTTGTGTTAAAAATATATCTGTATTTGCAATAAAATTTAAATTTTTTTCAATATCATCATTGGTTAGTGTTCCAGCAGCACCTGGTATAATATTTATTGCGTTGTCTCCTGTTTTTTCATTGACCATTATTCCTGCAACTCCAGTTAAGTGATTTTTATCTTGAATAATAGAAGCGGTATCCATGCCCAATGATTTGTATAAATTTAAAGCCATCTCACCATTTTTATCATTACCTATTTTTGTTATAAAATTTACTTTCCCGTTTAATTTAGCTGCAGCTATTGCTTGATTTGACCCTTTTCCACCTGGTCCAACAATATGCTGTGAACCTAGAATTGTTTGACCTCTTTCAGGGATCGCATTAGCTATAAAGCAAAGGTCAGCTACAAATACACCAAATACTGATATGGTTTTCATTTTTTAAGTCCAAACGTTTCCGTCAGGTAAAATGACTCCTTTGGTAAGTATAAAACAACCAAACGGTCTTGCATCTGTTGTGGTAACTATACAATAAGCTTTCTTGGCCTCTTTATAAAATTCTTGTCTTGAAATTGATCCTACATTCCAATTTTCGCCAGAGACTTTTTTTACAATATCAATAAATTCTTTATGAGTTTCAGTTAACTCTTCAGGTTTGTCATCTACTTCCATCCTTAAAGCTGGAGATCCTCCCTTTGAATTAATAAAACTATCAAGTGGAAAAACAGAAAGTATGGCAGTGGCTGCTTCTTTAATTCCTACTCCATCTAATCTAATTACTTTTTCATTAGTTGTATTTGCTGGAAAATTCGCATCAGCTAATATTAATTTTTCTCCATGTCCCATAGATCTTAAATGAAAAAGCAAATCAGGGCTTAAAACTGGATCAATTTTAATAAGCATAAATTATTATATTACATAAAAAAAAAGGGTGGAATTAAATTCCACCCTTTTTTTAAAGTTTATATCTATCGATTATTTAAAATCGTTAGCGTTTTCTTTTGTTACTAATTGTGTTCCTGTATCAATGTTTGGATCAATACTTCCACCATTAGCTAATTCTAGAGCATATTTAACTCCATATGCACCCATGTTGTAAGAAAACTGTGCAATTGTTGCTGTCATTTCTCCTTTTAAGATACTCGTAGCTGCATCTGGAGTAGCATCAAAACCTACAACAATAACATTATTCATATCTGCATCTTTAAGAGCTTGCATAGCGCCTAAGCCCATATTATCGTTTGATGCAAATATTGCTTTGATGTTTGGATTTTTTAAAATGATTGACTCAGTTACAGATCTTCCTTTTGCAGTATCCCACTCAGCAGTTTGAGTTGCTACAATATTTAGACCACAATTTTTGAAACCTTTAATTGCACCATCTCTTCTAAGCAAAGCTGTAGATTGAGATTCAATACCAGTTAAAATTGCTACATCTGAACCTTTTGGAGTTTTATCACAAATAAATTTAGCAGCTAACTCTGCACCATTCATGTTGTTCGTTCCAATAAAAGTTACTCCTTCATTAATTCCTTTTGTATCCACGAATACAACTGGAACACCACTTTTAATCGCATCATCTACGATTGGAGCAAAAGCATTTGGATCTCCTGGCGCTAAAGCTATTGCATCAACACCTTTTGCAAGTTGATCCTCAACTTGGTTAATCTGAGCTTGTACATCACCTTCTTGCGGTGGTGCAACCAAAACTAAATCAACACCTAATTTTGCTGCTTCTTCTTTAGCTCCTTTTTCTACAGATGCCCAAAAAGGATTACCTGATCCAGGTCCTTTAATGCTGAATAATATTTTTTTTCCAGCAAATGCCCCTGTTGAAAAACTTGCTAATAGAAAAACAGAAGTAATAATTACACTAATTATTTTTGTTAAGTTTTTCATATATTTCCCCTTAGTTGTTTTTTAAAATTAAATTTAATCGAAATTTTAAAAAAAATTCAACTGTTAATAAGAACAGTTCTAAATAAGATAAAAACAACTAATACGTGTAAATTATTTTCTTGTACCGATATCTCTTCTTAGTACATCAATATAAACAGCTAAAACTATAATTGAGCCAATTAACACTTGTTGCCAAAATGAACTTACATCCATCAAGTTTAATCCATTACGAAGAATACCCATAATCATAACTCCAGCAAAAACTCCAAGCACAGTTCCTCTTCCTCCAAAAAAACTTGCTCCACCAATAATACAAGCAGCAATCGCATCGAGTTCTGACTGAAGACCAGCATTTGGATATCCTGAGTCAGTTCTTCCAGCTAAAATCAAAGCACCAATACCAGATAAAAAACCACACAAAGAATAAACAATAATCAAAATTTTATTTACATTTATTCCTGAAGCTCTAGCTGCATTTGGATTGCCTCCAATTGCATAGATCCATTTACCAGTTTTACTCTTATTTAAAAAAATCCAAAAAATTATATAAACGATTGCAATTAATACTAAACTTACAGGTAAATATTGAGATTTTTCTAACCCTAACCATTGAAGATCAATTCTTCCATGTCCCAAATATCTAACTTCATCTGTAAAACCACTAATAGGAGTACCACCTGAAATTAAATTTCCTGCACCTCTAAATATATAAAGCGTACCCAAAGTCATTATAAAAGGATGAGGCATCCGTAATAAAGTAATACCTAAACCATTAAATAACCCACATAAAAAACCTGCAATTAATGGTGTAAGCACTACAATGAACCAGGGGGCTCCTGCTTTTGCAACGACAGCTAAAATCATAAGAGATAACATCATTATAGAGCCAACAGAAAGATCAATTCCTGCTGTTACAATTACCATAAATACTCCTAGAGCTAGCATTGATTGCCAGGATATTTGTTTAAAAACATTGGTTACATTTCTCCATGAAAGAAACACATCTGGTTGTAAAATATGCATTACCAGAATCATAAGAACTAACAAAAGAAGTATTCCATACTTTTCAAAGTATGGAATTAATTTTAAGTGCAAACTTTCTATTTTTTTATCTTTATCTTCCATATTATTTTTTACCCATGATCCATCCGATAACTTCGTCTCTTGAAGTATTTGAAAGGCTAGCTTCTGCAAAATTCGTTCCTTGGAATAAAGCCATAACACGATCACAAACTGTAAAAATATCGTCCATTCTATGACTTATTACAATCACTCCAACACCTGTTTTTTTTAAACTATTAATAAGATCTAAAACTTTTCCTACTTCTTTTATTGCTAATGCTGCAGTCGGTTCATCCATAATTACTACTTTAGCATTAAAGGCTGTTGATCTTGCGATCGCCACAGCTTGTCTTTGACCACCTGAAAGTTCCTCTACTTTTTGATCGGCACTTTTTACATTTATTTTTAACTTATCTAAATGAGCATTTGTTAACTCTTTAATTTTATTAAAATCTAATAGTTTTAAAAATCCTAAATTTTTTGTTGGCTCTCTTCCTAAAAAAATATTTTCACCAATAGGTAAATTACCTGCTAAAGCAAGATCTTGATAAACCATTTCTAAACCTAAATTTTGAGAGTCTCTTGGACTTTCTAATATTTCTTCTTTGCCTTGGAAAAATAAAGAACCTGCGCTTGGTTTATAAAGTCCCGACAAAACTTTCATTAAAGTTGATTTTCCTGCTCCGTTATCTCCAACTACACCCAAACATTCTCCAGCATGAACCTTTAGGTTAACATTTTCTAATGCAGTAATAGTTCCAAAATATTTTGTTATTCCTTTAGCTTCTAAGAGTGGGTTGCTAGTTGACGACATAATTTATAAAATTATTAAAATATCAATTAATTGCAACTGGTTTTGAGGCCAATAACCCTACTGTTTTCAATTGAGCTTGTTTGCAAAATTTTGGTTTTAAATTTTTTGAAATTAGATGCATGTCCTTTAAAACTATATCCCCCATACTATAAAAGGCCTCTGTTAAAGCTCCTGCTCTATGCGCAGAAAACAAAATGTTTTTAACTTTCCTAATTGGGTCATTTTTTCTCACTGGTTCTTCAGGAAATACATCTGTAGCTACATATAAATCTCCCTTTTTAACTCTCGTGATCAAGTCCTTAAAATTTACAACCGCTGCTCGACTCATCAATATGAATAATGAGTTCGGTTTCATTTTGTTAATTAAATTTTTATTTACTAAATTTTTATTTTTAGTTGTTACAGCTGCTAAAATATAAATAATTTCACATGTCTTAAACATTTTATTTAAGCTAACTGGATTAAATCCAAAGCTTTTGATTTTATTATTTGATAACCAAGGGTCATAAACATTTATATCTTTAGTAAATGGTAGCAACATTGGGTATAAAGATTTTGCTAAATCACCAAATCCTAATAATCCAATTTTTTTTCCAGATAAAAGTGATGCTTTTAAGTTACTTTCTAATCCATATTTTTCTTTACCTTTTACAAAATCAAAATGAGCATTGTGAATATTCCTTAATAAAGAAAGTGTCATTCCTAATGCAATTTCAGCAACAGGCTTTGAAAATACTGGAGAAGTTGCGATAACATGTATTCCCTTTTTAGCACAATAAACATAATCAACGTTATTCATAAAATTACTTTCAACATTAATTATTGCTTTTAATTTTTTTGCTTTTGACAAAATTTTTTTATCTAAATCTGGTTGACCCATAATAAAAGTAACATTATCAATAAATTTTTCATAAAATTGTCTTTTGTTTTTGTTAGGTGCAATTAAAACCTTATATTTTGATTTTAATTCTTTTAATTTTTTTTTAGTAAAAATAAGATCTAATGTTCTTGGGAAAGGATCAGATATAACAATTGGTTTTTTCATTAATTGTATAACAAACTTATTAATTCATAATTTTTTTAATTTCTTCTAACGTAAATGGTTTTGGTTTCTTGCATGTTGTTTTTATTTCTTGTGGGATACCAGTTTGTGAAGCTCTCATAGTAGAATCAATTATATCTAAAACATGAAGAGATAGCTCCCCATTACATCTGTGCTCTAAATTATTTTCAATTGCATAAGCCATTTCTGATAAACCAGCACCTCTATAATTTGCGTTAGTAGGTGACTCATTTGCCCTAGAGCTTTGACTCTTTATATTAATCTTTCCTAGAGGCATCATATCAGTTTTATGTTCTCCCCAATTACCACCAGCAGTCACTGAAACAAAAGCTGATCCACCAAACATATTTGGATCTGGAACAATTATTGACCCTTTGTTTCCATAAAGTTCAATATGATTTCTTTGATGAGCTACAACATCAAAAGATAAAGTTATTTGAATGATGCAATCATTTTCAAATTGTATAGTTGCTAAGTAAGTTGTTGGTGTTTCAACTTTAAATTTTTGACCTTTTTTTGGACCAATTCCAATTTCTCTTTCTTCAAAAACTTTTGTACACCTTCCTTGAACCTGTTTTGCCGGACCAATTAAATTTACTAGTGCTGTCAAATAGTATGGCCCCATATCAATAACTGGTCCACCTTCATTTTCAGCAAACCAAGATTCTGGATTTGGATGATAAGATTGTACACCTGGAAAAGCAAATATAGCATTACCTAATTTAATATCCCCAATAACACCATTATCAATTAGCTCTCTAGTTTTTTGAATTCCGCCACCTAAAAAGGTATCTGGCGCGTTTCCTATGTAAAGATTTTTTTTATTAGCAAGTTCAACTAATTTTTTTCCATCTTCAAAATTAACTGCTAATGGTTTTTCAGCATAAGAATGTTTTCCATTTTCAAGAGCCAATTTAGAAACTTGATAATGTGCACCTGGTATTGTTAAATTTAAGATTATTTCAATTTCTTTATCTTTTAAAAGCTCATCAACCGTTACAGCCTCAATGTTGTAGTGAATTGCACATTTTTTAGCAGCATCCATGTTTATATCTGCACATTTGACTATTCTTATATTATTAAAGTACTCCTGGGCTCTAAAATAAGTTTCAGAAATATGACCACAGCCAATTAGACCGACTTTAAAAATTTTACTCATAAAGGTTTATACACCTTGTCTTTGTTTGCCTTTTCCTTCTTTATAAAGTTTTAAAGCCTCTTCATTTTCTTTAGTTTTAGGAATTTCAAGTGTTGGGCTGTCCCAAAAAGCAGAACCCTCAACCCACTTATAAGCATGAGTTTTTATTGAAATAACGTATGTTACATCAGATGCTTTTGCTCTCTTAAATGCAGCTTCAAGATCTGAAATTGAATTAACATGTTCAGATTTAGCCCCCATACTTTCTGCATGTTTTGCAAAATCAACATCAACTAATCCTGGAGTATTAGAGCTCTTTAATAAGTTATTATATTCTTTACCACCTTTAAATAGTTGAAGTCGATTGATAACTGCAAACCCGCCATTATCACAAACTATAATTATTAATTTGTTTTTTGTAATAACTGATGAATAAATATCTGTATTATTTAGAAGATAAGAACCATCTCCTACAAAAGAAATTACTTCTTTATCAGGATTAGCCATTTTTATTCCAAGTGCTCCTGAAATTTCATAACTCATACAACTAAAACCCCACTCTGTTTCATGAGTATTTAATTCTCTAGGTCTCCAAACTTGAACAACTTCACCAACCAAACCTCCTGCTGCTGTAACAGCTATATCTGTTGGGTCAGAGTTTCTATAAATTGCACCAATTACCTGAACATAGCTTGGAACTTCTTGATTTGTTGGTGCACTCTCTTTATCTATATGTTCATTCCAAGATTTGAGTTCAGTTTGAGATTTTTTATTCCATTCTTCTCCAGCTTTCCAATTACCTAATGCTTGTGAAAGCTCTGTTAATGAAACTTTAGCATCTCCAATGACAGCTTGAGCTAAATGTTTGTTAGCATCAAATCTTGATACATTTATTGAAACTAGTTTAAAATCTTTGTTTTCAAAATTTGCCCATGATCCAGTTGTAAAATCTGCAAGTTTAGTTCCAACTGCAATTGCTAAATCTGTTTCTTTTGCTAATGTATTTGTATTTTTTCCACCTAAACCGCCAATCTGGCCTGCAAAATGAGAATGATCTCTTTTCATTGTAGAATATCCCATTACAGTTTGAGTGACTGGTATATTATGTTTAATCGCAAATTGACTTAACTCATCCATTGCATCTGAGTAAAAAACTCCACCACCAGAAATTATAATTGGATTTTTTGATGACTTAATTTTTTCTGCTGCCTCTTTGATTTGAAATTCATCTGGTCTTGGTCTTCTGATCGCGTGGACTCTTTCCTTAAAAAATTCTTCAGGATAATCAAAAGTTTGACCTTGTATATCTTGACTTAAAGCGATACATGCAGGACCACAATCTGCAGGATCTAACATTGTTTGAACAGCTGCCGGGAATGATTGAATAATCTGCTCTGGTCTTGTTATTCTATCAAAATATCTTGTAACTGGTTTAAATGCATCATTAGCTGTAATTCCAGGGTTATTAAAATGCTCAACTTGTTGCAATACTGGGTCCGGCATTCTATTTGCATAAGTGTCTCCAGGTAAAAATAAAATTGGTAATCTGTTACTCATAGCAACTGCAGCAGCTGTAACCATATTTGTTGCTCCAGGTCCAACAGAGGATGTTGCTACAAAAATTTGTTGTCTTCTTTTTGCTCTAGCATAGCCAATTCCTGTAAGAGCCATATTTTGTTCATGGTGCCCTCTATATGTTGGAAGTTCTTTTTGATTTTCCTCTAGTGCTTGACCTAGACATGCTACATTTCCATGTCCAAAAATTCCAAAGACACCTGGAAATAAAGGTTCTTTTTTGCCGTTAATTAATATTTTCTGAGCAATTAAATATTTAACTATCGCATGCGCACATGTGAGGGTAATTTTTTTCATAAATATGTTTATCTTTTAATATGTATAGTGTTTATATATAATTCTATTTATAAATTAAAAAACCTAATTAAGTAAACTTAAAAATAAATTCTATGTACGAAAAATTTGGACAATTCATTGACGGTAAATGGCAACAAGCTGAAAAAAAAGAAACTTACGACGTAATCAACCCTGCAACAGAAGAAGTAATTGGAAAAGCATCAAAAGCTTCATCTATTGAAGTGCAAAAAGCATTAAAGTCTGCAGAAAAAGGTTTGGAAGTTTGGAAAAACACTGCACCATGGCAAAGAGCTTACGTGCTTAGAAAAATTGCAGATATGATGAGAGAAAAAAAAGATGTTATAGCAAAATGGTTAACTCTTGAAGTTGGAAAGCCTCTTGCAGAAGCAGTTGGTGAAGTTGGTGGTGGAGCTGATATTTTTGAGTGGAATGCTGAAGAAACAAAAAGAATTTATGGTCAAACACAACAAAGTAGATTTCCAGATACTAGAGTCCATGTTTATTATCAACCCGTAGGAGTTGTTGCAGCTTTAGTTCCTTGGAATTTCCCAATAGTTTTAGCATCTAGAAAAATTTCTACTGCCCTAGCTGCAGGATGTTCTGTAATTTGTAAGCCAGACGTAATTACCCCTGGTGCTGTAATGGAATTAGTAAACATTTGCAAAGAAGCTGGAGTACCTGATGGTGTTGTTAGTCTTTTGTCAGGTGATCCTGCTGAAATATCAAATGAATTAATGGAATCGGATATAATTAAAAAAGTTTCAGTTACTGGATCGACTAGAGTTGGTAAAATTATTTTAAAAAAAGCAGCTGATAAAGTTCAAAGAGTTACTATGGAGCTAAGCGGACACTCACCTTTTATTGTATGTGAAGATGTAGATATGAACAAAGTAGCTGATATAGCAATAACTGGTAAATTTAGAAATAACGGTCAGGTCTGTATTTCACCTAATAGATTTTATATCCAAGAAAATAGAAAAGAGGATTTTGTTAATGCCTTTATTGAAAGGGCAAAAAAATTAAAAATTGGAAACGGCATGGACGAAGGTGTAGATCTTGGACCTTTAACTACCGCTAAAAGATTGGAAGAAATAGAAAAACTAGTTGAAACTACTAAAAAAGAAGGAGCAAAAGTATTAATGGGTGGACAAAGACCTTCTGGTTTCAACAAGGGATACTATTATGAACCAACAGTCTTTGATGATGTTAAAGATAATTTTACAATCATGAAAGAAGAGCCTTTTGGTCCACTAGTACCAATTTTAACTTTTAAAACTTTTGATGAAGTAATTGAAAGAGCAAATGATAATGACTTAGGATTATGTAGTTATTTATACACTAACTCTATGGATAAAGCTCACATTGGATCTGAAAAATTAGAGTCTGGTTGTGTTGCAGTCAATACTGGAGTTGTTGCTATTGCTGAGGCACCTTTTGGAGGAATAAAACAAACTGGTTATGGTCGTGAAGGTGGTTCAGGAGCGATTAAAGATTATCTAAATGTGAAATACACTCACATGGGATTAAAAATCTAGAAAATGAGAAAAAATAAAATCAAACAAATGATGAAGGAAGGCAAACCTGTTATTAACGGCTGGTGTGCGATACCAAGTACAGCCTCTGTCGAAGCAATGGCTCATCAAGGTTGGGATTCTTTAACTATTGATATGCAGCATGGTTTAGTTGACTACAGTAATGCGCTTCCTATGCTTCAGACAATATCAACAACAGATGTTACTCCTTTAGCAAGAGTCAATTGGAATGAACCAGGTCAAATAATGAAAATTTTAGATGCTGGATGTTATGGAATTGTTTGTCCGATGGTAAGTAATAAAAAAGAGGCAGAGAATTTTGTTCAAGCGTGCATGTATCCACCTGATGGTTACAGAAGTTTTGGTCCTATTAGAGGTTTAATTTATGGTGGAGCTGATTATGCAGATCACGCTAATGAAGAAATACTAAAATTAGCAATGATAGAAACAAAAGAATCTTTAGAAAATCTTGATGAGATAATGTCTACACCAGGTGTCGATGGTATTTATATTGGGCCAGCAGATTTAAGTTTAGCAATAGGTGAAAAGCCTGGTTTTGATAGGTCAGAGACTACAAAAGCTTATTCTGAAATTTTAAGAATTCTAGAACACGCAAAAAAAAATAATATTTTCGCAGGAATTCATAACGGTACTACAGAATATGCTACTAAGATGATTGAAAAAGGTTTTGATTTTGTAACTATAGCATCTGATTTAAGAGCTTTAAGTGCTGGAGCTAAAGCCACAGTAGATAAAATGAAGGGTTCTTTATCAAAAAAAGACGACAACTCTACTTACTAATCAAGTTGTTCTAAAAATTCCTCAAATTGTTTTTTTTCTAAATTAGAAGATTGTTTTTTTCCTGGAAATTTTCCATTTATTGAATCTTTTTTAAAAGCCTTCAGAGCCTTTACTCTTTCTAGTTTAATTTCATTTCTAAGTCTCAGTAAATTTCCATATGCTTTTGAATGTCTTGGGGGATTTTCTGTATCACCACAGATATCTTCCATAAATAAATACATTACATCAGCGTTTTTACCTGAGCCTAATGAAACAGTAACTATATCTGTACGTTTTGAAATTTCACCCATTACGTTTTCAGGTATTACTTCACACTCAGCCGAAAAAGCACCTGCATCTTCTAATCTTTTAAACTTTTGAAAAAGTTCGTAAGCTTCATCAGCAGTTTTACCTACTGCTCTCAAGCCACCAATCCAAGTGGATTTTCTTGGAACTAAACCTAAATGCCCCATTACTGGAACATCTTCCTTAGCCAACATTTCAACTATGTCCATACTTCTTGGCGTCATAACTGCATCAGCACCATTCTCTAATGCTTTAAAAGCTCCACGCATAATATCTTCTGCAGTTACAAACTCATTCAACACCAAAGCAGCTGTTAAAAATAAATTTTTTGAACCTTCTCTTACAGGAATTACATTTTTTGCATTTGAGATAATCATGTCAAAGCCTGCCTTTTCAGCTGCATCGGCTTCTTCAACATTATTCGCTGTAACTTGTGTAAATTTTCTTTTTCCTTTTGCTGCTTTTAAATCCCCAACAGTCAAAGTTCTTTTTGCTGGTTTTGCAGCCCACGTATAAATATTCTTCATTTAACCCCTTTATAAAGAATATCTCTCCTATCAATAAATTCCTCAAAAGTTTTAATGGTAATTACTGAAGGTAAAATAAATATAGATCTTTTGTCTCTCTCGTTTCTTATAATTCTAAAATAACCTTTTTTAATTGCTGTATCGATATAAACGTTTGAGGTCAAATATGATTTCTCGATTACTTTAAGTAATTGATTTTTAGTAATTGATTTATTTTTATAATAAGCAAGCATAACCATATGTAACATTATCCAATGTTGTGGGGTTAAGGAAAACCAATTCAATAATTCATTAGCTAATCTTCCTTCAAAATCTCCAAGTGATATTTCTGCTAATTGAATTCTTTTTTGAGTAAGTTTTGGAATTTTTTTTTGTTCTTCAAAGTGCTTAGGATACTTGAACTGTCTTTTCATTTAAATAAATTTAAACTCATTGAGTTTTCTATTCAATACTATTTTTACTTAATAGTTCTTTATAAATGTTATTAACTCTATGTACTTCTGTTGCGGTATTAAAATAACCTTCATATTCTATTTCTTCGGGTGTGACGTCAAAATGATAATGTCCTGCATCTCTTTCATGTTCGTAAGAATGAAAATGAGTATGCTCACCAGACTCTCTTAGATTTAATTCTCCTCCAGTAGGATCACCAGTCCAAAGAATAGAATAACATTGTAATTTTGGTCCAACCGGTTCATAAAATTGAAGAAAATCTTTTACACATTTCATTTGTTTTGGATCGTAATACTCGTGTTTAATATCTTTATAATCAGGTTGAACATGTGATCTTATTTTTCCATTTAATACTCTAAATACGCCAGCAAGAGACAAATGTTCATTATCTTTAATTTTTAAATTTTTTGATAAAGACGACCTCATTGCTTGAGGCAAAGAACCTTGTTCTCCATTTCTACCTTTGATTTTTATTTTAATAACTTTTCCCTGTTTACCGTCTGTATAATAAATGTTTCCAAGTCCACCATGTTTTTTTGCTGAATAATTTTCAACAATACATTTTTTATCTGGACTTACTCTTGCTATTATTGATTTAGACTCATCAGTTATTAAGTTTTCATTAATAACTAATTCTCCACAATGACCATTTAAACATGACATTGCACCTGATCCAGCTCCTAAAGCATAAGATTTTTCAGAATCAATCATTTTAGATATTTCTTCATAGTCAAATTCTGCACCAATAAATTTTGGATCATGCATATAAGGCTCTCCACCAACATCTATTATTTTTTGATTTCCACTTATTCCTTCTGATGGACAATCCCAATCTCTTAAATTTGGGCAATCTACCACTTCTACCTCTACGTTTTTGAAATTTTCAGACAATCCTTTTCTTAACGCATCTGAAATATCTTCTAATGGATAATCTTTAAAAGTTCCTTTTTCTATTTTTAATTGCATGAAGATAATAAGCTATAATTTATTTTGCATATTGTCTATAGATAATATATATAATTTCTATACATAAATAATTTTAAATAAGGTAACGATGATTAACAAAAATTTGAAAGTAGCTGTGCTTGGTGCAGGAGCTATGGGTTGCTTGTTTGGCGGTTTGCTTGCAGAAAAAGGTTTAAATGTAATTTTAATTGATGTTTGGAAGGAGCATGTTGATGCAATTAATAAAGATGGTTTAAAGATGGATGGACATGGCGGAGATCGAGTAATAAAAGTTAAAGCCACTTCAGATCCATCCTCGTTAGATAAAGTAGATGCTGTAATAGTCATGTGTAAAGCTACAGCTTTAGAGCCAGCATTAAACAGTATTAAAAATATCATAGGAGATAAAACAGTATTTATGTCTTTTCAAAATGGTATTGGTCATGAAGCAATTATTCAAGGTATTGTTGGTAATGAAAAAGTAATTGGTGGGACAACTACTCAAGCTTCAAATATTTTAGGACCAGGTCATATAATGAATCATGGTTCGTTACCATCTTGGATTGGTGAGTACGAAGGAGGAATTACTGATCGAATTAAAGAAATAGCAGATACTTTTACAGCACATAATCTTGAAATGATTGCTGCGGAAGATGTAAAAAAAAGAAAATGGATGAAACTTTTTGCTTTAACAGCAATTGGACCATTATCTGCAATTTTTGATCTTCATCATACAGATTTATATATAAATAATAAAGCAAACGAAGTATCTCGAGGTTTGGGTAAGGAAATAATTTTAGAAACTAGAGACGTTGCACTTGCTGATGGTGTAAATGTTTCTGAAGATGAATGTCTATTCATGTTCAATAAAATTGTAGATTCTATGCAAACTAACAAATCTTCAATGGCCTTTGATGTCCAATATAAGAGAAAAACTGAAATTGATTTTATTAGTGGTGCTGTTTCAAAAATAGGCAAAAAACATGGTGTTAAGACACCATTAAACGACCTTATGTATAAAATGATTAAAGTGAAAGAAGGTATGTACAGCTAAATGCTTAGTACAAATAAATTAAAAAAAATCAAAAGTAACTTTCCAGTTTTAGTTGGTGACAATGTTGTTTCTAAAAGTATCTGTAATTTATTAATTAAAGAAATCAGTAACTCTAAATCATTTGATGATATGATTATGGGTGGTAGAAGCAGAATAAATAAAGGTTCGAAAAATTTTAATTCATATATCAAAAACTCAGTTAACTCTGCAAAACTTTTTAAGCTTTTTAATAGCAAGACTTTTTATAAAAAAATTGAAAGTATTTTTATTAAAAATTTTAAAGATAGATCTTGGGTTAATTTACATAAACCAAAATTCTTTAATCCTAAAAAGTTCACTATTAAAAAAAAATTAAATTCTAATGAATTAAAAAAAATGTTGGGTAATAATTATACTAATCCTAAAGTAAATTTAGATATAGATTTTTCAGTATCAAAAGGAGGATATAGATTAAGACCTCATAGGGATGATATAACTAGGTTATATAATTTTTTAATTTATCTAACTGACATACCAAAAAAGAATGGCGGCTCTCTAACTATCTATAGGAAAAAGGCTAAAAAAAATTTAAGAAAGAGTTTTAGAAGATTTCCAAAAATAAATGAGCTAGAAATAGTTAAGTCTTTTACACCCAAAAAAGGAACTGTTGTTTTTTTTCAATCTACTCCAAATTCCTATCATGGAGTAAAACGCTTTATAGAGAAAAATTGTCCAAAACGTTTTTTTATTTATGGAAGTTATGCTTTAAACAAACCAGTTATATGGAATTATAAAGGAATCTCGTATTATCCTCATATAGTTA
The DNA here is from genome assembly GCA_902594865.1 of uncultured Pelagibacteraceae bacterium. Lineage (GTDB taxonomy): Bacteria > Pseudomonadota > Alphaproteobacteria > Pelagibacterales > Pelagibacteraceae > Pelagibacter. The sequence continues at coordinate 43,085 of CACJNV010000007.1, read as the reverse complement.
GCAACAAAAAAAGAATGTTGACCTCTTTTCATGACGCGAACTATTTAACCACAGCACCAAACCATTGAAATTATTTCAATGATAAAATAAATTTTAACAATGACAAATACTCTTCATAAAAAATTATATGAGAATGGGTACTTAATTGTCAAAAATATACTTAACTATAGAAGAGACTTAAAACCAGTTCTTAATGATATGGAATTTGTCATGGATTGTCTCATTCAAAAGTATGCAAAAAAAACTGAGGTTAAAAAAGTTCTTAATTTAAATTTTAAACGAAAATATTCATATATATCAAAACTTAATATTTATGATCTAGATCAATATTTTAATACAAGATTACCTAGAGACCATGTTAAAAGAGATAGTGATTATTTCGCTACTCAATCATTATGGAATTTAATTACAAATAAAAGAATTTTAGATGTAGTAGAAAAAATTTTAGGTAAAGAAATAATGTCTAACCCTGTTCAAAATACTAGAATCAAACAACCTGAAAACAAATTACCAAAAGGATCAATTCATGACGGCTTAAGTGGTAGAACACCATGGCATCAAGACGCTGCCGTTTTAAATTCTAAAGGACAAAAATTAACTGACATGGTTACAGTGTGGATTCCTTTCACCAAAACTACTAAAAAGAATGGATGTATGATTACAGTAAAAAAAATTAATAAAATGGGATTATTAAACCACGTGTCAGGATATAGAGGACAGGTAGAATTAAAAAATAGTGAATTACTTGATGATATGGAGCACATTTATTTAGAAGCAAATGTGGGTGATATAATATTATTGCACAAACATTCTATCCACTGCTCATTACCAAATAGATCAAATGATTTTAGAATTAGTGCTGATTTAAGATACAATGTTGCAGGACAACCATCAGGTAGGGAGCCGCTTCCAAACTTTTATGTTAGAAGTAAAAATAAAAATAATCTTAAAGTTCAAAATTTTAAACAATGGTTGACTCTTTGGGAGAACGCTAAAGAAAGACGTATCGGAAAACATGCATTTAAGTATCCTCTACCAACGTATAAGAATAATAAAAAAGACTTATCTAATTTAGTTTAATATTAAAAAAATTAATGACTAAAATTTTAATTACAGAATTCATCAACCAAAATAGTTTAGAAAATTTAAATAAAAAATTTGATGTTATGTATGATGAAAAATTATGTGAAAATGAAAAACAACTAATAACAATTGTTAAAGATTATGATGGTTTAATTGTTAGAAATAAAACTCAGGTGAATTCAAATATTTTAAAAAATGCATTAAAATTAAAATTTATTGGAAGGCTGGGTGTTGGTTTAGACAATATTGATACAGATTATTGTAAAAATAAAAATATTCATGTTCAACCAGCTACAGGAATGAATGCAGACTCTGTTGCTGAATATGTTGTTTCTTCATCAATGTCTCTTATTAAAAAAATTCCAATGTTTCATAACGGAACTATCAAAGGTGAATGGCCAAGAACAACCATTAAATCTATAGAAATAAACCAAAAGTATTTAGGAATAATAGGATTTGGCACAATTGGAAAAAAGGTTGCTGAGTATTCTTCAAAAAATGGTTTAAAGATTTTAGCTTACGATCCTTATGTTAAGGAAATAAATAATAAAGAAATTGATGCTAAATTATCAAGTTTAAAGGAGATATATGAAAAATCAGATATCATTTCCATACACCTACCTTTAACAGATGAAACCAAAAATATGATAAATAAATCGTCATTTTCTCAAATGAAAAATAAACCGATTATAATAAATACTTCTAGAGGAAGCATAATAAATGAAAGTGATTTAATTGAAGCTTACAATAACAATAATATTTCTGGCTTTGCTCTAGACGTGTTTGAAAAAGAACCAATAGAGAGTGAATTTTATAACAAAATAAAACCAGGTATGAATTGTATATTAACACCCCATATTTCTGGTGTAACAAATGAGTCAAACATTAGAGTAAGTGACTTTATAGTTAAAAAAATTACAGATTTTTTTAACTAAATATTTCTTCTAGATTTATTAATCGACCTTGTTTTATTGACTGCTCTGCAGCCTCTCCCACAGCAACAGCAATTAAACCATCATCTAATGAAACCTCTGGATCTGAATTATTTTCAATAGCTTTCAAAAAAGCTAAGTGTTCGTAGTAAGTAGATCCATGATGGTGGCCGGCCTCAAGAATTTTTTTATCTACTTCAATATTTTCAACATGTGTTTTGCCATCTCTCATCCCAATTCTTATATTTGATGAGGTTTTACCTGAGTCATCGGAGGGCACAGAAGTTTCAATTTTTCCTTTATTTCCAGTGGCTACAAGCTCTTCTTGCATGTCAGAATTTTCTGCAAACATACAAAGCTCAAGCAAACTTCTTGCTCCATTTTCAAAGTTTACAATCACATAGGCATTATCAATGATGTCTGGCTTTTTTCCATTATACACTTCATCTAAATGGTTAACGTCTTGACCACCACTTGCATAAACACTTAGTGGCTTACTTTGGATAATCAATCTCATTAAATCAAAGAAATGGCAGCATTTTTCAACAAGTGTACCACCAGTATTTTTCTCAAAACGATTCCAATCATTTACTTTTTTTAAAAAAGGAAATCTATGTTCCCTTATGGTTAAAGTTTTTAAATTACCAATTTTGTTATTATGAATTTCATTAATAAATTTTGAAACTGGCGGCATATATCTATACTCCATTGCAGTCCAAAATACTGAAGGATAATCTTTTGTCAGTTTTTTTATTTCTAAGCAATCTTTTGTATTAGCACATAATGGTTTTTCTACTAATATGTGTTTTTTAGTTTTGATTACATCTTTCAAGATTTCTATATGAGTAAAGTTAGGAGATGAAATTAAGTAAACATCAACAATATTTTTTTCAATCATTTCTAAATGATTTTTAAAGCAAAAAACTTTTGTTTTTAGAATTTTTTTACACTGATTTAATGAATCTTCATGAGGATCAGCAAGTGCAACTACTTCAGCATTATCAATTAATGATATATTTAAAATATGTTCTCGAGCCATTGTCCCTGTTCCAATAATTCCATATTTTATTTTTTTCATATTCTGTTTGTATCAGTTTAATTTAAAAACTTAATCAATACTTAGCCCACTTGGCACTTTATCTGGTTTACCTAGCGGTCTCTGATTTCCACTTCTGCCAGTTAAAGATTTGAGGAAAGAAACAAGTTGATCAATTTCTTTATCATTCAATTCTATAGGCTGTATATCAATACTTGATAGAATTCTGTCTTGTTCCCTTTTGTCTGAAAAAGTTACAAAATCAATTTCTTCTAACCAAGGTGCTTTAGGTAAATTTGCATATTCAGGTTTCCAATTCTTATTCATTTTTATTGGATTTAAATGATGCTTTATTATTGATTTTAAAGTTGGATAAGCACCATTATGACCATAGGGAGCTGTTAAAGAAACATTTCTTAATGCTGGCGTTTTAAATTTATACATATCGTTAATATTGTCCGTTTCAACCATTCGTCCAACGTCACGAGCATAAGGATCAAAAGGTCGTGTCCTTCCAGGACCAAATTGTGGAATTCCTATTGAATGAAATTTTTGATCTGACAACAAAGATCCTGAGTGACAAGAACTACAGTTTGCTTTTCCATAAAATAAATTCATCCCATTTATTTGCTTTAAAGTTAAAGCTTGTTTATCTCCATTTAAATATTCATCAAAGGGAGAGTCGAAAGATGTCCATTCATGAATTTCAAATGCAGCAATTGAATTAACAATATGTGTAATGTTAATATCTAAAGGACTGTTAACATCGTCAAAAGCATTTTTAAACAACTCAACATACTCTGGAATTCCTCTAATTCTGTGTGTAATTACAGGCCATACTCTATCAATTCTCATACTATCTTTCCCAACTTTTGAGACTAAACCTATAATTTCATTTTCACCTGGATTTCCTGCCATCTCAAACTGTCTAGTCATTGGAAACAAAGCTTGAACTGCAACTATATTATCAAGTCCTTTAGGAAGAGCTTCTTGAGCAGGTGTATTAAAACCGTTACCAAATATATTTGATTTAGTTACTCTTCCGTCATGCAACAAGGTAGTTATGTCTTTAAATCCTAAATTCCATAAAGCTAAAGCATTTCTTGGAATTCGTTTTTTTATTTTATCATCGCCTTCACCTGCAGTTCTCTCTAATCCTATACCTTGACCTCCTTCACCAATGCCTAACGAAAGTCCATCTGAACCTCCTAGATCATGACTATGGCAGGTTGCGCAAGCAATATTTCGATTTGCAGATAAAATTTTATCATGAAATAAAAGTCTTCCAATTTTAACTTTTTCTATATCAACTTGATGGAAATCTTCGCTCTTTAATGGTTTTGGTAAATCAGTTGCGTAAGTTTTATTTACTGAAATTAAAAATGGAATTATAAATATTATTATTTTTAAATGATTAAATATCTTTTTATACTTTTGTTTCTTCCATCCATAGTTTTTGCAGAAATAGAAAATGCTCGAGATTTGATGGAGCAAGGAAAATTTAAAGAAGCTATGGAAGAACTTATGCCAGCAGCTAGATCTGGTAATGCTGATGCTGAAGAGCTTATTGGAATTATGTACGCTATGGGTCTTGGTGTTGAAAGAGATGATGTTAGAGCTTTTGAATGGTATCTCAGATCTTCTATGAAAGGTCATCCTGGTGCTCAATCTGGTGTTGGGTGGTATTACGAAATTGGTAGAGGACTTCCTGCTCCCGATCTTGTTAGAGCTTATATGTGGTACGGTTTGTCTGCTATTGGTGGAGATCCTGATGCTGCAATTTCTCAAGAAGAAGTTATTAAAAAAATGACTCCTGAACAAATTGAAAAAGCTCATATTCTCATAAAAGATTATAAATCTTGGATATATCCCTTTAGATAATGAGGCGAACTAAAATCCGCCCCATTATATTAATTTGAAATTACAAATCTTTTTTGTATGCGCTCGATGCCTTTTTCTCTGCTTTAGCTACTGCTTTAGTTAAAGCGTTGAAAATTTCTTTTCCACCTTTAACATTAGCTTTAAACCAATCATACACTGGGCTAGCTTCTTTTTTAAAACTAGCTTTTTGATCAGGCGTTGGAACATATAAATCTCCACCACCTGCTACAAAGTCCTCGTAAGCTTTGATTGATTTTCTTTTAGGAGAAGCAAAAGTTGCTTGCTGCAAAGCATAGAAACCATCAGTCACTACTTTTTTAAGGTCTGTTGACATCGATTGATATTTTGCATTGTTCATCCACCATAATGCTCCCATGTATGCATGACCGTCTAAAGTAACATATTTTAGACCTGCATCAGGAAACTTCATGTTCATAATGTCAGTAATTCCATTTTTAGAACCTTCAACTACACCAGTTTGAAATGATGTAAATAATTCAGGCCATGGAATAGGAGTTGGAGATGCACCTAATGCTCTTACAAGTTCCTGAGGTAAATCAGCTACAACTGTTCTGATTTTTAAACCTTTCATGTCAGATGGGTTTGCAACTCTTCTTTTTGTGTTAGCAAAATTTCTCCATCCACCAGTATTTCCAATTGTCATCAATCTGATTGAGTCATTAGAATCTTTTAGAGCCATTTTTCTCATTGTTCTTACAAAATCACCTTGCATTACATCTTCAGCAATTCTGTCATCAGCCATTAGATAAGGTAAATCTAAAACTTGAACATATGGGAATACACCTGCTGCACCTCCAGAAGTAGAAATGTAAATATCTATACTTCCATCAGATACACCTTGTAAACACTCAGCACCTTTTGAACAAAGCTGCGTTCCTACAAATAGTTCTACAGCTATTTTTCCATTTGAAGCTGCTTCTACGTAGTTTTTAAATACTACAGCACCATCATAATCTTCATCTTGATCATTAGAGTTCATTGTCATTCTCAAGTTATAATCTGCAGCTGAAACAGATGCAGTAAAACTAATTAAGAATAATAACGAAAAAAATGATTTTATTATTTTGCTCATAATTATTTCCCTCTCATTAAATATTTATGTATGAAAACTATACTTAAATTGAGTTAGAGAGTCTATCGACTAGTAACAAAAATATTCAAATTTACTTTGCGAATCCAGTAAGCAAAGGAATTGTCATCGAGATTGATGGAAAATATGTTATTAAAAATATAATTATAGCTTCAACTGCCAGGAATGGCAATATAGCTTTTGCTATTGTTTCAACTCTTTCCCCAGAAACAGAAGATGCAACAAATAATACAAGACCCATAGGTGGAGTTGCTAAACCGACTGTCAAATTAACCGACATTATTATTGCAAAATGCACAGGATGAACTCCTAGCTCAACAAAAACTGGTCCAAGAATTGGTCCTAAGATAATTATCGCTGGGCCTGCATCTAAAAACATTCCAACAACAAATAATAAAATATTTATAAGAAACAATAAAACATACGGGTTGTCAGTTAATCCTAAAACGAACGCAGCAAGATGCTCAGGTGCATGAGATAAACTAACTACAGTTTTAAAAGCCATTGCAGCACCAACTAAAAGAAGTACAACGGAAGATACCATCGCTGCTTTTGTCATCACTTTAGGAACATCTTTCCATTTCAATGATCTTAAAACAAATAGACCGATAAACATTGCGTAAGCAGCTGCTACAGCTGATGCTTCTGTTGGTGTAAAAATTCCACCAAGAATACCACCTAAAATTATTACTGGTGTCATCAAAGGAAAAAAAGCTTTTAGAGATGCCTTACCTCTTTGGCCCCAGGTTGTTTTTTCGGTCACTGCTGGGAAATTATATCTCTTAGCCATAAATTTTATTGTGACCATCAAACTAACTCCTACTAAAATACCAGGTACAATTCCTGCTAAAAATAATGCTGCAACACTCTCACCCATTACATACGCATAAATAATCATTATACCTGAGGGTGGAATTATGGGCCCGATTACTGAACTAGCTGCAGTAATAGCTGCTGCAAATTTTTTTGTATATCCTTGCTTTTCCATTGCAGGAATAAGCATTGATCCAATTGCTGATGTATCAGCTACAGCTGAACCTGATAAACCTGCAAATAACATTGAAGTCAATACATTCACATGAGCCAAACCACCTTTTAAATGACCCATCATCGCCTGACTAAACTCTACAAGACGATGTGTTATTCCCCCTCTATTCATCAACTCCCCAGCTAACATGAAAAAAGGAATAGCCATAAGTGGGAAACTATCTATTCCATTATAAATATTCCTATACAACATTGCACCATCTCTGGCCTGGTCATTTAACCAAAGTAAAATTCCTGGTGCCGCTAACAAACCAAAAAATACTGGTAAGCCAATTAATAGAAATAATAAAAACAAAGGAAGGAACCAAACTAACATTATTGTGTCTCCAACTTTTGTTTATCGTAATCTTCAGGTAAATCTAACCTAGTAAAATTCGTAAGAATATTTCTCAAAATTAATTCTATGTTCACAGATATTAAAAATATAATCCCAACTGGTAAAGACATATACATCCAAGCTAATTTTATTGGTTCTGCTTTACCACCAATTAAATGAAAAGGAATTTTTATCGAAGAAGAATTAAATATCCATCCTGCATTAATATGTTTAAAACCTAATTCTAAACCTATAACTAAGACAAAAAGAGATACAATTAACAAAAACAAAGTTAAAAAAGTTGATATAAGTTTTGGTAAAAATCTCTCTAATAAATCAATAGAAACAAATCCGCCCCATCTATAAGCAGAAGGTGCGATCAGTCCTGTCATCCATAACATCAAAAATCTAGCAACCTCATCAGGCCATGGCAGTGCATTATTTAATACATACCTAAAAAATACTTGTACCAAGATAACAATCACCATCAAGAATATGGCTATCCATGCAAATTGTCTGCCAATTCTTAAAAAAAAAGTATTTATTTTCTCAAGGGTATTAAAAACAAACAGGAGAATATTAATTGTCAAATTCACAGCTAAATTTATTTTAATTATTTAATAAATACAACTTTAATCAAAAAACTAATTTACTTTATATAATAATTCTCGTATTAAAAATGCTCTCTAAAAAATTGATATATAATTATGAGTAATAAAAAAAAGATATTGATTATTCAAAAAGTCCATGAAAAAGGTATGGAATTAATTAATAACCACCCTAACTTTGATGTTGAAGTAACTGATGATACTTCAGTAGAAAATTTAAAATCAAAATTAAAAGATTGCGATGGTGCATCAATAAGAATTGCAAAGCTACCTGGTGAAACCTTTGAAGAAGCAAAAAATTTAAAAATTATTTCAAGACATGGTGTTGGTTACGACAATATCGATTTAAAAAAAGCTAAAGAAAAAGATATAAAAATAGCAATAACAGCTAATGCTAATGCTGTTACAGTTGCAGAGCATGTAATGTTCGTTTTGTTAAATATTGCAAAAAGAAAAGACTTATTTGACAAAACAGTAAGAGATGGAAATTTTAAAGACAGAAATAAATTACCAAAAACAATAGAAGTTTGGAAAAAAAATTTTTTGATAATGGGTTTTGGAAGAATAGGAAAAGCTTTAATTAAAAGGTGTCTGGGTTTTGAAATGAATGTATTTGTTTATGATCCATTTGTAGACAAAGATAAAATTGAAGAATTAGGAGGAAAAAAAGTAGAAGATCTATCCGAAGCAGTAAAAACTATGGATGTTATTTCGCTCCATATGCCTTTGACAGAGAAAACCGAAAATTTAATAAATTATGATTTATTAAAAACAATGAAAAAAACTTGCATTATTATTAATGCAGCAAGAGGTGGAATTATTCATGAAGAAGATCTTGATAAAGCGCTCAATGAAAATTTAATTTTTGGAGCTGGTATTGATGTTTTTAAAAAAGAACCACCTGATGATAATAATCCACTTCTTAAAAATGAAAAAGTTTACTTAAGTCCGCATACTGCAGCTTTTACCGATGAATGTATGACAAGAATGGGTAAAGAGACAATTCAAAATATTATTGATTTTTTTGAGGAAAAGTTAGAAAAATCTAAAATTGTAAAACTTTAATATGAAAATTAATTTCAAAAATTTTGGATTTTTAGAATTGTTAGTATCAGCATCTGCAATCTTTGTAGTTGGTATGTTGATTTGGACAGCAAGTACAAGACCTGCAGTAGAAGCTAAAGCCAATTTAGTAAAAGAAAATCACAACAAAGTTGTTGATCTAATTAATGATGAAATTAATAAATGTGGAAATAACGATGAAGGTAAATTCACTGTTTGGGGTGATCCATGTAATGGTGAATGGATAGCTGATAAAGTTGTTAATTATATCAATGAAAACTTAAAAATAGAAAATCCTTTTTCTGATGACTCAAAAGTAAAAACTGATCCTGATCCAAGAATAAAAGCTGAAGGTAAAGCTGGTCAAGCGGTTGAAATGGGTGTGATATTTGTTATGTCCTCTAATTTTTTACCTGATCCTGGCTCTGAATGGATTGTTGGTACTTGTTTTAAATCTCCTTGTGTTGCGGCAGGAAATAACGAACTTACTTCTATTTATAGATAATCAATTTTTAAAGATCTCTAAATTACTGCTATTTAAGGTTTCAGTTAAATATTTATAACCAATCTTTGCATATTCAAAAGGATTTGCTTTTGCTGGATCTTGCTCAGCTTCAACTACCAACCAACCTGAATATTTTTTTTCTTTTAATATATCAAATAATGGTTTGTAATCAATACAACCATCTCCAGGTACCGTAAAAGCACCCTCTAAAAAAGCTCCTCTAAAACTTAAATCTTCTTTCAAAGATTTTTCTAAAACATCTTTTCTAATATCTTTGCAGTGCATATGAATAAGTCTTTCACTGAAATCTTTTAAAATTTTTAGAGAATTACCCTGAGCAAATAACATGTGGCCAGTGTCTAAAGTAAGTTTAACACTATCATCGGTATTTTCTAACAATCTTATGGTATCTTCCTCAGTTTCTATAACAGTTCCCATGTGATGATGGTAAGCAAGAGGCATTCCTTCATCTTCTAAATATTTTCCCATTTCAGAAATTTTTGAATAATATTCTTTAGCTTCATCAAGATCCATTTTTGGTCTTGTAGAAAGTTTTCTGTTTGGATCTCCTTGAATTGAACCTGAAACCTCAGCAAAAACCATACAAGGTGAATTACAATCTTTAAATAATTTTAGCTGATCTTGAATTAAATTTTTTTCCTCAGTAATGCTATTTTTTCTTAAATTTGCTCCATACCAACCTGAGCAAAGATTTAAATTGAACTCTTTTAATTTAGGAATTAACTCCCCAGATGTTTTGGGAAATTTTCCTCCAGACTCAATTCCAATAAAACCTGCCTGACTTGCTTCTGATAAGCATTGTTCCAAAGAAGTATCGCCCCCAAGTTCTGGCATGTCGTCATTACTCCATGCTATTGGTGCTATTCCTAATTTTACTGACATAAATATTTTTTTTGCTAAGATATATTCAATGTTTAAATCAAATAAAACTAAAAAATTAAGATTAGGAATTGTTGGTGGTGGTCCTGGTTCCTGGATTGGTCATGTTCATAGAATTTCATCTCGATTTGATGATCAGTACGAAATAGTAGCTGGTGTTTTTTCTAGAAATGTAAAAATTTCTACTAAGTTTGGAAAGAGCATAGGCATTTCACCTGACAGATGTTACTCAAATTACAAAGAAATGGCTGAAGAAGAATTTAAGAGAAAAGATGGAATTAATGTAGTTGCTATAATGACACCTCCATCAAGTCATCAAATTATTGCTGAAAAATTTATTTCAAAAAATGTAAATATAATTTCTGATAAACCTTTTGCTGGAAATTTAGAGCAAGCAAAAAAACTTTTCAAATCAATTAAAAAAAATAAAAAAATCAAATATGCACTTACACATAACTACTCAGCTTATCCAATGGTTAGACAGGCAAAAATTCTTGTTGAGAGAGGCAGAATTGGAAAAGTAAGAATGATAAATGTTGAATATGTGCAGGATTGGTCTGATGGATCATCTATCAATAGCAGAAATGCAAAAAAGAAATTAAAATGGAAACTTGATAAAAATATTGTTGGTTCTTCTGCTGTATTAAATGAAATTGGATCTCATGCTTATCATTTAGCAATGTATATATCTGGTTTGAAAGGAACAAATGTTTTTGCTGATATAAAGCAAATTTCTCCAAAGATAAAAATGGATGATAATGCTCAAGTTATGATTAATTTTACAAACGGTGCAAAAGGTATGTTTTGGACTAGCGTAATGTCTAGAGGAGGAGTTTATGGATTAAGAATAAGAGTCTATGGTGACAAAGGAAGTTTGGAATGGGTTCAAAATGATCCTGGTTACTTAAAGTTAAATCCTTCCAAAGGTGCGGTAAAACTTTTAGAAAGAGGTTTTCATAATGCAGATTTTTCAAAGAATTTTTCTAGAATTAAATTTGGACATCCAGAAGGATATTTAGATGCGTTTGCAAATATATATAAAGAATTTGCACAATCGTTAAAAAGTAAATCAAAAAAGCGATATTTTTATCCTGATGAAGATGAAGGATTTGAAACTGCTAAATTTATTAATGCATGTAAGGTTTCATCAAAAAGTAAAAAATGGGTAAAAATCAAATAAACGTAGCATTACTTGGTCTAGGTAGAATAGGTCAAATGCATGCTGAAAACTTAATAAATCATAAAAGTTTCAAATTAAAATATACTTTTGATATCAGTAAGAAATTAGCGAAAAATATTTCAAGAAAATTTAATACAATTGATATTAGTACCCCTGAAGAAGCTTTTAGAGATAAAAATATAGATTTAATATTTATTGCATCTAGTACTTCTACTCATATTAAATTTATAAAAGAGGCAGCAAAATATAAAAAAGTAGTCTTTTGTGAAAAACCTTTAGATTTAAATATTGATAAGGTTAATAAATGTTCAAAAGAGATCAAAAAGTTTAAACCTAAAATACAATTAGGTTTTAACAGAAGGTATGACCCAGGACATAGTTCAATAAAACATGACTTAAGAAAAGGAAAAATTGGAAAACTAGAAAAAATAATTATCACCAGCCGGGATCCTGCCCCACCTTCATTAAATTATTTAAAAGTATCTGGTGGCATATTTAAAGACATGATGATTCATGACTTTGATTTGTTAAGATTTTATTTGGAAAAAGATGAGATAGAAAATATTTTTACTACAGCTAGTAATATTTCAGATAAACGATTTGATAAAATTAAAGATTATGAACTAGCTTCATGTCTTTTGAAATCAAAACAAGGTGTGCAATGTATAATTACAAATTCTAGACACTGTAGCTTTGGGTACGATCAAAGAGTAGAGTTATTTGGTTCAAAAGGAATGTTAATATCTGGAAATAAAAGTGAGAATGAAACAGAGATTTTTACAAAAAACAACACATCACAGAAAAAACCACTTTTAAATTTTTTTATAGATAGATATGTTGATGCTTACAGGCTTCAACTTGATGAATTAGCTTTATATTCAAGAAAAAAAAAGTCCCCTATTTCAAGTTTTGAGGATGGAAGAAGAGCTTTGATAATTGCTAACGCCGCATCACAGTCATTAAAACAAAGAAAACAAATAAAAATTAAGTTTTAATTCTAAATTATAATTATTCTAAGATATATATATTTTCTATACATATTGTCCATGACACCTTTACAACCTACTTTTGTTTATGTTAACGTCCGCGCATAAAAAGTTAACTTTTATTTAAACGAGAGGGAAATAAATGAAAACATTATATAAATCATTACTAGCTTTTGTTGCTTGGGTTATGCTTTCAGTTTCTGCTTTAGCAGTAGATGTGATCGTTGTATCTCACGGACAAGCTAATGACCCGTTTTGGTCTGTTGCTAAGAATGGTGTAGATAAAGGATGTGCAGATATGGGAATATCTTGCAAGTACACTGCACCTGCTACTTTCGACATGGTTGAAATGGCTAAATTAATTGACAACGCAGTTTCACAAAAACCAAAAGGTATTGTGATTACTCTTCCAGATGCTGCTGCTTTAGGAAAATCTGTTAAAGCTGCTATCGCTGCTGGTATTCCGGTAATTTCAATGAACTCTGGTTCAGATGACTTTGCATCACTAGGTATCAGTGCTCACGTTGGACAAACTGAGTTTGAAGCTGGTGTAGGTGGCGGACAAAAAATGAAAGCCGCTGGTGGTAAAAAAGCACTATGTGTTAACCACGAAGTTGGAAACGTTGCGCTAGACAGAAGATGTGCTGGATTCAAAAAAGGTTTTGGTGGATCTGTTGACATCTTAGGAACTTCTAATGATCCAACAGAAATTCAAAAAGCTGTTGCTGCTAAATTAGGTGGTGGATATGACACTATCCTAACTTTAGGTGCTGGTCTTGCAGGTGAAGCTGCTCTTAAAGCTTTAGAAGCTGCAGGAAAAGTTGGTTCTGTTAAACTTGGTACATTTGATATGTCACCTGGAATGTTGAAAGCTGCTGCTGCAGGTAAAGTAGAGTTTTTGATTGACCAACAACAATACCTACAAGGTTACTTACCAATAGCTATCTTTGGTCAGTATATGAGATATGGAACAATGCCAGCTGGTGTAGTTATGACTGGTCCTGGTTTCGTAACTCCTGACAATGCTGCTAAAGTAATTAAGTGGGCAGCTCAAGGTTATAGATAAAAAATACTACAAAAGGCCTAACTAACTTTTAGTTAGGCCTTTTTTCTAAACAAAATTCAAATTAATGTCAGATAAAGCAAAAAGTATCGCATCAAAAAAAACTTCGGGTCAAGACGAAAGACTTAAAGAAGTATCAAAACTAAGATTACTTTTAAATAGACCTGAGTTAGGTGCTGTTGGTGGTGCGATTTTAGTATTCATATTTTTTGGAATAGTTGCAGGTGACACTGGAATGTTTAGTGCTTATGGAACTCTAAACTTTTTAGATGTCTCTGCAAATTTAGGAATTATTGCAATTGCTGCAGCAATGTTAATGATTGGTGGTGAATTTGATTTATCAATTGGATCCATGATTGGTTTTGCAGGAATTTGTATAGCAATACCTGCAATTTATTGGGGTTGGCCTTTATGGGTAAGTATTATTTTTGCTTTTGCGATGGCGGTACTAGTTGGATACTTCAATGGTATCCTTGTTGTAAGAACTGGACTTCCATCTTTTATAGTAACTCTGGCAATGTTGTTTATATTAAGAGGAGCTACATTAGCAATCACAAGATTAATTACCGGAAGAACTCAAGTTCCTGGTTTAAGAGTTTTAATTGAGAATGATCCAATCGCTTGGATGTTTGCAACTGATACATTTAAATGGTTATTCACTTGGTTAGGTTCAATGAATTTAATTGCATTAAGAACTGATGGGACTCCATTAGCTACCGGTATTCCACCTTCGGTAATATGGTTTATTGCAGCCACCCTTTTTGCAACATGGATATTAATGAAGACTAGATATGGAAACTGGATTTTTGCATCAGGAGGAGACAAAAACGGTGCAACAAATGTTGGTGTGCCTGTTGGAAGAGTGAAAATAAGTTTATTTATTGGCACTGCGGTCGCAGCTACAATTTTTGCAACTATTCAAGTTTTAGATGCCGGTTCTGCAGATACTATGAGAGGAAATTTAAAAGAATTAGAGGCAATTGCAGCAGCAGTTGTTGGTGGATGTTTATTAACAGGAGGGTATGGTTCTGCAATTGGTGCAGCTTTTGGTGCATTAATATTTGGAACTGTATCTATGGGAATATTTTACACAGATGTTGATACTGATTGGTTTAAAGTGTTTTTGGGAGCAATGATGTTAATTGCTGTTGTATTCAATAATTACATTAGAAAAAGAGTAACAGAGAGTAAATAATGTCAGAAAATTTAATAGAATTTAATAACATTAGCAAATTTTTTGGGAAAGTAATTGCTCTTAAAGATGTCACTATGAAATTGAAAAAAGGTGAGATCATGTGTTTACTTGGAGACAATGGTGCTGGTAAATCTACATTGATTAAAACTTTAGCTGGTGTTCATAAACCTGATGAAGGTGAAATAGTAATCGAAGGAAAAAAAACTATTTTTGACTCACCAAAAGATGCTTTGGATATGGGAATTGGAACGGTTTACCAAGACTTAGCTTTAGTTCCATTGATGAGTGTTACAAGAAACTTTTTTATGGGAAGAGAACCATTAAAGGGACCTCCATTTTTAAAAACTTTTGATATTCAAAAAGCAAATCAAATTGCTGCAGAGAGAATGGGTCAAATTGGAATTGACGTAAGAGATCCTTCACAAGCTGTAGGAACAATGTCTGGAGGTGAAAGACAATGTTTAGCAATATCAAGAGCTATATATTTTGGAGCAAAAGTTTTAGTTTTAGATGAACCAACTTCTGCATTAGGTGTTCATCAAGCCTCAATGGTTTTAAAATATGTTGTAAAAGCAGCTTCGCAAGGATTAGCTGTAATTTTAATTACACATAACGTTCATCATGCATATCCAGTTGGAAATAGTTTTACAGTTCTAAATAGAGGTAAAAGTTTAGGAACTTTTAATAAAAAAGATATTAGTCGTGAGGAGCTTTTGGGGATGATGGCTGGTGGTGAAGAGCTTGATAAGCTTGAAGTTGAACTTGAAGAAATGAATAGGATTAACAATTAATCTTAAGCTTCATATAGTGTAGGGAACATTTCTCCCTCAACAGGATCTCCGTTTTTATAACCTGCTTCTTGCATTGCTTTCCTATAATCAAAACTTGTCCAATCTCCATCATAACTTATTTTTGCATCTTCTTTTGAAACTCTTAAGGTATATCTACTTAAAGTTTTATCAGGAATAATCTCATTCAAACTTCCGTGGAGTGTTCTCATATCAAAAACTACTGCATCCCCTAATTCACAATCCCATTGTAAAAAATCATATTTATCTTTATTTCCTAAAATATCTGGAGGTAATTCATATTTTTTTCCATTAACCACGCATTCATTACCTTCAATTTTATGTCCATCCTTGAACAAAACTCTCAAAAAAAATTTATTCCATAAATGTGAGCCCCTCACCCAAACAACTCCCTCATTTTTTTTTGTTGGTTGCAGTGGAAGCCACAAAACACACATTGTTCCATCCATATCAAAATAACTGATATCGTGATGAAAAGGTGTTGAAGATTTTGACCCTGCCTCTCTCAAAAACCAATTATCCATTACTAAATTGATTTTTTTTGCAGACATTAATTCTGCAGCTATCTGTGCATAAGGTGATTTATAAACAAATTCTTTAAATTCAGGAATTAAATGCCAAGTCCAGTAATCCTCTAGATAGGCTGGAACATTTTTTTTAGTTGTGTGAGATTTAAATCTAGGACTAGGATTAGAAATATCTTTTTCTATACCTATCTTAAGTTTATTAATCCAATTAATATCGAATTTGTTTTTTAGAAATATTGCGCCATCTTCTTTAAATTTTGTTATTTCATTTTTGGTTAAAATTTTGTTCATAATAATAAAAGTTCAGTTTTATAGTATTTTAATGCATCAAAGTATCTACTAATAGTTGAAATTATTATATTTAAAATTCGCATAACTAATATTTGATTTTTTCATTAATTAGTTTTCTTCTATAATGTTATTTTACAAGAAGGAGGTAACTATGGCTAAATTTATAGTAATGGGCAATTATACAGCTCAAGCTTTTAAAGGATTTATAGGTAATCCGGATCAAGACAGAGCTGCAGCAGCTACTGCTTTATCAGAGGCAGTAGGAGGAAAGATGGAATCTTTTATGATCACAAGGGGAGCTTATGATTTTGTAGGAGTTGTGAGTGGCAGTATTGGATTTGAAGGTGCAGCAGCAGTTAAGCTAGCAGTTGAAGCTTCTGGAGCTATAACAAATTTTACCATATTAGAGGAAATGGATATGGGTAAAGCTGCCGGCATGGCATCAAAAGCTATGGCTAATTATAAACCAGCAGGTTAGAGCTACATTTTAAGTTAATTCTATCATGATTAATTTTATTAATTATGATAGCTTTAACTTTAATGAAAATATTAAGAGATAGTTTTGGTAGGTCTTTTCCTTATATAAGACTTTCGATTACCGATGTATGTAATTTTAAGTGTGGGTATTGTTTACCTAATGGTTATCAAGTTGACAAGAGCGATAATAGAAAATTTCTTCACTTAGAGGAAATCAGACGTCTAGCAAAAGTTTTTTCAAAATTGGGTGTATGTAAAATTAGACTCACTGGAGGCGAACCAACAGTAAGAAAAGATTTTTTTGATATAATCAAGATCTTAAAAAATGAAGCAGGAATAAAAAAAGTTGTAATTACCACAAACGGTTATCATTTAGATGAAAAAGCAAGGATGTTAGTAGATAGTGGCTTAAACGGCATTAATATTAGCATTGATAGTCTAGATAGAAATACATTCAAAAATGTTACAGGTCATGATCGATTACCAGAGATTTTAAAAGGAATTAACATCCTTCAAGATTTAAATTTTGAAAATATTAAGATTAATGCAGTTCTTTTAAATGGAATAAATGCATCAGAAAAAGATTTTGAGTCTTGGGGAGAATTTATAAAAAAGAACAAAGTGGATTTTCGATATATAGAACTAATGCAAACAGGCGATAACCTAGATTATTTTAAAAAATATCATATATCTTCAAAAATTTTCAAAGACTACTTAAATAAAAATAATTGGATTTATCAAACCTTAGGTAAAGATGCAGGGCCGTCACTAAATTATATCAATCCAGAATACACAGGGAAATTTGGAATTATAGCGCCCTACTCTAAAGATTTTTGTAGAAGCTGTAACAGATTAAGAATTACATCAAGAGGAGATCTTAGATTATGCCTATTTGGAAATACTGGAATAAGTATAAGACATTTATTACAAAAAGATGATCAAATTGAAGAATTACAAGATCTTATAATGGGTCAAATGAAATTTAAAAAAGAATCTCACCATTTGGAACTAGGCGAAACTGGTTTAACTAAAAATTTATCTACCACGGGTGGCTAATGTCAAAATTAAAAATTATAAATCAAGAAGAACTTAAAGATTGGGCGAAAGAAATATTTCAAAAAAACTCTTTCAATATGGTTGATGTTTCTTCAAAAAAAGAAACTTTTAGAAGAGCACTTGCGTCAGGTAAAATTTATGTTGGAAAAGAGGTTTTTGATCTAATTAAAAATAAGAAGATGCCTAAAGGAGATCCTATTACTTTAGCTGAGGTATCAGCTGTGTTGGGTGTAAAAAAAACAAGTGAACTTATTCCTCTATGTCACCCACTTCCAATTGACCATACGGCTACTAAAATAATTATGAATGAATTAGACAGTTCATTAGAAGTTTTTTGCGTAGTTTCTGCAGTAGCAAAAACAGGTGTTGAAATGGAAGCTATAATGGGTGTTAACTCTGCCTTAATCACAATTTATGATTTAAGCAAAATAGTAAATCCACATCTTAAAATTGATAATGTAAAATTATTAATTAAAGAAGGTGGAAAAAGTGGATTATGGAAAAACCCTGATGGTCTCCCAGATTTTTTAAAAAATATTTTTTAATGAAAATATCAGTTGAACTATTTGGCGCAGCTAGAGAATTTAGTACTAAATCCCATTTAGACTTTGAATTAATTGAAAATTCCTCAATAAAAGATCTTAGAAACCAAATGATAGAGTTTATTGATATAAAATTTAAAGGAAATGAAACTTTTAAAAAAATTATTAAATCATCAGCTTTTTGTTCGTCTGATGATAAAATTGTCTCAGACAATTATAAAATAGTTAAAAAACAAAACTTTAGCATTATACCTCCTATAGGAGGCGGTTAATGCTACATACTAAAATTATTGATGCTTCAAAAAATGAGAAGATAGAAATTTCAAAAGCAGAAAATTTTTTAAATCAATCGAAATTTGGCGCTGTAATATATTTTGTTGGGACTGTAAGAAATTTAAATGAAAATAAAACAGTTACTGGTATTACCTATGATGCAAAAGAAAGTATGGTTATAAAAAGTTTTGAAGAAATTTATGAAGAAGCTGATAACAAGCTAAATATTAAAGAAAAAGCAGTATTTATTGAGCATGTTAAAGGGTATGTGGGTTTAAAAGAAAAAAGCATCATTATTGGTGTAGCTTGCAAACATAGAGATCAAGCTTTTGTGTTATCTAGATATATAATTGAAGAAATTAAAAAAAGATCACCTATTTGGAAAAAAGAACATTATGAAAATGAGGACAGTGAGTGGTTAAAAGGAATATCTCTAAATAATTAAAATGATAAAATTTAAAAATTCAGAAATTACACCAGAGAATATTTATAAAAAAAGAAGATCTTTCATTAAATCTGTAGGTCTTGGTGCAAGCACATTAGCAATGTCTAGTATACCCTTTTTAAATAAATCTTTAGCAAGTAAGAGAGATAAATTAACGAGTTATAAAGACATAACGACTTATAATAATTATTATGAGTTTGGAACATCAAAGAGTGATCCTTATAGAAACTCTCAAATATTTAAAACAACTCCTTGGGATATTGCTATAGAGGGTGAAGTTGAAAAACCAATAAAATTATCTATGGAAGAAATCTCAGAAATGTTTATTTCTGAAGAAAGAATATATCGATTAAGATGTGTTGAGGGTTGGTCTATGGTTATTCCATGGATGGGCTTTTCTTTGAGCAAATTACTATCAAAAGTAAATCCAACTAATAAAGCAAAATTTGTTGAATTTGAAAGTGTATATGACCCTGCACAAATGAAAGGTCAAAGATACCCTGTTTTAAACTGGCCTTACAATGAAGGTTTAAGAATTGACGAAGCCATGCATCCTTTGACAACAGTTGTGACAGGTTTATATGGTAAAAAACTCCCTAATCAAAACGGAGCACCACTAAGAATTTTTATTCCATGGAAGTATGGTTTTAAAAGTGCAAAAGCTATTGTTAAAATTAAATTTGTCGAAAACATGCCTACCTCATCATGGATGTGGGCTTCACCTAGAGAGTATGGATTTTACTCAAATGTTAACCCTAATGTTGATCACCCAAGATGGTCTCAAGCAACTGAAAGAATAATAGGTGAAGGTGTTTGGGCGCCTAGAGTAAAGACCTTAATGTTTAATGGTTATGGAGATGAAGTTGCAAGTCTCTATAGCGGTATGGATTTAAAAAAAAATTTCTAAATTAAATTGAGAAAATATTCTAAAACTCTAGTTTTTTTTCTTTCACTTTGGCCAATTTATGTGATTTCTTATCAAATAATTTTTAATCAATTAGGTCCAGAGCCTGTTGATAGAATAATAAATCACTTTGGAGAATGGACTTTGATATTTATTCTTTTAACTCTTTCAATGACACCACTTAAGCAAATCACAAAATCAGTAGAGTGGATCAAGTTTAGAAGAATGCTTGGTTTGTTTACTTTTTTTTATGCATCTATTCATATGTTAAGTTATGTTGGTCTTGATTACAGATTTGATTTCGAGCCACTGATAAATGATGTCTTAAAAAAGAAGTTTATCTTTATAGGATTTTCAGCTTGGCTGTTATTAATTCCACTTGCTGTAACGTCATCTGAGAAAATGGTTAGACTGTTAAAACAAAATTGGAAAAAAATTCATAGATTAATTTATATAATTGGGATTTTTGGCGTACTTCATTATATTTGGCTATCAAAAACAATATTTTTCAAACCACTTATATTTTTAATTATTTTAGTAATTCTTTTACTTTTTAGAATTAAAATTACAAGATCAGCTTCTAAAATCTGAGGCTTTATCAAAATCTTTAAAAGATTTAATACTCTTAGTTTTAATAAAATTTGTTCTATTTTTAAGCCTTTTAACCATAAATTTTGCTCCAAACTGACCTTTAATATTTTTAAATTTTTTTATTAAAGAATTATCAAAACCGATGGGGTTACCTACTCTAGTTTTATATTTTAACGCATGTATTAAAAATTTTTTAAAATTTATAGATCTACAAATTTTATTTATATCTGATTGTTTAACAAATGGCATATCCGACTGAGCTATAATAAAGCCCTTATCATTTTTAGATATTTTTTTTAATCCTGTTTTTATAGAAGAGGCCATCCCTTGTTTGTAATTTTTATTATAGGTAAAAATAATTTTTTTATTTTTTTTTATTATTTTTTTTACTTCTTTGTGTTGATGGCCAAGAACTATGATAATTTTATTTACTTTACTTTTTTTTAATACATTTAATGAATAATTTATTAACGGTTTATTTTTATATAGCTTAATCAGTTTATTTTCAGATTTCATTCTTTTTGATTGGCCAGCTGCAAGTAATATTGCTTTAATCACTTTTTATAAGTTTCTGATACTAATTGAGCTATAATAGATAATGCAATCTCTGGAGCAGATTTACCACCAAGCTTAATACCAATTGGTCCGTAAATTGAATTAATTTCATCATTAGTAAATCCAGCTTCGGCTAATCTTTGACATCTATTTTCATGGGTTTTTTTACTGCCAAGTGCTCCAATATAATAAAATTTATTTTTTAATGCGTATTGCAAAGCAGGATCATCTATTTTTGGATCATGTGTTAAAGCTATTAAGGCTGTGCTTGAATTAGTTTCAATTTCCTCAAAAGCTTCTTTTGGCCATTTATTAATAACTTTAATATCAGGAAATCTTTGCTCGGATGCAAAATATCCTCTTGGATCTATAATACTAATTTCAAAATTTAAACTTTTTGCAAAATCAACTAAATATTGCGCAATATGCACGGCCCCAACAATAATTACTTTTATTGGTTTTATATAAGTTTCAACAAAAATCTTTGAATTTTCTATAACGCCGTTTTTTTTTGATTTAAAAAAATTTTCTATTTCATCAGCATATTTTGAAAATTCTCCTTTTGGAGAAGTGCCAGGTAAATAAATTTCACTATCACCATTTTCTAAATTTGTAAGAATTGCAAACTCAGTTTTTGATGATTTTTTTTTTAATATTTCTTCAAGTGTTTTAATTTTCATTAGTGTATCTGCTCAATATATACCGCTATCTCTCCACCACATGCTAGACCCACTTCCCACGCGCTCTCATTCGAAACTTTAAATTCTATTTTTTTACAAGGCTTGTCGTCTTTAATTAATGATAGACATTCGCTTACAACTGCAGACTCCACACATCCTCCAGAAACTGATCCTGAAAAATCTCCTTTTTCATTCACAATCATTCTGCTACCAACTTGTCTAGGTGATGATCCCCAGGTTTGAATTACTGTTGCTAAAACTACTTTTTGATTAGCGTTGATCCAATCTTGAGCTTCGTCTAATATTTTCTCATCAAATGAATTTTTCATCTGATAAAATATAGTTTTTAACTAACAAGCATCAACGGCTTTTTTAGCCTGAGTGACAACTAAACTAGCTCTAAATTCTGCAGAAGCATGCATATCAGAGTTCATTTCTGAACTATCTAGATCCATTCCATCTATTGAAGAAGAGGAAAAATTACCCGATAGAGCTTTCGACATTTCTTTATCATTATAAACGCATGATTTTGCGCCAGTAACTGCAACGTTTACGTCTCCTTTATGTTTAGCCACATATACTCCAACGATTGCATATCTAGATGCAGGATTAGGATGTTTTTGATAGCTAGATTTTTCTGGTATTTGAAATTCGATAGCTTCAATTAACTCACCCTTTTTTAAAGCTGTCTCAAACATTCCTTTAAAAAACTTTGTCGCTTCAATTTTTCTTTCGTTCGTATGTATTGTTGCGTTTAAAGCTATGCATGCAGATGGATAATCCGCTGATGGATCATTATTTGCAATTGAACCACCTATCGTTCCTCTATTTCTTACTTGTGGATCACCAATTCCTTCAGCCAAACTAGACAATGATGGAATTGCTTTTTTAACATCTTTAGAATTTGAAACTTCAACATGTTTAGTTGCAGCTCCTATTGTAACTGATTTGCCACTTACTTTTATACCACTTAATTTTTTAATATTTTTTATATCAATTAAATCTTTGTAAGTAGCCAATCCTAATTTCATTGAAGGAATAGTAGTCATTCCTCCTGCTAAAAAAGCAGAACTAGATGAAGCAAGTTTAGATGCCTCTTTACTATCTTTTGCTGAATGATAATTAAAATCTTTCATAAACCTCCTATGCTGCTTTTGCGTTAGATTTTTTTAGATTTTTACAAGCCTTCCACACTTTTTCAGCTGTAGCTGGCATAGTAACCTCTTGTCCACCTAAGGCATCAATTACAGCATTCATCACAGTAGGTGGTGCTGCTATTGCTCCAGCTTCTCCACAACCTTTAACTCCTAAAGGATTTGTGGTTGCGTGTGTACAAGTATAACCAATGTTGAACTCAGGAAAATTATCTGCACGTGGCATCGTATAATCCATATAAGATCCAGTCATCAACTGACCTGTTTCATCATACTCTGCATTTTCATACAATGCTTGACCAATACCTTGAGCAAGACCACCATGAACTTGTCCTTCGACAACCATTGGATTAATTATTCTTCCAAAATCATCACAAGCTGTATATTTTTCTAGCTTCACATGACCTGTTTCTGGATCTATCTCAACTTCAGCAATATGTGTTCCTGCTGGAAAAGAAAAGTTTGAAGGATCATAAAAAGAAGTTTCTTTTAAACCAGGCTCATCACCCTCTGGCAATGGAGATTTCATTTCATCTCTTACACCCGGTAAATAACAAGCAAAAGCTACTTCTCCTATTGTTTTCTTTTTATTTGATTTAGAAACAATAAATTCACCATCTTTAAACTCAACATCTTCTGGATTTGCCTCTAACATTTTTGCTGTAACTCTTTTACCTTTTTCAACTATTTTTTTACAAGCATTAACAATTGCGATCCCACCAACAGCTAAAGATCTAGAACCGTATGTTCCCATACCAAATGTTCCTTTATCTGTATCTCCATGAACGATATCTATATTTTCTATTGGTACACCTAACTCATCAGCTGCTATTTGAGCAAAAGTTGTTTGGTGACTTTGTCCATGACTATGTGAACCCGTGTAAACAGTCACTTGTCCAGTTGGATTAAATCTAACCTCTGCAGATTCCCATAATCCAACTCCACATCCTAAAGACATTACAGCAGCCGAAGGAGCAATACCGCATGCTTCAAAATATGAGGTAACACCAATTCCTCTTAGTTTTCCTTTGGCTTCAGACTCTTTTCTTCTTGCCTCAAAACCTTTGTAGTCTGCCATCTGTTTTGCCTTTTCCATTCCAGCAACATAATCTCCAGAATCTACTGTATGAACTAATGTTTGTTTAAAAGGAAATGCTGTAGGGAAATTTTTAATTCTAAGTTCAGTTTTATCTATCCCTAATTCCATTGAAGCTTTTTCAACTAATCTTTCAATAGTATATGTAGCTTCTGGTCTACCTGCACCTCTATAAGCATCTACTGGAGCTGTATTTGTATATACAGCTTTGACATTTGTATAAGCTGCTGGAATTTCATAAACTCCAGTTGCACAAGGTCCAAATAAATAAGTTGGCGTCACTGTTCCAAATACTCGAGCATAAGCTCCAAGATTTGCTATAGTCTCATTTTTAAAGCCAAGAAACTTTCCATCTTTAGTAACTGCTAATTCTGCATGAGTAACATGATCTCTTCCATGTATGTCCGTTAAAAAAGACTCTGATCTTTCTGCAACCCACTTAATAGCTCTATTAATTTTTTTAGCTGCCCAGCTACAAACAATATCTTCGTTGTAGACATTAATTTTTGAACCAAAACCACCGCCAACATCTGGAGCTACAACTCTTAACTTATGTTCAGGAGCTACATTTCCAAAAGCAGACATTATCAATCTTGATAGATGTGGATTTTGACTTGTTGTATATAAAGTAATCTCTTCAGATGCTGCATTGTAATCGGCAACACATGCTCTTGGCTCCATTGCATTTGGAATTAATCTATTATTAATGATATCAATAGAAATTACTTTATCAGCCTTATCAAATGCTTCTTTAACTTTTTGTCTATCGCCTAATAACCAGTCAAAACAAAGATTTTTATCGATGCCTTCATGAATAGTATCTCCATTCATAGCATCTGCGGTACTTGTGACTGCTTTTAATACTTTATAATCAACTTCAACTTTTTCTGCAGCTTCTTTTGCTTCTGCTAAACTTTCAGCAATTACAACTGCAATAGGATCTCCAACAAAATTTACATTATCTTTAGCTAGCGGAGGGTTTCCAGGACATTTCATTTCTGTACCGTCTTCACTTCTAATTGCCCAACCCGCAATCAAACCTCCAATTTTATCATCTGCTATTTCTTTGCCTGTAAGTATGCTTACTACTCCTGATGATTTTAAAGCTTTATCGATATTTATTTTTTTAATAGATGCTCTTGCGTGCGGTGATCTAACAAAAATTGCGTAAGTTTGATTTGCTAAATTAATATCTGCTGTATATCTGCCTTTACCAGTTAAAAATCTTTTATCCTCTTTTCTCTCAACTCTAGAACCTACTAAACTTGCCATTTTCTTTCTCCTCCTTAAAATTACATTTTCGTTGCTGCTTCTTTAACTGCTGCAACAATATTTTGATAACCAGTACATCTACAAATATTTCCCTCTAACCAATCTCTAATTTCTGTATCTGATGGTTTTTTATTTTTTTGTAAAAGATCAACTGCGCTCATAACCATTCCTGGAGTACAAAAACCACACTGTAAGCCATGAAGTTTTTTGAACGCTTCCTGCATTGGATGCATTTTTCCATTTGTTTCTAAACCCTCAATTGTTGTAACTTTTGATCCATTAACGTCAGCTGCTAAAGCCGTACAACTTTTTAAAGAATTTCCATCAACATGAACTACACATGCTCCGCATTGACTAGTGTCACATCCAATATGTGTACCTGTTAACTGTAAATGCTCTCTTAAAAATGTAGATAGTAAAGTGTTATCTGAAGCCTCTTTTTCGACTTTTCTTCCATTAACTTCTAGTGAAATTTTACCCATAATCTCTCCTTTAATTAATATCTTTACCCATCAAGATTTAATCATTTTGGGAATGTAAAGGCAACTATCAAATTTAAACTCTAGTAAAACTAGAATTTATTTTAAAAACATCCAATAAATTAAGAAAATTCCTAGAACTACTGCGGCAGTTAAATATCTATAATTAATTTTTGACACAGGTACTTTTTTATTCTCGGACTCGGCTATCTCACTTGATTCATTTTTTTCAGAAGAAATTAATTCAGAAAATTTACCAAAAAATATATCTGCCATTTTTTTTGCTGTCATATCTATAAGTCGTGAACCTACTTGTGCAATTTTACCGCCTACTTGTGCTTCAACAGAATAAATTAAATTTGTTCCATTGTCTGTATCCTCAAGTTTAACTTCAGCTTCTCCTGAAGCAAAGCCAACTAGAGAGTTTCCAGATCCTAATATCTTGTAGCTGTTAGGAGGGTTTAAATCTTTTATCTCAATATCACCAGAAAATGTTGCATTAAAAGGTCCAATTTTATTTGTGGCTTTTGCAGAAAATTCAGTATCAGATTTTTTATTAAATTCTTCACATCCTGGGATTGCTTGTTTAAGTATTTCTGGATCATTTAAAGCTTCCCAAACTTTTTGTTTTTCTAAATTAATTTTATAAGATCCTGTTAATTTCATAAATTAAACATATAATAAATTATGGACGAAAATACAAAAAAAGAATTACAATCTGCAGCTTTTGAAAGATTAATTTCTCATCTTAGAGAAAGAAAAGATGTACAAAATATAGATCTAATGAATCTTGCAGGTTTTTGTAGAAACTGTCTTTCTAAGTGGTACAGAGAAGAAGCAGGAAAAAAAGGGATTGAAATTTCTGATCCTGATGCAAGAGAACATGTTTACGGGATGCCCTATTCTGAATGGAAAGATAAATATCAAAAATAATTATTTCTCTTTAAGTCTAGGGAATAATTCTACAAAATTACAGGGTTTATGATTAACGTCTAATTGATGCTTTAATATTCCATCCCACGCATCAGTTACACCTCCTGAGGATCCTGGTAATGCAAATATATATTTACCGTTAGATAAAGCTGCACAAGCTCTAGACTGTATAGAGGATGTTCCAACAGTTTTTAGACTTATTGTTCTAAAAACCTCCCCAAATCCAGGTATATGTTTATCTGCAATTTCATTTACTGCTTCAGGAGTTATATCTCTTCCAGTAAGACCTGTTCCTCCAGTAGTAATAATAACGTCTATATCTTTTTGATTAGTCCATTCTTTTAAAATTTTTACAATATCTTCTTTATTGTCTTTACAAATTTTTCGATCAATTAATTGATGTTTTGCTTCTTTAATTTTTTCAACTAAGATTGCACCCGATTTATCATTATCAAATGTTCTTGTATCTGTTACAGTCAATAAAGCTATATTTACATCCATAATTTAAAAATGATTATATTATCAATTCTTTTCTTTGTAACTGCATTAATATACTCAAGTGTTGGTTTTGGGGGAGGCTCAACATATCTTGCAATACTTTTAATTTGGGGTGTACCTTACACAATATTTCCCGTTATAGCTCTTGTATGTAATATTATTGTTGTATCTGGTAATTCTATCAATTTTATAAAATCTAAAAATATAAATATTAATTTACTTTTTCCTTATTTAATTGGCTCTATTCCTTTTGCATTTATTGGGGGATCAATAGCAATTCAAAAAAGTTTATTTGAGATTTTATTATTTTGTGTTTTGTCGGTTGCAGGCATTTTTTTACTAATTGAAAGTAAATCTTTTAATAAAGAGAAAATTAAAATTAACAAAATACCAAGATTAATCTCAATTTCTATTGGATCAATAATTGGCTTTATGTCAGGTATAGTGGGAATTGGTGGAGGAATTTTTTTAAGCCCCCTTCTATTTTTAATGAAAGCTGGATACCCTAGGCATATCACCAGCAGTGCATCTTTATTTATATTAATCAATTCTATCTTTGGAATTGCTGGACAGCTGACAAAAGATCAGGTTTTAGATCAAGTTATTACCTATTGGCCATTATTTTTATCGGTACTTATTGGAGGACAAATTGGTAGCTTATTAAACATTAAATTTTTATCGAATAAAATTTTAGCTCTACTAACTTCTTTTCTTGTTATTTTTGTCGCAATAAGAATGGGGATTAAACTTATTGCTTAATCTTGAATAAATATGCTTTTAATATATTTAAAGCATCATGAAAAATATTAAGCCTTTTGGTCCATCAATTGGAAAAACAAAAATTTCAAAGAAATTTTTAAATATCTTGAACAAAGAGATTGATAATAAAGTTTTAACAAAAAATAACGATTATAGCTCTAAACTAGCTAGTCAAATTAAAAAAGAAATTAAAATTTCAAATAATTTTATAAAAAAGAATTTAGAGAGAGAAATAAAAAAAAATATCAAAGATTTTCTTAAAAATGAAAAAATTAAAAAAGTTAAAAATATAAAAATATTAAATTTATGGGTAGTTAGTCAATTTAAAGATGAATACAACCCTATTCATTATCATGATGGAGATATATCTGGTGTGGGTTATTTAAAGGTCCCAAAAAATATGACTAAAAATAAACTTTTAAAAAATAAAAAAGACAAGACTAATGGCACAATTGATTTTATAAACGGACAAAGGGGTTTTTTAAGCAAAAGTATTTTTAATATTGTGCCTAAAGAAAGAGACTTGATAATTTTTCCAAACTATTTGATGCATACTGCATATCCATTTAATATTAATGCTGAAAGAAGATCTTTTTCTTTTAATGCTAAAATTATTTTAGATAAATAGTTTACAAACATTCATTTATCAATTATAAGGAAATTGCCGATTTGATCCTATTGCGGGCATAAACTGCTAAAATGGAAATCCCAAA
Organism: uncultured Pelagibacteraceae bacterium; assembly: GCA_902594865.1. GTDB lineage: Bacteria > Pseudomonadota > Alphaproteobacteria > Pelagibacterales > Pelagibacteraceae > Pelagibacter. The sequence continues at coordinate 14,126 of CACJNV010000007.1, read as the reverse complement.
ATAATCAAATAAGCAAGGTAGTTGAACTGTATTGAGCACCTAGCATAAAGCTAAAGCACTAAAAAAGTGAGGACACAATGGATATTAATTTTTTTAAAGAGACGAGAATATTGGATGGTGGAATGGGTCAAGAGCTTTTGGCTCGAGGCATGAAACCAAATGGAACTTTATGGAGTGCTAATGCGATACTAAATTCTGAATATCATGAATTGGTAGAGAGTACTCACAAAGATTTTGTAAAAGCTGGGGCAGAAGTAATTGTTACAACAACTTTTACCACAAGAAGAAAAAGGTTAAGTGAAAACAATATTGAAGATAAATTTGAATATCTTAATAAAAAAGCAGGAGAAATTGCTTTAAAAGTGAAAAATGAATATCCAAATATAATGATTGCTGGAGGTTTGCCACCTCAACGTTTAACTTATGAAGAGGATATAAGAAGTGAGGTTGAAATCACTAAAGACTTTAATGAACAGGCTAGATTATTAAATGAATATGTAGATTTTTATTACTTTGATGTTTGGAGCAGCATTAGAGAGTTTAAATGTGGTATTGAGGCAATTAAAGAATTCAAAAAACCTTATTTAATAGGAATTCATATTTCAGAAGGTACAAAGTTACCTAGTGGTGAAAAAATTTCAGATATTAAAAGTGTTATTGATGGAAATCTTTTAGGCGTTATGTTGTCTTGTGTTTCACCTGAAAATTATGAGCATAATCTTGAAGAAATCAAAAAATTAAACGTACCATTTGGATTTAAATTAAATGGATTTATGACCACTAAACCAAAAAACGGATACACAGCTAATTATTTAAAAACTAAGGGAAATCCAAATGAGTTTTTAGGAAAAAGACATGATCTTACACCAGATAAATTTCATGAAATTGCAAAAAAATTTAAAGAAAATGGAGCAACAATTATTGGAGGTTGTTGTGAAACTGGTCCTGCTCACATAGAAGCCATGGCAAAGCTTAAGTAACGTTTTTATAATCTGCTTTTCTTGCTAAATATATTCCAATAAATACAGCAATTAATGCAACAATAATTTTTGAGGTAATTATTTCATTAAGAAATATGTATCCTAAAATAATTCCAAATATTGGAATGATATATGAAACCTGTGAATGAAATATGAGACCATTTGTTTTTAAAATTCTGAATCTCAATAACCATGCTATACCGGTAGGAAAAATTCCTAAATATATTACTGATATAATAGAGTCTGTTGAAGGATTTAACATCCAAGGTTTTTCAAAAATTAAAGTGAATGGAAGAAGTATGATTGTAGACCAAATTAAAATTGAACCTGTAACATTTTCATTTTCTTTATTGCTTATTTTTAAGGTTATTACTCCTCCAATTACATAGCAAGTTGATCCAAGTAGAATTAAAAGTGCAGCAACAAAATTATTTTCATTAATTAAAAAGTCATCTGAAAACAAAAATACTATTCCTGAAAATCCTATTAATAATCCAATAGTTTTTAACAAGTTAAATTTTTCTCCTTTTAAAAAAAAGTGAGCTAGAACTGTTGAGCTTAATGGTGTTGTGGACATCAAGATAGCTGCTAAGTTACTTTGAACAAAATTCACTCCATAAGATATTAGTATGAATGGAATAACTAAATTTACCAATCCAATGATTGCAAACCACTTCCAGTCTTTTGAGAATGCTTCAATTTTTATATTTTTATAAAAACATAAGATTAAAACTGGTATAGCTCCCAAAAAAGATCTTAAAAAACCTATTGTAATAGGTCCAAATGAATATGTCGCAATCTTAATATTAAAAAAAGCAGACGCCCAAATTAATGACAACAATGTCAACAACAAATAATCAACTAATTGTGGTTTTCTCATTCTGTTATTTCGTTTATCTCGCCAGAGGTTAAGGCAATTAAATTTTCAAAATTTATTTCAAATACTGCATTAGGATGACCTGCGGCTGCAAAAATAGTAGAAAATCTATTTAAAGTTCCATCAATAAAAATTTTTATTTTTGTTAAATGTCCAGTTGGAGATACTCCACCAATTGTATATCCAGTAATTTTTTTAACATCTTCTGGATTCGCCATTGAAACATCTTTTTGATCTAAAATTTTTTTTAATTTATTTAATGAACACCTTTTATCTCCAGAAACTAAACATAAAACATAACTATCCCCTGCTTTAAAAAGTAAGCTTTTGACAATGGCTCCTACTTTACAACCTAAAGCTGTGGCTGCATCGTTAGCTGTTCTGGCAGTTTGCTCTAAAACAATCACTTTAAGATCTGGGTTAAATTGTTTTAGCGATTTTTCTGCTCTTAAAACTGGCTCTTTATTTAATATTGAATTCACAAGTTAAATATATTTATTATTTTAGTGACTAATTACACTACTTATGTGAAAATTGCATAGGTGTTATTTATTAAATAAGCAATATTTTTAAGTATTTTTTTGCTAATTAGGCCAAACAAAATTACATAGGAGACAAAATGAGTGCAGCAAACGTATTAAAATTTATCAAAGAAAAAGAAGCAGAATTTGTGGATCTAAGATTCACTGATCCAAGGGGAAAACTTCAACACTTAACAATGGATGCTTCAATAGTTGATGAAGGTATGTTGAATGAAGGTGTCTTTTTTGATGGTTCGTCTATTGCTGGTTGGAAAGCAATTAATGAGTCTGACATGATTTTAAAACCTGATACAGCAAGAATGTTCATGGATCCTTTTACGTCTCATAATACTGTGGTTTTGTTTTGTGACATTCTAGATGCAATTAAAAAAGATCCTTATGAAAGAGATCCTAGAGGTGTTGCTAAAAAAGCTGAGGAATATTTAAAAGCTTCAGGTATAGGTGATAAAGCTTTTTTTGGACCAGAGCCAGAATTTTTTGTTTTTGACGATGTAAGAATCAAAAATGATATGAATGAGTGCGGATTTAAATTAGATAGTAAAGAAGGTCCTTACAACTCAGGAAAAGAATATGAAAATGGAAACATGGGACACAGACCTCAAATTAAAGGAGGATATTTCCCAGTACCACCAGTTGATAGTGAACAAGACATGCGTGGTGAATATCTTAAAAATTTAAAAGAAGTTGGTATTAAAGTTGAAAAGCATCACCATGAAGTAGCTCCTAGTCAGCACGAACTTGGAATGTATTTTGGAACTTTAGTTAATCAAGCAGATAACGTTCAGTTATACAAATATGTTGTGCAAATGGTTACACATTCATTTGGAAAAACTGCAACATTTATGCCAAAGCCGGTTGCTGGTGACAATGGTTCAGGTATGCACATCCATCAATCCATTTGGAAAGGTGATACTCCGGTGTTTTCAGGTGATGCGTATTCTGGATTAAGTGAAACCGCATTACATTATATTGGTGGAATTCTAAAACACGCTAAAGCAATTAATGCTTTTGCTAACTCTACAACAAACAGTTACAAAAGATTAATTCCAGGCTTTGAAGCACCGGTTCTTCTTGCATATTCAGCAAGAAATAGATCTGCTTCTTGCAGAATACCTATTACTTTAAGTAAAAAAGGTGCAAGATGTGAAATTAGATTTCCAGATGCTGCTGGAAACCCATATTTAACTTTTGCAGCTATGTTGATGGCTGGAATTGATGGAATTAAAAATAAAATTCATCCTGGTGAGTCTTTTGACAAAGATTTATATGAATTACCACCTGAAGAAGTTAAAGCTATCCCAACAGTTTGTGGTTCTTTAAGAGAAGCGATGGAAAGTTTAGATAAAGACAGAGAGTTTTTAACTCAAGGCGGTGTCTTTACTGACGATCAGATTGATGCTTACATTGCTCTTAAGTTTGAAGAAATTCACAAATTTGAACATGCACCTCATCCTGTAGAGTTTGAGATGTATTACAGTAGCTAATAAAATTAATTACTGTCTAGTTGTTGCAATTGTATCTTTGTTAACACCTTTTTTAACTACGTAGTCTTGTGTGCCGTTCGCACCGGTTTCAACTTCTTTACGTAGTTCTTTAAAGAATGTTTTTTCCTTTAAAGAGTCTTTTAAGTTTTTAACAAGATTTTTAAACTCAAATTTGTTCATAAAGAATCTATATACTAGATATGCATATAATGCAATACAGATATGCGATAAATGGGATAATACAACTTATGATATTTTGAAAGATTCTCCGCAACCGCAACGTTCAGTTTCATTAGGATTATTGAACACAAATGATGAGGACAATTCCTCCTTTTTATAATCCATTTCAGTGCCAAGCAGATACATAATAGCGGCTGAATCAACGAATACTTTTACACCCTTATCTTCTATAACTTCATCATTAGGATTTAACTCTTTTGTGTACTCCATCACGTATGACATCCCTGCACAACCACCAGATTTCACTGATACCCTAACTCCGATAGAATCTTTTTCAGCGTTAGACATTATCTCTTTTATTCGTAATGCTGCGTTATCACTTAATTTAATTATAGGGTTCATTATAAATTCAATTCCAATTTTGCTGCTTCTGACATCATATCTTTATTCCACGGTGGATCCCAAACTAACTCAAGATCAACATCCTCTATACCTTCAACTTGCATTGCACCATCTTTTACTTCTTTAGGTAAACTTTCAGCTACTGGGCAATTTGGTGTAGTCAAAGTCATTTTAATTTTAGCAAACTTATCGTCCTCAACCTTAATATCATAAATCAAACCTAATTCGTAGATATTTACAGGTAACTCAGGGTCATAAATTTTTCTTATTTCTTCAATTATCTGTTCTTTTTTTGACATAATTTAATTTTCCGTTTTTACTTCCTCTGTTTTTTCATCAAAAGCAGAAACCATTGTATGCCAAGATAAAGTTGCACACTTAACTCTCATTGGATATTGCTTAACACCAGATAAACACATTAGTTTAGTTTTTTCATCGTCACTCAAATACTTAGATTTTAATTCAGGATTTTCCTTAATCATTCCTAAAAAATCCTCAACTATCTCTTTAGCCTCATGCTCATTTTTTCCTTTAATTAAATCTGTCATTATAGAAGCTGAAGCCATTGAAATCGCACAACCACTTCCTTCGAAGGATGCATCTTCTACAATTTTTTGTCCATTTAGTTTTAAATACACATGAACATTATCCCCACAAAGTGGATTATTACCTTTAGCGTCTTTATTAAAACCTTCTGTCTTTCTAAGATTTCTAGGATTCTTACCGTGTTCTAATATGATTTCTTGATAAAGTTCTTTTAAATTCATTATAAATTAAATATTTTTTTACAGTTGTTAATTGACTCATTCAACTGATCTAAATCCTCTTTTGTATTATAAATACCAACTGATGCTCTAGCACTAGCTGGAATATTTAATTTGTCATGTAGAATTTGACAACAATGATGTCCTGCTCTTATTGCAACCCCGTCTTCATCCAAGATAGTTGCTATATCATGAGGGTGAACTCCTTCTATAGTGAATGATAAAACCCCTCCTTTATTTTTTGGATTTCCGATAAGTTTAACTGAGTTATTTTTTTGTAATATTTCTTGCCCATATTCAACTAAATCAGCTTCATGTTTCATAACATTTTCGATACCAATGCTTTCTAAAAATTTTATTGATTGGTCAAAAGCAATTACTTGTGCTGTAGCCATAGTACCAGCCTCGTATTTATTAGGTAGTTCACCATAGGAAATCCTATCTTTTTTAACCTCATTTATCATTCCTCCACCACCTTGGTATGGAGGTAATTCTTCTAACCATTTTTTTTTGCCATATAGAACTCCCAAACCTGTAGGTCCATACATTTTGTGACATGAAATTGCATAGAAATCACAATCTAAATCTTGCATATCTAATTTTAAATGTGGCGCTCCCTGACATCCATCTACCACAACAATTATTCCTTTTGAGTGTGCAAGCTGGGTAATTTCTTTTACGGGTAAAATTGCACCTGTTACATTCGACAGATGAGTAATAGAAATTAATTTTGTTTTTGGAGTTATTTTCTTTTCTATTTCTTCAAGTGTAATTTCACCTTCTTCATTTATTTCAGCAAAATTAATTTTTATATTTTTTGATTTTCTTAAGAAATGCCATGGCACATAATTTGAATGATGCTCAAGTTCCGTAATTAATACTTCATCACCTTCCTGTAGGTAACTTTGGCCTAATGTATTAGCAACTAAATTTAGTGCTTCTGTGGCACCTTTTGTAAAAACAATTTCATTTTTATCTTTAGCGTTGATATATTTTTGAACTGATGATCTTGTATTTTCGTATAAATTTGTTGCTGCAACAGCAAGATAATGAACACTTCTTCCAACGTTAGAAAATTGTTTGGTATAAAATTCATTAATTCTATCCACAACTATTTTTGGTTTTTGTGATGAATTTGCACTATCTAAATAAACTAGATCATTATTTTGAATTTTTTCGTCAAAAATTGGAAATTCTTTTTTTATCTGATCAATATTCATTCTTTAATTCCAAGCAAATTTTTTATTAAGTTTTTTATTTCTGAGTCAGTAATTTTTTCTACAACGTCAAGCAGAAAACCATTAATCAATAGCTCCCTTGACTGCTGATAACTTAAACCTCTAGACATTAAATAAAATATAGAGTCTTCATTTAAACTGCCTGATGCTGAACCATGCGAACACTTAACGTCATCAGCATAAATTTCTAGTTCTGGCTTGGCATTAAACTCCGCTTCTTTATTTAACAATATTGCTTTGCTCAATTGGTATCCATCAGTTTTCTGAGCATCTGAATTTACAAATATTTTGCCTTGATACACTGCTTTAGAGCTTTGTTCTAAAACACTTTTTATTAATTGATAACTTTTTGTATTTTCAGTTAAGTGATTTATTATAGATCTAATTTCGTGATGTTTATCATTATTCAATGAAAAAACACCATTAACAAAAGCTGATGCATAAACTCCGTTTAAATTACAGTTTATCTCATTTTTAGAAAAATTTGATCCAGAAGATAAAATAAATGTTTCAGAAATACTATTCTTGTCTTGATCAATATTATTAAAAGAATACTTAATATTTTTATTCTCAAATTTATCTACTTTATAGTTTTTTAAAACAGCGTTTTCTTTTAATTCAAAGTTATAAAATATATTTAAAAAATTCTTTTCAGATGTATCATTAAACAAATCAATTAATCTTAACGAGCTATCTTTATCTAGTTCAAAATTAAGTCGTAAATTAATATTTTTAGACCAAATTTTTGAATTTGTTGTATGATAGATAATTAGAGGTTTTGCTAACTGATAACCTTTTTTTACCAATATTTTAAAACATTTATTAGTAAAGGCATTATTTAAGTCAGATAAAGAATTGCTATTTTCAAATTCATTTATAGTTTCTGATTGATCAATTATTTCTATTTGATCTTTTTTTTCATAATCAAAATCAATTTTTTCAATTCTACCATTTATAAAAACTATTTTATTGTGCTCTAATCCATCTACAAATACAGAGGTATCAACTTTATTAGTAGATGCTTGATCATTATAAAAACTAAGTTCTCCAATATTATTTTTTATTATTTGATTAAGATCTGAAAATTTCCAATCTTCTTCTTTTTTATTTGGAAAACCTTTGTCTATAAAATTATCTAAACAAAATTTTTTTATCTCAATATCTTTTTGAGATAAACTTAAATTTTTTATATTATTATAAAAATCTTTTTGTAATTGTTCTTTCATTAATTAAAATTTTCGTATCCTTTTTTCTCTAATTCTAAAGCTAAATCTGGACCACCAGATTTTACAATTTTTCCATTCATCAAAACATGAACAAAGTCAGGTTTTATATAATCAAGTAATCTTTGGTAGTGTGTAATAATTAAAAATGAATTATTTTTATCTCTTAATGTGTTAACTCCATCTGCAACAATCTTTAAAGCATCAATATCTAAACCAGAATCTGTTTCATCTAAAATTGAAAGTTTTGGAGCTAGCAACGACATCTGTAAAATTTCATTTTTCTTTTTTTCACCTCCAGAAAAACCAACATTTAATTGTCTGTTTAATTTTTCCTCATCAAATTTTAATTCTTTAGACTTTTCTTTTACCAATTTTAGAAACTCAATAGCATCAAGTTCTTTCTCACCCCTGGCTTTTCTAACAGCATTTAAAGAAGTTTTTAAAAATATATTTGTATTTACACCTGGAATTTCTAAAGGATATTGGAAAGCTAAAAATATACCCTTGTGTGCTCTTTCCTCTGTTTCAAGTTCAAATAAATCTTTTTCTTCAAAAAGAACTTCCCCAGAAACTTCATACCCTTTTTTTCCAGATAGAATATTTGATAATGTGCTTTTTCCAGATCCATTAGGACCCATAATTGCATGAACCTCACCGGGATTTATATCTAATGATAGCCCATTTAAAATTGACTTATTATCTATTGTTGCATTTAAATTATTTATTTTAAGCATATTAACCCACACTTCCTTCCAGACTAATACCTACGAGTTTTTGGGCCTCTACAGCAAATTCCATAGGTAATTGCTGCAACACTTCCTTACAAAAACCGTTAACGATCAAGCCAACAGCTTCCTCTGGATTTAATCCTCTTTGTTGACAATAATGTAGCTGCTCTTCACTAATCTTGGATGTGGTTGCCTCATGAGCAATATTGGACTCAGAATTTTTATTTTTTATATAAGGAACAGTGTGAGCTCCACATTTGTTACCCATTAATAAAGAGTCGCACTGAGTATAATTAGTTGAATTTTTTGCTTTTGATGAAATATCAACTAAACCTCTATATGTCATATCTGAACTACCTGCTGATATTCCTTTAGAAATTATTTTACTTTTAGTATTTTTTACCTAGATGGATCATTTTGGTACCTGTATCTGCTTTTTGATGATTGTTAGTAATAGCTATTGAATAGAACTCACCAACAGAGTTATCTCCTTTAAGAATACAACTAGGATACTTCCAGGTAATTGCAGAACCTGTTTCAACTTGTGTCCATGAAATTTTTGAATTTTTTCCCTTGCATAAACCTCTTTTTGTTACAAAATTATAAATTCCACCTTTGCCATCTTGATCACCTGGATACCAATTTTGAACAGTTGAATATTTTATTTCCGCATCATCAAGCGCAATTAGTTCTACATTAGCAGCATGTAATTGATTTTCATCTCTCATTGGAGCCGTGCATCCTTCTAGGTAACTTACATAACTTCCTTTGTCTGCAATAATTAAAGTTCTTTCAAATTGACCTGTGTTTGATGCATTAATTCTAAAATAAGTTGATAGTTCCATTGGACATCTAACACCTTCTGGAATGTATACAAATGAACCATCTGTAAAAACTGCTGAATTTAATGTTGCAAAAAAATGATCACTTGTTGGAATTACAGAGCCTAAATATTTTTTGACTAATTCAGGGTGATTTTGAATTGCCTCTGATATAGGGCAAAATATAATTCCTTGTTTAGTTAATTCATCTTTAAAGGTAGTAGCTACAGAAACTGAGTCAAATACAGCATCAACAGCTATTCCATTTAGTCTCGCTTGCTCCTGCAAGGGAATTCCAAGTTTCTTATAAGTTTCTAAAAGTTTAGGATCCAGTTCATCTAAACTCTTTGGCTTATCTTTCATACTTTTAGGGGCAGAGTAATAATATAAATCTTGATAATCTATTTTTGGAAATTTAGGTTTCTGCCAATCCGGTTCTTTTAATACCTTAAATCTTTCAAAAGCTTTTAGTCTGAATTCTAGCATCCATGCAGGTTCTTTTTTTATATTTGAAATAAATTTAATAACATCTTCATTCAAACCTTTTGGAGCTTGAATATTTTCTATGTCTGTCGAAAAACCATATTTATAGTCTTTTAAATTATTTATTTCTTTTTGTCTGTTATCCATTCTAAACTCTTGTTTCTTTATTGTTATTTAACAAATCCTTTAAGCTTTTATTTTCAAAGAATGTATTTATGTGTATCTCTAATTCATCCCAAAGATTGTGAGTTATACATTTTGTGGCTTTACCGTTACATCCTTTTTTAGATTCTTTTTTACATTGAACAGTTTTTACTTTTTCATCAACTGCATGAAAGATATTTGTTAATTTAATATCATTTGGGTTTTGATTAAGAACATATCCTCCCTGAGTTCCTCTAATGCTTTTAACAATTTCGTTTTTTTTTAATTTAGAAAAAATTTGTTCAAGATAATCTAAAGATATGCCTTGTCTTAATGATATGTCTCTTAGTGATACTGGATTGATATTATCAAACCTAGCTAAATCAACTAAAGCCATGACGGCATATCTACCTTTTGATGTAAGTTTCATTTTTTACCCTAAAATTATGGGTTTTTATATATACTTGACCAAATTGGTCAAGTTTAGAGTATAAAAAAAAACTAACATATTGTCGCTGACTTATGATAAACGTACATTTTTTTTGAGAATAATAATCAATATCGCTTATGGATAATAAAATTTTAGAAATATTTATACCCGGTCCTGCAGGAAGACTTGAAGCTAAATATTATAAAAGTAAAAAAAATACTTCACCAATTGCTTTAGTATTACAACCCCATCCTCAATATGGAGGAACGATGAATAATAAAGTAGTAGTAGATACTTTCCATACATTTATGGATAACGATTTTTCTGTGTGCAGAGTAAATTTTAGAGGTGTTGGAAAAAGTGATGGAGAATTTGATAATGGTCAAGGTGAACTAGCCGATGCTGCAGCAGCATTAGATTGGTTGGAAAGAGAAAATTTTGATAATTCTCAATGTTGGGTTTCAGGATTTTCATTTGGATCTTTGATTGCAATGCAATTATTGATGAGAAGACCAGAAATAAACAGATTTATAGCAATTTCACCTCAACCAAATGTTTATGATTTTTCTTTTTTATCTCCATGTCCAACTTCTGGTCTAGTTGCTTACGGTAAAAAAGATGAATTGGTACCAGTAGAATATATTACTGAACTTGACAAAAGATTAAGTGCACAAAAAGGTATTAAAGTAGAATTTAATGCAATATCAGAGGCTAATCATTTCTTTTCAAAAACAAGTGATGCTTTAGTTAAACATCTTGATAAATATATAAAAAAAGAAACTGCACTATATTAAAAATTTTCTACAAGTTTTCCACCCACTGTAAAGTCTTTACATCCAGTTGTTGAGCTAAAAGAAATTGGTAAATTTAAGTAAGATCTTATAGCTAAAAATGCAAATGCTTGGGATTCAATATAATCCCCATTTAAATTATAATTATCTATAATTTCCAAAGTAATATTATTCCCATTTGATATGTAATTTTTTATACAATTAATTAAATTACTATTTTTTCTACCACCACCACAGAGTAAAAATGTAATACTTTTATTTTGACAGGCATATTTTAATCCTTCTGCAATCAAATATGCTGTAAAATCTGTTATAGTAGCACAACCATCTTCTAGCGATAAACCTCTTGCAAAAGATACATCGAAATTATTAATATCCATTGACTGAGAGTAAGAATTTATTTTAAAATTATCTATTGCCTGATTTAGAATTAATTGATCAGCTTTTCCTGTATTTGCTAGTTCACCATTTTTATCAAATTTTTTATTAGAATTATTTCTTACCCATTCATCAATTAAACAATTACCAGGGCCTATATCAAAAGCAGAAAGGTTATTTTGAAAATTATCAGAATCATTAATAACTTTTGTAACATTTGCGATACCACCAATATTCAAGAAACCTATTGGAAATTTAATATTAAAATTTTGATTAATTTTTTTTGATATAATATGATGAAAAATTGGTGTTAAAGGTGCACCCTGGCCATTATTTTGAATATCCGCTTGTCTAAAATCATATATGACTTTTTTTTTGACCATTTGAGATAACAATTTCCCATCTCCTAATTGGTTGGTAATTTTCTCATTTGGGTTATGAAAAATTGTTTGACCATGAAAACCTATCAAATCAATAGGATCTCTATATTTTTTTAATGATTGATTAACTGCATCGGCATGAAAAAGAGTTAAATTACGCTCTAATTCTCTTAATTTTTCTGAATTTTGCAAAAGATCTTTCTTTGTTAAAACTAAATCTCTTAATCGAACTAACTGATCCTGAAGATTTTTATCATACTCATAATAATCGTCTAAAATGTTTGAAAATTCATCGTATCCATCTGAACTAATTATAGATAAATCAATACCATCCATAGATGTTCCGCTCATTAGTCCAACTGCAGTATATAATTTTTTTTTCATTGATATGTTTTTTAAAAAAAATTTGTATATTGTAACTATAAACTTATGAATAAATTTTTAAAAGAATTTAAAGATAGAGGTTTTTTCTATCAATGCACAAGTGAAGATGAACTATCTAAACAATTAGACGAAGAAAAGATAAAAGGTTACATAGGTTTTGATTGTACTGCTGAAAGCTTACATGTGGGTAGCTTACTGCAAATTATGTGTTTGCGACTTCTTCAAAAAAATGGACATCAACCAATAGTTTTACTTGGTGGAGGAACTACAAGAATTGGGGATCCATCTGGTAAAGATAAAACTAGAAAAATATTAAGTGAAGATGAGATTGAAAAAAATATTAAAAATATCAAAAATATTTTAAAAAAATTTTTAGATAATGAAGATCCGAATACAAAGCCAATATTTGTAAACAATTATACTTGGCTTAAAGATTTAAATTATATTTCATTTTTGAGAGATATCGGAAAACACTTCACGATAAATAGAATGCTGACATTTGATAGTGTAAAACTCAGATTAGATCGAGAACAATCTCTAAGCTATATGGAGTTTAATTATATGATTTTACAAGCATATGATTTTCTTGAATTAAATAAAAAAGAAAATTGTATATTGCAAATCGGAGGTTCAGATCAATGGGGAAACATTGTTAATGGTGTTGAGCTAATTAAAAGATATTCTAATAATCAAACCTTTGGTTTAACTACTCCATTAATTACACTAGCAACTGGTGCTAAAATGGGGAAAACTGAAAGTGGGGCTATTTGGCTAGATGAAAAATACTTATCAGCTTATGAATATTGGCAATTTTGGAGAAACGTAGATGATAGAGATGTAATTAAATTTTTAAAAATGTTTACTGAAATTGAAATTAAGAAAATAGAAACAATTAAAGATAAAGATATAAATGAATTAAAAATACTACTTGCTAATAAAACCACAGAAATGTTGCATGGAAAGGAAGCAGCTAAAAATTCTGAGCAAGCAGCAAAGGAAGCTTTTTCTGGAAACTCTCTGGGTTTGAATATACCTAAAGTTAATATTCAATCAAATAAATTAGAAGAAAAAATAAATATAGTAGACCTTGTTTTATTATCTAAACTAGAAAACTCGAAAAGCGAAATCAGAAGACTTATAAAAGGGAATGCGGTAAAGATAAATGATGATGTTATTTCAGATGAAAAATTTGAAATCAATAAAAATTTATTTACAGATAATTATCTTAAACTTTCCCTTGGTAAAAAAAGACATATTAAAATAGAATTAAACTAATTTTTTTTAATTTTCTCTAAAGTTCTTGTAATAAACCTGGGTGTTAAACTTTTTATAGGATTTACAGTAGTTTCTAAATCTTTAGGAGGACCTTTAATTTTAAAGCTGACACCGAAAACACCCTCACCCACTTTCTTTCCAATCAATAAATCTCCAAGCAAAGGTATTGAAGCAATAGATCTGTTGATCGTAGTAGCTGGAACCAAGGTTCCTTTTAAACTTATTAATTCATTCTCCTCGATGTATCCTTCTAATAAAATAGATATTGCAGGACCAATTGCGTATAGCTCTTGAATTTTCATAAGTTTATCTTGATTAGTAAAATTCATTTCAAAATCTGTAAATCTAATCCCCTCTCCTGTAAGTAAGTCTGCTATTCCTTGAAGAGATGCCAGAGCCAACAACTTGGCTAGCACTGGAATTTCTTTAACTTTAAAATTATCAATTATTAATTTAGAAGTTGACACTCCATCTTTTTTTAAAGAGTAAAAGTCTAAATATCCATCTCTATCATCTCCAAATCCTTTAATGAATTTATATCTATCTACTAAGGGTTTTGCCTTAGATGAAAAAAGGGTGGTAATTTTTTCACCTTGGTCATTTGTTCTAATTGTAAAAT
>CACJNV010000006.1 GCA_902594865.1 uncultured Pelagibacteraceae bacterium | reverse complement strand
AATTTTCGCAATTAATATTGGGAAAGAAACTTTAGATAAAGTTAATAAATTTTTTATAGATCTTAACATTAAAAATTTTGAACCTTATTTTGATCCACCTACAACATTAGCAAAAACGTTTTCTTTAAGAGGTGTCCCTACAACAATTCTAATTAATAAAGAAGGCCAAGAATTTGCTAGAGTAATAGGTTCAATTGATTTTGAAGATAAAAATTTTATTAATTGGATAAAAAAATATAACTAATTTTTAAAAAAATAAGCAAAGCCAACTAAAGCAATAATAGCAATAAACTGTAAAATAACTCTTAACTGCATTAATTTATTTGAATATTTTTTACTTGTCTCTCCTCCCTTAAATAGAGTCCCAATACCTAAGATTAAAACTATCCCTACAGCTATCAAAAGGGCTATTGATAAAACTTTTACTAATATTCCTGAAATCATTTTTTTATTTTAGATTGTGTTTTGACATAAAAAACATAATTTATCTACTATGACATTTTGCCTAGATTCCATAATTATTAAACCAGAAAATGGTGTTGAAATTAAAAATGCAATTATTTTGCTTCATGGTTATGGAGGTGATGGAAAGGATATTAGCATGTTATCTTTAAACTGGAAGAGACATATGCCTAATACAGTCTTTATTTGTCCAAATGGTCACGAGCCATGTGCTATAAATCCCTCTGGTTATCAATGGTTTGATTTAACAAAAGAGGACTCTGATTACATATTAGAGCAATCAATTAAAGCTGAAGAAGTCTTAAAAAAATTTATTAATGAAATAAAAAAAGAGTTCAACTTATCAAATAATCAAATATGTTTATCAGGTTTCAGCCAAGGATGCATGATGTCTATAAATGTTGGTCTTACATTTGGAGAAAATTTTTTATGTATAGTCGGTTTTTCTGGAAAGATAATAAATCAAAATGATTTAAAAAATAGAATCAAAAATAAAACTGAAACATTACTTATACACGGTGAAGCTGATCAAATTGTCCCATCTACCCATTTACTGGAAGCAAAAGATTTTTTAATTAGAAATAATGTTAAAGTTGATACACTATTAATAAAAAATTGTGATCATCATATTCCTATTGAAGCATCAAGTACAGCTTTAAATTTTATTTTAAAAAAAATTTAACATCTCTTATCATTGATAAAATTGTTCAACTAAGTTAAAATTAATTTAATGAATAATTTTATTGAACATAATGTTTCATTAGAAAAGTGCCCTGCATTAGTCCTCAATGCAGATTATAGACCTCTGAGTTACTACCCTTTATCTTTGTGGTCATGGCAGGATACAGTTAAATCAGTTTTTCTGGATCGAGTTATTATTGTTAGTAATTATGATAGAACTATAAGAAGTCCATCATTTAATATGAAATTACCAAGTGTTATAGCACTAAAGGATTATATTGTTCCTCAAAGCAAACCAAGTTTTACGAGATTTAATGTGTTTTTAAGAGATAAATTTTCCTGTCAATATTGCGGAAGCAATGAAGAGCTAACTTTTGATCATTTATTACCTAGATCAAAAGGGGGTGAAACTAATTGGGATAATGTTGTAACAGCTTGTTCTGCATGCAATGTAAAAAAGGGTGGAAAACTATTAAAACATTCAGGTATGAAATTATATCAGCACCCTTATCGACCATCAACAGAGGATCTCCATAAAAATGGTAAACATTTTCCACCAAATTTTTTACACAAAAGCTGGATGGATTACTTATATTGGGATGTAGAACTAGAGTCTTAAATTTTCTCAGAAATATTTATTGCAATTTTTGATCCAGTTTTAATAATTTTATCTAATATAGAGTAAGGACCTTCTTTTGTTGCACCCTTTTCATAAGCAATATCTTTATGACTTAATTCATCTTCTCTAAATTTAATTATTTTTTTTTTAAGTTTTGATTCACTATTATCAAGTTGTTTTATTTGGTTTAAATAATGTTCATCTATCACTTCTTCAACAGAAGCAGTACAAAGCATAGCCGCTTTCTTACCAAGTATAGTTGAACCAAAACCTAATCCTACACCTAATAAATCCCATAAAGGTAAAAATTTTGTCGGTTTTATATTTCTTTTTTTAATTTCTTCTTCAAAAAAATCAGAATGCTCTTTTTCATGAACTTTCATTTCTTCAATTGTTTTTTTTAAAGCTTCATCTTTAACTAATGTATTTAGAGCGAGCAACTGTCCTTCATAAATTTTAACAGCACCACGCTCCCCGGCATGATCAACTCTAATAAATTCTTCTATTTTCTTTTTATTTATTGTTCTCATAACTTAAATAAACTCTTGTCGTAAAATATATTATTAATATTGATATTATAATATTGTAACTTGTAAGCGATAATCCTAAAATTTTAAATGTAACATCTTTGCAGCTAACATTTTTTTCTTGTAACTGTCTTAAGATGTCTTCTTTTGATAGTAAATTGGAGCCATTTTTTAAATCGCAAACCAATGATTCTTCAATAAAACCTTGCTCAATACCTAAATGATATAAAGATAAAATAGTAGCTGCTAAAAAAATTAAAATAAGAGAAAGAATGAAATATTTTTCAAGATTAATAAATTTATAATTTAATAAAATAATTATTAATGATAATAAGTATGGAATTCTTTCCAGTACACATAAGTTACAAGGTTGATGACCTAAAACATATTCAATGAAAAATGCTGAAGATAAAGCAATAATGCTAATTAAAAAAATTAACTTTAATGTAATTGTTTTGTTAATCTCAACCATTAAATTTTAAAAATAAATAAATTGTAATAAATATTATAACTATAATAATTCCAATTATGGTGAACCATTTTGATCCATGTTTTTCCATGAACTTTGTAAATAATTCTCCAAATTTATAAGACAAATAGGCAACAATAAAAAATCTCAGACCTCTTGAAATTAAACTAACAATTATAAAAACAGGAAGATTAAAAGCAATTAGACCACTTGAAATCGTAAAGGCTTTATAAGGTAATGGAGTAAAGCCCGCTAAAAAAAGAATACTCAGCCATGCCAGGAATCCACTTCCTTGAGACATGCTTAATTTTAAATTTTCAACTTTATCCTGATAACCATAAAATTCGATTACATATATTGCTAAATCAAAAAATAAATAACCTATCAAATATCCAAATATTCCTCCAAGCACTGAAAATATTGATGCAATTAAAAATATATTTAAATATTCCTTTTTTTTGGCAATAACCATAGGGATTATCATTGCATCTGGAGGTATAGGAAAAAAAGAACTTTCTAAAAAAGATATTAGTCCTAAATAAAACTTAGAACTTTTATGTGCAGCTAATTCTAAACATTTTTTATAGAGTGTTTGAAACATTTTTTGGTTTTAATATAAATTTAGTTCTTATACTATTTAAATATAATTTAAATAAGCAAGGAGGGCGAATGGCGGAACTGGTAGACGCGCACGACTCAAAATCGTGTTTCGCAAGAAGTGAGAGTTCGATTCTCTCTTCGCCCACCAAGTAACTATGAATTTAAATAATTTAAATAATTTGATCGAATTATTTGTTAATCAAGCAAATAAACAAAATAAAAAAGATATTTTTTTAGAATGGCTAAATCCAAGCGATAAAAAAACATATACATGGGAACAAACTGAAAAGAATATTTTAAAATTATCAAAAGTAATTAAAGAAAATATAAAAGAAGGCGACAGATGTCTTTTAGTTTCGGAGAATAGACCAGAGTGGTTTGTTTCTGATTTAGCTATTATGGTGGCTGGTGGAATTACAGTTCCAGCATATACAACTTATACAGAAGATGATTATAAGTACTTGATAAAAGATTGCGAGCCTAGCTTAGTTGTTGTTTCAAACAATGAAATGTTAAAAAAATTAAATAATTCAATTAATGAAAAAGACTTTATCAAAAAAGTTATTACTCTAGATGAAAAAGCCAAGGCAACAAATAGTTTAAATATAATTAAAAAAGAAAAATATTTAGATTTAAATTCAATTCTAAAGAATAATTTATTAGAAGAAGATAAAATTGAAAATAATAAATTAAAAAGAAATTCTCCTGCTTGTATTATTTATACTTCTGGGACTGGAGGTAATCCTAAAGGAGTAATATTAAGTCATGGTGGAATTTTAAATAATCTCGTAGGAGCATGCGAAATTATGAAACCGTTATTTAACTCAAGACCAGTATTTTTAACTTGGCTTCCTCTTTCACATTCTTATGAGCATAGTGTTCAATTTGCACAGATAGCTGTTGGGGCAAAAGTATTCTATGCAGAAAAAATAGAAAAACTTTTAGAAAATATATCTGAAGCAAAACCTACAATTATGACAGCTGTTCCAAGGTTCTACCAAAACCTTTACAATAAAATAAACATGAATTTGAAAAAGCAGACAGGTTTTAAAGCAAAATTAATTGAAGCAACACTTCGTCTAGGAAGAAAAAAACTATTAAATCAAAAAATGTCATTTTTTGAAAAATTACTTAATTCTATAGTTGATAAATTGGTAAGAAAAAAAATAAAAAAACAGTTCGGTGGAAACTTGAAAGCTTTTGTTTCAGGTGGTGGGGCGCTAGACAAAGAAATAGGAGAATTTTTGAATTCTGTCGGGCTGCCTACTCTTCAAGGTTATGGTTTAACAGAAACATCACCAGTAGTAAGTTGCAATCCAATACACAAAATAAAAGTGGAAACTGTAGGCCCTCCATTTAAAGGAAATGAAGTTAAAATTGCTGAAGATGGAGAAATTTTAGTCAAAGGCGAAAATGTAATGCTAGGATATTGGAACAAAAAAGAAGAAACTGACAAAGTAATTATAAATGGATGGTTACATACAGGTGATATTGGAGAGATAGATCCAAATGATGGTTATTTAAAAATTACTGATAGAAAAAAAGATATCATAGTAAGTGCTGGCGGAGATAACATTTCACCTGCTAAAATCGAAAATATGATTTCAAATGAGCCTGAGATAGATCAATGTATGGTTTATGGTGATAAAAAAAATTACTTAGTTGCTTTAATTGTTCCTAATAAAGATTTTTTAAATGAAAAAGAAAAAATAAATAAAGTAATTGAAAAAATAAATGTAAAATTAACTTTAATAGAAAAGATAAAAAGAATTCAATTAATAGATGAAAATTTCTCTATTGAAAATGGTTTAATGACACCAACAATGAAAGTAAAAAGAAAAAAAGTTACAGAAAAATATAAAAATCAGCTAGAAAATCTTTATTAAACTATTTAATTAAAATTGTTTATTAACCGCATAAACATTAACTAAATTAATAAAAAAAGTTTTATAAAAAAATAAAAAGTTAAAAATAATTTTTATAAAATTTAACTTTTAATTAAAGAATTGACATAACTTATAGAAAAAAATAAAAATATGTTAACAGCGAATCATTTTGATTCGTTTAACTAAAAAAGGGAGCTAAAGATGCCTAAGAAAAGAAAAAAAGCGGCAAAGAAAACTAAGAAAAAAGCTAAGAAAAAAGCTAAGAAAAAAGCAAAAAAAAGAAGAAGAAAATAGTAACTTAGTATTCTTTACAAAAAACGCTTCTCATTACAGTTTGTGTGAGAGGCGTTTTTTTTACTCTTCAATTGGCTCGTCGCTATCAGAAATTGGCTCGTCTACAGGTAGCTCACTAGTTGGATTTTTTGGAGTTGCTACTGGTTGGGGCTGTCCACCTAAATTCCTTTTTAATGCTTTATCTAATTTTTTCTGAGTATCCTCTAAAGAAACATTCAAAACAATCTGAAATTCAGACAAAATCCTTTCATAGGCTTTTTCAAACAATTGTCTTTCACTATAAGATTGATCAACCATTAGATCATCACCTTTATTTAAATCTCTAACAACTTCAGCCAACTCATATATTTTTCCTGAAGAGATTTTAGCTTCATATTCTTGTGCTCTTCGACTCCACATTGACCTTTTTATTTTTGGTTTGCTTTTTAATATTGAAATGCACTTGTTAACTTGGTTAATAGTTGCTAACGGCCTTAGGTGAGATTGTTTGTTTACAGGGACCATTCCATTAGCTTTATCTTTTTCAAATTTAATAACATATGTTTCAACATCAATTCCGCCAATGTTAATTTTTTTAAATTCAGTAATTTGCCCCACCCCATGTTTTGGATAAACAACATGATCTTTAATTTTGTATTCTCTTTTTTCGGTTTCTTGCTTTTTAACTTTTTTTATCTCAGGCTTAACTTCGTTTGTTTTTGAAATTCTTAAATTATCTACTTTTGGCTCAGCTGTTGTTTCTGCAACTTTAACAGTTTTTTTTATTTTACTTTTTTTAGGTGAAACTTTTTTAACAACTTTTTTGACTTTTTTTGAAATTATTTTTTTTGCTTTTTTAGCTTTTACAACCTTCTTTTTAGAAACTTTTTTTTTCACTTTTTTGTTTGTTTTGCTTTTAAAGATTTTCTTTAAAATATTTTTCGTACTTATTTTGCTCATTTTTAAATTTCTCGTGATCCGCAGGTGGATCTTTTTTTTCACTTATGTTAGGCCAGATTTCAGAATACTTTTTATTGATCTCTAACCATTTTTCACTTCCAGGTTCGGTGTCTGCTTTTATGGCATCGACAGGACATTCTGGCTCGCAAACGCCACAATCTATACACTCATCGGGTTTAATTACAAGCATATTTTTACCTTCGTAAAAGCAATCAACCGGGCAGACATCAACACAGTCTGTTAGTTTGCACTTAATACAATTGTCGTTAACGATATAAGTCATTTTGAATTTTGTTTAATTTTTTCTTTAATATCGCCCATGGTTTTATTGTCAATATAAAGTAATCCCGCAAGTCGTCTCATTAAATTAGTTTCGTATATATCGGCATCATTGTTTGAGTAAATGATAGACCATAAAGCCTCTATGATTTTAATTTTGTCTTGTTCAGGTAAATTTTTAACTTCTTTAGTAAAATCTAAAATTTGATTTGAGTTTTCTTCAATTACTTTTGCATCTTCAATTGTTTTAGGAATATTTTCATCTTCTACACCAAGCTCTTTAAGTGTTTTTTTAATAATTTCTTCCTCTTTATCAGTATAATTCTCATCTATTTTAGCAGCGTGAATTAATAAAGCACAAACTTTTGTAAGAAAATTATCATTTTTTATTTCTTCTTTTTTAAAAAACATTTTAACTTAAATTTAAATTTTTTAATATTTTAAATGGATTTTCATTTGAGATCTTCTTTGAAGTAATTTTTTTAAATTTCTTAGTAGGACTATATTTAAAAAAGGTTTCATTTTCTTTTTCAAATATTTTATAACTCATTTTTTGAAGTAATTTTTTAAAATTATCTTTACTACATCCTAAAAGATTTAACATTTCTGGAATTAATTTTATTTCAGAATTTTCCTTTGAACTAGAATTTATTATTAATACAAATAATCTTTCCAAAATATCAATTCTTACAAAAAAATTATCAAATCTTTCAAATCCACATAAAAGCATAAAGTTTTTATTTTTTATTTCTTTATTGTCTAAAAAATTTAAACCAAAGGTAGGTGGTTTTAAATTATGGAATTTTTGATAAAAATTTTTCCATAACAATGTTCGTAAAGATACTGCTTCTGGCTTAATCAATTGATAAAGGAAAACATGGTATCTTCCAAACTTTACCCCTAAGTCTCTAAGAATTTTTCTCTCATTTTGTTCTAGGTTTTTTAAGTACTCAGAAACTTGGTCTCGTTTTAATACCCCATTATTTTCATAGAGCTGGTATGCCAGTGCTTTAATTGATGAATTATTTTCTTTTAT
Source organism: uncultured Pelagibacteraceae bacterium (assembly GCA_902594865.1). Taxonomy (GTDB): domain Bacteria; phylum Pseudomonadota; class Alphaproteobacteria; order Pelagibacterales; family Pelagibacteraceae; genus Pelagibacter. The sequence continues at coordinate 52,439 of CACJNV010000006.1, read as the reverse complement.
ATTTTTTAAATCAATTAAACTTTTAAGAACATTATTTATTTTTGCATGTATCCATTTGTTAATGTAATCATTTAATTTTTGTTTAGTGTTTTGTTCAATAATATCATCAACAACTAAATCAAAATTAGGATTTAAATAGTCACTACCTGTTGTTAATTTGGCAATTGGGAAATCATTCCAATAAATTTTAAAATCTTCATTCAAATTTATTAGTCCTGTATCAATTATTGATTGAACACGTTTTTCTAATTCCGGACCAATAGTTTGTCTGGCTGCTTTTTTTAAAGATTTAATATCAGTTTCTAAAGCACCTTTTTTTAGATCTAGTTCTAATTTTAGTCCTTTAATCTTTCCAATAAATTGATCATCAATTTTAACGTCATTGTTTTGTAAAATTTCAGTTTTAAATTCCATATCTTGTTTTAAACCTCTAGCGAGTACACTTGCTCTTTTGTCAATAAAAGTTTTAGTAAGTTCTTCATGTAATCTATCTGAAAGTCTGTCTTCTAAATATTTAGTTTTTTCTATCCAATAACTTTGATTTTCTACCCAATTATTTTTATTTGAAACATATGACCAAGTTCTGACATTTGCAATTCTATTTGATAAAGAATCTACATTTCCGTCTAATTTATCAAGTTTCATTAGCTGTAACCTCATATAATCTTCAGAAATTAGTCCTTTTTTGGTTGTTAAAAATTTAAATACATTTCCAATAACCTCAAAATGATTTCCATAAGTTTTTTTAACAAAATCAGGTATTTGGCAACATTCCCATAAAAGTATTAGAGTTTTCTTATCAAATCCTTTATTCAAAATTTTTTGATCTTTTAAAAAATATTTAAGCGCTTTTTCATCCTCACATTCATGAATTTTTCTTAGCCATCCCACCTGAGGTTTTTCTTCTAAACTTTTAATTAAACTATTTGGATTATTGAAATTAAGATTTGAATTTCTCCAAAACAAAGTTCGAATTTCTTCAAATTTATGATTTTCTAACAACTCTACTTCTTCTGGAGTTATTTCTTTACAATCACCAGTAATACCAAAACTACCGTCGTTCAGGTATCGACCAGCTCTACCTGCTATTTGACCTATTTCAGATAGATTTAACCTTCTCAATTTTTTTCCATCAAATTTCTTAATATTTGAAAAGTAAACAAAATCTAAATCCATATTTATTCCCATTCCAATAGCATCTGTTGCAACTAAGAAATCAACATCCCCAGATTGATATAATTCAACTTGAGCATTTCTTGTTTTTGGACTTAGTGATCCCATTACAATAGCGGCACCACCCTTTTGTCTTCTTATTAATTCAGCAATGGCATAAACCTCCTCTGCTGAAAATGCAATGATTGCTGTTTTTCTGTTAATTCTTGATATTTTTTTATGACCAGCGTAAGTAAGTTTAGATAGTCTTTCTCTATTAATGAACTCAATATCTCCATCTAATTTTGAAATAATATTTTTAATGGTACTTGAACCCATCAACATTGTAAGTTTTTCTCCTCTCATATTTAAAAGTCTATCAGTAAAAATATGACCTCTTTCATGATCAGCACACATTTGAATTTCATCCACACCAACAAACTCTAGATGTTTATCAATTGGCATAGACTCAACTGTACATAAAAAATATTTAGCATTAGATGGAATGATTTTTTCCTCACCAGTTATTAATGCAACTTTATCTAAATTTATTTTCTTGATTACTTTGTCATATACTTCTCTTGCGAGTAATCTAAGTGGAAATCCAATCATTCCACTCTCAAAAGAAAGCATAGTTTCAATAGCAAGATGGGTCTTACCTGTATTGGTCGGACCGAGAACAGCTGTAATCTTATTTTTAGTCATTTCTATCTTTTGTGCTTCTTTTTTTTTACCTACCAGATATTGTTGCTGTTAAAGAACAAACATAGACTAAAACATGACCGAATCGGATGGTTAAAAGTTCTCATTTTCTTTTTAAACTTAGTGAGATTATCATAAATAAGTTTAATCCTATAATAATAAAATAATTTAATGTTAAAAAAATTAGTTAAAAATCTAAAGCCATCTTCTACACTTTTAATCAACGAGACGTCAAAAAAATTGGAAGATCAAGGAAAGAAAATTTATAAATTTGGTTTTGGACAATCACCATTTAAGGTACCTGATGATATTGTTGAAGAATTAAAAAATAATGCTTATCAAAATAAATATTTACCTATCCAGGGTCTTGAGGAATTAAGAGAGTCTGTAGCAAAATACTCATCTAAAAAGAAAAATTATAATTATAAAGCGCACAATGTAATAATTGGACCAGGATCTAAAGAATTAATGTTTTTATTACATGTAATATTTGATGGTGAAATTATATTACCAGCACCTAGTTGGGTTTCATATGCGCCACAAGCTATTTTAGGGAGAAATAAAATTCAAATTCTTCAAACAGAAAGAGAGAACAACTGGTTTCCTTCTGGAGAACAAATTGAGAAAGTCATTTCAAAAGATAAAAATAAAAATTATTTATTATTTTTAAATTCACCGAATAATCCCTCTGGGCAGGTTTGTGATAAACTAGAAGAAATTTCAGAAATTGCCAAAAAGTATAATCTTATAATTTTATCAGATGAAATATATTCAGAATTAACATTTTCAAAAAATTTCAAATCTATCTCAAGCTATTGTCCTGAAAAAACTATTATTAGTACAGGACTTAGTAAATGGTGTGGTGCTGGGGGATGGAGACTTGGTTATTTTATAATTCCAGATGAACTGAATAAAATAAAAAATATGATCAATGTATTAGCTAGTGAAACTTTTTCTGCAGTGAGCGCACCCATTCAGTATGCAGCTATTAAAGCTTACGAAAATGATCATTCAAATTATATTACAAAATCAATAAATATTTTAAATGCAGTTGGTAAATATGTTTTTTTAAATTTAAAATCAAATAATGTATTGATTAATGAGCCTCAGGGGGGGTTTTATTTGATGCCAGAATTTTTAAACAATAAATTTAAATCTTCATCAGAAATGTGTAGTGATATATTAAATAGTACTGGAGTTACTTTATTACCAGGTTCTGATTTTGGATTTAATCCAGATAAAATGTTAGCAAGGTTAAGTTTTACAGATTTTGATGGACAAGAGTTTATGAAAAATATTGATGAAACCAAAAAAATTGATGAAAATTTAATTAATAAGTTTGCACCAAAAGTAGTTGAAGGTGTTAATAAGCTTAAGAATTGGTCAGAAAACTTATAAAATCACTCTGTACACCTATGATAATTTTTTGTTAGAATAAACTTATAAAAATAACGACATATAAATAGAGGGGTAAATAATGAAAAAAATAATCACATCTCTATCAAGTGCTTTACTGATTTTATTTGCATCATTGTCTTTGATAACTGTTGCTAAATCAGCAGAGTTCTTTACGATAGGAACAGGCGGACCTACAGGAGTATATTTCCAAACAGGAAACGCTATATGTAAAATGCTGCATAAATCAGCAATTAGTGCTGAACATGGTAGAAAAAAAGGTACAGCTAAAGCTTATAGGTGTACTGCTCCATCAACTGGTGGATCTAACTACAACATTGGTCAGATAGCAGCTGGAGAATTCCAATTTGGTGTAGCACAATCAGACTGGCAGTATCATGCTGTTAATGGATCTAGTAAATGGGAAGGAAAACAATTTAGCAATTTAAGAGCAGTGTTTTCAGTTCACAATGAGCCTTTTCAAATTTGGGCTAGAAAAAAAGCAAAAATCAAAGATTTTGCTGGATTAAAAGGAAAAGTAGTTAACATCGGTAATCCTGGTTCAGGTCAAAGAGGAACTATGGAAGAACTGATGAAAGCTATGGGTGTTGATAATAGTTTCTTTAAATCAACAACTGAACTTACTTCTTCAGAACAAGTTAAAGCGCTATGTGACGGAAAAATAGATGCATTTGGTTATTCTGTTGGATTTCCAAATGGTGCTATGGAACAAGCAGCAACTTGTGCAGCTAAAGCTTCTCCAATTAATTTAACAGGTTCTGAAGTTCAAGGTTTAATTGATGGTGCTGACTATTATGCACAGGCAGTAATACCTAAAGGAACTTACACAGGTCAGAAAAAAGATGCTACAACTTTTGGTGTAAAAGCTACTGTTGTTACTTCTGCAGATGTTTCTGAAGAGCTTGTTTATTTAGTTACAAAAGCTGTAATGGAAAATTTTGATGACTTCAAAAAACAACATCCAGCATTTGGATTCTTGGAAAAGAAAAACATGATTAAAGATGGTTTATCTGCTCCATTACATCCAGGAGCAATAAAATACTATAAAGAAGCTGGATTAATGTAATCCAATTTTTATTAATTAAAAAGGCCTGGTAATTTTTACCGGGCCTTTTTTTTATGGTATGAATAATTTTAATGAGCGACTCAATCAGTAGTAAAATTAAAAATAAAATAAGCGAAGACTTATCACCAACTAGAAATATTACTGGTTTTCATTTGAAAATTGTTTCAGCAATAGCAATTATTTGGTCATTATTTCAACTTTGGTACGCTTCACCATTTCCATTTATGTTAAATTTTGGAATGTTCAAGGGATTGCCAGCAAGGGCAATTCATTTAGGGTTTGCTTTAACTTTAGCATTTTTAATTTACCCAATTTCAAAGGGAAAGAAAATTTCGTTTTTTGATGTTTTGATTAGTTTTATGGGAGCGATATCGTGTCTTTATATTTATTTTTTTTATGATCAGTTGGTTGAAAGAGGAGGTGTTCTTTTAAATTTAAAGATATCAGAAACATTAAATTTTCCGTTAGAATTGATTTTGGGAGGATGTGGAATTTTAATTCTTTTAGAGGCTACCAGAAGAGCAATTGGGTTACCTTTGGTAATTATTGCTAGTTGTTTTCTATTGTTTTCATACTTTGGAAGGTATGCGCCTGAAATAATATCGCATGGTGGTTTATCTTTAAATAGACTTGTAGGCTTCCAGTGGCTTGATCAAGAAGCAATTTTTGGAATTCCGATTGGGGTATCGGTAGATTTTATTTTCTTATTTGTATTATTTGGTGCTTTGCTTGAAACTGCTGGTGGTGGAAAATATTTTTTAGATCTTGCTTTTGCAATGGTTGGAAAAATGAGAGGAGGACCGGCAAAGGCAGCAATATTAGGTTCAGGTATGACTGGATTAATTTCAGGATCTTCAATTGCAAACACAGTTACTACTGGAACATTTACAATTCCAATTATGAAAAAAACTGGTTTTTCAAAAGAAAAAGCTGGTGCTATTGAGGTTTCCTCATCAGTCAATGGTCAGATCATGCCACCTGTCATGGGCGCGGCAGCATTCGTAATGGCAAGTTTTATTGGCGTAACTTACTTTGAAATAGTTAAACATGCTTTCTTACCAGCAATTATTTCTTATATAGCATTATTTTATATTTCACATTTAGAAGCTTTAAAATTAAATCTTAAAGGAATGGATGATGCAGATGTTCCTCATTTAAAAAAAACTTTTTTATCTGGGATACATTTTTTAATACCAATTTTTGTTTTAATTTATACTTTGGTTTATTTAAGATTTACTGCCTCTTATTCAATTTTTTATGCGACAATTACTTTAGTTTTAGTAAATTTAATAAATTTATTAATAAAAAACGAATTCAAAAAAAATGCTCTTAAAGAATGGTTTAATCAAACAATAGTTGGTTTTGAAAAAGGTGCTCTAAATATGGTTGCAGTTGGTATAGCAATAGCAACTGCAGGTATTATAGTGGGAGCGGTTGGATCTACTGGTTTAAGTACTAATTTAATAATAGTTATAGAATCTATAGCCAAGGATAATGTTACTATTTTATTGTTTTTAACAATCATTCTATGTCTGCTTTTAGGAATGGGTTTACCTACAACTGCAAATTATGTTGTTGTTGCTTCTTTAATGGCGACTGTTTTAGTAGATGTTGGAAATGCTTCAGGCTTTATTTTTCCGTTAATTGCAGTTCATTTATTTGTTTTTTATTTTGGTTTAATGGCTGATGTAACACCACCTGTCGGACTTGCCTCTTATGCAGCCGCAGGGATATCTGGTGGAGATCCTTTAAGAACAGGGGTGCAAGCTTTTTGGTACAGTTTAAGAACAGGAATTTTACCAATTGTATTTTTATTTAACCATGAACTTTTACTTATTGGCATTGAAAACATTTGGCATGGGTTGATTGTAATTATTACTTCTTTAATTGGGATTTTAGTTTTTACCTCAGCTACTCAAGGCTGGTTTTTTAATAAACTTAAATGGTATGAAATAATTATTTTTTTAGTTATCTCTATTTCTTTGTTGTCACCTGATTTTGCTTTAAACAAATTTTACCCAAAATATAATTATGAAGATATTACTAAAATTAATTCAATAAAATTAGACTCAACAAAAGAAATTCAAATTAAAATAACAAGGCCCAGTTTATATGGTGAAAGATACAAGTTATTTGTGATATCAAAAAATACTTTTGAAGATAAATTTACTTTAGAGGACTATGGAATTACATTATTGAAACAAAATGACAAATTTGTTGTTGATAATTTGAAATGGAATGGACAAGCAAAAAGAAATGGTTTTGAAATGGGAGACTATATAAGTGAATTTAAAATTGAAAATTCAGATAGGCCATCAAAAAATATTGTTTATCCTATAGCAATATTATTATTAGTAGTATTTGGCTACTTTAACTTAAAAAGAAAAGAGTAAAATTATCCACCAGGTCCTAAATTGGAGGGCTTTATTTTAATAATTTTCCATACTCCAGATGCAGAAGTAATTGTTTTATCATTACACTTTAGCTCGCAAAATAAAAAGATAAGAGTATTTGTTTTTTTTAAAATTTTTGCATGTCCAATAATTTCATCTCCAACTTTTGAGGCGCCTATAAATTTTATATCTAATGAGATAGTTACACATGGAGCATTTCCTGCAGCTCTATGTGCAGCTGTTCCTGCTCCTGCGTCTATTAATGCGGATAAATAGCCTCCGTGAGTTATTCCTGCAGCATTTAAATGGTTTTCACTAATTGTAGATTTAAATTCGTATTCAGTCTCTGAAATAGTTCTAAATAAAACACCCCCATTGTGTTTCATAAACCCAGGTTTAATACTTATTTGCTCAAATTCTTTGCTCATAATTTTTTATAATACAAAAGTTAAAATTAATAAAATAATAAAAATTATTATAAAAAAATAAATTACTGATTTTTGTAAAGATGCTTTTAAAAGCCAATTAAACATTTCCATTTCCTTGTTGGTGGACCGCCCAGAACTCGAATCTGGAATCTCCCGGTTCGTAGCCGAGCGCCTTATCCAATTTGGCCAGCGGTCCATTTAAATAATATATTCCATATATCAAAGTTTTTGATGTAATTTAACTTATAAAATATTATGTTAATTACTTTATGAGCAAAAACTCTAACGATGTTGTAATTACTTCAGCACTAAGAACCCCAATTGGAAGATATAAAGGTTCATTAAAAAATCTCAGCGCATCAAAATTAGGTTCAATAGTAATTAAAGAAGTAATTTATAAATCAAAATTAGATATAGAGGAGGAGATCGATGAAGTGATTATGGGGCACGTTTTAACCTCTGGACTCGGTCAAAATCCTGCTAGGCAAGCTTCAATTGGTGCTGGAGTACCAGTTTCAAAACCTGCTCACATTGTTAATCAAGTCTGTGGATCTGGATTAAGATCTGTTGTATCGGGATATCAATCAATTAAGTTAGGAGAAAACCAAATAGTAATTGCAGGTGGACAAGAAAATATGTCTAGAGCAACTCATGCAATTTATTATAGAGAAGATAAAAAATTTTCTGAAAATAAATTAGTAGATACAATGATAAAAGATGGTCTGCTAGATTCATTTAATGATTATCATATGGGTGTCACAGCTGAGAATGTTGCCGATAAATATAAAATTTCAAGAGATGAACAAGATAATTTTTCTTTAAATTCTCAGAAAAAAACAGAAAAAGCATATAGTGAAAATAAATTTCAGGATGAGCTGATTAAATTACAAATTGAAGATGGTGATAAAAAATTTATTTTTGAAAAAGATGAACATCCTAGAGAAAATTTAAGTATAGATGATTTAAAAAAATTAAAAACAGTTTTTAGAGAAAATGGGACTGTAACACCTGGAAATTCCTCAGGCATAAACGATGGTGCTGCAGCCTTAGTTTTAATGTCTAGAGAACAAGCAGAAAAAAAATCATTAGAGCCATTGGTTAAAATTGTATCTTGGGCTACTTGTGGGGTTGAGCCTTCATTAATGGGATTGGGACCTATACCCTCAATTCAAGAAGCTTTATCTAAAGCAAATTGGAAAATAGATGAAGTAGACTTATTTGAAATTAATGAAGCCTTTGCAGCACAAAGTATTGCGGTAATTGAAGAATTAAAAATTCCTGAACAAAAAGTTAATGTTAATGGAGGAGCAATTGCCTTAGGTCATCCAATTGGAGCTTCTGGGGCAAGAATTTTGGTTACACTTGTCCATGAAATGATTAAGCAAGATAAAAAAAAAGGTTGTGCGGCACTCTGTATTGGTGGTGGTATGGGAATAGCTATGTGTATTGAGAGAAGCTAAAAGGCTTAATATTCATTTATTTTTTTATTTTTTGTATAATAAAAACATAAGATTAACGAAAAAACCTTATTAATGTGATAAAATAAAATCCAATAATGTTTTTTTGGGTATATAAAACATTTAAAAATGAGCGAAAAATTACTTGTTCCTGACATTGGTGACTTTGAAAATGTTGAGGTTATAGAGATACTTGTAAAACCTGGTGATCAAATTAAACAAAATGATCCAATAGTCACAATTGAAAGTGATAAATCAAGTGTTGAAATTCCTTCTAGCATAGCTGGAAAAGTAGATAGTTTAGCAGTTAAAATTGGTGATAAAGTTTCTAAGGGAGATTTGTTGCTTAATCTTACACCATCATCAAAAACATCATTAGAAAGCACTCTTCCAAAAGATACAGAAAATATAATTAAACAAGCTGAAGAAGCAATGTCTGAAAAAAAAGAGGAAAATAAAATTATATCTGAACCTATAATTGAAAAAAAACAATCTACAATTCAAGTAGTTAATGGGGCTGATATTGATCCACTTGAAACTCAAGATTGGCTGGAATCTTTATCTGCAGTTATTTCTAAAGATGGAAATCAAAGAGCTCATTTTTTAATTAAAGAACTAATTAACAAAGCTTATCGTGAAGGAGCAAATATTCCTTATACTCAAAATACACCATACATTAACACAATACCTCCTGAGGCTGAAGTAAAGTCTGGTGGCGATCAAAATATTGAAAGAAGAATTAGATCGTTGATTAGATGGAATGCAGCAGCAATGGTAGTTCGAGCAAATAAAAAATATCCTGAGCTTGGTGGACACATTGGTACATTTGCATCTGCTGCAACATTATATGATGTTGGGATGAATCATTTTTGGAGAGCAAAAAATAACAAATTTGGTGGAGATTTAATTTATTTTCAAGGACATAGTGCTCCAGGAATGTATGCAAGAGCTTTCTTAGAAGGTAGATTAAATGAAAAACAATTAGATAGCTTCAGACAGGAGGTAAAACCTGGGGGTCTATCGTCATATCCACATCCATGGCTAATGCCAAACTTTTGGCAGTTCCCCACTGTATCCATGGGGTTAGGTCCTATGCTTGCTATATATCAAGCTAGATACATGAAATATTTAATCAATAGAGGTTTGATTAAAGATGAAGGAAGAAAAGTATGGGCCTTTTTAGGTGATGGGGAGATGGATGAGCCTGAGTCAATGGGAGCTATTGGATTAGCTGCTAGAGAAAATTTAGATAATTTAATATTTGTAATAAATTGTAATCTTCAAAGATTAGATGGTCCCGTTAGGGGTAATGGAAAAATTATTCAAGAGCTTGAGGGAAGTTTCAGAGGATCTGGCTGGAATGTAATTAAAGTTATTTGGGGGTCATATTGGGATTCGTTGCTTGCTAATGATAAAACTGGTCACTTAATAAAAATTATGAACGAGACAGTAGATGGTGAGTACCAAGCAATGAAAGCAAGAGACGGTGCTTATGTAAGAGAAAAGTTTTTTGGGAAATCTCCTGAAGCATTAGAATTAGTTTCAAGTATGTCAGATACAGATATTTGGAGACTTAATAGAGGTGGTCACGATCCTCACAAAGTTTTTGCTGCATATGATAAAGCGACTAAACATCAAGGAAGCCCAACAGTGATAATTGCAAAAACTATTAAAGGTTATGGAATGGGAAAATCAGGAGAAAGTGTAAATACTACTCATCAAACGAAAAAATTAGATGTTGATGACTTGATGTACTATAGAGATCGATTTGATGTTCCCTTAACAGATGAACAAGTGAGAAATATTGAATACTTTAGGCCTGACGAAAAATCTCCAGAAATAAAATACATAAAAGACAGAAGAATTAAATTAGGTGGATATTTACCCGAACGTTCGACTTTCGCTAAACCAATCAAAGCACCCTCAAAAGATATTTTCGATTTCATGAAAGTATCAACTGGTGAAAAAGAAATGTCTACTACTATGGCCTTAGTAAGAATGTTAACAAATTTATTAAGGGATAAAAATATATCTCCTCGACTGGTTCCTATTATTCCTGACGAAGCAAGAACGTTTGGCATGGAAGGATTTTTTCAAAAAATAGGTATTTATGCTCATGAAGGACAAAAATATGAACCTGAGGATGCAGCTCAATTAAGTTCTTACAGAGAAGACAAAAGTGGTCAAGTTTTAGAGGAAGGTATCAATGAAGCTGGTGCCATGTCTTCATGGATTGCTGCTGCCACTGCATATACTAATCATGATATCGAAATGATCCCAATTTATATTTTTTATTCAATGTTTGGTTTCCAAAGAATAGGAGATCTAGCTTGGGCAGCTGGGGATAGTCAGGCTAGAGGATTTTTGGTAGGTGCAACAGCTGGAAGAACAACATTAGCTGGAGAAGGCTTACAACACCAGGATGGGCATAGTCATATAATTGCATCAACTATTCCAAATTGTGTAACTTATGATCCTACATTTCATTATGAATTAGCGGTAATTTTTCGAGAAGGTCTAAGAAGAATGCATGAGAAAAATGAGAATGTTTTTTATTATATTACAACAATGAATGAAAATTACTCACACCCAGAAATGCCAAAAGATAAAAATTGTGAGGAAGGCATTTTAAAGGGCATGTATAAAATAAAAGAATTTAACAAATACAAAAAAACTAAAATCCAACTTTTAGGATCAGGAACAATCTTAAGAGAAATGATGTCTGCTGCAGAGATTTTACAAAATGATTATCAAATTGACAGTGAGATATGGAGTGTAACAAGTTTTAATGAATTAAGAAAAGATGGAATGGAGGTAGAAAGATTTAATCTTTTGAATCCTGATAAAGAACCTAAAAAATCTTATGTTGAGCAATGCCTGGACCAAACAGAGGGCCCAATTATGGCTGCATCTGATTATATGAGAATGAATTCAGATCAAATCAGACCTTATACTAATAAAAGCTTTTATTCATTAGGAGCAGATGGTTTTGGAAGAAGTGATACAAGAAAAAATTTAAGAAAATTTTTTGAGGTAGATAAAGAACATTTGGTTGCTTATGGTTTAAGTATTTTAGCAAAAGAACAGCTTATTACTTCTAAACACGCAAAAGATGCAATGAAGAAGTATAATATTGATACTAACAAACCAATGCCAACAAAATTATAATGTCAGAAACTGAGATTAAAGTACCTAATATTGGAGATTTTAAAGATGTTGAGGTTATCGAGGTATTAGTTACTGAAGGTCAATCAATTAAAAAAAATGATGCTCTAATAACAATTGAAAGTGATAAATCTAGCGTAGAGATTCCATCAAATTTAGAAGGCAAAATTAAAAATTTAAAAATAAAAGTAGGAGACAAAGTTTCTGAGGGCGACTTAATTTTAACTTTAGATAGTGTTTCAGAAGTTAAAAAGGAAGAGGTTAAAGAAAAACCAGAAATTGAAAAAGAGTCAAAAAATATTGAGGCAATAAAACCTGAAATCCAAGAAAAAACATTTTCTAAAAATAATATTTCAGACATTTCATCTGCAAGTCCAAAAGCTAGAAAATTTGCGAGAGAACTTGGTGTAGATATTAATCAAGTTGCGGGAAGTCAGAAAGATGGCAGGGTTGTTGAAGATGATATTAAAAAATTTATTTCATCTAATTCAAAAAACAACGTTGTAGTAAAAGATAGTAAACCAGATAAAATTAAAAACGAATTTGAGCATTCTGATTTTGGTGAAATAGAAATTAAAGACATACCAAGAGTAAAAAAATTATCATCAAAATATCTTACAAATTCATGGACAACAATTCCTCATGTTACAAATCACGATGAAGCAGACATAACGGAGATGGAAAGTTTTAGAAGTTCATTAACAGATATGTATACTGGAGAAAAAATTAAAATTACACCTCTAGCATTTATAATAAAGGCTTTAGTTGCATCTCTTAAGAAATTTCCTAGTTTTAATTCTTCTATCGACGAAATTGAGACTGGAAAAATGACTTTAAAAAAATATTACCATATTGGGATAGCAGTTGACACACCAAATGGATTAATGGTTCCAAAAATAAGAAATGCAAATAACAAAAAAATTTCTCTCATAAGTAAAGAATTAAAAGAGGTAAGTGAACTTTGTAGAAATTTAAAAATTGATAAAAAAGAATTGTTTGGTGGCTCGATGACGATTACGAGTTTAGGTGGTATAGGGGGTTCGTTTTTTACCCCTATAATTAATTATCCTGAAGTTGCTATATTAGGAATAGGAAGATCAGAAAAAAAACAAATTTTTATGAATGGTAAGTTTCAAACCAGGACTATGCTCCCGATTTCTTTATCTTATGATCACAGAATTATTGATGGTGCAGAAGCAGCTAGGTTTAATAATGATCTAAAAGAAAACTTAGGCAAAAATTTTGCTTATAAACTAGCTGTCTAATTAAAAATGAGTAAATCCATATCATTATTTAGTGCCTTATTGTGCACTTTCATTTGGGGAACAACTTTTATTGCCCAAGACACAGGCATGGATAATATTGGACCTTTTACATTTAATGCTGTGAGGTTTTTTGTTGGTTTTTTAGCCATAACTCCACTTTTGATTTTATTTGAATTAAAAAATTTTAAATCAGAATTTAAATTAGATAAAAAAACTTTCATAATTTATTCATTGTTAATTGGAATTTCTTTATTTTTAGGCTCTGCACTTCAACAAGTTGCTTTGCTTTACACAGACGTTGCAAATGCTGCTTTTTTTACAATTTTTTATGTGCCAATGGTACCGATTATCATTTTTTTGTTTGGTAAAAAATCAATGCATTGGAGTGTATGGCCATCTGTAGTTCTATGTTTAATTGGAGGATATTTATTAACAAATTTTCATGATGCAACAGTAAGATTAGGAGATACTTTAGTTGTTCTAGGAGCTTTATTTTGGAGTACTCATATTATTTTTACTGGGATCATTATAACTAAATACAATCTTCCACTTACCTTAGGAGCTGTACAGACTTTAATTGTGGCTATTTTTTCATTTATAATTGGAATTATTTATGAAGAATTTATTTTAAGTAATATTTTAATGGAAATTTATTCAATTTTATATGCAGGCATATTATCTGGTGGATTTGCATTTGTATTACAAATTTATGCCCAGCGTAATATTACTCCAGCACCTGCAGCTATAATTTTTTCTCTTGAAGGTGTATTTGCGACTATAGCTGCTTGGTTTATTTTAAATCAAATTCTAGATGTTAATAATTTACTTGGATGTTTTTTTATTCTATGTGGAGTTCTCTTGTCTCAATTACTCCCTTTAATTAAAAAGAAATATATTTAATATATTAAACTAAATAAAATCAAAGCAATTATTATTCTATAAATTACAAACGCATTCATTGAAAATTTATTTATATAAATTAAAAAGAATTTAACTGTTAGAAAAGAAAAAATAAAAGAAGATATAATTGCGATAACAACTAAGTAATTAAACTGAATTGATTGTTCAACAACATCTTTCAAGCTTAAGACACTAGCTCCAGCCAACGCTGGGATTGAAAGTAAAAAAGATATCTTACTTGAGTCTACTCTGTTAAATTTTAAAATTCTCGCAGCTGTTATAGTAATTCCTGCCCTACTCACTCCAGGTACAAGTGAGAAAATTTGGAAAACACCTATAAATATTATTGACTGAAAATTTAAATTTGAGGAAATTTTTTTATCAAATCGATTTTTGTCTGAGATGTATAAAATAATTGCGAATATTAAAGTAGTCCAAGCAATGACTTCTAAATTTCTTAACTGATAAATTAAATTTGTATTATAAAGTATGTATCCAATAATTATTAATGGAATAGATCCTAATACAATTAAATTTAAAATTCTTTTATTTTTTCTGATATCAAACAATTCATCTTTAAAAAAATAAATTATAGCTATTAGTGAACCTAGATGGAGGCTGATATCAATAAGTAAAGAACTAGATTTAAATTCATATAAAGTAGAAACCAAAATTAAATGAGCAGAAGAACTAATAGGAAGAAATTCAGATATTCCTTGAATTGCAGAGAGAATTAAAACTTCTATAATATTTTGAAACATTGTTTCTTCGTAACTTATAAAGTATTTATTTAAAACAATTCGATTTAAGCATAATAGCTATGCAATAATTAAAAACGTGTTAATTGGCGGTAATAATTTAAAAATTAAGGTCAATATATATGACCTATTTTATGCTTTATATACATAAATCAGGGTATAATTTGCCGAAACTTAAATAATATTATGCCCGATAAAATGCTCAAATTTGTTAAAATAGGTCAACAAACTCCACCTAAAAGAGAAGTTGATAAGAGAAAGAAAGATTTTAAGGAAATTTATGACGAGTATATCAATGAAAAAGCCAAAGAACAGTCGAGTAGGTGTTCGCAGTGTGGAGTACCTTTTTGCCAAGTTCATTGTCCTTTAAGTAATAACATTCCAGATTGGCTTAAACTGACAGCAGAGGGAAGATTAAAAGAGGCGTATGAATTATCCCAAAGCACAAACAATATGCCTGAAGTGTGTGGTCGAATTTGTCCCCAAGATAGATTATGCGAGGGAAATTGTGTAATTGAACAATCTGGTCATGGAACAGTAACTATCGGATCAGTAGAAAAATATATTACAGATAATGCTTGGGCTGAGGGCTGGGTAAAACCAATTAAGGTAACAAATGAAAAAAATCAAAGCGTAGGAATTATAGGAGCAGGTCCTGCTGGTTTAGCTGCTGCAGAACAATTAAGAAAAAATGGATATAAAATTACTGTCTATGATAGATATGATAGAGCAGGAGGATTATTAATTTATGGAATTCCAAATTTTAAATTAGAAAAAGAAGTTGTAGAGCGAAGAACAAAACTCTTAAAGGATGGAGGAATTGAATTTGTTCAAAATTTTGAAGTTGGTAAGGATGCAAGCCTAGACCAATTGAGAAAAAAACACGATGCAATTTTAATTGCTACAGGAGTTTACAAAGCAAGAGAAGTAAACTTACCTGGAAATGATCTTGATAATATTTTTCCTGCAATGGATTTTTTAACAGCATCTAATAAAAAAGGTCTAGGAGATGATGTTGAGTTGTTTGATAAAGGAATTTTAAATGCAGAAGGTAAAGATATTGTTGTAATCGGTGGAGGTGATACAGCAATGGATTGTGTAAGAACTTCTATAAGACAGAAGGCAAAATCTGTTAAATGTTTGTATAGAAGAGATAAAGAAAATATGCCAGGATCTGCTAGAGAAGTTGCAAATGCAGAAGAAGAAGGTGTTGAGTTTGTTTGGTTATCAAGTCCTAAAGAATTTAAAGGTACAAATAAAGTAGAAAAAATAATTGTAGATCAAATTAAACTAGGTGATCCAGACGAGACAGGAAGAAGAAAGCCACAAGTACAAGAAGGCTCTAGTTACGAAACAAAAGCAGATATGGTTATCAAAGCACTAGGTTTTGATCCTGAAGATTTACCAAATTTATTTGATAGTAGTGAATTACAAGTAACAAAGTGGGGAACTATTAAAACAGATTTTGATACTATGGAAACAAATATAAAAGGGGTGTTTGCTGCTGGTGATATAGTTAGAGGAGCTTCATTAGTTGTTTGGGCGATAAAAGATGGAAGGGATGCAGCAGCTTCAATTAAAACTTATCTAGAGAGTAAATCTAAAGTGGAAAAAAGAGTGGCTTAATGGAAAATTATAAAAAAAATCTTAACTTTTTAAAAGAAAATAATGTTTATTCAGAAGACATGGAGCATGATGCTTGTGGTGTTGGTATAATTGCATCAACTGAGGGTAAAAAATCCCGTAAAGTTGTAGAGTATGGCATTGAAGCATTAAAAGCAGTTTGGCATAGGGGCGCTGTAGATGCCGATGGAAAAACTGGTGATGGAGCTGGGATTCATGTTGAAATACCAAAAGATTTCTTCATTGAAAAGATAGAAGTGACAGGACACACACATGACAATTCTGAAATATGTGTGGGCATGATATTTCTACCTCGGAATGATTACGCAGCACAAGAAAGTTGCAAAACTATTGTTGAAAGTGAATTAACAAAAAATGATTTTAGTATTTATGGCTGGAGACAAGTTCCAGTTAATCCAAAAGTTTTAGGAGAAAAGGCATTCCAAACAATGCCTGAAATTATTCAAGTATTGTTTAAACCTTATGATCCAGAATTAACAAATAAAGATTTAGAAAGAAAAATTTATGAAACTAGAAGAAAGATAGAAAATGAAGCTTTTAAAAAGTCTTTAAACAATTTTTATATTTGTTCATTGAGTTCTAAATCCGTCATTTACAAGGGAATGTTTTTAGCTGAAGCTATCTCAGATTTCTACCTTGATCTAAAAGATGAGAGATTTGTTTCAAGGTTTGCTATTTTTCATCAAAGATTTTCAACAAACACAGCACCTAGCTGGAATTTAGCTCAACCCTTTAGAGCTATAGCACATAATGGAGAAATTAATACTTATAGAGGAAATAAAAATTGGATGAAAGTTCATGAACAAGAGATGAACAGTCCCCTTTTTGAAGATGTTGAAAACTTAAAACCTGTTATACAACAGGGAGCATCAGACTCTGCTGCATTAGACAATGTTTTTGAATTATTAAATATATCTGGTCAGCCTGCGCCTTTGGCGAAGCTTATGTTAGTTCCAGACGCATGGTCTAAAAAAAATAAAACTCTACCAAAAGATCACCAACAATTATTTAATTTTTTAAACAGTACTATGGAGCCATGGGATGGACCAGCAGCTATTGCTGGAACTGATAATGAGTGGGTTATAGCTGCAAATGATAGAAATGGATTAAGACCTTTAAGATACGCAATTACAAAAGATAAATTATTATTTGCAGGTTCTGAAACAGGAATGATTGAATTAAATGAAAAAAGAATTTTGTCAAAGGGAAGATTGGGTCCTGGGGAAATAATTGGAGTTAGAATAGAAAAAGGTAAAGTATTTACTAACAAGCAGATAAAAGATTATTTAGCGAAAGAATATAAACACTTTAATTCACAAATTATCGACCTAGATGATAAGTTAACCATTTCAGATGAAAAAAATTCTTTTTCGGGAGATGATTTAAGAAGAAGGCAATATACTTTTGGAATAAGTTTAGAAGACCTTGAGCTCATACTGCATCCTATGGCAGAAGATGCTAAAGAAGCAACTGGATCTATGGGTGACGATACACCATTGGCTGTTTTGTCAGATAGATATAGACCATTATACCATTTTTTTAGACAGAATTTTAGCCAAGTCACCAACCCACCAATAGATTCTTTAAGAGAAAACAAGGTTATGAGTTTGAAAACAAGATTTGGAAATCTTGGAAATATTTTAAATTTTGATAATTTAACAAAGCAAAATATTTATGTTTTAAATAGTCCAATATTATCAAATTCACAGTTTGAAAAATTTATAAATTTTTTTGGCAATAACTCATCTATAATTGATTGTACTTTTTCTGAAGAAGAGACTTTGTTTGACTCAATTAAAAAAATTCAAAAAGAAGCTGAAATTGCAGTAAGACAGGGAGTTACTCAATTGATTTTAAGTGACAAAGAGCTTTCTAGCTTAAAACTTCCAATACCAATGCTTTTAGCAGTTGGATCAATTAATTCGTTCCTTATTGAAAAAAAACTAAGAGGATATGTATCAATAAATGTACAATCTGGAGAGGCTTTAGATACACACTCTTTTGCAACCTTAATAGGAGTTGGAGCAACTACTGTAAATCCATATTTAGCATTTGATAGTTTATTCCAGCGTCATGAAAAGAAGTTATTTGGAAAATTTAGCTTTGATGAATGTGTAGAGAGATACATAAAATCAGTAAACGCAGGTTTATTAAAGATCATGTCTAAGATGGGTATTTCAGTTCTAAGTTCTTATAGAGGTGGATGTAACTTTGAAACCGTAGGTTTAAGTAGAACAATTGTTGCAGATTATTTTCCAGGAGTTGTCTCTAAAATTTCAGGTATTGGACTTACAGGTATAGAGAAAAAAATCAGAGAAATCCATAAAGAGGCATTTGAAAGTTCTGAAACCATATTGCCGATAGGCGGTATATATAGATATCGTAAAAATGGTGAAACTCATCAATATCAAGGAAAATTAATTCATTTACTTCAAAGTGCAGTAGGATCTAATTCTTATGATGCTTATAAAAGATATTCGGATGGAATATACAGTTTACCACCTATTAATCTTAGAGACTTAATTGATTTCAGAGAAAAAAAATTAAGTGGGCCAATAGATATTTCTGAGGTTGAGCCAATAGAAAATATTTTAAAAAGATTTGGAAGTGGGAGCATGTCTCATGGAGCCTTATCTAAAGAGGCACATGAAACTTTGGCAACTGGTATGAATAGGATCAAAGGTGCCTCATGTAGCGGTGAAGGTGGTGAAGACGCAAGTAGATTTAAAGTTTTAGATAATGGTGACAGCGCAAACTCAAGAGTAAAACAAATAGCTTCTGCAAGATTCGGAGTTACAGTTAATTATCTTAATAATTGTAATGAGATAGAAATTAAAATTGCACAAGGCGCTAAGCCGGGTGAAGGGGGTCAGTTACCAGGATTTAAGGTTACTGAAGAAATTGCTAAACTTAGACATTCAACTCCTGGAGTAACTTTAATATCACCACCACCACATCATGATATTTATTCAATAGAAGACCTTGCACAACTAATTTATGATTTGAAACAAATAAATCCTAAAGCAAGAATTGGAGTTAAGCTTGTTGCTTCCTCAGGAGTAGGAACAATTGCAGCTGGTGTAGCTAAAGCAAAAGCAGATATAATATTAATTTCTGGACATAATGGTGGAACAGGAGCAACACCACAGACTAGTGTTAAGTATGTTGGAATACCATGGGAAATGGGTTTGACAGAAGCAAACCAAGTATTAACTTTAAATAATCTTAGACATAAAGTTACATTAAGAACGGACGGTGGAATTAAAACTGGAAGAGATGTAGTGATAGCTGCAATGATGGGTGCTGAGGAATATGGTGTTGCTACTACAGCATTAGTTGCAATGGGATGTATAATGGTAAGGCAGTGTCATTCAAATACATGTCCCGTAGGCGTTTGTACTCAAGATGAAAAGCTCAGAGAAAAATTTACTGGAACTCCAGAAAAAGTAGTTAATTTGTTCACATTTATAGCCCGTGAAGTAAGAGAAATATTAGCAAATTTAGGTTTTAAATCATTAAATGAAGTGATTGGTAGGACAGACTTGTTAAAACAGGTTAGTAAAGGTTCTCCAAATTTAGACGATTTAGATTTAAATCCCTTATTTGTTCAAGCTGATACTGGAAATAATCCAAGGTATTGTGAGGATCAAGAAATAAATAGTGTACCAGATACTCTTGACCAACAAATTTGGCCAGAAATTGAACAATCTTTAGATAATTCTAAAAAAATTGAGAAAGAATATCAAATAAAAAATACTCACAGAGCAGTAGGCACAAGAATTTCTCATCATTTGTATAAAAAATATGGTTATGAAAAACTTGATGAAAACTTTTTAGTTTTAAATTTTAAAGGTTCAGCGGGTCAATCATTTGGAGCATTTTCTTCTAAAGGTTTAAAACTTGTATTAAAGGGAGATGCAAATGATTATGTTGGTAAAGGTTTGTCAGGAGCTACTATTTCAATAAAATTACCTGAAGAGAGCAATTTAGTTTCAAATGAGAACACAATTTTAGGAAATACTGTTCTTTACGGAGCTACTTCAGGAAAACTTTTTGCTGCTGGCCAAGCTGGTGAAAGATTTTCAGTTAGAAATTCTGGTGCAGTTACAGTAATTGAAGGATGCGATTCTAATGGATGTGAATATATGACTGGTGGAACTGTAGTAATTTTAGGAGATGTTGGTGATAATTTTGCAGCTGGTATGACAGGTGGAATGGCTTTTATATATGACAAATCTCAACAATTTGAAAAGAAAGTAAATCCAGAGTCAGTAGTTTGGCAAAATGTAGAGACAGATTATTGGAGAGAATATTTAAAAAATTTAGTCAGTGAGCACTTTAAAGAAACTGAGTCTCAATTATCGAAAAAAATAATTGAAAACTTTGAAGATCAAGTAAATAATTTTGTTCAGGTGTGTCCTAAAGAAATGTTGGATAAATTAAAAAATCCAATTACTTTGAAAAAAGATATAAAAAAAGTTAGCTAAATTAATAATTTAAGCTCTTTTAAAATTATATTTAACCATTTTTTATTTGATAAACTGTGATCACCTTTTTTTATAATATTTAATTTTTTCTTTGCTTTTGGAAATAATCTTAAAACTTTTCTTGAATATGAGACAGGAACTGCCTCATCTTTTTCACCATGTACCATTGTTACTTTAATATTCGAATTTATTTTCTTATTTAAGACTTTGTTTTTTCTTCCATCTTTTATTAATTGTAGAGTAATTGGATATTCATAATTACCATGTTTTAATTGATAAATACCCTTGCGTATTGTTTCCGCTTTCATTTTTTTGGTAAATTTTTTCCACATTAAATTTTCTAAAAATTCAGGAGCAGCCCCTATTCCTAAAAATCCTTTAATCTGTTTTTTGAAAATTTTGAATTGGTTGAGCGAAATCCATGCGCCCATACTTGAACCAATTAGCACAAATTCTTTTTTTTTAACGTATTTTCTAATTAAAATTGACGTCTCTTTGCTCCATTTTGAAATATTTCCATTTACAAATTTTCCAGAAGATTTTCCATGACCAGAGTATTCTAGTGCTAAAAAACTTACTTTATTTTTTTTGGCAAATTTCAAAAATGCATTCGGTTTTTTGCCTTCAAGATCTGACATAAAACCATGCAAAAAAACTATAAAAGAACTATTTTTAAAAATTTTAGAAATATGTCTAATTTTCTTTGTATTCGATATTTGATGAAATCTGAAATTTGCCATAATCGTTTATAAGTTTTGTCTATTAATATATAATCATATCAAATGTCATCTGATTTAAAAGTTTTACAAGTAATTCCAAGGTTAGGTTATGGAGGAGCCGAAACAGGTTGTTATGATATTGCGCATTATTTACCAGAAAATAATTGCAAATCATTTATTGTAACAAGTGGTGGTGAATTACTTAAATTTGTAGATAAAAAAAAAGTTAAGGTATTTAGACTTCCGGTACAGAGTAAAAATCCTTTATTAATTTTAATTAATTCTTTTATCTTAATTGGAATAATTTTAGTTTGTAATATTTCTCTTGTTCATGCGAGAAGCAGAGCGCCTGCTTGGTCATGTTTGTTAGCAACAAAAATCACAGGACGAAAATTTGTAACTACATTTCACGGAACATACAATTTTAAAAGCAATATAAAAAAAGTTTATAATTCAGTAATGACTAGAGCAGATTTAATAATTGCAGGATCTAATTTTATTTTTTCTCATATTAAAAAAAATTATTCAAAATATTTAAATGAGAAAAAAAAATTAATGGTTATTTTTAGAGGAATAAATGTCGACTACTTTGACCCAACTTCCAAAATTGAAATTGACGAAAAAAAATTATTAAAAAAATGGGACATTGAAAAAGATAAAAAAATTATTCTTTTACCTGGTAGATTAACTTCCTGGAAAGGACAGGAAGTTTTTATAGAGGCAATTAATTTAGTGAATATAGAACTGGGTTATGAAGCTTTTTATGCTGTCATTCTAGGTAGTGATCAAGGTAGAGATTTATATAAGAAAAAATTAATAAGACTGGCTGAGCAATATCGACTGTCTAAACAAATAAGATTTATAGATCATTGTAAAGATATGGCATTAGCTTATAAAGTTTCTGACATTATTGTTTCCGCCTCAACTGAACCAGAGGCTTTCGGTAGAGTTGCTGTAGAAGCACAATCGATGGAAAAACCAATTATAGCAAGTAACATTGGAGGTTCTAATGAAACAATAATTGATGAAAAAACTGGTTTTTTATACGAAGCAGGAAATGCTAAATCATTAAGTAATAAAATTTTAAAAACTCTTAACATGGACGAAACTCTATTAAAATCAATTGGTAATGAGGGAAGAAAAAACATAGTCCAAAAATTTAATGTTGAAAAAATGTGCTTTTCTACTTATTCAGAGTATAAGAGATTATTAAATTAAATGCCGATAATAACATTACCTGACGGAAACAATATTGATTTTCCTAATAAAGTTACTGGACTGGAAGTAGCTGATAAAATTAGTAAATCATTAGCTAAACAAGCCATGGTCATGAGTGTTGATGGTGAGCTTAAAGATCTTGAT
Organism: uncultured Pelagibacteraceae bacterium; assembly: GCA_902594865.1. Taxonomy (GTDB): domain Bacteria; phylum Pseudomonadota; class Alphaproteobacteria; order Pelagibacterales; family Pelagibacteraceae; genus Pelagibacter. The sequence continues at coordinate 29,525 of CACJNV010000006.1, read as the reverse complement.
TTTCTAATTGAAAATGATTGTTCTGTAAAAATTTTTACCTCAAAAAATCCTGAGGGCTTGGAAACTATAAGGCATGACACAGCTCATATTTTAGCTATGGCTGTTCAAGAATTATTTCCTGGAACACAAGTTACAATTGGACCCGTGATTGAAAATGGATTTTATTATGACTTTGCTAGAAAAGAACCATTTACTGAGGATGATCTTGTTAAAATTGAAAATAAAATGAAAGAGATTGTCGATAGGAATGAAACAACAAAAAGAGAAGTTTGGGATAGAAACAAAGCAATTAGCCATTTTAAAAAAAAAGGAGAAATTTATAAAGCCGAGCTAATTGAAGCGATACCTGAAAATGAAGATGTATCAATTTATTTTCACGGAGAATGGCATGATTTATGTAGAGGCCCACATTTATCCTCTACAGGTAAAATAGGGAAATATTTTAAACTTACAAAAGTATCAGGAGCATATTGGAGAGGAGACTCTAATAATGAAATGTTGCAACGAATATATGGTACGAGTTGGGCAACTCAAAAAGACCTAGATGAATATTTGAAAAGAATAGAAGAAGCCGAAAAAAGAGATCACAGAAAATTAGGTAGAGAAATGGATTTATTTCATTTTAGGGAAGAAAGCCCTGGCTCAGTATTTTGGCATGAAAGAGGATGGAGTTTGTTTCAAAAGCTCATTAACTACATGAGAAGTAGACAAGATGCAGCTGGTTATAAAGAGGTCAATACTCCAGAGGTACTAGATAGACAACTATGGGAAAAATCTGGGCATTGGGAAAAATATGGAGAAAACATGTATACTTCTGAAACACCAGACGAGAAGGTTTTTGCAATTAAACCAATGAATTGCCCTGGTCATATTCAGGTATTTAATCAAGGCTTAAAAAGTTACAGAGATCTTCCGTTACGTTTTGCTGAATTTGGGAAAGTTCATCGTTATGAGCCATCAGGCGCTTTACACGGGTTATTAAGAGTAAGAGCCTTTACTCAAGATGATGCCCATATTTTTTGCACTGAAGATCAAATTACTAGCGAATGTTTAATTGTTACAAATCTAATACTAGATATTTATAAGGACCTTGGTTTTGAAAATGTGATTCTAAAATATGCAGATAGGCCAGAAGTAAGAGTTGGTGATGATTCAGTTTGGGATAAAGCAGAAGCCTCTTTGCTTGAAGCCGTTAAAGCTTCTAAATTAGAATATACTATAAATAAAGGTGAGGGAGCATTTTATGGTCCTAAAATTGAATTTGTTTTACGAGATGCTATTGGCAGAGATTGGCAATGTGGAACTTTACAAGTAGATTTAAATTTACCTGGAAGATTAGATGCTTCTTATGTTGATAAAGATGGTACTAAAAAAGTTCCTGTTATGTTGCACCGAGCATTATTTGGTTCTCTAGAGAGATTTATTGGAATTTTAATTGAAAACTATGCAGGCAAGTTTCCATTTTGGATATCTCCTTTACAGACTATGGTAATACCTATTTCAGAAGAATTTAATGACTATGCAGTCGAAGTATCAAATAAAATTAAAAATTCAGGCATAAGTTCTGCAGTAGATTTAAAAAATCATAATTTAAATTATAAAATTAGAGATCATTCTTTAGCAAAAATACCGCTTTTATTAATTTGTGGTAAAAAAGAAGTTGACTCCAATTCAGTAACGATTAGAAGATTAGACTCTAATAAACAAGAAAATATGGGTATAGATCAATTCTTAAAAACATTCTCTGCTTTAAATAAAGCATCATCAAACTAAGTGGCAGACTTCAAACAAAATTATTTTCAAAGAAGAACTAAGGACAGAGGTCCAAGATCTAATAATAGAATTTCTTCTCCTGATGTTCAGGTTATAGCAAGTGATGGAGAAAATCTTGGAGTGATGAATACCAATGAAGCTATTTCCATGGCAAAAAATCAAGGTTTAGATTTAATTGAAATAGCACCCAACGCAAATCCTCCTGTATGTAAAATAATGGATATGGGTAAATATAAGTATGATGCCCAAAAAAAAGCTAATCTTGCAAAGAAAAAACAAAAAATTGTTTCTTTAAAAGAAATTAAAATGAGACCTGTTACTGAAACTCATGATTATGAGTTTAAAGTTAAAAATGCTAAAAAATTTATAGCTAAAGGAGATAAGGTCAAATTTACTATAAGATTTAAAGGTAGAGAGCTTCAGCATTCCCATCTAGGAAATGAACTAATGGGTAAAATTAAAGAAGATATGAAGGATATTGGCAAGGTAGAATTGCATCCCAAGTTTGATGGTAAGCAAATGATCATGGTAATTCAGCCTTTATAAGCTTTAATAGAGGTTGTAAAATTATATCTTTCTTTGTATAAGTCCGCAGAATTATGCCAAAACTAAAAACAAAAAGCTCAGCAAAAAAAAGATTTAAAATATCCGCTAAGGGTAAAGTTATTTCTGCTCAAGCAGGTAAAAGACATGGCATGATCAAAAGAACGAATTCACAAATAAGAAAACTTAGAGGCACCACAACATTGTCTAAACAAGATGGAAAAATTGTTAAGTCATACATGCCTTACAGTTTAAGAGGTTAATAATGGCAAGAGTTAAAAGAGGTGTAACTAGTAAAGCTAAACATAAAAAAGTTTTAAAAGCTGTAAAGGGTCAATGGGGCAGAAGAAAAAATACCATTAGAGTTGCTAAGCAAGCTATGGAAAAATCCATGCAATACGCTTACAGAGACAGAAGAAATAAAAAAAGAGATTTTAAATCATTGTGGATACAGAGAATCAATGCTGGAGTAAGAGCTGAAGGCTTAACTTATTCAAAATTTATCAATGGATTAAATAAATGTGGTATTGCAATAGATAGAAAAATTCTTGCTGAAATTGCTTACGATAGCCCAGAAGCATTTAAAACAATTGTACAAAAAGCTCAATCAGCTTTAAATTAATCTTCGCTATTGTTTTTATTTCTTAAGGAAATAATCTACTAATATGTCAGAGATAAAAAATATTAGAGATCAGTTTATATCAAAGCTAGAAAATGATTTAAGCATTGATCAAATTAATGAAATCAAAACCGATCTCTTTGGTAAAAATGGTTTAATTTCATCAAAATTTAAAACAATAGGGTCAATTCCAGAGACTGATAGAAAAAAATTTGCATCAGATTTAAATCAAGTTAAAGATGAGCTTCAGAATTTGATAACTTCTAAAATTAACGAGATAGAAGGAAAAAAGATAAACGAAAAATTAGAAAAGGAAAAAGTTGATATAACTTTACCTGAAAGACCATTCGTTAGAGGAAAAGTTCATCCAGTATCACAAACTATTGATGAAATTTCATCTATTTTCTCTGAAATAGGATTTAGTGTTGAGGAGGGCCCTGATGTTGAAAATGAATATAACAACTTTACTGCTTTAAACACACCGGACAATCATCCAGCAAGAGATATGCATGATACATTTTACTTAGATGAAAACAAAGAGATTTTGTTGCGAACTCATACTTCACCAGTTCAAATTAGAACTATGCTAAAAGACAAACCTCCATTTAAGATCATTGCTCCTGGGAGAACTTATAGATCTGATAGTGATCAAACACACGCACCAATGTTTCATCAAGTAGAAGGTTTGCATATTGATACAAATATTAATATGGGACATTTAAAAGGATGTTTGAATTATTTTATTAAAGAATTTTTTGAAGTCGAAAAAATTAAAATGAGATTTAGACCTAGTCATTTTCCATTTACAGAACCATCTGCAGAAGTTGATATTGGTTATGAAATAAAAGAGGGCAAAATAATTATTGGAGAAGGAAATAAGTGGCTTGAAATTTTAGGCTGTGGCATGGTGCATCCTAATGTTTTAAGAAATGTAAAAGTAGATCCTTCTAAATATCAAGGATATGCCTTTGGCATAGGTATAGACCGATTAGCAATGCTTAAATATGGGATTAATGATTTAAGAGCGTTTTTTGATTGTGATTACAGATGGCTAAATCATTTTGGTTTTGATCCGCTTGATGTCCCTTCAAATTACAGAGGTTTAAGCAGATGAAGATTACATATGATTGGTTAAAAGATCATTTAAAAATAAGTGCTAAAGAAGATAAACTTCTTGATAAACTAACAGACATAGGTCTTGAGGTTGAGAGTATAGAAAATTTATCTGAGGGATTAGACTTATTTAGAGTAGCAAAAATCATTAAAACAGAAAAACATCCTAATGCAGACAGACTTAAAGTTTGTGATGTTGATGTTGGTAACAAAGAAATTAAAAAAGTTGTTTGTGGGGCTGCAAATGCAAGAGAGGGTCTTATTACTGTATATGCTCCACCAGGTGCAATAATCCCAAAAAACAAAACTAAACTTGTTGTTGCTAAAATTAGAGATGTTACATCTTATGGAATGCTTTGTTCTGAATCTGAATTGAATTTATCAGATGAAAGTGATGGAATTACTGAATTATCATCTTCAAAATATGCGAAAAATATTGGAAAAAGTTATTTTTCTAAATCTAGTTCTAATCTTATCGATTTATCAATTACACCAAATAGACCAGACTGTCTTGGTGTTCGGGGGATAGCGAGAGATCTATCAGCCGCAGGTTTTGGAAACTTAAAACCAGAAAAAGATAAAAAAATTAAATCTAATAAAAAACAGACCTTAAGAGTAAAAATAACAAAAGAAAAAATTCAAGGTTGTTTATCTTTTGGTAGCTGCTTGATAACTAACGTCAAAAATACAGAAAGTCCTAAATGGCTGAAAGATAAATTAATTTCTATAGGCCAAAAACCAATATCTGCAATTGTAGATATCACAAATTATGTCATGATTGATATTAATCGTCCTTTGCACGCATATGATGCTGATAAAATTAATAAGGGAATAATTGTTAGAAATTCAAAATCAGGAGAAGAATTTACTGCTCTAGATAATAAAAATTATAAACTAGATGATGGAATGTGTGTAATAAGTGATAACAAAGGTGTCTTGGGCCTAGGAGGAATTATTGGAGGAACAAGATCTGGTACAGAGTTAGATACAAAAAATGTTTTATTAGAGTCAGCTTATTTTGATCCAAGATCAATTAGAAAAACTGCTAAAAAATTGAATATCGATACAGATGCTAAATTTAGATTTGAAAGAGGTATTGATCAGTTATCTATAGAAGATGGATTAAATAAAGCAGCTTTTTTAATTAAGGAAATTTGTGGTGGTGAAATAAGTAAAATAGATATTCAAAAAATCGAGTCTTATAAAAACAAAATAATAAAATTTGAACCAAAAACATTTGAAAAAATTACTGGTTTTAAAATTTCAACCAAAGAAATGATAATCATTTTAGAAAAACTTGGATTTAAATTAAAAAAAGAAAAAAACTTCTTTAAATTATCAGTTCCATCTTGGAGACCAGATATTGTTCAAGAAATTGATATAGTTGAGGAACTTGTAAGAATTAGTGGCTATGATAAAATAAAAATAGAAAATCCTGTTAAAGACAGATCAAAAAATACTTTAAATCCAACTCAAAAGTTATTTCATTTTCTTCAAAGGGCAGTTGCATCCAAAGGATATTTAGAGGCAATTACTTGGTCTTTTACAGACTCTAAATATAATGATCACTTTAAAGAGGCCAGTAAAGAAATAAAAATTGTCAATCCAATTAGCTCTGAATTGGGAGTATTAAGAAATTCTATTTTTTCAAATTTAGCAATGTACATGAGCAAAAACTTAGATAGAGGAATTAAAGATTTATCAATATTTGAAATAGGGCCAATATTTTACGGTTCACAACCTGGCGAACAGAATACAATTGTTTGTGGTTTGTCAGCTGGAAAAAAATCTAGACTTTCTTGGATTGAAAAAGAGAGAAATATAGATGTTTTTGATATTAAAAGAGATGTTATCCAAACTTTAGTGGAAGCTGGTTATGACTCAGAAAAATTTTATATTGATGATGAAAGCCCCAATTATTATCATCCAGGAAAATCAGGTAGAGTATTTTTAAATAAAGGAAAAGATAAGGTAGCTGCTTATTTTGGTGAAATTCATCCAAACATTGTCAAAACGCTAGATATTAAAACAGAGGCTTTAGTAGGATTCGAAATATTCCTAGATAATTTAAAACTGCCGAAAAAACCATTAAAAGATCAAAAAAAAAAATATTCAGTATCCGACTTTCAAAAATCTGAAAGAGATTTTGCATTTATTGTTGATAAAAAAATAAGTGTGCAAGATTTAGTAAGCGTCATATCAAATATTGATAAAAATTTAATTTCAAACATTAAAGTATTTGATGTTTACGAAGGAGAAAATATTCCTGCAAATAAAAAATCAGTTGCTATTAGCGTTACTATTCAATCATTGGAAAAAACATTAACAGATAATGATTTAGAAAAAACTAATAATTTGATAATAGAAACGGTTGAAAATAAAACTGGTGCTAAAATTCGTTCCTAAAATAATTAATGAGTTCAATTGATAATATAAGAAATTTTGCAATAATAGCGCATATTGATCATGGAAAATCTACAATAGCCGATAGAATTATTCATAGTTGTGGTGGATTAACTGAAAGAGAAATGAAAGCTCAAGTTTTAGACTCTATGGATATTGAGCGCGAAAGAGGAATCACAATTAAAGCTCAAACTGTAAAATTAAATTATAAAGCTAAAAATGGGAAAAATTATATTTTAAATATTATTGATACCCCAGGTCATGTAGATTTCAGTTATGAAGTAAGTAGATCTTTATATGCATGTGAAGGCTCAATTTTGATCGTAGATAGTACACAAGGGGTAGAAGCTCAAACCTTAGCAAATGTTTACCAAGCTTTAGATACTAACCATGAGATAGTACCAGTTTTAAATAAGGTTGATTTACCCGCATCAGATTTAGATAGAACAAAAAAACAAATTGAGGAAGTTATAGGAATTGATACCGAAAATGCAATTCCTTGCTCAGGTAAAACTGGAGAAGGAATAGAAGATATTTTAGAACAAATTATTACAACATTACCAGCTCCAAAAGGAGAAAGTTTTGCAGATCTAAAATGTTTATTGGTTGATAGTTGGTATGATACATATCTAGGTGTGGTAATTTTAGTGAGAGTGATAGATGGCAAACTTTCAAAACATATGAAAATAAAAATGATGTCTACTAATCAGGAGTATATTGTTGAAAAAGTTGGGGTTTTTACTCCAAAGCCAGTAGACATAAATGAATTAAAAACAGGTGAAATTGGATTTATTACAACAGGAATTAAAGTTTTGTCTGAAACAAAAGTTGGAGATACAATTTGTGATGCTTCAAAACCTTTAAAAGACGCTTTGCCAGGATTTAAACCAAGTAAGCCAGTAGTGTTCTGCGGGCTGTTTCCAGTAGATAGTTCTGAGTTTCAAAAACTTAAAGATGGATTAGCTAAATTGCAATTGAATGATGCAAGTTTTTCATTTGAGCCAGAGTCATCATCTGCTTTAGGTTTGGGTTTTAGATGTGGATTTTTAGGATTACTTCATTTGGAAATAGTGACAGAAAGATTAGAAAGAGAATTTGATGTTAATTTATTAACAACTACACCTGGTGTTGTTTATAAAGTTTATCTTAATAATGAAAAAATAATTGATCTTCAAAATCCATCAAGTTTGCCTGATCCAACTTTAATAAAATATATAGAAGAACCATGGATAAAAGCTACAATCATTACTCCCGACCAATATTTGGGCTCAATTATAAAAATGTGTCAGGATAAAAGAGGAATTCAGACTAATTTAAGTTATTCAGGTAATAGAGCTGTAGTGAATTATGAGTTACCATTGAATGAAGTTGTTTTTGATTTTAATGATAGACTAAAATCTATGACTAGTGGCTATGCTAGTTTTGACTATGAAATCATTGAGCATAGGGAGGGAGATTTGGTAAAACTTGGTATTCTAGTTAATGGAGAACCAGTTGATGCTTTAGCAATGATGATACATAAAGATTTTGCACAGAAAACTGGAAGAGAGGTTTGCGAAAAATTAAAAGATTTGATACCTCGACACAACTTTATGATTCCAGTTCAAGCTGCAATAGGAGGTAAAATTATTGCAAGAGAAACAATTAAAGGCTTTAAAAAGGATGTTTTAACTAAAATTCATGGTGGTGGAGCAACTGATAGAAAAAGAAAGCTTCTAGAAAAACAGAAAAAAGGAAAAGCCAGATCAAAACAATTTGGTAGAGTAGAAATTCCTCAAGATGCCTTTATTGGTGTATTAAAAATAAGTAAGGAGAAATGATTATAAAAATTTTAGTTTTATCTTCTATCATTTTAAATTTAGTTTTATTTTTTTTACTTAATAAAAAAAAAATTAAAAAATATTTACATAAAAATAATATAAAAGAAGAAGATATTACAAAATTACACCAATCTTTTGAACTCAACGAAATATCAAAAAATCTTAAAGGACCAAAGAAGGAGGCGCTTATAAAAAGTTTTAGTATTTCAAGTGATAACACAATAGTTGGAATGACTTCAGAATATGAAGCATGGATACTTTCAACTTTAAGCAAAACTAGCAAAAATATATTTGAGTTTGGAACTTGTAGTGGAAAAACTACTTATTTAATGGCATTAAATTCTTCAGAAGACACAAAAATTACATCATTAACATTAGATCCAAGAAATATTAATAAACTCGAAAGAGGTAACTTGGACAACAAAGTTTCTCATAGAAATATTGTAAATGAGAGCATTTATGAAAAATTTTTATTTTCAGGGACTGATGTTGAAAAAAAAATTGATGTTATTTTTGAAAATTCATTAGAATTTGAGCATTTTGCTTACAAAAGCAAAATTGATTTAATTTTTATTGATGGAGGACACACTTATTCTGTAGTTAAAAATGATACTGAAAAATCTTTTGAAATGATTAAACCAAACGGAATTATTTTATGGCATGACTATGTACCTGGTAAAAAATCATCAAAAGATATAGTGAAATATTTAAATAAGATCTCTAAAGAAAGAAAAATTTATCATATAAAAAATACTTCAATGTGTTTTTTTCAAAACATATAAATAAAATTATTTTCCAATCCATTTTTTTTTAATTAATCTAGCGTAGACTTTGTTGTACTCTGCAGTTGAAAATTTAGGATCAAGTTTAAAGCTTTTATTGATATCAAGTTCATTAAATTTAATTTTAAATTCGTTCTGTTTAATAAAAAAGGCATTGTTACCGCTACTCTCTATAGCAACTAGCTTATAATTTCTTTTATCTAATAAATAAATATATGCTTTTAAAGAAGCACCATAGTACATATCTGAATTATAATTAAATTTTAATTTTTTTGGTATGACTAATTTTTTAAATTTTCCTAGCCACGGATTAAATTCAAGACATATTATTTTAGGTCTAAAATTGAGTTTCTCTAATATCCAATAATCCATTCCATCAGTATCTAAAGAAAAAAAATCAAAGTTTTTTTTTGATATATAAGTTTTAATAATTTGATTTATATTCTTATAATTTATAAAATTGCTACTGACATTAATTTTTTTTTTTCTGTAGTATCTATTTATACATACTTTTAATTTATCACATTTTATTTGATCGCCATCAATTAAAGTTCCAGACCAATTTTTTTTAATTAAATTAAATGAATTGAATTCGTTAAAGTCAAAACCTATTTCAAAAAAAAAATTATCTGGTTTTTTTATTTTACTACTTAAATATTCGATAATTCCATCTTCATTATTTTGAGATGTAATTTTATATTCAAATTTATTGATATAATCTAAATTCTTAGATTTTATAATTCTTATTTTCTTAGAGCTAATACATTTTTTAAATTTTTTTTTTGATAAATTAAGAATTATATAATTATAGATAAAGATATGAAGATGTGACCTTAAAAAAAATAAAAATTTGTATTTAAATTTTTTTATTTTTCTTCCTAGCTTCATTAAATAAGGTTATAAAAGTAATACCAAATAATCAAATTATGCTTGGAGAGGTGGCCGAGTGGTTTAAGGCGCGCGCTTGGAAAGCGTGTAAAGGAGCAATTCTTTCATGGGTTCGAATCCCATTCTCTCCGCCATTAAATAAGCTTTATTTTTCAAGCGTAATTGAGGCATTTTACATTTTTTTTGTTAAGATAAATCAGCAATTTTTATAAAAAATGTTATAATTTTCTTTTTCCGAAAATTAAAAAAATGACAAATAAAAACACATATCAGGCAGACTCCATCAAAGTTTTAAAAGGTCTTGAAGCGGTTAGAAAAAGACCAGGTATGTATATTGGAGATACAGATGATGGAACTGGTTTACATCATATGGTCTATGAAGTTGTTGATAACTCTATTGATGAGGCATTAGCAGGATATTGTAAAAATATTAATGTAAAAATTAATTCTGATGGAACAATTACAGTAAATGATGATGGAAGAGGTATTCCTGTGGATATCCATAAAGGAGAAAAAAAATCAGCAGCAGAAGTGATTATGACTCAACTTCATGCTGGTGGTAAGTTTGATCATGACTCATATAAAGTTTCTGGTGGACTGCATGGCGTAGGTGTTTCAGTTGTCAATGCGCTTTCAGAAAAATTACAGTTAGAGATATTTAGAGATGGAAAAAAACATTACATAGAATTTCAAAATGGTGAAGCCAAAGCTCCTTTAAAGGTGTTAGGAAAAGCAAAAAATACTGGAACTCAAATAACTTTTTTACCTTCTAAAGAAATTTTTTCTTCAATAAAATTTAGTGCTAATATTTTGATTAAAAGGATGAGAGAATTAGCTTTTTTAAATAAAGGAATAAAAATAATATTTACAGACGCAAGCCAAAAGAAAGAAAAAACATTAGAGTTTAAGTTTGATGGTGGTGTTTTAGAATTCGTAGATTTTTTAGATGAAAAAAGAGAAAAGTTACAAAATAAAAATGGAAACGACTTATTTAGAAAACCAATTTATATCGAAGGTAAAAAAAATAATATAGAATTAGAGTGTTCCCTAAAATGGAATGCAGGATATACGGAGGATATATTTCCATATACAAATAATATTTATCAAAAAGATGGTGGAACCCACTTGTTGGGATTTAGAAGTGCATTAACAAGAGTAATTAATAAATATGCTAATGAAAATAATTTACTAAAGAAAAATAAATTAGCTATCTCAGGCGATGATATCAAGGAAGGTTTAACTTGTGTACTTTCAACTAAAATCCCTGACCCAAAATTTTCATCTCAGACAAAAGATAAGCTAGTTTCATCAGAAGTAAGGATGATTGTAGAAACATTAGTAAATGAAAAATTATCTATTTGGTTCGATCAGAATCCATCTATTGCGAAAATTATTTTAGCTAAAGTTATTCAAGCTGCAATGGCTAGAGATGTTGCTAGAAAAGCAAGAGAAAATGTAAGAAGAAAAGGTGCCCTTGAATTAAGCGGTCTTCCTGGAAAATTAGCCGATTGTCAAATTGGCAAACAAGAAGGAACTGAACTGTTTATTGTAGAGGGGGATTCAGCGGGTGGATCTGCTAAACAAGGGAGAAATAGAGCAAATCAAGCAGTTTTGCCACTCAGAGGCAAGATACTTAATACGTATGTAGAAGATTTTAATGTGAAAAAAAATGGTAACGGCAATGGAAATGGTTCTGATCAAAGAACAAAAGCTTTATCTAAAATGATTTCTTCAAATGAGATTGTTACCTTGATTAATGCTCTAGGTTTGGATCCAAAAGCACAAGAAATTGATTTAAAAGATTTAAGATATGGAAAAATTATTATTATGACAGATGCTGATGTAGATGGTTCTCATATAAGAGCCCTTCTTTTAACTTTTTTTAATAATAAGCCATTTAATAAGCTAATTGAAAATGGTCATGTTTATCTAGCGCAACCACCGTTATTTAAAATTAATAAAGGTTCGAAAGGAATTTATATTAAAGATGAGAAGGAGCTAGAAGATTACATCGTAAGTAATAATAAAGTTTTAAAAAACATTAAAAAGGGATCTAAAGATTATTCGAAAAAAATTGATGAAGAAAAATCAAAAATGAATATCCAAAGATTTAAAGGTCTTGGGGAAATGAACCCAGAAGAATTATGGAGCACTACATTAGATCCAGAAACAAGAAATTTATTACAAGTACAATACTCAAAAGATTTGAAAAAAGATCAAAGTTTAATTCATACTTTAATGGGTAACGACGTAGCATTAAGAAAAGATTTTATAGTTTCTAATGCTATAAATGTTCGTAATCTTGACATTTAAAAATGAAGTTTTTTGAAACTTCAAAATATCATTCTTTTAAAAAATCAACTTATATAACTCTGAGATGGATTGGAATTATTGGACAACTTATTGCAGTAAATTTTGTATATTTATTTTTAAATTCTAGTTTTGATTTTATAACTTCAAATTTAGTTATATTTTTAGGAATATTAAGTAATTTATATTTAATATTTATTTATAAAAAAACACAATTATCAGATAGATCTGCTTTTATCTTCCTGTTTATAGACATTTTGCAATTAGGTGTTCTTCTTTATTTGTCAGGGGGAATAACTAATCCATTTGTAATTTTTATATTAATACCAAGCGTTTTTTCTTCATCAAATTTAAGCTTAAGAACTAATACTTTGTTAGTAATGTTAACAATAATTATAATCGTATTTTTAACTTTTAATTATAAAGATTTGCCAATTAATTTAAATAGTGATTTTCATAACAATCATTATTTTTATTACTCTATCCCGGTTTCTTTGATTATCGCTTTAGTATTTTTAAATTATTTTGCAATGACGTTTGGTTCACAATCTAGATTAAGAAAAGAGGCATTAGGAAAAATGGAAGAGGTAATGGCTAAAGAACATGAGCTTTTATCTTTGGGTGGACAAGCTGCTGCAGCTGCACATTCTTTAGGTACACCACTTTCCACAATAACAATAATTGCACATGATTTAATGAAACAATTTAAAGGGCAAAAAGATTTAGAGAAAGATATAGAGCTATTGAATAGCCAAGTTGAGCGATGTAATGCAATTTTAAAGAGATTAACTTTAAATCCTGTGGAGGAAGATGAATTTATTGATAAAGATATTAATATTCGAGATTATTTGCATGAAATTATCTCTTCATTTAAGGAAATAAGTAAAAAGGAATTTGTTTTTAATTTTGATCAAGATTCCAACCCCAAAAAAATAAGTAAATCTATTGAAATAGTTTATGGATTAAGAAACTTTATAGGAAATGCAAACAAATTTGCCAAAAATTCTATTTTTATTAATTTAAAAAGTGACAGTGAATTTACAGAGCTCACAGTAGAAGATGATGGTAATGGTTATCCACGAGATATCATATCAAAAATTGGAGAACCGTACTTAAAATCAAATTATTCAAAAGATAAGTCTAAAGAGGGTTTAGGACTAGGGCTGTTTATTGGAAAAACTTTATTAGAAAAAAATTTTGCATCAGTCAATTGTAGAAATTCGAAAACACGTAGTGGTGCTGAAGTTATTATTAGATGGAAGAATAAAGAATTATTTAATATTTAATGGTATTTGTTCTTTGTTTCAAATAATGAGCTTAATTGAGATATCATAACATCTCCCAATTCATTTACGTCAGTAATTTTAATAGCTTTATTGTAATATCTTGAAACATCGTGACCAATTCCTATAGCTAAAACTTCAATATCCGATTTATTTTCAATAAATTTTACAATCTTTTTTAAATGTTTTTCCAAAAAATCACCTGAATTTACAGAGAGAGTTGAATCATCTACAGGAGCTCCATCAGAAATAACCATTAATATTTTTCTTTCCTCTTTTCTCTTTTTTATTCTGTTATAAGCCCACGATATAGCTTCTCCATCGATGTTCTCTTTGAGCAATCCTTCTTTAAGCATTAGCCCTAAATTATTTTTTGCCTGTCTCCAATGGGTATCTGCTCCTTTGTAAATTATATGTCTTAGGTCGTTTAATCTTCCTGGTGTTTTAGGTTTGGAATTTTTGGTCCATAATTCTCTACTCTGTCCACCCTTCCAATTTTTAGTTGTGAAACCTAAAATTTCAACTTTAACAGAGCACCTTTCTAGCGTTCTGGATAAAATATCTGCACAAATAGCTGCAATGGTGATTGGTCTTCCTCTCATGGATCCTGAATTATCAATAAGTAGAGTCACTACTGTATCTTTAAAATCTAAATCTTTTTCTTTTTTGAATGACAAAGAATTATATGGATCCATAATAATTCTTGGAAGTTTTGAACTGTCTAATAATCCCTCCTCTAAATCAAATTCCCATGCTCTATTTTGTTTTGCAAGCAATTGTCTCTGAAGTTTATTAGCAAGTTTTGTTATAATATCTTGAAAGCCTATTAATTGTTGATCTAAATTTCTTCTTAGTTTTGTTGCTTCATCTGCATTTTCGAGATTTTCAGCTTTTACAACTTCATCAAATTGAGTTGTAAATATTTTATAATCTAAATTGATATTATCTATTTTTTTTTGAGCTACTTGTTCTGAACTTTGTTCATCTGACTCTGTGTCTGATAACTGTTCGTCAAAATTAAATTCGTCAACGCTAAAATCAGCATCCAATGAAGCCTCAGATACATTTTCATCTTTTTCATCTTTATTATCTTCTTTGTCATTATTTTCATCTTCATTTGATGGATTATCTTGTCCTTGATCTTGATTTTCTTCTTTTCTTTCATCCTCATCTTCACTTTGAAAAATGTCCATTTCTTCCAATATTTCTAAAAACTTTGAACTATAAATGTTTTGATCTTCAAGATTTTTGAGTAAAAATTCTTTATGTTTTTCTATGGCTTCCTCAAAGTCTTTTTCCCAAAAATTAAGCATTTTTGTTGTTAGAGGATTTAGCTTAATTTTATGAAAATTCTTAAGCATATATAGCTCGAATGCCTCTGATACAGATACATCTTCTTTAGTTTTTAATTGATCTTTTCGTTTACGATTTATTATTTGATTATAATTTTCTTGAAAATTTTTCTCAATTCCTTTTAACATTTTTCCTCCCAGAGTCTCATAACGTATTTTTTCAGCGATATTATAAAGTGATCTAGAAGATGTATTTGAGGGAAGGTTTTTTTTGTAAATTGTTTCATTACAAAATTTTTTTTTCAAAGCAGAAGAGTCTGTTTCTGCACGTAATCTTATGAAATCAGCTGGACTAGTTAAATTATCAATCTCTAAAAAATTAAATTCTTTTATTTTTTTTTCTTCAGAATTTGTTTTTTTCACATCAAAATCATCAGCAATTACTTTTGCTGTAGAAGTTAAAGCAATTTTGAATTTTTCTTTTAAATTATTTTCTTTAGTGCTCATTAGATTTGAATATTAATCAAAGATTCGGGCAACTCTTCACCAAAACATCTTTGATAATATTCTGCGATAGTATTTTTTTCAATATCATCACATTTATTAAGAAAAGTTACTCTAAAAGCGTAACCAGTGTCTTTAAATATCTCTGCATTTTCTGCCCAATGTAACACTGTTCTTGGGCTCATCACTGTTGAAATATCTCCTGCAATAAATCCTTTTCGTGTTAAAGATGCTACTTTTATCATGTTAGCAACCTTTTCTTTTCCCTTTGCGTTATTTAAATTTTTATTTTTAGACAAAACAATGTCCATTTCTCTATCTAGGTTAAGATAGTTTAAAGTTGTAACAATATTCCATCTATCCATCTGACCTTGGTTAATTTGCTGCGTACCATGATAAAGACCTGTCGTATCACCAAGTCCAACAGTATTTGAAGTTGCAAATAATCTAAAAAATTTATTTTGTTTAATTACTTTGTTTTTATCTAGTAATGTAAAATTTCCCTCAGCTTCCAAAACTCTTTGAATTACAAACATTACATCAGGTCTACCAGCATCATATTCATCAAAAACAAGTGCAACTGGATTTTGTATAGACCAAGGTAAAATTCCCTCGTTAAATTGTGTTACTTGTTTACCATCTTTAAGAACGATCGCATCTTTTCCAATCAAATCAATTCTACTTACATGACTATCTAAATTTACACGGATACAAGGCCAATTTAATCTTGCAGCTATTTGCTCAATGTGAGTAGATTTTCCAGTGCCATGATAACCTTGAACTAAAACTCTCTTATTAAACGCAAATCCTGAAATAATGGCTAAAGTAGTATCTCTATCAAACTTGTAGTTTTTATCAATTTCAGGAACGTATTCATTTTTTTTTGAAAATGCGTCAACTTCCATTTCTGAATCAATTCCAAAAGTTTGTTTTAAAGAAACTTTTATATCCGGCTCTGTGTTAAGATTTGGTGTCAATTTTTTCTCTATAGGTATTTTTTAATTGGGTATAAGCTAAAGTTATAAGTTTAAGTTTTTCCTCGTATTTTTTATTTCCAGAATTCATATCAGGGTGAAATTTTTTCACAAGTAATTTGAATTTATCTTGTATTTTCTTCCACTTTAAACCTACAGAAACCCCCAATATTCCAAAAGCTTTTATATCTTTATGATCAAATTTAAATTGACGCATATGATCATAATCTCCATTTATTTTTTCTTTATCGAACTCATCTCTCAAAGTTGTATTCCATAACACTTTGAAAAAATTATCTGAAGAGCTAAAGCTTTGTGTGGGTTTGTGCCAAGTCATGTCAGATTTTAAAAAATCCATTACTTGGTCATCATTCATTCCTGAAAAATAGTTCCAATTTTTATTAAATTCTTTTACATGCTCAAGGCAAAGCATTCTAAATTTTCTGCTATTATCTTTTTCTACGGGTGCCTTATATTCACCTATTTCATTACAATTATTCCAGTCACAAATATTTTTCATGATATATAATAGCATATATGGATATAAATGAGTTAATTACAATTGTAAAAAATAAATTATTAAATCAAATAAATATTGAAAGTATAAATATTGAAGATAAATCTTTTCTTCATAAAAACCACAAAGGAAATCAAGAGGGAAAATATCATTTAAAATTAATTATTGTTTCAAAAGAACTAAAAAAAATGAATAAAATTGAAAGTAATAAAAAAATTTACAAGATTTTAGATCAAGAATTAAAAGAATTTATTCACTCAATCCAAATTTTAATTAGTTAAAAATTTTCTTAAAAATAAATTTATCTTTTTTTTCGAGTATTGTTTGTTGAAAATTGGCTTACCAATTTTTTTTAATAAAACTAAATTGATTTTTTTAGAATTATTTTTTTTATCTTTAATCATAAAAGATAAAATCTTATTTAAATCTTTTATAGAAAAATGTTTTTTTATTGAAGATGGTAGGCCAGAATTATCAATATGATTTATAATTAAATTATACTCATTTTTACTGAGCATATTTTCGCTTAAACTAAAATTAAGTGCTGTCTTCATTCCAAGTATCACAGCTTCACCATGATTTAGTTTATGACTGTACCCTAAACCTGCCTCATAAGCATGGCCAAATGTATGACCAAAATTTAATACTTTTCTTAATGCTGTTTCTTTTTCGTCTCTTTCGACTATCTTTTTTTTAATTTTACAACTTTCATAGATAGCTTTTTCAATAAATGGAGATGAAAGACTTAAAATCTTTTTAAAATTTTTATTTAAGAAAATAAAAAATTTTTTATTTTCAATTAATGAATGCTTCAATATTTCTCCATATCCACAAATTATTTCTCTTTTTGATAAAGATTTAAGAAATTGAATATCAGAGAGAACCAATGATGGTTGATAGAAACTTCCTATTAAATTTTTACCATACTTAGAATTAACTCCAGTTTTTCCACCTATTGATGAATCAACTTGAGCTAAAAGAGTTGTTGGAATATTTGCAAACTTTAGGCCCCTTTTGAAAAGACTAGCCGCAAAACCACTAACATCGCCTGTAATTCCTCCTCCTAAAGAAATTAAAACATCATTCCTTGAAAAGTTTTTATTTAATAAAACTTCTAGAATTTTATTAACACTATTAATATTTTTATTTTTTTCACTAGCATTAAAAAATAACACAAAAATACTTTTATTTTTTAAAGACTTTTTAATATTTGAGACAAATTTTTTTGGAACATTTTTATCAACAACAATTAAACATTTATTAAAATCAATTGAATTTGATTTAAAAATTTTTGATAAACTTGAGGTCAAATTTGATCCAATAATTATTGGATATTTTTCAGTTTTAGTTACTATATTTAATTTAGTTTGTTTCATAAATTTCTACAATTTTTTTTACTATTTCAATTTTAGTAAGATTATCACACTTTATCTCATATAAAGCTTTAGAATAAATGTTAGATCGTTTCTTAATTAAATCAATTAATTCAGTATCTGTTGCATTAATCGCTAATGGCCTTTTTTTACTGTTTTTAATTCTATTTAACAATGTTTTATCATCCCAATTTAGCCAAAAAGATAAATGATTTTTTAAAATTTCTTTCCTAATATTATTATTTGTAAAAGCTCCCCCACCAAGTGAAATCACAGTAGAATTTAATTTAAGTTTTTTTAAAGTTGTTTGTTCTTCAATTTTTCTAAAATAATTCTCACCCTTAACTTCAAAGATTTTTTTTATTGTAATGTTTAAATTTTTTTCAATTTCTTTATCGATATCGACAAAATTTAACTTTAATCTCTTAGCTACTAAAGATCCAATAGAGCTCTTACCAGAACCCATCATCCCCAAAAAAACTAGATTTTCTTTTGATTTCATAAGTTTCTTTATTGAAAAAACATAAATATGTCTTAATTTGAAATTATCTAAAAGTATATGCAATTCATTAAAAACACAAGTTCAGGCAAAGCAAGCATCATAGGACTTGTGATTAAATCTTTAATCGGATTAGGGGTTATTTTAGGTATTATTTTTTTTCTAAGTACAATTGATTTTCCTGCACCTAAAAAAGAAATTGAAAAAATTATTCCAAATGAAAATTTTAAAATTGTTAAATAAGAAAATTCTTTCAATTACATTAGTTTGTCTTGTTTTTTTTATACCTGTATTTGCAGAAGAGAAACCAATTGATATTTGGAATATAGAAAAAAAAGATAATCAGGTTATTTCAGAAACAAATATTTCAAGTGAAAATTCTAGTGGTACTACTCAAAATAGTGTTTACGAATTACAAACAAATAAACAAACAGATACAATTAAATTAGATAAAGAATTTTCATCAAAAGAAATTAAAATTGTTGGGTTATATGATCCAAGTGAATATGGCTTAAGTATGGATATGTGGTCAAACTCAGATGGCACTAAATTAAAAAATTTATTTCAGAATATTAATAAGTTTAATCTTTCTGAGGATGCATCTGATATAATGCACATATCTTTATTAACCAATGCTTATTCTCCAACTCAAAATATTACTGAGCAAGAATTTTTGAGCCTTAAATCTGATTGGTTAATAAAGGATGCAAACTTAGAATTAATAGAAGAATATTTAATTAAAAATCAAATAATAAATTTACATCCAAATTTGGCAAGATATTTGGTAGATACTTATTTATCAGAATCAAACGTAAAAAAATCATGTGAGATTTTTTCTAAAAATACAGAACCTCTTCGAGATGAATATCTATCAAAATTTAATTTATATTGTTTAATCAATTATGGAAAAAATGAAGAGGCACAACTAATTTTAGATTTAAAAAAAGAGTTAGGTTTCGAAGACAGTTATTACGAAAACAAAATAAATTATTTATTTGGATATCTAGATGAGGCAGATAAAGAAATATCAATAAATTCAATTTTAGATTTTCATTTAGCTCATAGAACTAACCCTGAGTTTTCTTATGAACCAAAAGAAGATACACCTAAAATAATTTGGAAATATCTTTCAGCTGCTAATTTACTTTTTAAAATTAAAGATATAGAAATTACTGATGTAGAAAAAATTTCTACAATAGAAAAAGCTGTTAATGATAAAAATTATTCTGAAGATGAGTTATTTGAATTTTATAAAAAATTCCAATTTAATATTAATCAATTTTTAAACGCAAAACAGGCGTATAAATCTTTATCTTCAATCGAGGGACGTGCTCTTTTATATCAAAGAACTCTTTTAACAGAAGAGCCAAAAATCAAATTAGAATTTATAAAGATTTTAAAGGATCTATTTATATCTGATGATATAGGCGATGCCTTTGATTTAGAATTAAAAAAATTTTTAGGTGAAATTAACGTTGAGGATGTTCCTTCAAATTTTACAACATTTTATAATAGTAATATAAACAATAAAGAGACATCAGATAAAAAGATTAAATATAATAGTAAAATTTTACATCAATCAAAACTTATAAATTATTTCAATGGGGACTATGCAAAATCTAAAATTGAAGAGGATCTAGATAAATTTTTAAAGAAAATTAAAAAAGATAAAAAATATTTTTTATCAAAAAAAGATATAATTTTTCTAGAGGCGCTTAAATCTGATGGAGTTGAAATTTCAAAAAAATATGACGGTCTTTATGAGGTAAAGCAATCAGAAATGCCTGCTGATATTCAAACAATGATAGATAATAATGAGATTGGTGCCGCATTGTTGAGAATAATTGAGGTAATTGGACCTGACAAAATTGAAAATATTGATGAAGATACAGTTTATTTTATTATCAATACTTTAAATCAATTAAATGTTGATTTAATTAGAAACAAACTATTGCTAAAAGTTCTTCCTTTAAAAGTATAAAAATTATAATAAAATCAAGTTATGTCTATCAGAACTATAATAACAGAACCCAATAAATTACTTAGGCAAATATCTAAACCAGTCAATAGTGTTGGTAAAGAAGAGAAAAAATTGATGGATGATATGCTAGAGACAATGTATGACGCAAACGGAATTGGTCTCGCGGCGATACAAGTTGGTGTACCAAAGAGAATTATTGTAATGGATATAAGTAAAGATGAGAGTAAAAAAGAGCCAAGATATTTCGTAAATCCGGTTATCAAAAATAAAGATCCAGAAAAAGCAACCTATGAGGAAGGATGTCTTTCTGTACCAAATCAGTTTGCAGAAATTGATAGACCTAGTAAGTGTGAAGTAGAATATCTTGATTATAATGGAGAAAAGAAATTGCTAAAGGCTGATGGTCTTCTGGCAACATGTATTCAGCATGAAATGGACCATTTAGAGGGGATACTATTTATTGATTATCTTTCAAAATTAAAAAGATCAATGATAATTAAAAAATTATCTAAGAAAAAATCTACAGCAGCAATTCTTTAAACATGTTAAAAAAAATAGTTTTTATGGGTACTCCCATGTTCGCTGTTCCAATTTTAAAATCACTTTATCAAAATGGATATCCTATTTCTTGTGTTTATACACAACCACCTCAAAAATCTAAAAGAGGTCAAAAAATTAACAAGTCACCAATTCAATTAATTTCAGAGACTTTAAATATAGAATTTAGAACACCAAATTCATTAAAAGAAAATATAGATGAATTAGAATATTTTAAATCTTTAGAAGCAGATTTGGCAATTGTTGTTGCTTATGGTCAAATTATACCAAAGTCATATTTAAATTTAACTAAAAAAGGATTTATTAATATACATGCATCTATTCTTCCAAAATGGAGAGGCGCTGCTCCTATTCAAAGATCAATTATGAATTTAGATAAAGAGACAGGAATTAGTATTATGAAAATAGGGGAGGAATTAGATACAGGACCGGTATGTAATGTTTATAAAATTAATATAGAAAATAATTTAAATGCTGAAGATATTAATGAAAAGCTATCAAGTTTGGCTGCAGAGAAAATTTTAGATAATATAGATAATATATATGAGGATAAAGCAAACTTTATAGAACAAGATCACTCATCAGCTACATACGCATTAA
Organism: uncultured Pelagibacteraceae bacterium; assembly: GCA_902594865.1. GTDB lineage: Bacteria > Pseudomonadota > Alphaproteobacteria > Pelagibacterales > Pelagibacteraceae > Pelagibacter. The sequence continues at coordinate 7,693 of CACJNV010000006.1, read as the reverse complement.
AAATTCAAAAATTAGAGGGGCAGATTAATTGGAAAGAAGATGCTAAAATTATAATTGGTAAAATAAATGGACTTTATCCAGTTCCAGGTGCTTATTTCATGTTTAACGGTGAGAGATATAAAATATTAAAAGCAGAAATTGGACAAGCACATGGAAAACCAGGTGAGGTTTTATCTGAACATTTGGAAATTTCATGTGGAGATAAAAAATCAATAAAAATTAAAGAAATACAAAGACAAGGAAAAAAGTCTCAAAGTATTGGAGAATTTGTTTTAGGAACACAAATTAAAAAGGGTTCATTTTTATAATGAATAGATACCAAATACTTATTGAGTATGTAGGGACAAATTTTAGAGGATGGCAAATTCAAAAAAAGGGCTCAACAATTCAAGGATTAATCCAAGAAAAATTATCAAAATTATTAAAAGAAAAAATTGTTTTACATGGTCAAGGAAGAACTGACGCAGGGGTTCATGCATTTGAGCAATCTGCACACTTTGATTGCAAAAATAAAATAACGGATAAAATTAAATTTTTAAAATCCATTAATCATTTTTTAAATTTAAAGGACATTGCAATTAAAAATATTAAAAAAAGAAATAATAAATTTCACGCTAGATTTTCAGCAAAACAAAGAATTTATAAATACTTTATTTTTAATCAAATAAGCCAACCAATAATTGAAAAAAATAGAGCATGGCATGTTCGTAGGCCTTTAAATTTAGAATTAATGAAAAAGGGTGCAAAAAAGTTATTAGGAACCAATGATTATTCAACTTTTAGATCTTCAAGCTGTCACGCTAAAAGTCCAATAAAAACTATTAAATCAATTAAAATTAAATCATCAAAAAATAAAATTGAATTTCAATTTAGTTCTCAATCATTTTTACAACACCAGGTTAGATCTATGGTTGGTTGTTTAAAATACTTGGGAGAAACTAAATGGGATTTGAAAACTTTTGAAAAGAGATTTAAGTCAAAAAAAAGAACATTGTGTGCTCCTCCAGCACCACCAAGTGGTTTATTTTTATTCAGAGTTCTTTATTAATTTATTTTTATTGCTCATAGCAAACTTTTTATTTATTCGCCATCTAGACTCAGCTCTTACAATATACCCGCAACAGTTTTTTGATCTACATTTACAAGGAAATTGTTTGTAGTTTTCATCATAACCAAATCCATAATCACAGGTAAACTCCTCACCTTTTTTAATATCTTTGATTGATTTGACCCAAATTTTCAATCCCTTTCCATCGTAATCACAATTATTATCACAAGAATGGTTTATTAGACCCGCGGTATTCCATGGAAAATCTCCATCTAGATCGTATCTTTTATTTATTGTGAATAAATATATTGGTTTACTATTATCGTATTTATCAGAATCTTGTGTTTGTTTTTTTGTTATAAGTTTTCCGACATAGTCAATTATTTTGGTTCCCTCTTTAATGTCACGAGTTGCATAAAGTCCTCTACCTTTATTATCAATTCCAGACTTTTTTATTTTATATAATTTCATGAAGATTTTTATTTAGAGTTTTATTAAGATTTATCAATTAAATTCTAAAAGAGCATCAACATGTCTTTTAGTGCTGTCTCGAAGTGCGTTTAGGTCATAACCGCCCTCTAAAATTGAAACAACTTTTCCATTACAAAACTTTTTAGAAGCCTGTAATATTCTTTTGGTAATAGTAAAATAATCCTCTGTTTTTAAATTAAATTGAGCGAGAGGGTCATCTTCATGGGCGTCAAAACCAGCACTAATCAATATAAACTCTGGTTTAAATTCTTCTAATTTCTTTAATACACGGTCAAATACGTTTAAATATTCTTTTGAACTTATGCCAGCTGGTAAAGGTATATTAAAGATATTGTTAAATTTGCCTCTTTCTTGTTCAGAACCAGTTCCTGGATAGTAGGGATATTGATGAGTTGATATAAAAAGAACATTTTCATTTTCATAAAAAATATCCTGTGTTCCATTACCATGATGTACATCAAAATCTATTATTGCAACTTTCTTATATTTATATTTTTTCAACAAATAATTTGCACCAATACTCACTGAATTTAAAATGCAAAAACCAGCGGCCTTATTTTGCGAGCTATGATGTCCAGGAGGTCGTACACCACAAAACGCATTTCTAAATTCTTTTTTTTCTACTCCATCAATTGCAGTAATTATTGATCCAACTGCATCGAAAGTTGCGTCTTTGCTTCCAGGCGAAATGATTGTGTCACCATCAAGTGAAGAAAAACCTTTTTTTGGAAAAGAACTTTTTACTAAATCTAAGTAATTTATTTCATGTGTGGTTAATAGAACATCATCTGAAACTTTTGATGGTTTCTTCCATATAAGATTTTTATTATTAAGTTTTTTAAAATTTTCTACTATTACTGATACTCTAGCTATTTGTTCTGGATGTCCAGGACCCGTATCGTGATTTTGAGATGTATCTGATGTAATTAAACCAGTTTTCACTTAAAGTAGTTGTCTAAGATTTTAGTATAAATTAAAGTTAATCTTTTTAAATCAGATAAGGACACACATTCTCCTACCTTATGCATAGTTTTTCCTACTAACCCAAATTCTAAACATGGAGCTATTTTTCTTATAAATCTAGCATCTGACGTACCACCAGTTGTAGATAGTTTTGGTTTAATTTTGGTAATTCTCTTAATTGTATTTTGTATCATAAATGTGGTTTTGTTAGGCTTAGTTAAAAAGGCCTCACCAGAAACACTATATTCAATTTTATATTTTGATTTATTTTTATTACAAATTTGTTTTATTATTTTATTTATTTTATTCTTTAATTTGTAAGATGTGTGTTTATTATTAAATCTAATATTAAAGGATGCACTAGCTAATCTTGGAATTACATTATCAGCATTATTATCAATGTTAATTTTTGTTATTTCTAAATTTGTAGGTTGAAAAGCTTTTGTTCCTTTATCAAATTTAATTTCTTTTAATTCTTTTAGTATTTGGACTAAAGCTGTTGACGGATTGTTAGCTCTATTCGGGTAAGCGACATGACCTTGAATACCAATGACAGATAACTTTCCAGTCATACTACCTCTACGACCAATTTTTATCATTTCTCCTAATTTATTTGGATTCGTAGGCTCTCCTACCAAGCAAAAATCTATTTTTTCTTTTCTTTTTTTCAAATACTCAACAACTTTTTTTGTTCCATTAATTGCAATTCCTTCTTCGTCGCCAGTAATTAGAAGGCTGATGGAGCCAACAAATTTTTTATTTTCCTTAGAAAAATTGCTTACCGCAGCAACAAATGCAGCTATTGAGCTTTTCATATCATTTGCGCCTCTGCCAATTAAGTATCCTTTCTTAATAGCGGGTTTAAATGGATTAACAGTCCAATCATTTAAATTACCAGGTGGTACCACATCTAAATGACCTGCATAACAAAAATTTGGACTTGCGGTACCAAGTCTTGCATAAAGATTTTTTACGGGATAACTATTTTTATCTTTGAACTCGAGTATTTTAGTTTTAAAGCCGATTTTTTTTAATTTTTTTTCTAAAAATTTAATAACACCAGCGTCAGTTTTTGTAACAGATGGAAACCTAATTAGCTCTTTAGCTAATTGTAATTCATTTATTATTGGCATGTTTAATCTCTTAAAAGATCGTTAACTGATGTTTTTGATCTTGTTTTTTCATCAACTTGTTTAATTATTACCGCACAATACAAAGATGGCGCTTGTGGATTGTTTTTGTCTGGCAAGGATCCTGGAACTACCACTGAATAAGGTGGGATTTTTCCATAAGTTATTTCACCAGTTTTTCTATTAACTATTTTTGTTGATTGTCCAATATACATTCCCATACTAAGAACAGAGCCTTCCCCAACTATTACGCCTTCTACTACTTCAGACATTGCTCCTAAGAAAACATTGTCTTCAATAATTGTAGGTAATGCTTGAGCAGGTTCTAATACACCTCCAACTCCAGTACCAGCTGAGATATGACAATTTTTTCCAATCTGACAACAGCTTCCAGCACGACTAAACGTGTCCATCATCGTCCCTTCATCAATATATGCTCCGATATTTACATAACAGGGCATTAAAACGGCATTTTTTCCTACAAATGATCCTTTTCTTACTGGTGAATTAGGCACCATTCTAAAACCAGCTTTTTCATGATCTTCTTTTGTCCATCCTGCTGTTTTTCCTTTAAGCAAGTGAGCTTTATCATACCAGCTACTGTATGGACCATTTAAATTTTCCATTGGGTACATTCTAAAGCTTAACATGATAGCTTTTTTTAGATGTTGATGAGTAACCCATTCGTCATTGATCTTTTCAGCTACTCTTGCTTTTCCACTGTCTAAATCATTAATAATTTGATTAACAGCATCCTTTAAAGATTTATCTGAATTTTGACTTACTTGGTCTTTATTTTCCCAAGCTTCATTTATAATTTTTTCAATACTCATAGTTTTATGAGTTTTTTAATAACCTTATTTCTTTTAAAAATAAAGAAAGATTTTCAATTTTGTAATCAATATACTCTTCATCAGACTCTTTTTTCCCCCAGTATTCATCATTGATTAACCAAACTGTTTTTGCTCCTCTTTCTTTTCCAATAGATAAGTTTTTTGCGATATCTTCAATGTAAAGTGTCTCAGTTGGATCAATTTGAAATTTTTTGACCATCAGATCAAATGTTTTTGCCTCAGGTTTTGGACTGTACTCAGCATCAACAATGTCAAATACACCGTCAAATTGATCATCAATTCCTAAATGAGTAGTAATATTTTTAACATGTTCTTTACTACCATTTGTAAACACAAATTTGTTTAGATTAATATTTTCAAGCTCATTCCTTAAAGCAGTATCTTTTTCTAAAAAATCTAAATTAATATCGTGCACGTAGTCTAAAAATTCTCTTGGAGGTATATCGTGATGTATCATTAAACCACTAAGACTAGTGTTATATTTATGAAAATAATTTGTTTGTAATTCTTTTGCCTCTTTTAAATCTACATTTAATTTATTTGAAATATATTGAGTCATTTTTTTACTTACTTGACCAAATACTCCTTTAAGATCACTGTAGAGTACCCCATCACAATCAAATAATATGTTTTTTATATTCTTTAATTCTTTCATTGTCTTATTAGGGTTCCAGAACCTTTATCAGAGAATATTTCCCACAAACATGAATGTGGCTTTGTGCCGTTAATTATACCAACCGCTGTTACACCATTATTCACTGCATCTAAGCATGCGTTTATTTTTGGTATCATACCTTCTGTAATAGTTTCATCTTTAATCATTTCAATAACCTCAGATGAAGATATTTCCTCTATTAATTTCTTATTTTTATCTAGAACACCATCAACATTCGTCATTAACAATAGTCTTCTAGATTTTAAAGACTTTGCTATAGCCATCGCAGCTGTATCTCCATTAATATTAAATGTTTGGTTTTCTTTACCTAATCCTAATGGAGAAATTATAGGAATTTTATGTTGATTAATTATATTTAATATTTGTTCATTATTAATCTCATTTGGTATTCCTACAAATCCTAGCTCTTCTGCTTCTGGTATAGTTTTTATAACATTATTATTTTTTGTGTGAATAGAGATTGCCTCTGTGCCTTTGTCTTTTAAAGAATTAACAATGTCATTATTAAAATCAATCAAAACAGATTCAACAATATCAATTATATTTTTGTCAGTTACTCTTAGTCCTCTTATGAATTTTGATTGAATACTTGATTTTTCTAGCTCTCTTTTAATTCTAGGTCCACCACCATGAATTACCACAGTTGCAAGGCCTAATTTATTTAAAACACTAAGATCAGTTATAAAATTATTAAATACGTTTCTATCAATTAAAACATTTCCACCGTATTTAATTACTATTAAATCATTTTTATATTTTTCAATATATTTAGTTACTTCATTAATTGGTGGCCCGTCATTAGGTAATATCTTTTCAAGGTCCATTTATTATTTTTTTAATTAGGTTGCAGTTTTAACTGTTGTACGTTTCATTATTACAACCTGCTGAGCCATTGTTAAAATGTTATTAACTGTCCAATAAATTACTAGACCACTTGGGAATGGTGCAAGAATTACTGTTAAAAATAAAGGGAAGAACATAAATATTTTTGCTTGCATTGGATCTGTTGGAGCAGGATTTAACTTTTGTTGCACCCACATTGATACCCCCATAGCAACTGGCCATGCTCCAATTACAAGGAAAGAAGGTACGTCATAAGGAAACAATCCAAATAAATTAAATATAGAAGTAGGATCCTTAGCACTTAAATCTTGGATCCAACCATAAAAAGGCATATGACGCATTTCTATTGTTACAAATAAAACTTTATACAAAGCAAAAAATACAGGTATTTGAATCAGAATTGGCAAGCATCCAGACATGGGATTTACTTTTTCCTTCTTGTAAAGAGCCATCATTGCTTGTTGCAATTTCATCTTGTCATCTTTGTGTACTTCCTTAAGTCTTGCCATCTCAGGCTGAAGAGCTTTCATTTTAGCCATGCTTCTGAACGAAAAATTAGCAAGTGGAAAAAATGCTAAACGAATACAAACGGTAACAGCAATAATTGCTAATCCATAATTACCAAATATTTTAAAGAAATATTCTAAAGCAGTAAACAAAGGACGTGTTAAAAAGTATAAGAATCCCCAATCAATCGTAAGATCAAATTTATCAATTTTTAATGATTCTGCGTACCCATCAATTACATCAACTCTTTTTGCAGCTACTATTACTTGTAATTTTTCTTCTATAGAAGAGTTTCCAGTTAACTCTAATGGTTCAGTTGTAACAAAGTTTATTCTGTACTTGTTTTTGTAATCCATCGTAGTTTTAAATTCTTTTTCTCTTGGTGGAATTAGAGTTGATATGTAATATTTATCTCCTAGACCTAACCATCCTTTTTGGGCGGTTCTTGAGAATTTTTTCTCTTCAATATCGTCATAATCTTCCTCAATTAATTCTTCGTCCAATGTAGCGATAGGGCCTTCATGAAGAATGTAAAAATCGGTTAAACCTTCTGGGATTTGATTTCTTATAATTTGTCCATAAGAATAGAAGTCATAGTTTTTATCAGTAGAATTTGTAACTCTTTGTTTTATTGTGAATAAAAACTTATCATCTAATGCAATTTCTTTTTCAAAAGTGATGCCTTGATCATTAGTCCAACTTAGTTTTATAGGAGATTGATCAGTTAATTTTTTATTTCCAGAAACTGACCAAATTGAATCTGCATTTGGAATATCGATATTTTTATCAGTAGTTATAAAACCACTTTCTATTATATAGCCTTCTTTAGAGCTTCGTGGTGCAAGAAATTTTACTTTTTCATCGCTTTCTAAACTAACATTATATTCTTTGAAAGTTAGATCGTCTATTGCGGCCCCTTTTAATGAAATAGATCCAACAATACTTTGGTTTTCAAATTGAATTCTTTCACTTTGTTGTAACGCTTCTTCTCGTGAAATTTCGGTTACATTTTCTTTTTGATCAAGACTAGGCGCATCTGAGTTCTGTTCAGTCTTAGTTTTTTCGGTTAAATTTTCTTTCGTTACAGGAGGTGGTGCAAAAAATAGCGAGTATAATATAATTACAGCAGCTGATAAACTTATGGCAGCAATTATATTTCTAGTTTCCATTATTTATTATC
>CACJNV010000005.1 GCA_902594865.1 uncultured Pelagibacteraceae bacterium | reverse complement strand
GAAGAGTTTTCGCAGAATTTATGTTTATCAAAGATTTTAGAGCAGGAAAGCTTGCAAAGAATATTAAAGTAGAAGGTCAAAATATTCTTGAAACTGTAAGATCATCTAATAAACCAGTAATTTTTGTGTCTGGGCACTTCAGTAATTTTGAGTTAATGGCAATGTATTTAGAAAAGTCTGGAATAGAACTTTCAGCTATATACCGACCTTTAAATAATATTTTTTTAAATGTATTTATGGAAAGGTTGAGAACAAAATATATATGCAAAAATCAAATTAAGAAAGGAATAGGTGGCCTAAAAAAACTTTTAGAATTAAAAAAAAAAAATGTATCCACCGCTTTGATGATTGATCAAAGAGTATCGGAGGGAATATTATCAAATTTTTTTAATGAAAAAGCTTTGACAACAACAATACCTGCTCAATTAGTAAAAAAATTTGATATACCAGTAATACCAATTTACATTGAAAGATTAAATGGCATTCATTTTAAAATCACTATTAATGAGCCAATTAAATTTCCCACTAACAGTTCGGTAGAATTAATTACAGATTATCTAAATAAAGTTCTTGAAAAAATGATTATGAAAAAACCTGAAAGTTGGATTTGGTCACATAATCGCTGGAAATAATTTACTCTTTATTGGTGTTTTCTCTTTTTTTAAAAGCTTCTTTAAAAGAAAAATAAGGTTCTTGGAGTTCAACATTCCAATAAGTCAAATTTTCAAGGTTTATTTTTTTTCCTGATACTGCACACTCAACATAATCGCCATTCTCTATGATTTGAAAATTATTCGGTAAATACTTTAATTTTGCTAATTTTTTTTTCATTTATAGTTTATATAGTTTTATATGAAAGTTGGCATAATAGGAAGTGGTGGAAGAGAACATGCGATTTGTGATACTATAAAAAAATCAAATAAAATTGAAAAAATATTTTGTTTTCCAGGAAATGCAGGTACAGAAAATATTGCTGAAAATGTTAAAATTGATTTGGAGAGTTTTGAGAAAATAAAAGATTATATATTAGAAAAAAAAATCGATTTAGTAGTCATTGGCCCTGAAAAACCTTTAGTAGATGGATTAGTGGATTATTTGGAAAAATTTAATATTAAAGTCTTCGGTCCAAATAAGATAGCATCACAACTTGAAGGATCAAAAATATTTACAAAAAAACTTTGTCAAAAATTTAATATACCGACTGCAAAATTTAAGATTTGTTTTAATGAACAAGAAGCTAAAAATTTTTTGGAAAATTCATCCTTTCCAATAGTAATTAAAGCAGACAATTTGGCTTCTGGAAAAGGTGTGTATATTTGTAATTCTGAAAATGAAGCATTGATCGCAGTAGAAGAAATTTTTGGTGGAAAGTTTGGAGTGGCAGAAAATATATTGATTGAAGAATTTCTTATTGGTGAAGAAATGAGTTTTTTTACAATTCATGATGGAAAGAATTTTAAAAGTTTTGGAACTGCACAAGATCATAAAAGAGTTTTAGAAGGTGACAAAGGTAAGAACACTGGTGGAATGGGTGCTTACTCTCCTTCAAGGTTAATTAATGATGATCTTGAACATAAAATAATCGAAAAAATAATTAAGCCAACACTAAGAGGTTTAGATGAACTGGGTAGCGAATATAAAGGATTTTTATATACAGGTTTAATGATAGTAAATAATGAGCCACATCTTATTGAATATAATGTTAGAATGGGTGATCCGGAGTGTCAAACTATTCTTCCAAAACTAAAAACAGATATAATTGAAATTTTGCTATCATGCTGTGATAAAAAACTAGATAAGCTGAATATAGAATGGCTCAATAAAAAAAGTTTATGTATTGTGGTTTGTTCAAAAGGATATCCTGATACTTTTCAAAAAAATGTTGAAATAGAAAACATTAATAAAATTAGTTTAAAAGAAGATGAATTTTTATTTCATGCTGGAACAACTACGGTAAACAAAAAAATCTTTGCTACAGGTGGAAGAGTTTTAAATTTCGTTTCGATATCAGAAGATTTTAAAATAGCAAAAAACAATCTAATCAATAATTTAAACAAACTTAATTGGTCAGGTGGTTTTTACAGAAGTGATATCGGCTATAAAGTTATTGAATAATGAGAATAATTTCAGGATCTTTTAGAGGAAAAAAAATCTATCAACCTATGAATGATAAAACTAGGCCACTAAAGGATTTAGTGAAAGAATCTATTTTTAATATAATAAATCACTCAAAAAAATTTAAGATTGATTTAGAGAATGCAAATATACTTGATATGTTTTCTGGTGTTGGGTCATTTGGTATTGAATGTCTCTCAAGAGGTGTTCAGGAGGTGGTATTTGTTGAAAATTACCAGGGTGTAATTCCTATCTTAAAAAAAAATTTACTAAATTTAAAATCAGTAGATAATTATAAGATTATTGAAAAAGATATTTATAATAACAATAAAATTATAAACTTAAATATACAGTTTGATATAATTTTTTTAGACCCACCCTTTAAAGATAAAAATTTATCTATAATTTTTAGAAAAATTAAGAATGAAAATTTATTAAAAGAAACTGGAATAATAATATTACACAGACACAAAGATGAAAAAGACATATTTTTGGAAGATTTTAATATTATCGAAGAAAAAAAATATGGAATTTCAAGAATTTTTTTCTTTTCAAATTAAAATTTTCTTTGTTTCTTTTTTTATGAGCTCAACAGCAGGCTGATCATAAGGATTTATATTTAAAGCTTCACCAATTAAAATTGTTTCTAATATAAAAAAACAAAATAACTCGCCTAAAGTTTTTTCGTCTCTTTTCTTTATTTCAAAAGTTCTAAAAGGGATATTTTTATTTTTAAATACATTTTCAGATGCTTTCATTTGTGAATATAAAATATTAGATAGATTTTTATTTTTAAGAAATGATTTAGAAGATAAAATATATTTGTTGTTTATTTTGTCAGTTTTTTTTTCATGAACAAAAAAAAATGTAAAAAAATTATTTTTAAAACCGTCTAAATAAAGTTGCATCAAGCTGTGGTTGTCTTTTGGCATTGTTGAAACAATTGGCAAAATACCCTTTTTATTTTTTCCTAAACTTTCTGCAAGAAGTTGCTGGTACCACTTAAACAAATTATCAGATTTCTCATCATAATTAATTATTATCGAATTAAATCTATTATTCTTAACAAAATGAAGAGTTGATTGAACATTTAGTATTAAAGCTCTCAAAAATTTTTGATTTTTTATTAAAGAATTTAGTTGTTTAAAATTACCCGAATTAAGTCCCATTAACTCAGCAGGCAACATACCTACTTCAGATAACACCGAATATCTTCCACCTATAAAATTATTATGATGAATTATTTCAGATTTTAATTTTTTTGCTAACAAATATAAATAATTGTTTTTATTTTCAGTAATAAAAATATTTGTATTTTTTTTTTCTAAATAAATATTAGAGTTAACTATAGTTTCTATAGTGTTACCTGATTTTGAAACAATTAAATTAACTATTTTTTTTTTTAAATTCTTATCATTTTTTGGTTTCAGATTATCAATAAATAAAAAATTTTTTTTAATTTTGTGATTCAAAAAACTGTAAATTGTTTGTGTTCCTAAAGTAGAACCTCCCATTCCTATTACTCTAAAATTTTGATATTTTTTATATTTTTTAAGTATTTTGTTACTAAATGAATTTTTATAGTTTTTTGATAAAGATTCTAATATCGGATTTTTATTTTTTAATATTAAATAAAGTTTATCCTTGATCTTTAATTTTTTTAATTTGGAATTGAAATTTTTAAAGTAAATTCCGGAAGTGATCATTAATTTTTAATCTTCTCTATCAAGGATTCTTCAAAATTTTTGTTTAACTCTTTGAGGTTGTTATTTTTAATATCTTTATCATTTTCATTAGAAATCAATGATTTAATTGCATTATTATCATTTAATGGTTTGTCATTAGAACTTGGAACTGGCAAATCATTATAATCAGGAGGTGTTATTAGTGGAGACTTTTTTTCAACCAAAAATTCATCGCTATTATTTCTTTTTTGATTTGAAAAACCCTCCTTCATTGAGGCACATGATGAAAAAAATAAAATAAAATTTAAGAAAATAATTAATTTAATATATTTCATGATGTGCTTTCTTCGTTATTAATACCAATATATTCTAAAATTATCATAAAAATTACACCTATTGTTATGAAAATATCTGCAAAGTTAAAAATAAACCAATGAAAATTTGATATATGAAAATCAATAAAGTCTGGTACTGCTCCATAGAATATCCTGTCATAAAAATTACCTAATGCACCTCCTAATATCATTAAAAGCGAGTATTTTTTAATACCTTTATTCCTTATCATCATAAAGAAAATTATAATAATAATTAACAAAATAATAATAGTTAAAATGTTATATAAGTAATTTTCATCAAATGAAAAAAGACCAAAAGCAATTCCTTCATTCCAAACTAAAACTATATTTAAAAACTTTGAGGAAAATATTTCAGATCCTAAAAATTTTTTATCTAGATAAATAACATAAATTTTAGAAAGCCTATCAAGTAAAAAAATTGAAAAAACTAACAACGAATTGATTATAAAGCTTTTTGTTAAAATTTTTTCGATCATTAAAGGTGTCTAGGACAAGGAGCTTCATTTATTTTCCAACAAACTGGGCATTTTGTTCCCTTCGCTTTGCTAGTGATTGCAGTTGTCTCAACATCTTCATTGTAACTAACTTCAGCTTTTGAAGTAATACATAATTCTGAAAAATCAATGTTATTAGTTACCTTTTGTAATTTTTGATTTAAATTTATTGTTAACTCTGCCTCTAAGCTTGATCCTATTTCTTTACTAGCTCTTTTTTCTTCAATACTTATATTACAAATATTTCTAATTTTAATTAATTCACTCCATTTTTCACTAAGTTTTTTATTTTTAAATTTATCTGGAAATTCTAGAAATTTTTCAAGGTGTATACTTTTTTGATCTTTGAACAATAATTTATAAATTTCTTCAGTTGTAAAAGATAAAATTGGAGCAAACCATTTTAACAATGCATTTAAAATTATATTAAGAACTAAAATGGTTGATTTTCTTTTCTCTGAGTCTCTAGGATCGCAATAAAGATTATCTTTTCTAATATCAAAATAAAAAGCAGATAAATCAACAGTACAAAAATTTAGTAATTCTTTATACAAATTATGAAAATCATAATTATTAAAATATTTTTTAAAATTATTATTTAAAATATAAATTCTATGCAACATTAATTGCTCTAACTCAGGTAGCTTTTCTAACTCTACTTTGTCAAAGTTTATAGTTACAAAATCATCATTTATATTTCCAAGTAAATATCTAAAAGTATTTCTAATTTTTCTATAAGACTCTGCGTGTTGATCTAGAATAGAATAATCTATTCTTAAATCCTCTGCATAATTTGATGATGCTACCCATATTCTTAAAATATCAGCACCATACTTTTTCAAAATATCCTCAGGTGCAATGACATTTCCTAATGATTTAGACATCTTCAAACCTTTACCGTCCACAACAAAACCATGAGACAAAATAGATTCGAAAGGCGCTCTATCTCTTGTTCCACAAGATTCTAATAATGATGAGTGAAACCACCCCCTATGTTGATCTGAACCCTCTAAATACATTGATGCTGGCCATTTTAGATCTTCTCTTTTTTCTAATACAAAAGAATGAGTTGATCCACTATCAAACCAAACTTCAACAATGTCACTTAATTTTTTATAATCTTCAGCTTTATATTTGTTCCCTAAAAATCTTTGAGGATCATCCGAAAACCAACAATCAGAGCCTTCTTTTTCATAAATAGTTGCAATATTTTCTATTACTTCATCATCAATTAAAATTTCATTTGTTTTTTTATTCACAAAAATCGGAAGAGGTACGCCCCAAACTCTTTGTCTTGAAACACACCAGTCAGGTCTTGTTTCAATCATTGATTTTAATCTTTCTTTACCTTTGCTTGGGTAAAAAGTTGTTTCATCAATAGCCTTTAATGCTTTATCTCTTAATTTGTGACTTTCCATTGAGATAAACCATTGTGGAGTAGCCCTATGTACAAGTGGTGCCTTAGACCTCCATGAGTGTGGATAAGAATGAACTAACTCACCATTAAATAATAAATTTTTTTGCTCTTTAAGTTTTTGAATTACAATAGGATTTGCTTTAAAAATATGAAGTCCTTCAAATAATTTTACATTGTTTGTATATTTTCCATCTCCATCAACTGTTTCGATAGCTTTAATACCATTATTCAAACAAAGATTAAAGTCATCAGGTCCATGACTAGGTGCGCAGTGGACTATTCCAGTTCCTTGCTCAGTGGTTACAAATCTTGCCTCTAGCATTGGAATATCATGATCATAACCAAGATTTAAAAATGGGTGATAACAAATAGTATTTTTAAATTCTTTACCTTTAAACGTAAGAATTTTTTTATATTCTTTTAATTCACACTCTTTAACGACTGCTTCAAGTAGAGCTTCTGCAATAACAATTTTTCTATTTTTAAAATCACCTTCATCATTTATTTCCAAAATTACATAATCAAGAGACTCATTAAATGCCAAAGCTTTATTGGCTGGTATTGTCCATGGGGTTGTTGTCCAAATGACTATTTCACTTCCAACTAAATCTTTTAAATTAGATGATTTAACTTTAAATGAAGTATAAATTGTATCTGATTTATGGTCTTGATATTCTACCTCAGCATCTGCAAGCGCTGTTTTTTCAACTGTTGACCATAACACAGGTTTAAAACCTTTATATAAACTTCCTTCTTTTAAAAATTTACCAAGCTCCCTGACTATCTGAGCTTCTGCATCAAAGCTCATTGTTGAGTAATAATTTTCCCAATCCCCTACAACACCTAATCTTTTAAATTGACTTTTGTGAACTTCAATCCACTTCTCGGCAAATGTTCTACATTCTTTTCTAAACTCAACTATAGGAACTTCGTTTTTGTTTTTTTTATTTTTTTTATACTGTTCTTCAATTTTCCATTCAATTGGTAAACCATGACAATCCCAGCCTGGAACATAAATTGAGTCTTTTCCGTCCATTTGATGAAATTTTACAATTATATCTTTAAGAATTTTATTCAGAGCTGTTCCCATATGAATATTTCCGTTAGCATAAGGTGGACCATCATGTAGAATGAATTTTTCTCTTCCTTTACTTTCATTTCTCAATTTGTCGTAAAGGTTTATTTTTTTCCAATATTCAAGAATTTCTGGTTCTCTAGTGGGCAAGTTAGCTTTCATGGAAAAAGCTGTTTTTGGCAGATTTATTTGTGATTTAGTCATTTAGTCTTTTTTGCAATATTTAAATCTTTTCTTATTTGAGCTCTTAATTGATTAACATTATTAAATTTTTTTTCTTTCCTTATAAACTTTAAAAACTCTACTGATAAAAGTTTATTGTAAAGATTTCCAGAAAAATTAAATAAATGAACTTCTAGTAATATTTTTTTTTGATTAAATGTTGGCCTATATCCAAGATTAGCAATTCCTTTAAGATATTTCTTACTGTTTTTTCTCAAAACCTTTACAGCATAAACTCCTGGTTTTGCTAAAACATAATCACCGATGTCTATGTTACAAGTTGGAAATCCAATTTTTTTTCCTACTTGTCTTCCCTTTTTAACTTTTCCTTGTATTGCCCAGTTTCTTTTTAAAAGATTGTTAGCTTTACTCAATAGACCATTTTCTAAAAGATTTCTTATTAAAGATGATGACACGATCTTTTTATTTTTAATTAGTGGTTCAGGTTTAACAACTTTATAATCAAACAATTGTTCATATTTTTTTAGTAATTTAACATTTCCTTGTCTTTTGTTTCCAAATCTAAAATTATTGCTAACAAAAATATATTTAGAACTTAATTTTTTATTTAAAATTTGAGAAATAAAGTTTAGCGCTTTAGTTTTTGAGAATTTTTTATCAAATTTTTTTGTAATAACAAAATCTACTTTGAAATTACTAAGTAACTTTATTTTTTGATCAATATTAGAGAGCCGAAAATTTTTTAATTTTTTATTAAAAAACATTTTTGGCATTGGATCAAAATTAACAACCCCAATCTTTAGATTATATTTTTTCTTATACGACTGTGCTAATTGGAATAATTTTTGATGTCCTAAATGTAAACCATCAAAATTACCTATTAAAATAATTGATCCTCTGTGTAATTTTTTAATATTGAAATTTGTATAGTGTTTTACCATTTTAAATCTGATTGAATATAATTAACTATCACTTCATACTCTTTTGAAATGTCTTGGATACCTTTATTTTTTATTTCATTTCTATGTATTCCATTACTGATTAGTAAAGAATCATAATTTAAAAGATTTGCACCTTTGATATCAGTGTTTAAATTATCGCCAATTGCTAATATTTTTTTATTTTTATTGTCAATTGATTGATTGTAAACCTCTGGATGTGGTTTTCCAAAATATACTACTTCTCCACCCATTTTTTCAAAAACCATTGCAACAGAACCTGCACACAACTCTCTAACTTCACCACGATCAACGATTAAATCTGGATTTGTACAAATCATTTTTTTCGTAATATGTTTTTCAAGTAAATCTTTATAAAATTTTAAATCCTTATCATGATCATCAAATAACCCCGTACACAATAAATATTCACCATCACTAATATCTTCGCACTTATTTTTCTTAAATAAATAAAATAAATCAAAATCTCTAGGTGGACCTATGTGGTAAAACTTTTTCGATATGTAAGATTTTTTCAAATAATTCAAAGCTGCTTCTCCTGAGGTAAATACGTGATCTCTGATTGTTTTATCCATGCCCATCTTTTCTAAAAAATTTTGAACAGTTTGATTTGGTCTTGGGGCATTTGTTAAAAGTATGAACATTTTCTTTTTTTTTAAAAGCTCATTTAAAACAGCTATTGCTTTTTCATGAAGATTAACCCCATTATGAACAACGCCCCATAAGTCTATATAAAAAAGATCATAATTATCAGCAATTGATTGTAAGCCATTTAAATCTAAATTTTTGGTCATATTTTAAGGTATAAACCATAAAATCCCGAATTTACTAGCAATATTAATATCCTAAAGATTTTCTGATCTTGAAATAGGCGGTGAAATATCTATATGAGGCACATATTTATAAAGATTTATTAAGGAGAATTTATGAAGTTTAAACCGTTACATGACAGAGTTTTAATCGAAGTATTAGATGGCAGTGAAAAAACTGCTGGAGGAATCATTATCCCTGATACAGCTCAAGAAAAACCTCAGGAAGGCAAAGTTGTTGCTGTTGGTGGTGGAGCAAAAACAGAAGATGGAAAGATAATTCCGATGGATGTTAAAGTTGGTGATAAAGTTTTATTTGGCAAATGGTCAGGAACTGAGGTCAAAATTAATGGTAAAGAGTACAGCATAATGAAAGAGTCAGACATTATGGGTATTTCTGGTAAGTAATTTAATTTAAAGGAGAAAAATAATGGCAAAAGTTGTTAAATTTGATGCTGAAGCAAGAGCAGCAATGATAAGAGGTGTAAATATCCTAGCTGACACTGTTAAAGTAACTTTAGGACCAAAAGGAAGAAATGTCGTGATGGATAAATCTTATGGTGCGCCTAGAATTACTAAAGATGGTGTTTCTGTAGCTAAAGAAATAGACCTTGAAGATAAATTTGAAAATATGGGTGCACAAATGGTGAAAGAAGTTGCTAGCAAAACTAACGATGAAGCTGGTGATGGAACTACGACTGCAACTATACTTGCGCAAGCAATTGTCAAAGAAGGTGTGAAGTATGTAACAGCTGGCATGAATCCGATGGACGTGAAAAGAGGAATTGATGCTGCTGTAGAAACAGTAAAAGAAAGTCTTGTATCATCTGCAAAAAAAGTAAAAGATAGCGATGAGATAGCTCAAGTTGGTACAATATCTGCAAATGGTGATAAAGAAATTGGAACGATGATTGCAAAAGCAATGCAAAAAGTTGGAAACGAGGGGGTTATTACTGTTGAAGAAAATAAAGGTATTGAAACAGAATTAGATGTAGTTGAGGGTATGCAATTTGATAGAGGATATCTGTCACCATATTTTATTACTAATAGTGATAAGATGACTACAGAATTAGATAATCCTTTTATTTTATTACATGAAAAAAAATTAACTAATTTACAGCCAATGGTTCCTCTTTTAGAAGCTGTTGTACAAGCTGGTAGACCATTAATGATTATTTCTGAAGATGTTGAGGGCGAAGCTTTAGCAACTTTAGTAGTAAACAAACTTAGAGGTGGTTTAAAAGTTGTGGCCGTTAAAGCTCCAGGTTTTGGTGATAGAAGAAAAGCTATGCTAGAAGATATCGCTATTTTAACAGGAGGTCAGGTTATATCTGAAGACCTAGGTATTAAACTTGAAAACGTTAAACTTGATGATCTTGGATCTTGTAAGAAAATCAAAGTTGATAAAGATAACAGCACTATCGTTAATGGTAGTGGTAAAAAATCTGATATCGAAGCTAGATGTGCTTCTATCAAACAACAAGTTGAAGAAACTACTTCTGATTATGACAGAGAAAAACTTCAAGAGAGACTTGCTAAGTTAGCTGGTGGAGTTGCAGTTATCAAAGTTGGTGGTGCAACCGAAGTTGAAGTTAAAGAAAGAAAAGACAGAGTTGAAGATGCTTTAAACGCTACTAGAGCTGCCGTTGAAGAAGGAATTGTAACAGGTGGTGGTTGTGCTCTTCTTTACGCTGCTCAAGAACTTGATAAAGTTAAAGCAAAAGGTGATGACCAGAAGGCAGGTGTGGATCTTGTGAGAAAAGCATTGGAAGCTCCAATTAGACAAATTACTAAAAATGCTGGTGTTGATGGTTCAGTGGTAGTTGGTAAATTATTAGAGCAGAAGAAAAAAACTAACGGTTACGATGCTCAAAACGAGGAATATTGTGATATGTTTGCAAAGGGTATCATAGACCCAGTTAAAGTTGTGAGAACTGCTCTACAAGACGCTGCTTCGATTGCTGGATTATTAGTAACTACAGAAGCAATGATCGCTGACAAACCAGAGGAAAAAGATGCTGCTGGCGGAATGCCTGGTGGAATGCCTGGTGGTATGGGCGGCATGGGAGGAATGGGTGGAATGGGTATGTAATCCCCATTAATCTCAAACAAAAATTCAAAAAGGGCAGTTTTTACTGCCCTTTTTTTTTATCTTAACGAAAATCATTAGTGATGAATATAGTGATGAATGTATGATGAAGGTTTCGGGGGGTTTTTTATTACAAAGGATTATTAAAGTTATTTAGCAGTATTTGGACATTCTATTACTCTACCCATAGAGTCTCTTTCTCCACATTTTTTAGGTTTTACTTTATAACCTAATGGTACATATATTAATTTATGATAGTCGTAATGTCTATCTGTAGAATGAGCAGTAATAATTCTGTTATTATCAAAATCAATAACTACTTGTTGACCCCAAGCACCATCCATCATTAAAATAGGTCTGTCCTCTAAACCAATAGCGTCCCATAGAAACTGACCACCATAAGTTTGTGCTGATCTATGGTTACCATTAAACTTACTATACTCATCATATTGTCTATCTACTCTATTTTCATACATTGTTTTTAAATACTTGCCAACGCAAGTATCATTCTTCCAATGATTCATAATCATGTTAGCAATTCTCACATAATCATATCTATCTGCATAGAAAGAATATCTTCCGTATTCACCAGATTTTCTATTACCAGTTTTATCTTTTCTTAAAGTTTTATGAAAATAAACTCTTTTTGCAACTTTAGCGTCTTTTACAAATATCTTATGTAATAACTTATTCCAGTCATCACCAGTTTTGTAAATAACATAGTTCATAATTACATTTGTTGTCATGGCACTATAATTAAAATACTTACCAGGTTCTAAACCATCAACACCTTTGAAGTATCTTTTCATAGCGGTCTTGATGGGTATAGTATTAACACTTTGTTTATTTTTCGTTATTTTACTATCCCAAATACCAATTCGATCACCAATTATTTCGTCATCACCTGCTTGCATGTTAAGTAAGTGTATTAACTTTTGATTTTCATATAAGGTTCCTTTAACAGTTGGATAATCTATTCTATCAAAAACTGTATGATTAATATAACCACCACACATGGCATAACCATTTACAAGACTTACTAAACTTTTGCCTACAGAATGTGAAGGATATGGTCCCCGATATTTACTTTTCCTATTTTGATCAACTAAAATTTTGTTGTTTTCAAATAAGATGTAAGAAACTAAACCAGTTTTTTTATCTTTAAGTTGTTCTTCAACTAATTTAGATAATTCGTTAGTTTGTAAATCAAATTCAAACTGATAGGCGTTATCATTTTTTTTATCACCTATTTTATATGCATAATTTTTACTATATGCATATTTCTCATTACCATGATGAGCAAACGTTACACCGATCATTATAAAGAAGGAAAGGATAAAATAAATAATTCTAGTCATTCAAGTTTTGTGTATTTCAAATTTAACTCAACTCTTAAATGATGTCACCTTTCTGTTTGCTTTCTGTTTCGTCTGAAAATGCAGTGAAGTTTGCAGTGAAGAAGTTAAATAAGTCAGTATTGGCGTAATTTATAGGTAAATGTAATACCTCATTTTCTTAAAAAATTTTAAAAGGCCATCTCAAGATGGCCTTTTTTTTGTGTGAAATTTAATCATGTCAAAAAGATATAGTGGTAAATCATTTAAAGACGCTAGTGTTAAAAAAAAACCTAAATTGAGCTTTAAAGAAAAAAGAAAACTTAAAAAAGATAAGCAAAAAAAGACAAATTAATCCTGAATTTTGAAAATTATTCAAGCCAGTTATGAGTTTTTTTGAGTTTTAATATCCTTTTAAATATGTATAAGAGCCAGAAATTTATGAGTAATAATATCAGAAACATCACAATCATCGCCCATGTTGATCATGGTAAGACTACTTTAATTGATAATTTAATGAAACAAAGTGGTTCATTTAGGGACAATGAAGTTGTTGATGAAAGATTAATGGACTCGGGAGAACTTGAAAAAGAAAGAGGAATTACAATTTTAGCTAAACCTGCTTCAATTAATTGGAATAATTCAAGAATAAATATAATCGATACTCCAGGCCACAGAGATTTTGCTGCTGAAGTTGAAAGAGTTTTAAGTATGGCAGATGGAGCCTTGTTATTAATTGACTCTGCAGAAGGTGTTATGCCTCAAACAAAATTTGTATTATCCAAAGCTCTTAAACAAGGATTAAAGCCAATTGTTGTTATTAATAAATTGGATAAAGCTGATCAAAGAGCTAATGAAGTTTTGGATGAAACATTTGATTTGTTTGTTAGCTTAGATGCAAATGAAGAACAATTAGATTTTCCAGTTCTGTATGCAAGTGGAAGATCAGGTTGGGCTGATCATGAAGTTGATGGTCCAAGAGAAAATTTAAACCCTTTGTTAGATTTAATTGTTGATCATGTAAAACCTGCTGAATTTGATAAAAATAAACCTTTTGCAATGTTGTCAACGCTACTTTATGCAGATAGTTTTTTAGGAAGAAGTTTGGTTGGAAGAATTGCACAGGGAACTGCGAAAGCTAATCAATCTATAAAAGCAATCAATTTAAATGGTGAAAAAGTTGATGAAGGAAAATTAACAAAAATTTTTAGATATGAAGGGACAAAAAAAGTTCCCATAGATGTTGGCGAGGCTGGGGATATAGTAGTTGTAGCCGGGTTAGAAAAAGCAAATGTTGCTGATACGATATGTGATCTAGGAGTAAATGAGCCAATCCCTGCGACACCAATAGATCCTCCTACAATGTCAATTACAATTACTGTAAATACTTCACCCTTAGCTGGAACTGAAGGTAAAAGACTAACCAGCACCCAAATAAGAGATAGATTAGTTCAAGAGGCACAAAATAATGTTGGAATTACATTTTCTGAAAACGAGGGAAAAGACTCTTTTGTTGTTAGTGGTAGAGGTGAGTTGATGTTGGAAATTCTTTTAACTCAAATGAGAAGAGAAGGTTTTGAAATGACAGTTAGTCCTCCAAAAGTTTTGTATAAAACTGATGAAAGTGGAAACAAACTTGAGCCAATTGAAGAAATTACCATGGATCTTGATGAAGAACATTCATCAAAAGTAATTGACTCAATGAACAGAAGAAAAGGTAAACTAATAGAACTAAAAGATACTGGAACTAACAAAAAAAGATTAATTTTTCATGCGCCTACTAGAGGTTTAATGGGCTACACAAGCAGATTTCTTACACTTACAAAAGGAAATGGAGTGATCAACAGAATATTCCATAGTTATGGTCCTTTTGAAGGAGAGATGGAAGGTAGAAGAAATGGAGCATTAATCTCAATGGAGCAAGGAAAAGCTGTCGCATTTGCTATCTTTAACTTACAGGCACGAGGAGAAATGTTTGTTACACATAATGACTCTGTTTATCCTGGAATGATAGTTGGTCTTTCACCTAAACCAGGTGATATGATTATAAATGTAATGAAGGGTAAAAAATTGACTAATATGAGAACTCAAGGTACTGATGAGAATGTTGTTCTTACACCAGTAAGAAAGATGTCAATTGCAGAACAATTAAGTATGCTTAATACAGATGAAGCTTTAGAGATAACACCAGACTCATGCAGATTAAGAAAGGCAATTCTTGATCCACACGAAAGAAAAAAAAGCGAAAAAGCTATAGCTGCAGCCTAATCGAAAGTTTTATCAACTAAATAAAGTCCTAAAGCAACGCAAGGACCTATGCCAAATGCAAATAATAAAGTTCCAACCCCAACTGTTCCTCCTAAATACCACCCAATACTAACAACTGAAATTTCTAATGTTCCTCTTACAACAGCTATAGGAAAATTAGTTAATTTTTGTAATCCTATCATTAATCCATCTCTAGGACCGGCTCCTAAATTAGATACCAAGTAAATACCGCCACCTATTCCAACCATGATTACAGAAATTACAGCTAATAATAATTGATAAATATAATTTGATGGTGTTGGAACATATTTAATGCAAAGATCAATCATAATTGCAATTATCAATGCATTAAATATTGTACCCATTCCTGGTTTTTGCCCAAGAGGGATCCATAAAATTAAAACAGCAATACTTATTAATAATGTGATAGTTCCAATACTTAAATTAACATTTAAGGAAATACCTTGGGCTAAAACACTCCAAGGAGAGGCTCCTGTAAATGAAACAATTAACAATCCTTCACCTAATCCAAATAAAGACAAACCAAAACATAAGAAAAAAAATGTAGAAAACTTTGGTTTAAAATTAAATGGTTTTTCTGAGCTCCATTTTACTTTTGGAATTTTTTTTATTTTTAAAAACATAATTGTAATAAGCTATATCTATTAATGAAGAAATCTAATATTGTAACCAGCAAATGAAAAAGTTTGCAGTTATTTTACTTATTATATTTTTCTCATCAATTTCTCTAGCTCATATAGGTCATTATAACAAATTTGACAAAATAGAAATGGAGATCTTAAGAAATGATGAAGTAATTGGATATAACAATTATTATTTTAAAAGAGATGATGAAAAAACGATAGTAAAAAATCAATATAAATTTGAGGTAAAATTACTGTCTGCAACAATATTTAAAGTAGAGGGATATGGAGAAGAAATTTATTTAAAAGATAAATTAATATCTTTTCAATCAAAGACACTTCAAAATAAAAAAGAAAAATTTGTAAACTTAAAACTAGATAAAAATAATGAAAAGTTTGATATTAAAGGATCTTCATATTCAGGTGAAGCTTCAGTTAAAAATATTATTGGAAATTGGTGGAGTCATAAAATTTTACAAGCAGAAAGCCAAATAAGTCCTATTTCTGGAAGTATAAAAGAACAACTAGTTACTTTTATTGGTAAAGAAAATATTTCAATTGATGGCAAACAATACGAAACAGATCATTTCAAACTCACATCTAAAGATATGTCTCTTCCAGAAGATAAAAAATTAAATTTTGATATTTGGCTTGATAAAAAAACTTCAGTTATTGTCAAAGTAACATATGAAAGAATGGGAAATTGGGAGTATCGCTTAAAAAATCTTGAATAAAATTATTTATTTATTTTTTTATAAAGATCGTTTGCACTTATCCATCCAGCCTCTACTCTAGGACCCACAAACCAGTCTGCACACACTCCTAAATTTAATTTATTACTCCAATAACTTTTAATTTTTAAAGATCTAGAATTTGAAGAATATTTCCAACCATGATTTAATGAAGTTAATATTTTTGTTTTTTTAATTCCAGTAAGTTTAAAAAATCGATCAATTAAAATCTTTGAATTTTTTTCTTTATTTTCTCTATTTTTATTTATTTTTTTATTTGCCCATAGTTTTGTACTTTGTAAAGTCCACAAATCATTTTTACTTTTAAATCTTTTTTTACTATTTTCTTTAGCGGCCCACCCTAAAATTTTGTCGTCAAATAAGTAACTTGATATGTTTATATTTGTTTTTTTAATTTCAATCATGACTGTAATATTCGCATCCATTTTGATTTTTTGCTTAATGAATGGATCCTTAATGAATTTTTTTGATAATTTTTTTAATTGCGGAAATGGACAAGTTAATACTAATTTATCATAAAATTTTGTTTTGTTGTTCTTAAAGACTAGCTTCCATTTTTTGTTTACAAATTTAATCTTCTCCAACTCACTTTGAAAATTACAATTTATATTCTCTATTAAATGTTTGCTAATATCATTGTTGCCTTTACGGCCAATTATTTTAACATGATTTTTATTTTCTTTTTTTAACTTATATAAAAAAACGTGTTTGCCGCCCCATTTTTTTAGAATTTTTTTTTTACATAAATTTGTAATAAATTTTTTAAATTGAATTGTTTTTGGAGAAATATATTGTGCCCCATGGTCAAATCCTTTTGACTTATTTAATCTTTTAAAAGAAGATCTACCACCTGGACCTCGAGCTTTGTCATAAATGTGTACAGAATTTTTTTTACTTAACAAATTAGCTATTGTTGCTCCAGAAATTCCAGAGCCAATTACACAATAACTGCTCATTTTCCTGCAACAGTCATACCTTCTATCATCATAGTTGGTGAATTGACTGAATATTCGAATTCTAAATCATTAGCTAAAATAATATTTTTGAACATATCCTTAAAATTACCAGCAATTGTTATTTCATTAACAGGATATTTAAATTCTCCATCTTCAACTAAAAAACCAGTGGCACCTACTGAATAATCTCCAGTAACAAGGTTAGATCCGTGACCAATAGTTTCAGTAATATAAAGACTTCTTGAATTTTTTTTAATAAGATCTTTGTAACTTATATTTCCTTTTTCAAAATATAAATTAGTAGTTCCACCACTTCTTCCATTTGATTTTAAATTTAATTTTTTTCCATTGTAAGTGTCTACAAGATAATTTTTAAGTATTCCATTCTCTATAAGTTGTAATGTATTTGAATTTACACCCTCTGAATCAAAATTTTGAGAACCCATTCCTTTAATTATATCGGGTTTATCAATTACATTTATCGAATTAGCAAAAACCTGTTGATCAATTTTATCCTTTAAAAATGAAGTACCTCTTGCAATTGCAGAGGCAGATATTGCACTTGCAAAAGCACTTAACATTCCCTTTGAAATTCTTTTATCAAAAATTATACTGATCTTCTGACTTCCAATTTTTTTAGGGCTCAATTTTCTAATAGTTTGCTTGGCAGCTTTATTTCCGAGATCTATTGCTTGCTTAATATCAGATAAATGACGTTTACTAGAAAATTCGTAGTCCCTTTCCATGCTATTTTCATCTTTTGCAACTGTTACACAAGAAGCAGCAAAAGAAGAAGTTTTATAACCGTCACAAAATCCGTCACTATTTGCTAATATAAAATTTGATTTATTTTCAGTGAAACTAGATTCTGTATTTATAATTTGATTATCTGTAGAAGCAGACTCCTCTAAATCTTTTAAATATTTTATTTTTTTATCGTTTTCGAATCTTGTTTCGTCATACAAATTAAGGTTACTAATTTGTTTGGCTAATAAATTTTTATCAGGCAAAGAATTAAATTCATCCTCTGGTGTAATTTTTGTAGTTTCGAAGCACTTTTCAATTAAAGTTTTTATATTTTCATCTAGTAAATTTGATGATGAAATTGATGATCTTCTTTTACCTAAATAAGTTTCTATACTTAATGCCAATCCATCTGATCTATCTGAGGCTTCTAGGGATTTATTTCTAAAATTAACTGTTTCTGAAACTGAGTGACCAACTGTAACACTTGCATCAGTTGCTCCCATTTCTTTTGCTAAATCTAAACAATATGAAGCTTTCGATTTTAGAAATTCTTGATCCTTAACCATAATTCTTTAAAGTTTTGTTCCGCCAACTGTCATTTTATCGATCAAAATTGAAGGTTGAGCAACTCCCACCGGAACTCCTTGTCCTGCTTTTCCACAAGTTCCTATGCCTGGATCTAGCATCATGTCATTTCCTACCATCGATACTTCTTTAAGTATTGATGGTCCATCACCAATAAGTGTTGCACCTTTAATTGGAAATCCAATTTTACCATTATTTATTTCGTAAGCTTCAGTACAATTAAATACAAATTTACCAGATGTAATATCTACCTGGCCGCCTCCAAAACTTACTGCAAAAATTCCTTTATCAACAGATTTGATCATTTCATCTTGAGTTTGATTGCCACTTAACATCATTGTATTTCTCATTCTTGGCAAAACAACATGTCTATAATTTTCTCTTCTTCCAGATCCGGTAGATCTTGTATTCATTAATCTTGCATTGTGCCTGTCTTGCATAAAGTTTTTAAGAATACCATTTTCAATTAAAACTGTTCGCTCAGTTGGCGTTCCCTCATCGTCAATAGTTAGACTACCTCTTCTATTATCTATCGTACCATCATCAACAATTGTTACTCCCTCACTTGCAACTTTTTCTCCCATAAGATCATGAAATGCTGATGTTTTTTTTCTATTAAAATCTCCTTCTAGACCATGACCAATTGCTTCATGAATTAATATAGCAGGCCAACCAGGTCCTAAGACTACTTTCATCTCACCAGCAGGTGCTGGTTTGCTCTCTAAATTTACTGATGCAATTCTAAAAGCCTCTTCACAAACATTTTTCCAATTATCATTTTTTAAATAATCATCATAAGATTGTCTGCCACCAATTCCATATACGCCCGTTTCTTTTCTTCCATTTTTTTCTAACATTACAGATACATTAAATCTAATTAATGGACGTACATCTGTGAGCGCTTCTCCACCTGATCGAATGATTTCAATTGATTTCTGCTCTCCAGCAAAACTAGCAGTCACTTGTTTTACTGATCCATCTTTTTTCCTTAAAAAATCGTTTACTTTATTTAAAACTTCTAATTTCGAGTCTAAAGTTTTTTGTTCAATTGGATTAATATCTTTATAAAATTTTTTATTAGATTTTGGAATTTCATGATTATATGTGCCTTTAATTGATTTAAGAGTTGATTTAAGATTTTCTGAGGAATTTTTTAGCGAATCTTTTGATATTTCGTTTGAGTATGAATAGGCAACAACATCATTTGAAATAGCTCTGAAACCAAATCCTAAATCAGAACTATAGTTTGAGCTTTTTATTTTATTATCATCTAACAAAATTGACTCTGATTTAGACTCCTCTAAATAAAGCTCACCATCATCACAATTATTTAGTGTTTCAGATACTATTTTATCTGCATCTTGTCTTGTTAAATCAGATTTGTTAAAGAAATTGCTCATTCATCTTAAATAGTGGTTTGTTGATAATTTTCAACTGATCATTTTACGCATGTACAATTTATCACTAAAAGTTAATTATTGTTAAATGAAAGTATTTTTTAATAACTCTTGTAAAATCTGTAGATCAGAAATTAACTTATATAAAAAAGAAAATATCAAAGATATTGACTGGATAGATATAACAAATAACTCAGATGCTGAAAAAGAAACATCTAGAAATGATAGAGAATTATTAAGAAGATTACATGTTAAGGAGAATGGTAAAATTATTCAAGGTGCGGAGGCATTTCTTTATGTTTGGAAAAAAATTCCAAAATATAAATTTTTATATAAATTTTTCAAACTACCAATAATTTTCACAATCTTTAAATATGGTTATGAGATAATTGCCTTTTTTTTATATTTAAAAAATAAAAAACAACTTAAAAAACTAAGTTAGAAAAAATATTAAAAATTCACTAAGTAAAGACATAGATAATAAAAACATAATTAATAAAATTGAATACATAAGAGTTATAACTCTATTTCTTTTTCTCCTCAGTCTAACAAAAGTTTTATCATCTAGATCTGAAATATCCCTTTCACCAACTACTGGATAATCATAACTCCATCGCCATGTAGATTGGCCTAATCTAGAGTCGAGACTGTTGAAATACCTTATCCAAGCAAGAACATATTTTAATACTAGATACAAAATAATCATTAGTATTGAAGAAAGTAACATTCTTAATGATACTTAATTATGTATGATAATTTAATTGATATTTTTGGCTCTTTTTCTTGCGATTAACTGCGTAAGAGCATCAACCATAGTATCTGAGGCCTTAAATATTTCATTATTTTTAAACTCATGAGAAATATTTTTTTCTGGATGCGTTTTGTCTTCAATAACTATTCCTTCATCTGGTGAATTATTTTTTATATAAATTAATAAAAGCCATTCATCATCTGAGGCTTCATCCCATTTAACAAATATTTCTCCTGTTTCAAATCTTCTATCTATACATCTAAAGATAGACATATGTCTTGTTATGTGTCTTTTATTTAATTGAAATACTAAACTGCTAGCACTTCTGTAAAAACTTTCGAGAGCAAACTCAATTTTTTGTCTTGCTAAAGTATATTCTCTTTCTTTTTGTAAAAGTGTTTCTCTATTTTCATCTCCTTGAATTTTAACTCCTAAAGCCTCTACTCTTTCTCTTATTTTTTGATCTCTAATAATTCGATATTTTTCTTTTAATTTTTCTATTCTTTGTTGTAAGCCGGCATAATCCTCTCTCTTTTCTCTTAAGGAAATTTTTTCCAATTTCTCTAATTCTTTAACCTCTCTAACTCTAAACTTTTCAATTTGCTTATCTAATTTTAATTGTTGTAAAAATTGCTTTTGTTTTTCTGCTTGTTCAATTCTTAAAAGAGCTTGTTCTTTTCTTAAGAATAATTTTATTTCTTTTGTTCTTTGTTTTTCCAATCTAATTTCATCTTTTAAAGCTTGTTCTTTTAATTTAACTTTTAATTCAGCCTCCTTTTGCTTTTCTTTTGCAGCTTCAATCTTTTCTAATCTTTCTTTTTCTTGTTTTTCTAATTTTAACCTTCTTGCTTCATCTTTTTTTATAATTTTATAATGTGAAATTGTGTTTGCTATTTTATCAAAAAATGCTTGAATATATTTTTCAAAACCAAAATTGAAACTAAACTTAAATTCAGGCTTTAAAGAATTTTGAAAGTTAACTACTTTAAAAAGAAAATCTGGTTTCTTTGATACAATAGATTTAGATTTTTTTGAAATTTTTTTTGATTGTTTTGGTTTTTTTGATTTTTTTTGTTTTTTATTTTTTTGTTTTCTTCGATTATTAATTTTTTTTACAGATTTATTTTTAATCTTAAATTTATTTGACTTTTTAGATATTTTTTTAACTCTTTTTTTGATTTTTCTTTGATTTTTGGAAAAACTTTTTTTTAATTTTTTTTTCTTTTTTTTCATTTTAAGAGAGTTAGTTTCTACCAATTATTTATTGATAAATATAGTCTCTTGTAACAGGTGTAGAAGAATAATTCTTTGTTAATTGAAATTGGTATACAACTTGATCACCCCATTTAAATGCCATCTCACAACCAGCAAGATAAAATTCCCACATCCTAAAAAATCTTTCATCGAACATTTCAATTATTTTGTCTTTATTTCGAATGCAATTTTCTTTCCAATGTCTAAGTGTATGTGAGTAATGAAGTCTTAAAACCTCAATATCCGCAACAATTAAGCCTGCTTTTTCAATTGGTGTAGTTACCTCACTTAAACTTGGAGTATAGCCTCCTGGAAAAATATACTTAGTGATCCATGGATGTGGATCTCTTGGTGGATTTACTGATCCTATAGTATGAATTAATGATACGCCATCATTTTTTAAAAGGTTTTCAACTTGCGAAAAAAATTTTTTATAAAATTTTCTTCCTACATGTTCAAACATCCCAACACTGACTATTCTATCAAACTTTTCATTTAGCTCTCTATAATCCATTAACTTAAAGTTTAATTGATTTTCTAAATTAAGTTCTTTTGCTCTTTCCTTGCAGTAATTAAATTGATTTTCTGAAAGTGTAATACCTGTTACTTCGCAGTTTGCACTTTTTGCAATATCTATTGCTAGAGAACCCCATCCACATCCAATATCTAAAACTTTTTGATTTGGTTTTATATTGAGTTTTTTTATTATATGTTGAATTTTATTATTTTGAGCAGTTTCCAATGTATCTGTTTCATTTTTAAAATACGCACATGAATATTGTCTTTTAGGATCTAAAAATAAGTCATAAAGGTCATCTGAAATATCATAATGATGCGAAACATTCATCTTAGACTTTTTTATAAAATTAAAATTAGTTAAATATCTATAAGAACCTCTTAATCTATTAATTAAATAACTAAAAAAATTTAAGTCTCCTCTTCCAAAATTCATTAAAGAAAGATCCAAAAAATCAGTTAGTGTCCCATTTTCTATGATTATTTCACCATCTGTATATGCTTCACCAAAATATAAATCAGGATGAAATAATAACTTATAATGAAGATTTTTATTTAAAATTTTTACTTTTATAGGTTTTTCACTTTTTGGATTTCCAATAATGTAACTTTTTGAATTAGCATCAACTAATATAAATCCATCTTTTTTAAAAACATTATTTAAAAATCTAGCTAATTGCATTTTATGCCGCCATCAAAGATTTAATTGAAAAATTAAGTCTTTCTAAGTTTTTAATTAGTTCTTTTTCACTTTTTGCATCTAGAGCTCTTAATGGGGGTAATAAATTTTCATAAATACTATCTTTTTTTTTATAAAAAGTATGTAAAGCTGAGATTAGGTTATACTTTTCAAACTCATTTCTCACATCACATAATTTTAAATTTTCAGTTTGTTCATTACCTGCATTAAAATCTTCATAAACCTTTCTAGCAATTGATGATGTAGCATTACAAGTTGCTGTAATTATTCCTGAACATCCTAACTCAAGACCTTTAAATAGTTTTGATTCAGAGCCAGGCATAACAGAAAAATTATCTAATTTTAAATTTTCAAAAAGATTATAAGAACTATCCTTTACTCCAACTATTTGATTTGGATATCTTTTTACAAGCTCTTTTACGCATTCTACACTAAATTTATATCCACATAATTTCTCAAAATTATAAAGAATAATTTTACTATCAGGAATTGCCTCAACAATTTTGCGATAAAAATCTATCACCTCATTGTCTCCATACTTGTAATAAGCAGGAGGCATAATTAGAAAGTTTTGGAAATCGAGTGATCTTGCCACTCTCATTAAATTAATTGTTTCTCCCAATGAATTTAAACCTGTGCCTATAATGTATTTATCTTTGTATTTATTTACAGCTAGTTTATTTAGTAAATTTATTTTTTCTGCAATTGGTATAAGTTGTGCTTGGCCGGTGCTACCAAAAATTGCAGCACCATGGCAACCATTTTCAATTACCATTTCTGCATGCTCTATTGTCTTTGCTATATTAAGCGTTAAATCGTCATTTAACACTGACATAGAAGCTGCATAAATACCTTTAATTAAACTCATATATTTTTTAAAAACATATAATAATTCAAAAAAAAAATGAATAAAAAATTATGAAAACTGGAATTTACTTAAGCTATGTAGGTTTAGGTGCAAATTTACTTCATCTTTCCTATTGTCATCAGATTGCCAAAAAAAATGGACCAGTAACTATTATAACTCTCTGTAAAAATTTAAAAGAAGCACTGGCTGATGATCCTCTTATTGAGGATGTTTATTATTTAAACAAATATCACAAAAAACTTTTAGACATTTTTAATCTTAGTAAGATTCTTAAACAATTTCATTTTCAAAATTTATTAATTTATTACCCAAGTTTAAGATTATATTTTGCAGCAAAAATAGCCGGTATTGACAATATATGGTCATATAAATCTAAAAACAAAAAAAATTTACACCTAGTTAAATCAGCAAAAGAGTTAACAGAAAATTTTCTTAATATTGATAATTGTCTCACTGAAACCAACTTTTTTATTGATAAAGATAGAATCAAAAAAATCAAAGAAGAACTAAATAATAATAGTTATAAAATAGTAATTGGCGCAGGTTCGTCTGGCCCAACCACAAGATGGGGAGCAAACAATTATGCCAATTTAATTAATAAGTTAAATGAACTAGATAATTATTTTTTTTTTATTTTATGTGGTCCAAATGAAAAAGAAATTGAAAATCAAATTTTATCTAAATTAAAGAAAAAAAATTTTTTAACTTTAAGTAGCAAAAGAATATATGATTTAATTCCTTACCTTGGTATTTCAGATATGTATGTAGGGAACGATTCATTTGGTTCGCATGTTGTTTCACAGTGTGGGAAAAAAAGTATTGTATTTCTTTTAGACGCTCCAAAAGCATATACAGACTATAGCAAGAACTATTACAGAATAGTTCCTGATGGATATACGATTGATGAAATAACACATGGTACCAATGCAGATCCAAACTCAATTTCAGTTAATCATGTAGTTGAAATAATTAATAAATTGAAAATTTAACTAATATCTTTTAATACAATTTCCTTAGCCTCATTAACTATTGCTGAAAGTCTTGATGTTTCAGGAGATATATCAGGGTGTATTTTTTTTTGAATTTTTTGATAAGCTTTATTAACTATTTCTTTGGTTGGTTTTTTGTTAATATCTAAATTTAAAATCTTATATGCCTCAGATATTGATAATGATGAAGAGTTATTATTTTGATGCTGATTAAAAGAAAATCTTCCAGAATTCCTCAAAGTTTGAATAAGTCTATAAAGAGAAAGCAATTGTATCAATGATAAACCTTTAAGTTTTACTAAAGCAAGACTTGCAAGAGTTAATGGTAATGTGAGTAGAAATTTACCGCCAATAGCAAATAAAACTGCTAATAAAGCCAACAATAAAATTGTTATCAGCCTCACTCCTTTTGACATTTTTTTTGGAGAAATATTTGACCAAAATCTTAATAAAAAATATAAGATGACTAAAATTACAAGTAGATAAATAATAATATTCATATATTTCCTAATTAGATGAAAGTACCACAACTTAAAAAAAAACTAGAGATAAAAACTTGTCACAATATTGATTGGGAAGACAATTATAGCTGGATTCATCAAGATAATATTTTGGAAGTTCTCAGAGATAAAAACAAGTTAGATCCTGAAGTGAAAAAATATTTAGAAGATGAAAATGCTTACTCAGAGCATCATTTAAAAGATACAAAAGATATCCAAAAAAAATTATTTGATGAGATTAAAGCAAGAATTAAATTAGATGATGAGTCTCTGCCCTATAAAGATCACACCTATGAATATTGGACAAAAACTACAACAAAAGGAAATTATTCCATAAAACTTAGAAAAAAAATTGATTCAGAAAATATTGAGGAAATATGGAATGGAGATAAAGAAAAAGAAAAACTTAAAACTAAATATTTTGGTGTTGGAGATTTAGAGGTAAGTAACAATGATAAATATCTAGGATACTCTTTAGATCTTAAAGGATCTGAATATTATACAATTTATTTAAGAGATATAAAAACAAACAATATTATTTCAAAAGAAATTGCAGAAACATCAGGGGGGATAACATTTAGTTTGGATGATAAATATATATTTTATTCTAAACTTGATGAAAATCATAGAGCAAGAACAATATACAGGCACAGAATAGGTGATTTTGAGGGTAAAGATGAATTAATATTTGAGGAGAAAAGCGAGGCTTTTACAGTAGGAATTGGAAAAAGCTCAGATGAAAAATATTTTTTTATAAATACTTCTGACCATAATACTTCAGAGCAATATTACTTTAAATCAGATGAATTAAATCCATCTCCAAAACTTATTATTAAAAGAGAAAGAGGTGTTCTGTATTCTGTTAATTCATGGGATGGTAAATTTTATAATCATACAAATAAAAATGCTGAAGACTTTAAAATTGATATTTGTGACAATTTAGAAAATCAAAATTGGAAAACATATATTCCAGCAAAAGATGAAGTTTTAATTG
Organism: uncultured Pelagibacteraceae bacterium; assembly: GCA_902594865.1. Classification (GTDB taxonomy): domain Bacteria; phylum Pseudomonadota; class Alphaproteobacteria; order Pelagibacterales; family Pelagibacteraceae; genus Pelagibacter. Next base: position 36,664 of record CACJNV010000005.1, on the reverse strand, counting down.
GTGGATTAACATTCCTTAAAAATTGGATTATTCGTGGTGAAACATCAAATGCACTAGATAAATTATTTGTCAAAAATATTTCTGCAAATATAGAGGAAGAATTAATTTTTTCTGATGAATCTGTTTATGTTCCAGGAGTAAGCTTAACTCAAAAAGATAGAAATACTGATGAAGTTTATTTAGGATACTCATCACCTAAAACTCCTTCTAGAGTATTTAAATATAATTTAGCAACAAAATCCAAAGAACTTGTTAAAGAACAAGAGATCCCATCTGGTCATAATAAAGATGACTATATTGTTGAGAGAGTTGAGTTTAAATCTCATGACGGAAGAATGGTTCCATTAACAATTACTAGACACAAAAAAACAAAAATTGATGGGTCTGCAAATGTTTTATTATATGGATATGGGTCTTATGGAAATTCTATGTCCCCAAGTTTTTCTTCTTCAAGATTAAGTCTTATCAATAGAGATATAATTTGGGCCACAGCCCATATCAGGGGTGGTATGGAAAAAGGTATGAAGTGGTGGAAAGAGGGAAAATTAACAAACAAAAAAAATACTTTTGAAGATTATATTTACGCAGCAAAATATTTAATTGAAATGAATTATACTTCAAAAGGAAATATTATTGGAATGGGTGGATCAGCTGGAGGATTATTAATGGGAGCTGTTGTAAATCAATCTCCTGAATTATTTTTAGGAATCATTATGGCTGTTCCTTTTGTAGATTCATTAACAACAAATCTAGATCATTCTTTACCTTTAACTGTGGGAGAATTTGACGAATTTGGAAATGCAAAAGAGAATAAAGAACACTTTGATTATATTTTTTCATATGCGCCCTACAACAATATTAAAAAAATGGATTATCCGCATATTTTTATTACAACAAGTTTAAGTGATAATAGAGTTTTATTTGATGAACCTGCAAAGTTCACAGCAAAACTTAGAGACTATAAAACAGATAATAATTTGCTTCTCTTAAAAACCGAGATGAATGCTGGTCATGGTGGAAAATCAGGAAGAGATGGCGCAATAGAAGAAATTGCTATTGACTATGCATTTGCATTAAAAATTTCAAAAAAAATTTAGTACAATTTAAATCTTGAAAAAAACAAATTAATTACCATATAAACTCAGTAGGTCGCCTAATGGGGCTTACATAAATAAACTTGCTTAACAAAGGAGGATATTATGACAAGTAAGGATCTATCTATATTTAACTCACTTAGACCTTTTTCAATTGGTTTTGATGACATGTTCGACCAATTTGAAAATATGTTGGGAAATGGGAATTTGACAATGCAGTCAAATTATCCACCATATAACATCCGAAAGACAGGTAAAGACAACTATGCAATTGAAGTAGCATTGGCTGGCTTTAGCAAAAAAGACGTTGAGGTTGAGTTCGAGGACAATTTATTAACAGTAAGAACAAAACAAGTTAATAAGTCTGAGGACAGTGATGTTAATGGAGAAATTATTCATAAAGGTATTTCTCAAAGACAATTTGCAAGATCATTCACTATTGCTGATGATGTAAAAGTTAATGGTGCTGAACTTAAAGATGGTCTTTTAACAATATCTTGTGAAAGAATTATTCCAGAACATAAAAAAAAGAAGCTTATTGAAATTAAATAAGTCTTAAACCTTGCTTGTGGGGATTTCTCCCCACAAGTTTAAATTAGTTATTTCTTTGCCATTATAGCATTCAAAGCAAATGCTAATAATCCAGCAGGTATAAGTCCAGTTGTTAATAGTAGTTTTAAACTTATTCCAAAATCTGGAATATTTTTCACAAAGTCTGGTAACAATGACATCCCAATTCCAAAAGACAAAGAAAGAGCTAAGATTAATAAATTTCTTTGATCCATTTCTGCCCTTGAAATCAATTTAATACCAGCAGCTACAATCATACCAAACATAATGATTGCTGCTCCACCAATCACAGACTCTGGCATTGCAGCGATTATTCCACCTAATTTTGGAAATAATCCCATTAGAACCAATACTATTCCTGCAATAGTTCCAACGTGCCTACTTACCACACCTGTAAACGCAACTAGTCCAGCATTTTGTGAATAGGATGTATTTGGCATCGCATTAAATATTGCACCAAATGCAGTACCAACACCATCTGCCATAATTCCACCTGATATTTCTTTATCAGTTGCCTCTCGTTTAGCACCACCCATTGTCGTAGCACTTATGTCCCCAATTGTTTCAATTGTTGTAACAACTGACATAAACAACATCAGAATTATTGCACCAGGTACAAAATCAATTCCATATTGAAGTGGCATTGGAAATGCAAACCATGCTGCAGATGCAATTTTACCATAGTTAACCATTCCTAGTGCTGCTGCAACTATGAAGCCAGCTACTATTCCAATTAAAATTGAGGCTGCAGAAGCCATTCCCTTTCCTCTAAGATTGAAAAAGATAGCAACTATGAACACTGAAGCGGCAACTGTTAAGTGATTTGCATTTGCAAAGATTTCAGGTTTATTATTCATCAACCATCCACCTCCACCAGCATACATAAAACCAACTTTAAGCAAACTAAATCCAATCATTAACACAACTATACCAGTGACTAATGGTGGAAATAGATGTCTTATTGGTTTTAAAACTTTTCCAATAAAAATTTGAAAAATTCCTCCAATGAACGCCGCTGTAAATACTGCACCTAATCCTGCTGCTTTAAATGGTAGCATAATTGGTATAAACGCAAAACTTGTTCCTTGAACAATAGGAAGTCTTGCACCAATTTCTTTGTATCCAACTGTTTGGATAATTGTTGCAACTCCCGCAACAAACAAAGCCATTTGAATCAAAAATATTTTTTGCTCAGGCGTTTGACCAAAAACTCCAGCCACAATTATAGGAACCGTTATATTACCAGCAAACATAGCTAGCACGTGCTGAATTCCTAAAGGTATGGATTTATTTAATGGAAGTTTTTTATCCGGACTGTTTGTAGAGCCCGCTTTTGTTTTTCTTGAAGCCATATAACCTCCGTCGTTAACTAAATAGACGTTACATTATTGGCTATGAATTAATATAAAAAAACTCATTAATTTAGAACAACTCCACTTTAGATAGTGAAAAAAACCTATAATGAGCAGATTTATTTTAATTAGTAAATTTTAAAAACAACCGTTTGAAACAAAACCCACAACTATATTTTCTGAATTTATTTCAAACCTACGTTCACATGGAACAAGATATTTTTTGCTGTTATAAACAAGCTCAAAATTGCCTTTAGCATTTTTAAAGTCTTCGTCTGGTTCTCCAAGCTCCATCTGAAGTTCACTAGCTGATTTTCCAAGAAATTTACTTAATTTTTCATTTTCCTTTTCAACAATAGCATCTGTTTTATCTTTAACGGTTTGGCACCCTGAAAAAAAAATTAATACAATTACAAGACTTATTGCTGATTTAAGTTTTGACATAAGTTTAAATTAACATTTTTTGTTTAATAAATTATTAACTTTTAAGTTGTATAAATAATTTATTTCTTATTACTTTTAAGTTTAATTATAGTAACAATTGTGTTCTTTATTTGATGGTTCAAGCATATGAATGAAAAAGCCCTAGAAAAGATACTAAATATATTTTCAAAAGAGGTTTTACCCTTAACTGAAAAAGGTGTTGCTAAAGGTAATAAAGTATTTGGTGCCGCAATAATTAAAAAAGATGACTTATCCCTTGTGGTTGCAGAAACAAACAATGAAATAGAAAATCCATTGTGGCATGGAGAAATGCATACTCTTAAAAAATTTTATGAATTTGATGCAAATACAAGACCAAAGGAAAAAGACTGCATGTTCTTAAGTTCACATGAGCCCTGCAGTATGTGTTTGAGTGCAATCACATTTTCTGGATTTGATAATTTTTATTATTTATTTCCTTATACTGCTACAAATGAGGAATTTAATATTCCACACGATTTAAATATACTCAAAGAAGTATTTAAAGTTAATAATGGAGAATATAACAAAGAAAATTCTTACTGGAAAAGTCAAAATATAAACTTACTTATTGAAAATTTACCTACTTCAAAAAAAGAAAATATCTTAAAACAATTAGACGAAATTAAAAAAAAATATCAAACTTTATCAAATCAATATCAGGAAAATAAGGATGGAAATTCTATACCATTAAATTAATCAATGAATACAAACCTTAAAATTTCAAATGTAACTAAAATATATCCTGGGTGTGTTGCAAATGACAATGTTTCACTCGAATTTAATAGTGGTAAAATTTATGCTCTTCTTGGAGAAAATGGTGCTGGAAAATCTACACTAGTTAAAATTCTATCAGGCGTCATCATTCCTGACGAAGGTAAAATTTATTTAAATGAAAATAATCTAAAGCTCAATTCGCCATTAGATGCAAAAAAGAATGATATCGGAATGGTATTCCAGCATTTTAATCTTTTTGAAACTTTGTCCGTATTTGAAAACTTAATAATAGATTCAGATGAAGAAAGGGAAAGTTTAAGAGAAAAAATTGATACAATTATGAAAAAATATAATTTTTCAATTGATCTTGATATTCCTGTTCTAAATCTATCAGCAGGTCAAAAACAGAAAGTGGAAATAATAAGATGCCTAATAAGGAGTCCAAAAGTTTTAATTATGGATGAGCCAACATCTGTATTAACAGAACAAGAAACGAGTGAATTATTCTTATCTTTGAAAAAATTTTCAGAAGAAGGAATTTTAATTATTTATATTACACATAAACTAAAGGAAGTTATGCAGCTTTGTGATGAAGTTGCTGTAATGAGAAGAGGAAAGTTAGTTTCTGTAAGTGAAATAAAGAACGAAAATATTGAGTCACTTGCTAACAAAATGGTGGGTCAGAACCTAAAAACAATTAAGAAAAAAAAAGCAAAAACTTCATCAGATCAATTAATTAAAATAACGAATCTTAATTTTACAAGTGAAGATCCCTTTGAAACAAATTTAATGGATATTAATTTCTCTGTTAATCGAGGGGAGTGTTTAGGAATTGCTGGTATATCAGGAAACGGACAAAGTGAATTATTTCAAGTATTAAGTGGTGAAATTATTTCCGAAAAGAAATCTATAGAATTTAACAATAATTACATAGGAGATTTAAGTCCTCAAGAAAGAAGAGAATATTTGATGGCTTTTTCTCCAGAGGATAGGCTTGAGCAGGCTGCAATTCCGCAAATGAAAATTTTTGAAAATGTAGCTCTTAACAATTTTAAATCATCAAATTTTTTTAATAATGGATTAATAAACGAAAACAAAATTAAAGAACATTCCAAAAAAATAATTTCAGATTTTAATGTTAATACGGACAACATTGAATTAAAAAGCCAATTTTTGTCTGGAGGTAATCTTCAAAAATTAATTATTGGAAGAGAATTAATAACTTCTCCAGATTTATTAATTTGTTTTAATCCAACTTGGGGTCTAGATGTTGGAGCAATAAATTATATCCACGAAACATTGATTAAAATCAATGAACAAAATAAATCAATTATATTAATATCTACAGACACTGATGAGTTATTAAAATTAAGTGATAAAATTTCAGTAATTAATAAAGGAAAATTGTCAAAAATTATGAATGCAGAAGAAGTTACCTCTGAAAAACTTGGGATACTAATGGGAGGAGCAAATTGATTAAAATCGTAAAAAGAGATCAACCATCAAGAGCTATTTTTTTCTTTACACCCGTGTTAGCTATTTTTCTAACATTAGTAGCGGGAGGTTTGATTTTTTTTATTTTAGATTTTAAACCATTTGAAGCTCTTAAATTTTTTTTCATAGTTCCAATTGCAGATAAATATGGTTTCAGTGAATTACTATTAAAAGCTACACCTCTTTGTTTAATTGCAATCGGTTTATCTTTTTGTTTTAAAAGTAATAACTGGAATATTGGAGCCGAAGGGCAATTAACTTTCGGTGCGATAGTTTCAGGAGGAGTTGCATTATTGTTTTATGAGCAAGAAGGATTTTACATTCTTCCGATAGTAATTTTAGCTGGTGCAATCGGTGGTATGCTATATGCATCCATACCCGCAATCTTAAAAACTTACTTTAATACAAATGAAATATTAGTAAGTCTTATGTTGGTATATGTTTCAAAATTAATTTTGGACTATCTTGTTGTTGGTCCTTGGAGTAATCCAGAGGGATTTAATTTTCCTGAAACCAGACAGTTCAGTGACTCTGCTAAACTTCCGTTATTATTTGAAGGACTAAGAATTCACGCAGGAATATTTTTAGCTTTAGCTGCAGTGGTTATAAGTTGGTTTGTTTTTTATAAAACGTATTTAGGGTTCCAAATGAAAGTTTCAGGTTTTAGTTTAAAGACAGCAAGATATGCCGGATATAAAGGTAAAAAAATGATCATACTCGTTTTTTTAATAAGTGGCGCTTGCGCAGGTTTAGCTGGAGTTGGAGAAATAACTGGACCTATTGGACAGCTTCATAGAGAAATTTCTCCAGATTATGGTTTTACTGCTATAATTGTAGCGTTTTTGGGTCGTTTACATCCTGTTGGTATCATCTTTGCATCTCTAGTTGTTGCAATAACTTATCTGGGTGCTGAGACAGCTCAAATATTTATGCAAATACCTAAATATACTGGTCAGGTTTTTCAAGGAATGATTTTATTTTTTCTTCTTGCATCGGATTATTTACTTTTTTTCAAAATTAAATTTATAGGTTCAAAAAAATGATCATCGATATAAATTTTATTGGACTGATAATTGCATCAATAATGGCCTCCGCTGTTCCTTTGATCCTAGCGTCCTGTGGTGAACTTATTACAGAAAGATCCGGTGTTCTAAACCTTGGTGTTGAAGGAATGATGATCATTGGTGCTATTTCAGGTTTCGCATTAATGACTGTTACAGGAAGTTTAATTATTGCAGTTTTTGGTGCAATGTTAGCTGGAGTTTTAATTTCAACTATTTTTGCATTCCTTACTCAAACATTGATCACAAATCATGTTGCTACTGGTTTGGCGCTTACCATATTTGGAATTGGTATTTCTGCCATGATAGGAAAAAATTTTGTAGGTATTCCTGGAAAAGAGTTTCCTGTTTTGTTTGAAGGTTTAAAAGACACAATACCACTTTTAGGTCCAATATTATTTGGACATTCAATTGTTTTTTATTTTGCTTTTGCCCTTCCCTTCATAACTAGCTATTTTTTAAAAAAAACTAAAATTGGATTAATTGTAAGAGCTGTAGGAGACTCACCTGAGTCTGCATCTAATCAAGGAATAAATGTTAAGTTAGTTCGTTACGCTTGTATACTTTATGGAGGTGCAATGAGTGGACTTGCTGGTGCATATTTATCCATGATTTATACTCCTCAGTGGATTGAAAATATGACAGGTGGAAGAGGTTGGATCGCATTAGCTCTAGTGGTTTTCTCAACGTGGAACCCAATTAAAATTTTGATTGGTGCTATGATTTTTGGTGGCTTAACGATAATTCAGTTTCATATGCAAGCTATTGGAGTAAGAATTCCTGTGCAATTTTTAACAGCTCTACCTTACATCGTTACAATAATAGTTTTAGTTGTAATTTCTCGTGATAGTAGAAAAATAAGACTAAGTACTCCTAGTTCATTGGGGAAATCTTTTCATAAAGACAATTAATTTAAAAATAATCATTTTTTTTTAGATAATTTAATTTAAATTTAAATAATTAAAAAATCAAAAGGGGAAATAAATTTATGCATAAATTTTTAATTCGTTCTTTCGTCTCTTCTTTAGTTTTATTATTTACATTAACTGTAGCTGCAGTTGCCAAAGATGTTAAAGCAGCATTTGTTTATATTGGTCCAACTGGTGACCATGGATGGACATATCAGCATGATGTAGGTAGAAAAGCTGTAGAAGCTGCCGGATTTAAAACAACTTACGTAGAAGGTGTTCCAGAAAGTGCCGATGCTGAGAGGGTTCTTAGACAATTAGCTAACTCTGGTCATGATGTTATCTTTACAACTAGTTTTGGATATATGAATCCAACTAACAAAGTTGCAAAAGAGTTTCCAAATGTAAAATTTGAACATGCTACCGGATACAAAAGAGAACATCCAAATGTTTCAACATACGCAGCTAGATTCTATGAAGGTAGAACTATCTTAGGAACAATTGCTGGAACTATGACAAAATCAAATGTTATTGGTTATGTTGCATCTTTTCCAATTCCTGAAGTTATCAGAGGTATCAATTCATTTACTTTAGCAGCTCAAAAAGTTAACCCAAATATTAAAACTAAAATTGTTTGGGCTTTCACTTGGTATGATCCAGGTAAAGAAGCAGAGGCAGCAAAAGCTTTAATCGATCAAGGTGCTGACGTAATTGCTCAACATACAGATAGTACTGCTATTGTTCAAATGGCTGAAAAAGCTGGAGTATATGCTTTTGGACAAGCAAGTGATATGGACAAGTTTGCTCCTAAAGCTGTATTAACTTCAGTTGAAAACAACTGGGGACCATATTACGTAGACAGAGTTAAAGCAGTTGCAAATGGTACATGGAGTCAAAAAGATACTTGGCATGGTATTGGGGATGGTATGGTTGTGATATCAGATTTAGATTCACAAATGCCAGCTGACCTAAGATCAAAAGTTAAAAAACTTCAGGCAGATTTAGCATCTGGAAAAGTTCATTCTTTCACGGGACCAATTTATGACCAGAAAGGTAATTTAATGGTAGCAGAAGGAAAAACTGCAGATGATGGAATGCTTGCAGGAATGATGACTTACGTTAAAGGTGTTGAAGGAGATATACCTAAGTAATCAGTTTTCATTTAAAAAAAATTTAAAAGGCCAGTTTTTTAACTGGCCTTTTTTATGTCTGATGTTTTTTTTTGATTTCTTCAATCCTTAATTCTTCATAAATTTCGAAGGGCTGTACTATCCAAGGATTATCAGGAAGTCTTTTTGCACAGAAGTCTGGCTCAAATGTTGATTTCTTTTTTTTAAATAATGTTGCAGTTTTAATGTCCTCTATTTTATCTTTAATGGGTTCGTATTTTTTTAACCAATCTATACTTTTGTTAAAAGTGATTCCTGTGTCGGATAAATCATCACATAAAAGTATTTTTCCACCCATATTGGGTGCTATCGAACTCATTTCTCTTGAAAACACAATATCACCTTGCTCATCCTCTACTCCCTTACCACTGTAAGACTCAACTGCAAGATACGCACATTTTAATTTAAAAATTCTACTTAAAACATCTATCATCGGCGCTGCTCCACGCATGATGCCAACTAGTATCGTTGGTTTATATCCGCTCTCATCAATTTGGATTGCAAGCTTCTCAACTGTTTTGTTGTACTCGTCCCAGCTGACAATCATTTTTTCAGACATAATTTTTTATATCTAGTTATTTAAATAATAAAACTAAAACTGCAAGAAGGATAAGTGCTATTATTGAAGATATTAGAATATACAACCTATGAATGTTTCTTCCTCTCAAATTAAAATAATGTCTTGCTACACCAGAAATAACGGCAATCGCACATAATATTAACCAATTATATTGATGATAAACTAAAAAGCTCGAATGCCCAGAAAGCATTATAAACAGAACTAAAAAAGTTGAATAATTATTGTGAATTGATCGTTGTTTAGCTGCTAGAGATAAACTCATGTCAAATTTTTCGCCTCTTTCACTACTACTAATTATGTTCATTTGATTAGGTATAATTACAGTAAAAACATTACCAAACATATTAGTACCAATAATTAACCCAACACTCAAAATTGCAAATTTAGGTCCAAATAATTTTGTGAGACCGAAAGAAACAAGAGTTAACAAAATTATTCCTGTGCATATAAATAAAATATTATTTTCAATTAATTTTGATTTGCATAAGAGATCATAAATAAACCAAGCGACAATCAATGATAAAAGCGAGATAATAATGGCATAACTAGGAGGCATTAACAGAACACGTTTGTCAACCATCAATACTTCAGCGTTATAATAATAAATTACAACTAAGAGCAACATTCCAGTTACAAAGGTTAAGTAACTTTGCCACTTGAAGATTACTAATCTGCTTAAGTAATCTTGAGGTGGAGATGTTTTTAACCTTGAAAGTTTATAAAAAAAACCGGAATGCATCAGATATCCTTCACCATCGATATCATCACTTGTTATATTTTTATTTAAATTATTATCTAAGTAATTAAATAAAAAACTATTACCTACCCATAATATTGCAAATAATACGTGGCCCCATCTAAGGATAACTTCTAACCATTTTATTGTATAAGGTAAAAATTCCATTAATATTTTATTTTATCTACTTTTTTATCCCAAATTTCAAATGCTTTTAAAGCTTCATCTCTGAGCATTTGTACCATTTTAATTTTCCTATCATCAATTTTTTTTGGTATTTCTGTATAAATAAACGAGTCATCGAAATCTATATTTTTTGCATCTTCTCTAGTGTTTGCATAATATATTTTATCTAATCTTGACCAATAAATTGCTGAGAGACACATTGGGCAAGGTTCACAAGATGTATAAATCTCACATCCAGAAAGATCAAAAGTATTTAAATTTTTACAGGCTTCTCTAATTGCTACTATTTCTCCATGAGCAGTTGGATCATTTGAAGAAGTAACTTTATTTGAACCCTCTGCAATAATCTTATCATCCTTAACTATAACGCTTCCAAAGGGACCACCAATTGTATTTGCACTATTTATTGAAAGTTCAATAGCTTTCGCCATAAATTTTTTTTTATCTTCCATTTTAATTTTTTATTTTATTTTTAATTTTGTTAATACTCATTAAAATTCTTTCAGGGGTTGCTGGTGCATTTAGTTCTGGTGCAAACTGATAATTTCCAATTGAAGCAACTGCATCTTTTATTGCATAAAAAACACTCATGGCTAGCATCAAAGGGGGTTCACCAGTTGTTTTTGCTTTATTAACAACTTTTTCTTTGTTTAATCCCTCCTTAAAAATTTCTACTTTAAATTTTTTTGGAATATCACTTACCGCAGGTATTTTGTAAGTCGATGGAGAAAAAGTTGTAATCTGACCATCTGATTTCCATTTCAATTCCTCTATTGTTAGCCAACCTTGCCCTTGAATAAAACCACCCTCTATCTGACCTAGTTCTAGGGCTGGATTTATTGGTTTACCGGCATCATGCAAGATATCCACTCTTTCAAGTATATTTTCACCAGTCAATGTATCTACAGTTACTTCCGAAACAGCTGCTCCGTAACAAAAGTAATAAAAAGGTCTTCCTCTAAATTTTTTTTTATCAAAATTAATTTTTGGTGTTGAATAAAAGCCTGATGAAGAAAGAGAAATTCTATTTAAATATGCCTCTTGAATTATGGTTTTAAATTCAAATTGTCTATTTCCAAATATTATATATTGATCTTTATAGACTGCTTCTTGATTATAGATCTTATATTTTTTCTTGATAAATTTTTCTAAATTTAATTTAATTTTTGCTACTGCATTTAATGCTGCAGCTCCATTAAGGTCTGTAGTTGATGAAGCGGCGCTAGCTGAAGTATTTGGAACCTTAGCCGTATTTGTTGATGAAATATGAACTAAACTATAGGGTAATCCTAATGAATTGGCCACCAATTGAGCTATCTTTGTATGAGTCCCCTGACCCATTTCAATACCTCCGTGATTTAAATGAACACTTCCATCTGTGTAAATATGAACTAAGGCTCCAGCTTGATTTAAATGAATTGTTGTAAATGAAATACCAAATTTTAAAGGTGTAATAGCTATACCCTTCTTTTTAAATTTATTTTTTTCATTAAATTTTCTTATATCCAAATATCTTTTCTTGTAATTAGATTTACTTTCTAATTTTTTAAATATTTCATTAATGACATTATCTTCAACGGTCATTCCATAATGAGTTACATTCCTTTTATCTTTTTGATAAAAATTTTTCTTTCTGACTTCTATAGGATCTTTTTTTAAATACCTTGATATATTATCTATAATATTTTCTATGGCCATCATCCCTTGATTTCCACCGAAGCCTCTAAATGCAGTTGAAGTAGGAATATTTGTCTTGCATAAATTATTCGTTACCTCAATATCTGAAATATAATATGCATTGTCTACATGAAGCAAAGCCCTTTCATTTATAGCAGCTGATAAATCAGGTGACATTCCACAATTTGAAGATAAGTTTAATTTTAATCCTTCAATAATTCCTTCATCATCAAAACCAACTTCATATTCAGATAAAAATTCATGTCTTTTACCAGTCAATATTATATCGTCATCTCTATCTAATCTTAGTTTGACTGGCTGCCCTGTTTTTTTTGCCAACAAAGCACAAATACACGCCGTCATAAAATTTGTTTCCTTTCCACCAAACCCACCTCCAATTCTTCTGACTTCAACATTTATTGAATTGCTTTTTTGATTAAACATTTTTGCAATTAACTGTTGTGTTTCCGATGGATGTTGTGTCGAACTATAAACTAAAAAATTATCGTCCTCTTTAGGAACAACAAAAGCTGCTTGGCCCTCTAGATAGAAGTGCTCTTGGCTTCCAGTTGTAAAATTTCCTTTTAAATTATTTTTTGAATTTTTTATTTTTTTAGAAGGGTTGCCTTTTTTAATTTTTCTAGGTTTGAATAAAAATTGCTTTTTATTTAGAGCTTCTTTAATTGTAATAACAGATTTTAAATCTTTATAGGTAATTTTGGCTTTTAGTACTGCCTTTCTAGCAAGTTCTGTAGTTGTAGCAGCTACTGCAAATAATGGCTGACCAAAAAACTCAACTTTTTTTTCTGGAAAAATTGGATCACCATCAAAAACTGGACCCACATCATTCCTACCAGGGATATCTCTTTGAGTAACTATTGATATCACTCCTTCACTTTTTTTTACCTCGGTTAAGTCTATATTTTTGATTATTGCATGGGCTTTTTTGCTTAAACCAATAGCACCATAAATGGTATTTTTTGGTTCATTAATATCATCAGTGTACTCTGCGTATCCACTCACATGCTTATAGGCACTATCATGTGGTCTTATTTCCTCTATATAGTTCTCTTTACTCATTTAGTTTACTCTTGATAACTTATTTAAATTTATTTCTACAAAACATTTCATTAATAAATTTTTTGCTATCTCTAATCTGTATTCTTTGCTAGCTCTCATGTCTCCAATAGGACTTAAATCTTTTTCTAAATATTTTTTTGCTTGATCAAAAGTATTGATGTTAAGAGGCTTATTTTTAAGAATTTTTTCACATGCTTTAGCTCTTTTTGGTACAGCAGCCATACCTCCATATGCAATATAAACCTCTTTAATTTTATTATTATTAATCTCAAAATTAAAAGATCCACAAACAGATGAAATATCATCATCAAATCTTTTTGAGATCTTAAATGCCTTAAAAATATTTTTCTTAAATAATGGTATTCTAATTGAGTGTATAAATTCATTGTTTTTTAATTTAGTTTTTCTGTAACCAACAAAAAAATTATTTAAAGGTAATACTTTTCTTTTATTAAAACTTTCTATTAAAACCTCTGCATTTAATGAGAGTAGAATTGGTAATGAATCTCCTATTGGAGATGCGGTTGCAATATTGCCACCTATAGTTCCCACATTTCGAATTTGAACAGAACCATATCTCTTAAGAACCGAATAAAAATCTGGATAATGCTTTTGAATTTCTTTTTCAAATTTTATTAAAGGTGTAGCGGAACCAACTTCTAAATAATTTTTACTTACTTTGATAAAATCTAATTCACTAATTTCTTTTAAATCAATTATAAATGGAATTTCTTTTCTCTCTTTCGTAACTTTTAAAGATAAGTCGGTACCTCCAGCAAGAAAACTAAAATTAGTATGTTTTTTAATTATACCTTTTAAATCTTTAATATTTTTTGGTGAAAAATAAATTTTATCATCTTTTTTAATATAAATATTTTTTGGTTTAATTTTTTTTAATTGCTGAATAATTTTATTTTTATTTTTAGAAAATTGATCATTTTTATTTATTTTATTTAAACTTTTTGCAGCATCAATTATGGGTCTGTAACCAGTACAACGACATAAATTACCAGATATAGAATCTGATATTAATTCATTATTAATATTTTTGTTATTTTTAAACATTGAAAATAACGACATGACAAATCCTGGTGTGCAGAAACCACATTGAGAGCCATGAAATTTCACCATTGCATCTTGCACAGGATGAAGTTGTCCATTTTTAGAAACTAAATCTTCGACAATTATAAGTTGTTTACCATTCAGTGTTGGGACAAACGAAATACAAGAATTAATTGCTTTATATTCAATTTTATTATCGACTAATTCACCTAAAACAATTGTACATGCACCACAACCACCCTCAGAACATCCTTCTTTAGTTCCGGTCTTTTTTAATTCAGTTCTAATATAATTAAGTAACGTTTGATTTGGATCGGGATTTTTGATTACAATAAGCTTGTCATTTAATAGAAATTTAACAGAACTCGATATCACTCAACTACCTCTATAAGTAGAATAACTCCAAGGTGAAACAAGTAAAGGAACATGATAATGCTGTGAGGGATCTGAAATACCAAATCTTATAACAACATCATCCAAGAATGGTACATCGCTAGCTGAAGATATGTTTTTAAAATAGTCACCAATATGAAAAATTAATTCATATTTACCCTTAATAAAAACATCTCCCTCTGCTAATGGTGAATTTGCTCTACCATCGTCATTGAGTTTTGTTGACGTTAATTTTTTTCGTTCTGAGTTATTAATATAAAACAATTCAACTAGGATACCTTTGCCAGGTTTACCAGAATACACATCTAAAACATGAGTTGTGAGCTTTGTCATAAAATTATAGTATCATTTAATTTCAAACTTAAATTTTTAAAAGTTATATGAGAACAATAGATAACATTAACGATCTTAACAAGTCTGATTTTTTGTCTATATTTGGTAATGTTTTTGAAAAAACTGAGTCAGTTGCTATGGAGACTTTTGAGTTAAAACCATTTAAAAACTTTGAAGATATTGTGTTTAAAATGCTTGATATTTATGAAAAATACGAAAGGAATAAAATTTTAGAGATTTTAAATGCTCATCCTGAGCTTGCTGTAGCAAAAAAAATGACCTCTGAATCTATATCAGAACAGGCCTCTGCAAAATTAAACCAATGTTCTAATGATGAATATGAGGAATTTAAAAAATTAAATTCAGAATATAAAAAAAAGTTTAATTTTCCTTTTATAATTGCTGTAAAAGGCAAAGATAAAAATGAAATTTTGAATAATTTTAGACAAAGAATACAAAGTGATGTAGAAAGTGAATTCCTTGAAGCGAAAAAACAAGTAAAAAAAATCGCAACCTTTCGTTTGAATGAAATAAATAAAAAATGAAAAAATTTATAAGTGCAAAAATGATTAACTTAGCGGATCCAAGAATTGGATCTAAAGTAATATTTAAGACTGACGATTTTTTTGCGGCTGCTCACAGAATATTAAACATCGAAACTCCAGTTTTTAAAGATGGACTATTTGACAAACATGGTAAATGGATGGATGGATGGGAAACAAGGAGAAGAAGATCAAAAGGTTTTGATTATTTAATTTTAAAACTTGGTAAACCTGGAAAGATATTTGATATAGACATTGATACAACACATTTCAATGGAAATCAGCCCACACATGCTTCGTTAGAGGGTTGCTTAAGTAAAACAAAGCCTAATAAGAAAACAAAATGGATTTCTTTACTGAGCAAAAAAAAACTTGGGCCAAGCCGAAACCATAGCTTCAAATCAAACAACAAATCTGTTTTTAATTATATAAAACTAAACATTTTTCCAGATGGTGGAGTTGCAAGACTAAGGCTTTATGGAAAAATTGAAATGGAGAAAAACTTTTTAAATAACAAAACTATCAACCTTACATCTGTTTTAAATGGCGCTTCAATTATTGGTTGTAATAATGAACATTTCGGCAGGGCTGAAAATATTATAGCACCTGGTAAAGGAAAAAATATGGGAGATGGATGGGAAACAAGAAGAAGTAGAGGAAAAAACTTTGATTGGCTTATAATAAAATTTGGAAAACCAGGATTAATAAAAAAACTAGAGATAGATACCCATCATTTTAAAGGAAACTACCCCGATAGTTGTTCAATTCAAACTGCAAGCATTTCAAAAAATCTGTCCAATAAATCAATTGTAAATAATTCAAAAAATTGGAAGTTTATTTTAAATAAGTCAAAACTGTCAGCTCACAAGAAACATATTTTTAAAAAATTCTTAATTAAGAGAAGTAAGGAAAATTATCTTAAAATAAATATCTATCCAGACGGTGGAATTTCAAGAATAAGGGCATTTGGAAATTTTGTGAAATGAAAGTAATAAAAGCAAAAAAAATTACTAAAAAAAATTTTTCTAAATTTGGCCAATTAATAAATACGTCAAAAAAAAATCCTATAAATATTAATGATGGATATGCAAAAAGATTTGATAATTTGATAAATTTAGATGCATCTAAAAACAAAGGTAAGGCAATTGTTAGTATTTTTAAAGCAAAAAAAAGAAGTTTTCCTATGAAAATTGATATGATGGAAAAACATCCTTTAGGAAGCCAAGCCTTTATTCCTATGGAAGATACAAAATTTTTAGTGTTTGTAGCTCCAAAAGGAGATAAACCAGATGTAAATAAAATCCAATCCTTTTTAGTCCCAAAACAAACTGGGGTTAATTACAATGCTGGTATTTGGCACTTTCCGTTGATTTCTATGAAAAATATGAATTTCCTAATTGTTGATAGAAAAGGAAAAGGAAACAATCTCGTTATTTATAAATTTAAAAAAGATAAAATTATTTTGAAAAAATGAAAAAAAAATACCCAAGAGATTTGGTAGGATATGGTTCCCAAAAAGTTAAAGTAAAGTGGCCTGGTAATGCTAAGTTAGCTTTGCAATTTGTGCTTAATTACGAGGAGGGAGCAGAGAATTGTACTCTTCATGGTGATAAAACTTCAGAAATATTTTTATCAGAAATTATAGGAGCAAAA
Source organism: uncultured Pelagibacteraceae bacterium (assembly GCA_902594865.1). Lineage (GTDB taxonomy): Bacteria > Pseudomonadota > Alphaproteobacteria > Pelagibacterales > Pelagibacteraceae > Pelagibacter. The sequence continues at coordinate 19,595 of CACJNV010000005.1, read as the reverse complement.
CCAATTAAAGGTCGACACTTAAATATGGAGTCAATTTATGAATATGGATCAAGAAGAGGGTTTTGGAGAATTCACGATCTATTTAATAAAAAGAAAATTCCACTTACTATTTTTGGAGTTGGTATGGCATTGGAAAGAAATAAAGAAGTTTGTTCAGCTATAAAAAAAGCAAATTATGAAGTTGCTAGTCATGGGTGGAGATGGATTGACTATCAAAATGTATCAAAGAAAAAAGAAAAGAATGATATGAAACTTGCGATTAAATCTATTAAAAAGATTTTTGGTAATCAACCTGCTGGTTGGTACACTGGTAGGTGTAGTGAAAATACTCTAGATTTAGTAATTGATAATGGTAGTTTTTTATACTGTAGCGATACATACAGTGATGATCTTCCTTATTGGATAAAAAAAGGAAATAAAAAACAGCTAATGGTTCCTTATACACTTGATAACAATGATATGAGGTTTGCAACCAATCAAGGATTTAATTCGGGTGAACAATTTTATAACTATTTAAAAGATAGTTTCGATGCCCTTTATGAGGAAGGAAAAACTTCACCAAAGATGATGTCGGTCGGCTTGCATTGTAGATTAATTGGAAGACCTGGTAGAATACAGTCTCTTAAAAGATTTTTGAATTACATCACAAAATTTAAGGATGTTTGGATCTGCAAAAGAGTAGATATAGCTAGACATTGGATAAAAAATTATAGTTAAAATTTTTATTATTGTTCCGCAGCTATAGATGTATAGTGAGCAACTGCTTCTATTTCCTCATCAGTTAGTATACCCTCCATTGCTGGCATTACTCCTATACCGTTTCTAACTGCCATTATAATTCTTTGAATATCAGGTCTAATTTCATTTAAATTTGGGCCAACCATTGCGTTCGATCCAGCATCTGAGAGCATATGACATGCTGCACAATTTCCAGTTCCCAGAAAAACTTCTTTTCCCTTATTAAACAATTCATCAGCATTAACTTGGGTTAATGATAAAAATATCAAAAATATTGATTTACCAAAGAAATTTAAAAATAATTTTTTCACATAAATTTGGTATCATAATTAAAAAAATTTAAAAAGGAGAATTATGAAAGCTTATTGGGTTGCAAATTATACTGAAATAAAAGACGACGAAAGACTTAAAAAATATGCCGTTAAAGCAAAAGAAGCGGTTGAAAAATATTCTGGAAAAATAATAGCTAGAAGTGCAAATAATGTAACTTTGGAAGGTAGGGAAATGGTTAGAGTAGCTCTTGCAGAATTTCCAGATATTGAAACAGCAAAAAATTGTTACAATTCCGAAGAGTATGTTGAAGCTAGAAAACATTTGGAAAATAATGCTACTAGAGAACACATAATTTTTGAGGGAATGTAAGCTAATAAAGGCTTAATACTGAATAGGTTCGGGATCTATACTTCTCCATAAATACCAAGTCGCTACAGAACAGTAAGGGGAAAACTTTTTGTTTAAATATTTCACGTAACTTTCAGGTGGAAGATATTTTTTATTAAAATTTTTTGAAATAGCTCTTAATAAACCAATGTCCTGAATTGGCCAAATATTAGGACGATTATAAGTAAATAACAAAATCATTTCTGCTGACCATCTTCCAATTTGTCTTAATTGAGAAAGATAAATTATAGCATCTTCATCAGACATTTTTGAAATAAGTCTTGGATTAAACTCTTTACTTAATATTTTTTGGGCTAAACTTTTTATTCCTTTCACTTTCTGTCTACTTAAACCACAACTTTTGAGCTGAATAGTAGATAACTTACTTACTGTTTTTGGATTAATTTTATTTTTACATTTTTTCTTAAATTTTAAAAATACTGAGTTAGCAGCAGCTACACTAATTTGTTGTCCAATTATACTTTTACAGAGAGAGAAAAAAACATCTTTTCTTGAAGTTAGCACTGTCTCTGAAGGGGATTTATATTTTTTAATCAAAGAAGACATAGTTTTGTCTTTTTTAGATAAATATTTTTTTGCTTTATTCCAATATAATGGGGTTTTACTCATGTCGTGAAACAGATAACTTTTTTTTCAAATACATCTCTCTTCTAAATATAATAATAGATGAAACTATAACTAGTAAGGCACCTAATAATGTTTTAGAAGTTGGTATTTCGTTCCAAATAAAATATCCAAATATTATAGCAAAGACTAACCCAAGATATTTTAAAGGGGAAACTAAACTTACTTCTGAGTACTTGTAAGATTGCGATAACCATAAATTTGCAAGACCGCCTAATATACCAACCATTGATAACAAAAATAAATCTAGTAAACTTGGCAAGATCCATCCCTGATAAAAAGATAAAAAACTTAGAAGCATTATTGAGAATGAAAAGAAAAAACTAATTAACCAAGCAGGCTCGGTTGATGATAATTTTCTTATAGCAATAGCTACATAAGATAAGCCTAAACAAAAAATTATTGGATAAATATAATATAGATTTAAAGAGCTAAACCCTGGTTCAGTGATAAAAATTATACCAACAAATCCCACTAAAACTGCTAACCATCTATAAATACCAACTTTTTCTTTTAGTAAAAAAATTGAAAATATTGTTATAAATATTGGTGCCGCAAAAGAAATACTTACAACTGTTGCTAAAGGCAAATTTCTTAATGCTATAAATATAGAAACCAAAGCAATTAATCCTGCTAAACATCTTTTAAAATGAAGAAATGGTCTCGTTGTTTTGTAAAAATTTAAATATCTATCTTTAGGAATAAGAAATAAAATAGGAATTATTCCACAAAATCCTCTGAAAAATAATACTTGTCCAACGGGATAATCCTCAGACCATTTAACAATCACATCCATTAATGAAAATGCACATACCGATATGAACATGTAAAAAAAGCCTAATTGATTTTTTGATAGCATATGATTAACTTTAAATTAATTAAGTTAATTATCAATGGAAATAGCAATTTTAGGATTAGGATGTTTTTGGGGACCAGAAATTAAGTTTAGTAAACTTGATGGAGTTATAAAAACAGAAGTAGGTTATTGTGGAGGTCATAATGCTGAAACAAATTATGAAGAAGTATGCACAGGCACAACAAATCATGCAGAAGTAGTTAAATTAGATTTTGATCCTAAAGTAATATCTTACGAGAAAATTCTTGAATATTTTTTTGAAATTCATGATCCAACAACCTTAAATTCTCAAGGGCCAGATTTTGGAACTCAATATAGAAGTGAAATATTTTATTTAAATGATCAGCAAAAAATTACTGCTAAAAAAATGATAGAAAAAGAAAACGTCAAATTATCAGGAAAAGTGGTAACAAAAACTTCTTTAGTTAAAAATTATTGCCCAGCTGAAGAGTATCATCAACGATATTTGGAAAAAAGATAAAATGTCTTTAGTTGATACGAGTTGGTTAGAAAATAATATTGATAAAGTAAAAATTATTGATTGCTCATGGCATATGCCTCAAACTCAAAGAAACGGTTTTGAGGAATATACAGAGGAACATATTCCAAATGCTATTTTTTTTGATTTAGATAAAAATTCTAAATTAGATACTGATTTACCACATATGCTTACTGATACTAAATCTTGGGAAAAAATAGTATGCAACATGGGTATAGAAAATAATGATCGAATAGTAGTTTACGATAACTCTGATGTTATTAGTTCTTGTAGATGTTGGTACAATTTAATTTATTATGGACATGACCCTAAGCTAGTTCATGTTCTAGATGGTGGATTAAAAAAATGGAAAAAAGAAAATAAATCCACAGATAACAAAAAAGTGATCACTCAAACATCTAAGTATAAATGTAAAGAAAATAAAGAACTTGTTAAAAATAAAAAACAAATAGATGAAAATATTGATACAGGTAAATTTAATGTTGTTGATGCAAGAAGTAGAGAAAGATTTGAAGGCAAAGTTGCTGAACCAAGGAAAGGTCTTAGAAGTGGTTCAATAAAAAATTCTTTTTGCCTACCCTTTTCTGAATTAGTAAACGAAGACCATACTTTCGTTAGTAAAGATAAAATAATGGAAAAATTTAAGTCCTTTAAATTTGAGCATGATAAAAATCTAGTATTTTCATGTGGTTCTGGAGTGACTGCAAGTGTATTGGCACTAGCTTATTCTTTAATAAATGCTAAATATATGCCGACAATTTATGATGGCTCTTGGGCTGAATACGGAAAAAATTAACTTATGAAAACATCTACAAAAATAACAAGTATAGTAATCATATTTTTCTTAATCATTGCGACAGTGATCATTGGAAGAACAATGATAGGTAATCATTTCAAAAAAAAATTTAGTAAAAGACCACCTCCTGGAATAATAATAACTACTACTCAAGAGAGAGTTTTTGAAAATGTTGTTAGTACATACGGAACCGCAACTCCAATTCAAACACAATCATTTAAAATTGAAAAATATGAAATATTAAAACCTATAAAGTTTAATCAAAAAGTTAAAGAGGGCGATGTAATTGCTGAGCTTAAAAATCGAAAAGTTATTGCTCAATTTGATGGTATCATTGGAAAAAGAGAATTTTCGGAAGATATAGAGGTTTCAAAATCTTCAATATTAATTAATCTTGAAGATACTAGCTCAATATATTGTGATGTAGACATACCTGAAATTTTTGTACCATTTATTAAGGTTGGTCTTCCAGTTGATATTAAATTTTCTGGATATAAAAATAAAATTTATAAAGGTGAGGTAGACTCTTTTGCTAGCAGGATAAGTGAAGATACAAGAGCTTTAGCAACAAGAATTAAGATGGATAATGCATCAGGTGAAATATTACCTGGCTCATTTTTAGAAATATCAATTAAATATGATGTAAGAAATGGCTTAAGTGCTCCTGACACTAGTACAATTGTCGAGGGTGAAAATGTTTTTATTTATAAAGTAGATGAAAAAAATAAAGTAATGAAAACAAAGGTAACCATTGGTGATAGATATTTAGGCTTTGTAGAAATATTGGAAGGATTAAATAATGGAGATAAAATTGTTGCAGAAGGAACAAAAAAAGTAAGACCAAATTTGACAATCAGGCCTATTGAGAAAGGTGCTAAAAAAAAACAAGGAAATTCTAGCTGGGGTAAAAAAGATAAATCAAAAAAAGCTGAAGAAAAAAAAGGTAAATTTGATTGGTTAAAAAATATTTTTAAAAAATCAGATAAAGAGAAAAAATAATTAAATGTATATAACTGAAGTTAGTATTAAACGACCTGTTGTTGCTTGGGTCATGTCTTTAATATTAATTATTTTTGGTATTTTTGTCTTTTTAGAATTGCCAGTAAGAGAACTTCCTGATGGTATACAGCCTCCGGTAGTCCAAGTTCAAACCGATTATAAATCTGCTTCAGCCGAAATTGTTGATGAAGAAATAACTCAAAAATTAGAGGACGTAATTGGTGGAGCTGAGGGTATCAAAAATATTGACTCAAGTTCTCTTAATGGAAGAAGTAGAATTAATATTCAATTCAACACGGACATTGATTTAGATGATGCTGCTAATGATATTAGAGAAAGGGTTGCAAGAGTTGTTGACAATTTACCAAGTGAGTCAAACCCTCCTCAAATTTTAAAACAAGCAGCAGGTTTTACAACTACAATGTGGGTAGCATTATCGTCCCCAACCTGGAATGATCTAGATCTTGGTGATTATGCTGAAAGATATCTAATAGATGCATTTTCAAGCGTACCAAACGTAGGTCGAATTTTAGTTGGTGGATTAAGAGAGCTTAGTGTTAGAGTTTGGATAGATCCAATAAAATTAGCTGCAAATGATCTTACAATTCAGGAAGTTGAAAGAGCTCTTAGAAATGAGAATATAAACCTTCCAGCTGGAACCTTAGAAGCTAATAACAAAGACTTAACTTTAAACATTGATAAATCCTATTCTAATATTGATACTATTAAACAATTACCACTTAGGAAAAACAAAGAAAAAGTTATCATTTTATCTGATGTAGCTAATATAGAGTTTGGACCTGTTTCAGAAAAAACTTTATTTAAAGCACAAAGAAAAAATGCAGTAAATTTAAAAACCGTAGGAATTGGAATTTATGCAAAAAGTGGTGCATCAACAGTAGAGCTTTCTAAACAAATAAAAATTAAAATTAAAGAACTTAACAAATCCTTACCTGATGGTTTAAAATTAGAAATAGCATTTAACAGAGCTACCTATATTGGTGCTGCAATTGAAGAAGTTTATAAAAGTTTAGTAATTGCGTTCGTATTAGTTGTTTTGATTATTTATCTTTTTTTAGGCAACCTTAAAGCTGTAATAGTTCCTGCGGTTGCTTTACCAGTTAGTCTTATTGGATCATTTCTTGGATTATATATATTTGATCTATCAATTAATATTTTTGTATTACTAAGTTTTATTCTAGCAATTGGTATAATCACTGATGACTCTGTGATCATGACTGATGCAATTTATACAAGAATTGAAAACGGTGAAACACCATTAGTGGCTGCGTACAAAGGTTCTAAACAAATTACATTTGCAATTATTGCAACTACTTTAATTCTTATAGCGGTATTTTTACCCTTAATTTTTATTAAAGGAATATCAGGAACTTTATTTAAAGAAACAGCAATAGCCTTATCTTTTTCAATTGTTGTATCTTCTTTTGTAGCATTAACCTTATCTCCAATGCTAGGAAGTAAATATTTAAACAAAAAAGAAAAAGTCAATTTCTTTGTAAAAAAATTTAACAATGGATTCAAATCTTTTACAGGATTTTATGTAAACTCTCTTAAATATTGGGTCAATAAACAAAAAACTATTTCAATATTTATAATTTTAATTATTGCTGTCTCAGCTTATTTGTTTAGTTTTTCCAAAAAAGAATTAATACCAATTGAAGATAGGGGTGCTTATTTAATTATTGGGTCAACTGATGAAGGAAGTTCATTTGAATATACCCAAGAAAAAGCGCAGATAATTGAAGGAAGAATATTAAGATTATTGCAGGCAGAAGACAGTCCATATGCAAGACTAATAATGAGAGTTCCTGGTTTTGGAAGATCTGCAACGTCTTATAACAGTTTTATAATTATTGCATTACTTGATGAGTGGAAAAATAGAGAAAAAGGTAGTCAACAAATACTAAGAGAAGCTATCGGACAAGTGGTTTCTGTACCTGAAACTTTTGCTTTTCCAATTTCTCCACAATCAATAAGAGTATCTAGTTATAATAAGCCCGTTCAAATGGTCATATATGGATCTAGTTACGAAGAATTAGAGGAAATTCAAAATAGTGTCTTAAGAGAATTAAGACAAAACAGAAATATGTCTAGAATTGAAAGTGATTATACAAAAAATAAACCCGAGGTTAAATTAATCACTAATAAAAATAGAGCAAATGATTTGGGAGTTTCTACTGAAAATATAGGTAGAACTTTAGAAACTCTTTATGGAGGAAAAAGAGTAACAACTTTTAGTAAGGAGGGAAGAGAATACCCAATTATTTTACAGCAATATTTAGCAGACAGAAGAGATAAAGATGGATTATCAAAAATTTTTGTTAGATCTGAAACAACTGGTAAACTTGTATCTGTTGCAAGTTTAGTTGAATTTAAAGAAAAAGGCACTGCTGAAGCACTTCCAAGATATAATCGTCAAAGAGCTGTTACAATTTCTGCTGCACTCGCAGAAGATTACACTTTAACAGAAGCAATAAAATACCTTGAAGATGTCATGATTAGAGTTGCTCCTCAAAATCAAATCACTTGGAAAGGAAAATCTGAAGAGTTAAAAGAAACAACAAATGAAATATACTTAATCTTTGCGCTTGCTTTGTTGACTGCCTATTTAGTTATGGCAGCAACATTTAACTCTTTTGTTCATCCATTTATTATTATTTTAACAGTACCATTAGCTGTTTTTGGTGGCTTAGTATTTATTTTATTTTTAAATAGTTCAGTAAATATTTTTTCTCAAATAGCTTTAATAATACTCATTGGTATATCCACAAAGAATAGTATTTTGATTGTAGACTACACAAACCAGATAAGAACTACCGGTGTTAAAATCCAGGATGCTATAATTAAAGCTTGCCAACTTAGAATTCGACCAATCATAATGACCTCACTAAGTACCATGATAGCAATGCTTCCATTAGTTATTGGAAACATTGGACCTGGTGCGGGTGAAGGCTCTAGATTAGCTGTGGGTTCTACAATTTTAGGAGGTATGATCATTTCAACTTTCTTTACTTTGTATGTTACTCCAACAATGTATTTAGCTCTTGCAAAAAATACTAAGCGTATTGATGCAGTTGATATTGAATTAAAAAAACAGCTAAATTAAAAAATAATATATTTTGACGTAGATAAAGAATTTTTACATTCTGATAATTGTTGCTTATAAATATTCGATTGTTTCTCAACTCTTTTAGCTAAATTAATTACTTTTTTATTTTTTTTATAATTTTTATAGTTACCCCACCCTTCATGATAAGCAATATACTGCTTGAAAGCATCTTTTTTTGAAACTCCTAAAATTTTTTCAGTCTTGTTGGTATACCAGCCAATAAAATCTACACTGTCTTTAAATCTTGACCTCGTAGCAAGCTTATTCCCAGTTTCTTCTTTATATTGTTTCCATGTTCCTTTTACAGCCTGTGAATACCCAAAAGAACTTGATGGTCTCTTATAAGGCACTACTTTAAATAATTTCTGTCTAGGAGGTTTTGCTAACCAGTCAAAACTGGATTCCATTTTTATAATTGCAAGCTGTAAATAAACTGGAGTTCCCCATTTTTTCTCAGCTTTTTTTGCATGTTTATACCACATGTATCTTTCATTAAATATTGAGCAACCATCTGCTGTATTTTTAGGAACGGATGAACAACCTGAAATTAATATAATTAAAACAAATAAAAAATTAATTTTTAATATTTTCATTTTTTTTAAAAAGATAAGATGCTAAAATTACAATCAGAACACCTATTAAATTTCCAAATAAATCTGTAAATTCAAAACTTCTAGTGGATATATAGATATGACTAATTTCAAGTACTACTGACAAAAATATTAAATATATTTTTAAAATTTTTAATTGCCTGTAACCTTTAAAAGTTAAAAACCCAATAATTGATAATAATAAAAAAGCATATAAGTGATTTGTTGAAATAATAAAATCTGATGTTAATTGAGGCTGTAGCTTACAATCATTATTCAATAAGTAACCTAAAATACTACAAGGTGATAGATATAATATAATTAAAACAGTATTCGATATATAAAAAATATATTTATATTTTAAAAAAAAGTTTTTCATTAATACTATAGTTTTATTTATCAAATTGATCTAAAAGATAAACAGATGAATTATTTAATCTTAGTTAGACATGGTCAAAGTGTATGGAATCTCGAAAAGAAATTTACTGGATGGGTTGATGTAGATCTAACAGAAAATGGAAAATCAGAAGCAAAAAAAGCTGGTCAACTAATAAAGCAAGAAAATATTGAAATTAATCTTTATTATTCATCCTTTCAATTAAGAGCAAAAAATACTTTAAAAATAATACAAGAAGAATTGAAAGATTTTAAAAAAGTAGTCAGTGCATGGGAACTAAACGAAAGACATTATGGCGCTCTGACTGGATTAAACAAAGATGAAATGAAAGTAAAACTTGGAGAAGAAAAAGTTCATCAATTTAGACGTTCTTGGGATCTTAGACCTGAACCTTTAGATAAAAAAAATCCATATCACCCACTAAATATTGAAACTTATAAAGAAATTCCTCTAGAAAAAATTCCTGACACTGAGTCACTGAAAGATACATATAAAAGAGTAATAAAATTTTATAGTAAAGAGATAGAACACAAATCTAGTGAAAATATTCTTATTTCTGCTCATGGAAACTCCATTAGAGCTCTTTGCAAACATTTGTTCAATTTAGATAACAACGAGATTTCTAAACTTGAAATTCCTACAGGAAACCCACTTTTAATTGAATTACAAAACAGTAAAATTTTTAATTGCAAATATCTTGATCCAGAAAGAGCTAAAGATCTTTTAGTTTTTTAAAAATATCCAGATCAGTTAAATGATAAAAGTCTTTTTGACTCTCATAACCAAATAATTTTTTTTGACTCAATAAACTATTCCAAATTTCCAAAATTGAGTAATTTTCTATTTTCTCTTTAATAAATAATTTTTTATTAATTATTTGACACCCAATGTAAATAAATTCTTTTTCAACCTCTTTGTTAAATTATTTTTTAAATTAAAATCACCTTTTAACTTTTTATCAAAACTAAATTTTTTATTTACTAAAAGAAGAATGTTTTCTAATTTTTCAGAAAAATACATTTTTTCCATTTTTAATATCTCATCTTTATAGTCATTACTCCAAATTGTATCTGGATTAAAAATTATAAAATCCTTTTCATGAGAATCTTTAATCATATTTTGAATACCTCCCCCCTGTATCTAAAATATCCTCACCATCCTCAATTATTTTGATATCGATATTGAAATTTTTACTTTTTAAAAATACGGAAAATTGATCCTTTAAATAAAAAGTATTTATTAAGATTTTTTGAATACCTAGTTTTTTCGATTAAATTAATACATCTTTCCAGCATACTTACATCATTAATCTCTAATAAGGGCTTAGGAGTATTTAAAGTAATTGGATTTAATCTCTTACCAAAACCTGCACATAAAATTAAGGCTGTATTTATTCTCACAACTCTACCTTATAAGTTTTGGAAAATTATTTTTTAATAGCAACATCAAATTATTGAATTCATTTTGCTCTTTAAATCTGTAATTAATCATTTCCCAAGCGTAGGGAATTAATTTAAGATATTTTTTTTTATTATCTCTAACAGCTAAACGCATAAATATACCAATTATTTTTAAATTCCTTAAAACAGATAATATTTCAAAATCCTTTTTAAATTTTTTCAAATCAATTTTTTTATTTGTTTTAATGTAAAACTTGAATACTTTGTCTTTTAATTCATTAGATGTTTTTAATCTTACGTCATCAATTAAAGATGCTAAATCGTAAGCTCTATTGCCAATTAATGCATCTTGACTATCTATTACTGCAATTTTTTTTATTGTAATACATCAAATTTGAAACATGAAAATCTCTATGAACAAATGTAACATTTTTATAATTTAATTTTGATAATAATTTTTTTATCTCTAATCTAAATTTTTTTTTAAATTGAACACTTTTGGATTTAGACAATTTTTTTGGTGCATACCAGTCACAAAAAAGTTGAATTTCATCAAACAAAATTTTTTTTTTTATATTCTTGAACTTTATATAATTTGTTTTTAAAATTTTTTACTTTTTTATCTTTAATTAATTGTATTTTGTTTAAAATTTTTATTATCTTTTTAAAAATGACATATTTATTATTCTTTTTATTTTTTAAAATTTGAAACAAAGTTTGATCTCCAAAGTCATTTATTTCTATAAAATTATTAATGTAATTTTCACTTATTAGATTTGGTGCTAAAATTTTATTTTTAATTAAAATTTTATTTATAGCATCGTAAATTAAAAGATTTTTTAATTTTTCTTTCTTGGATATTACAATAATAGATTTATTTTCTCTATTTCTGTAAAATTCTCTGAAAGATGCGTCACCTTTTATTTTTTTTCAATTTTGCTAAGCTTTTCATCAAAATAGGTTTTAATTTAAACTTTTATATCTACAGTTCTATCATTTAATTGATTTAAATAATTAAATGTTAAAGTTATAAATTTTATATCTTGTTTGTCAGCAATCAATTGTGGCCATTCTATAAGTGTTATTAATTTATTATCTTTTTCAAAAATATCTAAATTATTAATATCTTCTTTCCTATTAATTCTAAATAAATCATAATGTTTTATTCTTATATCTTTAACCTGATACTCATTTAATAAACTAAAAGTAGGGCTTGTAATTTCTGATTGTGTTAAATTATTTATTTTTTGATACTCATTTATAAAATATTTAACAAAGGTTGTTTTACCAACGCCCATCTCTCCATATAAAAAAACAAACTCGCCGCCTTTAAGATATTTTGTAAATTCTTTAGCTAATTCTTTAGTTAACTTCTCTGAAGTGATATAGATTGTGCTATCTTTAATAGCGATAGGCATCTGGTTTGAAAGGACCTTCTGTTCCAACGCTTATATAATCTGCTTGCTCTTTTGATAATTTTGTTAGTTTTGCTCCAACTTTTTTTAAATGCAAAGTTGCTACTTTTTCATCTAAATGTTTTGGAAGTACATAAACTTTATTTTCATAATTTTTATGATTATGCCAAAGTTCTATTTGAGCAATAACTTGATTAGTAAATGATGCACTCATTACAAAACTTGGATGTCCAGTTGCACAACCAAGATTAACTAATCTTCCTTCAGCTAAAAGAATAATTCTTTTACCACTAGGTAACTCTATTTCATGCACTTGAGGTTTTACTTCAGTCCATTTATAATTCTTAAGAGCCTCAACTTGTATTTCATTATCAAAGTGACCAATATTACATAAGATGGCTCTATCCTTCATATCTCTCATATGGTCTGCGGTAACAATATCTTTGTTACCTGTGGCTGTTACAACTATATCCGCTCTACTTATAGCCTCCTCCATTAATACCACTTCATAACCTTCCATTGCAGCTTGGAGAGCACAAATTGGATCCGCCTCAGTAACTAAAACTCTAGCACCACTTTGTCTTAAAGATGCAGCACTTCCTTTTCCAACGTCTCCAAAACCAGCAACAATTGCAATTTTTCCAGACATCATTACATCAGTAGCTCTTCTTATTCCGTCAACTAAGCTTTCTCTGCATCCATATAAATTATCAAATTTTGATTTTGTAACAGAATCATTCACGTTTATTGCTGGAACTAAAAGGGATTTATCTTTTTCCATTTTATTTAGTGCTTTAATTCCAGTGGTAGTCTCTTCTGAAACACCCTTTATATCTTTCATTAAATCCTGATACTCGTTATGCATGATAGCTGTTAAATCTCCACCATCATCTAATAACATGTTAGGCTTCCAGTCAGGTTTTCCAATTATAGTTTGTTTAATACACCATAAATATTCCTCTTCTGTTTCACCTTTCCAAGCGTAAACAGGAATCCCAGCTTTAGCAATGGCCGCAGCCGCATGATCTTGAGTTGAAAAAATATTACAAGAAGACCATCTCACTTCAGCGCCCAATGCAACTAAAGTTTCAATTAATACAGCTGTTTGAATTGTCATATGTAAACATCCAATTATTCTTGCACCTTTTAATGGTTTTTCTTTAGAATACTCTTCTCTTAATGCCATTAAACCAGGCATTTCACTTTCAGCTATTGATATTTCTTTTCTACCAAATTCAGCTTGGGCAATGTCTTTTACTTTATAATCTTCCATGGCAAGCTTTATACAGCTAAGTATTTATTTATCAAGACATGATTAAACATTGGGAAATCTTATCTCTATCATTGCTCCTTCTTTATCAATACGATTAGATGCTACAATTTCACCATCGTGGAGTTCAACCAAGTTTTTTACAATATTTAAACCTAAGCCTGAATGTTCTCCAAATTTTTCAGGTCTATTACTATAAAATCTTTTAAATATTCTTGACGTGTCTTTTTCTTTAAATCCTTGTCCTTCATCAATAATTTTGATTGATATTTGATTTTTTCCCATTAACAGAAACATCAACAAAAACATTAGTACCGTCTTTACTAAATGATATTGAATTATCTAATAAATTTGCAATGATTTGTTCAATTCTGTTTTCTATACCATTTATTAAATATTTATCTTTTCCGTCATTTTTATATTCAATTTTAATTCCTTTTTTCACTTGATGAATATTATTGTAATCATCAACAACAGATTGAATGATAGGTTCAATATTAATTTTTTTCATTTTTTCTTTACTTAAAGCAACTTCATCCTTTAACATTTGCGAATAATCAGTAATTAATCTTTCTATTCTTTGAACGTCATGACTAAGTATATTCAATAATCTATTTCTTTGTTCGCTATCATTTGTGTCTTGTAAAATTTCTGATGCACTTTTTAAAGATGCTAATGGATTTCTAATTTCATGAACTAAATCTGTCGAAAAATTTTCAGCATGTGCAACTCTATTTTGAAGCTCATTTGTCATATCCTCTAAAGAATTAGATAAAAGTCCTAATTCGTCATTTCTTTTTTTTAAATTTTCAATACCTGGTTTAACTTGACTTTTTTCTTTGACACGAATTGTATATCCAACGAGATTTTGTATAGGTTTAATAAAATATCTGCTTAAAACAAAAGAAAAAATTAATATTACAAATCCTACAGATATAGCTGTTCTTATTACAAATGCTTTTCTCTCATCTATCGCAGTCTTTATTTCATTAGCATTTTCTGTAATAGCTACATAACCAAGATTAATTTCATTCTTTGTAACATTCTTAATTGTTGTTACATTAAATTGATTAAAATCTTCTTGAGTAAATGTGTAAGGAGCTCCTAAATTTTCAGAACTAGAATAATTTTTTAATATATCTTTGAATGAAAGAGGTTTTTTTTCATCAATTTTTATATTTTTTTCCTCAATAGTTTTTTCTATTTCCTCATTATCTAAACTTTCAAATTCAATTTTATCAAGTCTTGTAGAGAAAGACCTTGGATCAAGATCTAAAGTATCAGTGTCTCCAATAAGGTTAAGTTGATCATCAAAAAATATTACTCTATCTAAATTTTGAAAAATAAACCTCGTAGAAAATAAAAATCTTCTAATATCGTCAGATTGGAATTTTACATCTAGCCTTAAAATATTATCAATAGTGTTATTAATAATGTTTGTGTGATTTTGAGATTTTTTTTTTATTAAACTTGGCTGAATATTATTTAGATATATGAATGTAAATAGTCCAATAATTGTAAAAATTACAAAATTTATAAATAAAAATTTTTTTAATATAGAGAGAGTTTTTAAGTATTTACTAAACATTAGCTAACATTCCATCTATATCCACTACCATACCTAGTTTCAATAGCTGAAAAATCAGGATCTACTTTTTTAAATTTTTTTCTAATTCGTTTTACGTGACTATCAATAGTTCTATCCTCAATATCTGTATCCTCTCGATAAGCTATATCCATAAGCTGAGCTCTTTCTTTAATTATACCGGGCCTCTTTGCTAATTCTTTAACAATTAAAAACTCAGTTGTCGTCAATTTATCAGGCAACTGTTTTCCATTCCATTCACACTCGAGTTGTGATGGATCTAATTTTAATCTTCCATGAGATATCAGGCTTTTATTTTCCTCTAGAATATTATTTGAATCTTTTTTTCTTAACTGCACTCTAATTCTTTCAATCAAGACTTTTATGGAAAAACCTCCTGATTTTTTTACAAAATCATCTGCGCCCAGCTTTAGACCTAACAACTCATCAATTTCATCATCTTTAGATGTTAAAAAAATTACTGGTAAGGAAGTTTTTTTTCGAAGTTTTTTTAGTAATTCTTCTCCATCCATCTTAGGCATCTTTATATCTATGACTGCTAAATCAGGTGGCATTCTGGTTAAACCGATTAATGCACTTTCACCATCAATATATGTTTGAACTTTAAAACCCTCTTTTTCCAATGCGATACTCAAACTTGTTAAAATATTTCTATCGTCATCAATTAGAGCTATTGTTTGTTTTTGCATAAAGTAGTTTAAAAATACTAAATTGTCCTAATTTGGGCAATGTTATAAATTTAATGTAACATGCCCCAATTATCTCCAACATTAATATCAACTGTTAAAGGAGTTGAAAAAGAATGATAATCACTCTGAGCTACACTGGTCATTTCTCTCTCAATTAATTTAATCATTACTTTTTCATCTTTTTTTGGAATTTCAAAAATTAATTCATCATGAATTTGCAAGAGCATTTTTGAATTAGAATTTTTTTCCTCTGATAATTTCTTATCTAATCTTATCATAGCTAATCTCATTACTTCAGAAGCAGAACCTTGAATGGGAGCATTAATTGCAGCACGTTCCTGAAAATTTCTGACAGTAAAGTTTTTGTCATTTATTCCATTAAAGTGAGATCTTCGTCCAAAAATATTGTTAACATATCCACTTTTCCTACAAAATTTAATTGTATTATCCATGTAAACTTTAATTTCTGGAAACTTAGCAAAATATGAATTCAAAAATTCCTCTGCTTCATAGTTAGAAACATTTATTTGCCTAGCTAATCCATATTGCGAAATTCCATAAATAATTCCAAAATTAATAGCCTTAGCCTTTCGTCTGTGATCTTGATTAACTTTTTTGATATCAATATTAAATATTTGGCTAGCTGTTAAAGAGTGAATATCTTCTTTATTTTTAAAAGCTTTTTTCAGTTCTTTTACATCTGCCAGGTCTGCTAAAATTCTCATCTCAATTTGATTGTAATCCGCAGAAATTAATAGGTGCCCTTTTTTTGCAGTGAAAGCTTTTCTTATATCTTTTCCGTCTTCTGATTTAATTGGTATGTTTTGTAAGTTGGGATCACTAGATGCTAGTCTTCCAGTCGTTGTAGCAGCCAGCAAAAACGAAGTGTGAACTCTTTTTGTAATTGGGTTTAAATGTTCAGGTAAAGCATCTGAATAAGTATTTTTTAATTTTGAAACTTGTCTCCAGTCTAAAATTAATTTTGGAAATTCATGACCTTTAAAAGCTAAATCCTCTAAAACACTTGCACTTGTTGCAAAACTTCCTTTTTTAGTTTTCTTTAAACCAGCTATTTTCAAGTCATTATAAATTATTTCACCTAATTGCTTTGGAGATGCGATATTGAACTCTTTTTTAGAAATTTTAAATACTTCTTTTTCAAGTTTTTGGATTTTTTTTTCAAATTTAGATGAAAGAGATTTTAAAAACTTACTGTCAATTTCAACTCCTTCTATTTCCATAAATGCAAGAATTTTAATTAATGGCTTTTCAAAAATTTCATAAATATTGATCATTTTCTCTGATTTTAAATTTTTGACAAATTTCTTGTATAATCTAAAAGTAACATCAGCATCTTCAGCCGCGTAATCTTTTGCTTTATCTAATTCTACTTCACTAAAATTAATTTCTTTCTTACCTGTGCCTACCATCTCTTTAAAAGAAATAGTTTTATGTCCCAAATGAATTTCTGATAAAGTATCCATATTATGTCTATTTTTTCCAGCATCTAAGACATAAGACATCAGCATTGTATCTTCCATTGATGAAAGTGTTATTCCACACTTATAAAATACGATAAAATCAAATTTTATATTTTGACCTATTTTTTTAATACTAGGATCTTCTAATATTTTTTTTAATTTTTTAATTACCGCTTCTTTTTTAAGACACTTGGGTGACTTATGACCAACTGGTATGTAACATGCTTTTCCAATTTTAGAGCAAAGAGAAATACCTACTAAATCTGCTTGGTGAGGATCTAATGAAGTGGTTTCCGTATCTACAGCGACTTCACCAACTTCTTCTGCCTCCTCTATCCATTTATCAATTTCATCTAAGCTATTAATTAAATAATAATTTTTGTTATTTACCGTTTGTTGTTTTTCTAGATTTTGAGTTTCAATCTTATTACTTTCTAGTTCAGGTTCTCCATAAGCAGAAATTGCAGAGCTTAACAACCTATTAAATTCCATTTCTCTTAAAAATTTATATAATTTATCTTTATCTATATTTTGCAATTTAAATTCACTTAACTCCCTATCAACAGGAGAGTTGTGATCTAGTGTTACAAGTTTTTTACTTATTAATGCTTTATCCTTGTTCTCAATTAATGTTTCTCTTCTTTTATTTTGCTTAATCTCATGAGCAGATTTTAGTAAGTTTTCTAAAGTGCCATATTTGTTAATTAGCTCTGCGGCTGTCTTAACACCTATCCCCGGAACACCAGGAACATTATCACTACTATCTCCTGCTAAAGATTGTACATCAATAACTTTTGAAGCATCTACTCCAAACTTTTTTACAACATCATCATCAGTTATAAATTTATTTTTCATAGGGTCAAAAATTCGAACCCCTTTTTTGTAAAGCTGCATTAAATCTTTATCTGATGAAACAATTGTAACCTTTGCACCCTTTTTAAGAATTTGATCAACATATGTAGCTATTAAATCATCTGCTTCGTAATTAGGAAGATCCACAGATGGCAAATTAAATGCCAGGACTGATTTTCTTATATATTCAAATTGTGGAGCTAAATCGTCAGGCGCCTCAGATCTATTAGCTTTATAATCACTATAAATTTCATTTCTGAAAGTTTTTCTTGCTGAATCGAATATTACTGCAAAATGTGTTGGTTTTTGCAAGTTTTGATTAGATTTTGAATCTTCTAATAATTTAAATAACATACTGCAAAAACCACTTACAGCACCTGTTGGAAGGCCATCACTTTTTCTACTCAATGGAGGCAAAGCATAATAAGCTCTAAAAATATAACCAGAGCCATCAATCAAATAAAAATGATCTGTTTTTTGAATTTTATTCATGAAGTAATATTAAATATTATAATGATAATATAATCTGTATATAAAAAAATTTACTTTCAATTATTATAACAATTATAAGTAGATTATTTTTTATATTTTGAGTATTATTTAACAATGGAATTAACAAAAAATCTCTCACAAGCTAAACTATTTAAATCTCTGGTTGTTATTGTTCTTGGTTCAATAGCACTAACTATATCTGCAAAGATCAAAATTCCTTTCTATCCGGTTCCTATGACTATGCAAACATTTGTTGTATTATTTTTAGGAATAAGTTTAGGACATAAAATTGCACTAGCTACAATTGGTCTGTATTTAATTGAAGGAATTGCAGGGCTTCCCGTATTTTCAAATTCTCCTGAAAAAGGTGTTGGATTAGTTTACTTTACAGGGCCAACTATGGGTTACTTAATTGGTTTTTTAACAGCTGGTTACTTAGCTTCTAAAATTAAGATTGATGATAATTTTTTCGTTGTTTTATTTAAGTTAATTATCGCAACTTCAACCATTTATATTTTGGGTCTAATTTGGCTTGGGACATTGATTGGATGGGATAAGCCAATTTTTGCTTTAGGTGCAAAACCGTTTCTATTAGCCGAGATTTTTAAAATTATGCTTTTAGCTCTTTTGACTAAGCAAATAATTAAAATTAAAAAATTTATCTAGGTGATCTTTTAGAAAGAATTCTTTGAAGAGTTCTTCTGTGCATTTTAAGTCTTCTGGCTGTTTCTGAAACATTCCTATTACATAACTCGAAAACTCTATGTATATGTTCCCACTTAACTCTGTCAGCCGACATGGGGTTTTCTGGTGGGGCAGCTTTTTTTGAAGGATCTGCCAATAATGCTTTTTCTACATCTTCTGCATCAGCAGGTTTGGCTAAATAATCTATAGCACCTTCTTTGATTGCAGCTACTGCCGTTGGAATATTTCCATAACCAGTTAACATGATAATCCTACTATCACTATTTGAAGACTGAATTTCTTTTACAACTTCTAGTCCATTACCGTCAGCAAGCCTTAAGTCTACAACTGCAAAACCAGGTTTTTTAGTTTTTACAGATTCAACTCCCTTTTGCA
>CACJNV010000004.1 GCA_902594865.1 uncultured Pelagibacteraceae bacterium | reverse complement strand
AAACCAACTATCAAACATTTTTATAATGTCTAAAGCTTGGTCAGAGAAAAACTTTGCAATGTCTCCACAAAATTGGGATGCAGGACAAGAAACTTTCTCTGCTACTAATGCTATGGGAACTGGTCCTTTTAAAATAACTTTAAGAGAGCCTAACACCAAGACAGTATTTAAAAGAAATAAACATTGGTGGGGTGAAATGAAGGACAAAAAAGTAACTCAAATTGAATTAATGCCTATTAAAAATGCAGCTACAAGAGTAGCAGCCTTATTATCAGGTGAAATTGATATAGTTACTGATGCTCCTGTTCAAGACTTAAAAAGAATTGGATCTTCTTCAGGTCATAAAGTTGAAAGTACAGCTCAAATGAGAACAATCTTCTTAGGCATGGATCAAGCAGCTGATAAATTAAGAACTGGTAATACAGGTGATAATCCATTTAAGAAAAAAGAAGTAAGACAAGCTCTTTATCAGGCAATCGATATTGAAGCGATCAAGAAAAAAGTTATGAGAGGTTTAAGTGAACCAGCAGGGATTATAACTTTCCCAGGTGTAAATGGATACACAGCTGATCTTGATAAAAGATTACCTTACGATGTTGATGCTGCAAAAAAACTTTTAGCTGATGCAGGTTATCCTAATGGTTTTGATGTTGAACTTAGATGTCCTAATGACAGATATGTAAACGATGAAGCAATTTGTACTGCAGTTGTTGGAATGTTGGGTAAAATTGGAGTTAATGTTAACTTATTTGCTCAAACTAAAAGTAAACACTTCAAAGAGCTGAAAGATGATCAAGGTGATTTCTATATGCTAGGATGGGGTGTTCCAACTTTAGATAGTCACTATGTTTTCCATTACCTATATGAAACTGGTGCTAGCTGGAACAAAGTCAACTTTAGTAATGCTGATGTTGATGCCGCAATTAGAGTTATGGAAGGTGAAGTTGATTTAGATAAAAGAAATGCTGCAATTGCAAAAGCTTGGAAAATTGTAAAAGATGATATTTCTTATCTTCCTTTACATCACCAAGTAATATCTTGGGCATCTAAAAGCAATGTTAATGTTCCTATCAGACCGAATAACGAGCCGTTATTCAGAACTGCTAGTTTTAACTAATTAAAAATTATTACAAGCCCTTTAAATTTTTAAAGGGCTTGTAAATTTAAACCTTCACAAATTGATAAAATATTTTTTTAAAAGGCTGTTTCAATCTGCTTTGGTGATGTTGGTTGTCGCCTTTGTGTCTTTCTCTTTATTTAATTTTGTTGGAGATCCAATTAATAACATGGTTGGAGAAGAGACTTCTGATGAGGAAAGAGCAGAATTAAGAGAAACATTAGGTTTGATGGATCCAATTCATGTACAGTTTTCAAGATTTATAATTAATGCTTCTAAGGGCGAGTTTGGAATTTCATATCAATTAAGAAGACCTGTTTCAGAATTAATTGTTGAAAGATTACCAGCTACTATTGAGCTAGTAGTTATTTCTGCACTGATTGCACTTGTAACTGGTACATTATTAGGAGTTTATACAGGTATAAATCGAAAAGGCTTTTTAAGTGATTTTGTCTTAGCCATCTCCTTATTGGGAGTTTCACTCCCAACATTTGTTATTGGAATATTATTTATATATTTGTTTGCGGTAATTTTAGGAATATTACCTTCTTTTGGAAGAGGAGAAGTTGTTGATTTAGGTTTTTGGACCACAGGTTTTTTAACAGCTTCAGGACTGAAAGCAATTATACTTCCTTCAGTAACATTAAGTCTTTTCCAAATGACTTATATCATCAGACTTGTGCGAGCAGAGATGATGGAAATACTACAAACAGATTATATTAAATTTGCACGTGCTCGAGGCATTAGTGAAAATAGTATCAAGTATAAACATGCATTAAAAAATGGATTGATACCAGTAATAACTATAGCAGGAATAAATATTGGAACTCTAATTGCTTTTTCAATTATTACTGAAACTGTATTTCAATGGCCTGGAATGGGCTTCTTATTTATTCAAGCAGTACAATTCGTCGATATACCAATCATGTCAGCTTATTTAGTTTTTATAGCTTTTGTTTTTGTCATGATAAATTTTATAGTTGATATTCTTTATTATTTAATTGATCCAAGAATAAGAGTTAAAGGAGATACTGCAAGTGGATAACAAATCTTTAAGTACTTGGGAAAGAATAAAAGATAGTGATATTTATAATAGCTTTATTAAATCTCCTACTGCGATTGTATCATCTGCTATTTTGTTTATAATTTTTTTCTGTTCTTTTTTTGTTGAGCTCATAACACCTTATAATCCTTTTGACCCTTCGTCTCTATCACTGATGGATGCATTCACACCACCGTCATGGACAGAGGATGGTCTTGCTAAATTTATTTTAGGCACTGATGGACAAGGAAGAGATATGTTGTCTACAATTTTATACGGATGTAGAATTTCTCTGATTGTAGGTTTTTCTGCAATAATCTTTAGTTTAATCCTTGGAGTTGGATTGGGATTAACTGCTGGATTTTTTGGTGGAAAATACGAAATGATAGTAATGAGATTAACAGATGTTCAGTTAACAGTACCAAGTATTTTGATGGCATTGTTGGTAGATGGAATAGCAAGAGGATTAATCTCAAGAGAAATGCATGATGAAATGGCAATTTATGTTTTAATATTTGCTATTGGAATTTCAGAGTGGCCACAATTTGCAAGAGTTTCTAGAGCTGCAACTTTAGTAGAAAAAAATAAAGACTATGTTTCAGCATCAACAATAATTGGGGTTTCAAATATAATTATTATGTTTAAACATATTTTACCAAATATTTTAAGACCAGTTTTGGTAATTGGAACCATTGGTTTAGCTCTTGCTATTTTAGCTGAGTCTACTTTAAGTTTTTTAGGAGTTGGTGTGCCTCCTACCACACCTTCTCTAGGGACATTAATAAGACTTGGTAATGATTTTTTATTTTCAGGAGAATGGTGGATAACTTTTTTTCCAGCAATTTTCTTAGTTATTTTAGCATTTTCCATAAATTTATTAGGAGATTGGATGAGAGATACTTTAAATCCAAAATTAAAAAAATGACATTTTTAAAAATAAATAATCTTAGTGTTGATTATCAAATGAGAAAAGAAACAGTTTACGCTGCTAAGAACGTAAATATTGAGGTTAACAAAGGAGAAATTTTAGGATTAGTAGGAGAATCTGGATCAGGAAAAAGTACTGTAGGAAATGCTATAATAAATTTAATTGATGAACCAGGTAAGGTTTCTAGTGGCTCAGTTATTTTAGGTGATCTTAATATTCATGAAAATTCTGAAAGTATTGTTAAATATAGAGGAAATAAAATTGGTTTAATATTTCAAGATCCTCAAACTTCGCTTAACCCAATTCTTACAGTGGGTGAACAGTTAATTGAAACAATTCAAACTCATCTTAAATTAAGCAAAGAAGAAGCAAAAAATAAATCTATAAATTTATTAAAAGAGGTTGGTATAAAAGATGCAGAGGTAAGATTTGATAATTATCCTCACCAATTTTCAGGTGGAATGAGACAGCGAGTAGTAATTTCTCTAGCTCTATGTTGTGAGCCTGAATTGTTAATTGCAGATGAACCAACAACAGCATTAGATGTATCAATTCAATCTCAGATTTTAGATCTTATTAAAAAATTAACGAAAGAAAGAAATCTTGCTGTTATCTTAATTACTCATGACATGGGGGTTATAGCTGAGACAGCAGATCGTGTAGCAGTTATGAAAAGTGGTAATTTGGTTGAAATCGGTGAAACTAAAAAAATATTAACAAATCCACAAGAAAATTATACTAAAAGTTTAGTAAGCTCAGTTCCACCAACTAACAAAAAAATTTCAAGATTTGTAATAGTTGAAAAAGAAAACAGTGACAAAAAAGAAAATAATATCAAAATATTAAATAGATGGACAAAAAAAGGAATAATAGATCAAGATTTAGTACAGATAAAAAATTTGAGTAAAAGTTTTGATGACAATTTTTTTACAGAAAGTTCTAAGAATTCAGTGATGGCTGTTAATGATGTTTCTTTTAAAATAAAAGAAGGCGAATCTTTTGGCTTAGTGGGAGAAAGTGGAAGTGGAAAATCCACAATTGCAAAAATGATTGTAAATTTATTTAAACCTACTTCTGGAGATATCCTTTTTGACAACGTTTGTATTACAAAAATAAAAAAAAGATCCGAATTAATGAAATTTAGAAAACAAATTCAAATGATATTTCAAGATCCTTATTCTTCACTAAATGGAAGATTAAAAGTAAAAGACATAATTGCAGAACCAATTACACTTCACAATCCATCTATATCTACTTTAGACTTAAATAATTATATTTATGATTTGCTGGAGTCTGTGGAATTAACTCAAAAATCTGCTGATCGATATCCACATGAATTTTCAGGAGGGCAGAGACAGAGAATATCAATTGCAAGAGCACTTGCCACACAACCAAGACTTTTAGTTTGTGACGAACCTACCTCTGCTTTGGATGTAAGTATCCAAGCTCAAATATTAAATTTACTCAAAGATCTACAAGAACAATTAAATTTAACGATTTTATTTATTAGCCATGACCTACCGGTTGTTAGACAAATGTGCGATAGAATTGGAGTCTTAAAAGATGGCAAATTATGTGAAGTTTCAAACACTGAGGACTTATTTTTAAAACCCGACCATGAATACACAAGAGAACTTTTACGGTTAATGCCTAAAATCGAGTCTATTTATAATTAATTTTTCTTAAGCCTAAAATGGTCTATTAAAAATGATTATTTTACTAATTATTTTGCAATCTCTCTCATAGATTGTATTATAGATTTTCTAAAAATTTTAGTTATGAGCAATAAAGATAGAGTCTTTATATTTGATACTACTATGCGTGATGGTGAGCAATCGCCAGGCGCGTCTATGAGTTTAGAAGAAAAAATTCAAATCGCTAGAGTGTTTGATGAGTTAGGTATAGATATAATTGAAGCAGGTTTTCCTATAGCTTCACCAGGGGATTTTGAAGCTGTTTCAGAAGTAAGTAAAATTTTAAAAAACTCTATTCCTGCAGGACTTTCAAGACACTCAGTAAAAGATATTGATAGAGCTTATGAAGCTCTAAAACATGCACCACGATTTAGAATACATACATTTATTTCTACAAGCCCTTTACACATGAAGCATAAATTAAATATGTCTCCAGAAGATGTTTATGAATCAATTGGAAAACATGTTGCTTACGCAAGAAAGTTTACGGATGACGTTGAGTGGTCATGCGAAGATGGAACAAGAACCGATATGGATTACATGTGTAAAACTGTAGAGCTTGCAATTAAAAATGGAGCTACAACAATTAATATTCCTGATACAGTTGGTTATACAATACCATCTGAATTTACTACAATTATAGAAACTTTATTAAATAAAGTTCCAAATATTGATAAAGCAATTTTATCAACTCATTGTCATAATGATTTAGGTTTAGCAGTAGCTAACTCGTTAGCTGGAGTTCAAGCTGGAGCAAGACAAATTGAATGTACAATAAATGGATTAGGAGAAAGAGCAGGAAATGCTGCTCTTGAGGAAGTTGTTATGGCAATTAAAACAAGACCTGATTTAATGCCATATGAAACTGGAATTAATACAACACTTTTAAGCAAAGCTTCAAAAATTGTTTCAAATGCAACAGGATTTCCTGTTCAATACAATAAAGCCATCGTTGGAAAAAATGCTTTTGCTCATGAAGCAGGAATTCATCAAGATGGGATGTTAAAAAATAGACAAACTTATGAAATAATGACACCTGAAAGTGTAGGTGTTAAACAAACTTCTTTAGTAATGGGTAAGCATTCAGGCAGACATGCATTTAAAGATAAAATGAATAGTTTGGGTTATCCTGATCTTACAGATGATGTTGTAAGTAATGCATTCGCAAAATTTAAAGTTTTAGCTGATAAGAAAAAACATGTTTATGATGAGGACATTATTGCTTTAGTAGATGACAGTTTAATAACTGATAACAAAGTTAGTGCTATTAGTTTAAAATCATTAAAAGTTTTTGCTGGAACTGGTGAACCACAAAGAGCAGAAATGACTTTAGATGTTTATGGAGATGTAAAACAAGCTTCAGAAACTGGTGATGGGCCAGTTGATGCAATATTTAAATGCATAAAAACTTTGTATCCTCATGATGTTAACCTGCAGCTTTATCAAGTTCATGCTGTTACGGAAGGTACAGATGCACAAGCAACTGTTAGTGTAAAAATTGAGGAAAAAGGCAAAACAACTGTAGGTCAGGCAGCTGATACAGATACTTTAGTTGCATCAGCAAATGCTTACATAAATGCATTAAATAAAATGATAATTAAACGAGATAAAACAGCTCCTATGGAGCAAGAAAGTCAGAAAGTAAGAGGGATATAATGGGGTTATTTAGCAGTGTTAAAAAAATATGGAGCCAAGATATGGCAATTGATCTTGGAACAGCAAACACACTTGTAGTTTTAAAGGGTCAGGGTGTAGTTCTTAATGAACCATCAGTGGTAGCGATAGTTGATCAAGGTGGTAAAAAAAACGTATTAGCTGTTGGAGATGAAGCGAAAACAATGCTTGGAAGAACACCTGGAAATATAAGTGCAATTAGACCTTTAAGAGATGGTGTTATCGCAGATTTTATAGTTACCGAAGAAATGATTAAACATTTTATTAAAAAAGTTCATAAAGGAAGTACATTTGCAAATCCTAGAATATTGATTTGTGTACCAACTGGTTCAACACCAGTTGAAAGAAAAGCAATCCAAGATAGTGCTTTAGCAGCAGGTGCAAGAAGAGTTCAGTTAATTGAAGAACCAATTGCAGCAGCTATTGGAGCAAATCTACCAATTTCTGAAGCAACTGGTTCAATGATTGTAGATATTGGCGGTGGTACAAGTGAAATCGCTGTAATGTCTTTAGGTGGATTAGTTTACTCTAAATCTTTAAGAGTTGCAGGTGACTCAATGGATACAGCAATCGTAGATTATATGAGAAAAGAATATAATTTGTTAATTGGTGATACTACTGCTGAAAAAATAAAAAAAGAAATGGGAACAGCTGTACCAACGGGAACAAATACTTATCCAGTTAAAGGAAGAGATTTAAGATCAGGTACGCCTAAGGAAGTAAATATTACAGAAGAAGATACTGCAGAAGCGCTAAACGATATTATGAAACAAATGGTTGGTGCAATTAAAGATGCGTTGGAAAATACTCCACCTGAATTGTCAGCTGATTTAGTTGATATGGGTTTAACTTTAACAGGTGGTGGTGCTTTGTTAAAAAATATCGATAAAAGGTTTTCTAAAGAAACAGGTTTACCAGTTCATATAGCAGATGATCCATTATCTTGTGTTGCTGTCGGTACAGGTAAAGCTTTGGATCAAGAAGAAACTTTTTCTACTATGTTATCTGAATATTAGAAAAAATGGCTACTGGCAGAGATGATTTTGTAATTGCCATTAGGTCAGCTTTCTTAAAAAAAAAAGATAAACAAAAATTTTCTTTACTAACTTTAATTATTTTATCAATTTTTGTAATTGTTCTAAGTAATTTTAATTTTAAAGCAATACAATTTGTTAAATTAGGAATTAATGAAGTAATTTATAGATCATCTCATATTGCATCAATCCCAGAAAATAAATTAAAAGAAATTACTTCAAAATTCAAATCACATATGGATTTGTATGAAAGTCATCAGAAAGAATTAATTAAAATCGAAAATTCTGACCAACTTAAATTACAAAATGAGTTTTTAACTGCAGAAAATGAAAAGCTTAGAGAGTTACTTGATGAAAGCATAAATTCTGAAGAAATTTTTGCCAGAGTTTTGATTGATAAAGACAGCCCATATTTAAAATCAGTAGTATTAAATAAAGGCACAAAAGATAAAGTAAAAATTGGAATGGCAGTTATTGATGATGTTTATCTAGTTGGCCAGATAATTGAAGTAAATTACACTAATTCAAGGGCATTACTATTGTCTGATCTTAATAGTAAAATACCATCTGTTCTAGAGCCAGATGACATACAAGCTGTAATTTCTGGTACAGGAAGTGATTTTGGAAAAATTGAACATACTCAAGAAGAATTTAGAGAAGACTTTAAAAATAAAGAAATTTTTGCTTACACGTCAGGTCTTGGTGGTTTATTCAAACCTGGTATACCAATTGGAAAAATTAACAACATATCAGAAGGAAAAATTAATTTTTTTTCTGATTTTACACAACTCAACTATGTAAAAATAGTTTCTTATAAAATAGGTGGAGAAGAATAATGTCATCACTTAATAAAAGTCCTTTTTTAAAAATATTCTTATCGTACGTACCATTTATAATGTTATTTTTTTCTGTATTTAATGAATTTGATTTTAATTACTTAAAACTTGATTATTTTGCTTTTAATTTTGTTCATCTATTAATTTTCTTTTGGACTTTAAGAAATCCTGATCAATTAGGTTATCTAGCGATTTTCTTTGCAGGAATAATTAATGATGTTGTAATAGGTATACCAATAGGCATTAGTAGTTTTTGTTACCTTATTCTTTGCTCAGTAACAGCTTACATAAGAAACATTACTTTAACCCCAAACTTTATGAAGGACTGGATATCATTATTATTTACGATTTTATTAATTAATTCAATTCAAGTAATTATTTTGGATTTAGTCTTTTTAATTAAAGTTGATTACACTAATTATTTGATTAACTCAGGTTTTACTTTTTTATTTTATCCAATATTTTTTTTATTTTTTAATTTTTTAAACGAAAGAATTTCATATCAAACAAATGATTAAATCTAATTCAGGAATAAGAAAAACAGATGTAATTAATAGAAGGATGTTCATAATCGGAGCAGCAAAAGTAGTAGTTTTTGTTGGTATCGTTGCTCGATTATTTTCTCTTCAAATAAACGAAAATAAAAAATATTTAACACTTTCAGACAAAAATAGAATTAGAGAATGGAAACTTCCGCCTACAAGGGGAAATATTGTTGATTATTTTGGAAATGTAATTGCAGGGAATTTAAAAGTTTATCAATTACATATAATTCCAGAGCAAGTTGAAAATTTTAACTATTTACTAGTTAGATTGAAAAATCTTTTAAATCTAAGTGACAAAAGAATTGCAAGAATAAATAAATTAAAAGCAGAGCTAAAACCGTGGGATAGTATTATTGTTTCTGAAAACTTAAGCTGGAGTCAATTTGTAAAAATTAATAATTATTTATACGATCTTGTTGGTGTTAAACCAGTAATGACAATCTCAAGAAACTATCCATTTAATGAAGTATACACTCATGTTCTTGGATATGTGAGTCAACCAAATGAAAAAGAAATTTTAGAAAATGAAATTATTCAAGAAAGATTTGTACCAGGAATGAAAATTGGAAAACTGGGCTTAGAGAAAAGACTTGAAAATTATTTAATTGGAACAAATGCTATTCAAAGATATGAAGTAAATGCTTACGGTAAAAGAATTAATCAACTCGAGCATCAAAAAGGTAAGCAAGGATCAAAAATACGTTTAACTGTAGATACAGAAATACAAAAAGCTTGTGGGAAATTGTTAAATGAAAAAGCAGGATCTATAAGTGTAATGGATATTTATACTGGAGATATAATAGCAATGTATTCATCTCCATCTTATAATCCAAATTTATTTTTGTTCGGTATAAGTCAAGATGAGTGGCAATTAATTAGAAATAATCCATTAAAACCGTTAATAAACAAAACTCTTTCGGGTCTTTACTCACCAGGTTCAACAATAAAACCTATTGTTGCACTTTCAGCTTTAGAAAACAAAGTAATAGATACAAAGTTTAAAGTTAAATGCACAGGAAAAATGGAGTTATATGGACAAACATTTCACTGTTGGAAGGAAAAGGGACATGGTTGGGTTAGTCTGAAAAATGCAATGAAACAATCTTGTGATACATATTTTTATGAGGTTGCTAGGTTATTAGGTGTTGATAGATTAAACATTACAGCTGAAAAGTTTGGCTTAGGTAAAAAAGTTCTCGGCGATTATTTTGATAATGAAAAAAAAGGATTATTTCCAAATACAAAATGGAAAAAAAATAATCTTGGTAAAGGCTGGGTATTAGGAGAGACCTTAATAACAGGTATTGGACAAGGCTATATCCAATCAACTCCTTTACAACTTTGTATGATGACTGCACAAATTGCAAATGGAGGCTTTGCTGTAAAACCGAAAATAATAGTTGATAGTAATCCAATTTCTTATGAAGATGCAAAACAATCAATGGAAAGTGGGTTATTATTTGATACCGACTCTGAGAAATTGTTAGACAAAAAGTTATTTAAAAACCAAAGAAATGTTAAGATTGTTCAAGAAGCTATGTTTGCTTCGACCAATGAAAGATTTGGAACTTCTTATAAATCAAGAATTGATGATCCTAAATATCAATTTGCAGGAAAAACTGGAACAGCCCAGGTCAAGAGAATTAGTAAAAGAGAGAGGGAATTGGATTTAGAGTTAGAGCAAATACCATACAAAGATAGAGATCATGCTTTGTATGTCGCTTATGGTCCATATGTTAACCCGCGATATGCGCTTAGTATAATCGTTGAGCATGGTGGTTCGGGAAGTAAGGCGGCAGCACCAATTGCAAAAAAATTATTTAAATTAATTATCGACAGACATGATTTAAGAAATAAACAATCAAATTTTGAGAGGATTACCGTTTAAATGTTTCAGCACGATAGATTGAGTAATGAGATTACATTATTTCAAAAAATAAAAAACTTAGACTATATACTGTTAGTTTCTGTCATCCTTCTTTCTGTATTAAGTATTTTTGTTATGTATTCTACAGATGGTGGTGAAATACTTTTTCATACAAAAAATCATTTTGTAAAACTTGCAGTTTTTTTCCCTTTAATGATTTTTGTAGCTTTCTTTAATATAAAATTTTGGCATAACTTTTCTTATATTATCTACCTTATAGTAATACTTTTATTAATTTATGTTTCATTTTTTGGAATAAAGTCTTCTGGTTCTAAAAGATGGATGGATCTTTATTTATTTGTTCTGCAACCTTCAGAACTTATGAAAGTAGCAATTATAATGTGTCTTGCAAAATACTTTCATAGAATAAAAATAGAAAATGTTAATTCATTTACTAGTATAACTATTGTGTTATCAATTATAATAATTCCAATAATTTTTGTAATTTCTCAACCTGATCTTGGTACATCTATATTAATTGCTTTAAGTGGATTAATTATATTGTGGTTAGGAGGCATGAAAATTAAATATTTTATATACTCATTTATTACTTTCTTAATTTCGCTTCCATTTATAATCTCATTTCTTAAACCATATCAAAAATTAAGAATATTAACTTTTTTAGATCCAGATAGAGATCCATTGGGTGCTGGATATCAAATTATACAGTCAAAAATAGCTATTGGTTCAGGTGGCCTTAACGGAAAAGGTTTTTTAAAAGGAACTCAGAGTTACTTAGATTTTTTACCTGAAAAACATACAGATTTTATATTCACTTTATTTTCAGAGGAGTTTGGTTTTATAGGCTCAGTTGGTCTTTTGATATTATACTCAATAATAATTTTTAGAATTCTAAGAATAGGAGCAATTTCGAGAAGTAATTTTGCTAGACTTTTTTGTTTTGGTTATGCTTTTGCTATCTTCATTTATATTGTAGTAAACTTATCTATGGTTTTAGGTTTGCTACCTATAGTTGGTTCTCCACTACCTATTATGTCTTATGGAGGTTCTTCAATGTTAGCCACTATGATTGGTTTTGGTATAGTATTGAGTGCAAAAATTAATCATAAACAAATGATTGCATAATTTGTCACTCTGAAAATTAAATATTTACTAGTATAACAATTTTATGAATAAAAATCTTAAAGTAGGAATAGTTGGAGCTGGAATCCAAGGTGTATCTAATGCTTTGTTTCTTCAAAAAAAAGGTTTCAACGTAACTATTTTTGATAGAGATAATCCTGGTAGCCAGGCTGCATCTTATGGTAATGCAGGTCACTTTTCGCCTTATGCATCTCTTTCTTTAAATAGAACTGACGTTCTAGCAGATGTGCCTGCAATGTTGCTTAGTTCTTCAGGTCCACTTGCTTTAAAATGGAATTATGTTCCTAAAATGATTCCTTGGTTTTTAAAATTTATAATGAATACAACCAAGACTAAGATGATGCATACTGCTAAAAATATGCACCAAATTTTAGATTTAGCCTTACCAGCTTATGATGAATTGTTCGAAGAAATTGATTTGGAAGGCTTAGTTGAAAACAAAGGTATTCTTTATATTTGGAATGATAAAGATTTAAAAAGTAGAGAATTAGAAATTAGAGTAAGGGAAGAATTAGGAGTTGAACAACAATTGGTCACTAAAGCCGAAATACACGATCTTGAACCACATATTAAACCATTTTACCATGCAGGCGTTTATTATCCTTATGCAAGACATGCAAGAAATCCGAAAAGAATTCTTTTAAAACTATTTGATTTATTTTTGCAAAAAGGTGGAAAATTTAACAAAATAAATATTAAAGATATTAGTTTTGATGATGAAAAACCAGTCTTTAAAGCCGAAACACAAAATTACGTTTTTGATAAAGCAGTAATAGCTTGTGGAGCTTTTTCAAAAAAATTAACAGACAATCTTGGCGAAAAGATACCTTTAGATACAGAGCGTGGGTATCATGTTCATTTCAAAAATTGTGATCATTTATTAAGTAGACCTGTAATATTTTCAAACCGTGGATTTGGAATTACACCGATGGAACAAGGTTTAAGAGTTGTTGGAACTGTAGAATTTGGAGGATTAGATAATCCATTATCTAAATCAAGAGTTAAAAATTTGATTAGTAATGCAAAATATATGCTTGGTGATTTACCCGAACATGAGGATGAGTGGCTAGGATTTAGACCCACTTTACCAGATTTTTTACCTGTTATGGGGCCATCAAAAAATTACAAGAATATTTACTATTGTTTTGGTCATCATCATTTAGGATGGACTTTAGGTCCGATTTCTGGAAAGATTGTTTCAGGGATGATAGCGAACGAAAATACAAATTTAGATTTAAAACCTTATAGTTCGCTTAGATTTAGTTAAGTGACTAAAGATAATAATTTTTTAGCTTATTTATATCTATTTTTAACCGTAACTTTTTGGGCAGGTAATTTTGTAGTAGGTAAACTTGCAAGTTTTTATGAAGTTCCACCCTTTTCACTAAATTTTTATCGCTGGCTTTTTGCTTGGTTAATTTTAGCACCTTTTACAATTCCTGAAATATTTGAGAAAAGAAACTATATTATTAAAAACTATAAGCTTTTCATTGTTTTGGGAGTTACTAGTATTACGGTATTTAATTCAATTGTTTATTATTCATTAAATTTTACTCAGGTGATTAGTGGAGTTTTAATGATTTCAACGATACCTGTAATGATTATGTTGTTTTCTTCAATTTTAAAAATTGAAAAGACAAATATTTTTCAAATTATAGGGGTAGTGTTTTCTTTTACTGGTGTAATTGTGATTATTACAAAAGCAAATTTGGAAATATTAAAAAATTTAGATTTCAATAAAGGTGATATTACAATGGTGATAGCAATGTTTTCATGGGCATTATATTCAACATTATTAAAGGGAAAACAATATGAGTTAACTCAAATTTCATTACTTCAAGTAGTAATTACTTTTGGTTTAATATTTTTGATACCAGTTTATTTTATTGAATATCAAATTGGCTTCAGGATTAATTTAGAATTACCTTTTATTTTAATTTTATCTTATGTGGTTTTGTTTCCAGGTTTGGCATCTTTTATTTTATGGATAAAAGGAATATCTATGATTGGCGCTAATCGATCTGGTGTTTTTTTACACCTAATGCCAATTTTGAGCGCAATAATGGCGATGATTTTTTTTAGTGAAAAATTTATGTTTTATCATATTTTAGGCGCTTGTTTTATTATTACAGGAATATTGTTATCAAACAAGAAAGTTAATAATGCTTAAAGTTGCTATATTAGATGATTATCAAAATATTGCTCAACAATTTGTAGATTTAGAAAAACTATCTGGAAAATATGAATTTAAGATTTTTAGCGAACCTTTTTTAGATGAAGCAGATGCAATTGATCAGTTAGCAGATTTTGAAGCTTTGTTAATAATGAGAGAAAGAACTCCAATTACAAAAAATTTAATTGATAATTTAAATGATTTAAAATTTGTAATCACAAGTGGATTACGTAATAGATCTATTGATTTAGAGGCTGCTAAGAAAAGAAAAATTATAGTTTGCGGTACAGATATAAATGTTAATCCAACTCCAGAATTAACATGGGCATTAATTCTTGGTTTAGCTAGAAATTTTAAAGAAGAGATTGATAATATGTACCAAGGTTATTGGCAAACTACTATTGGGATCGAGTTAAAGGGAAAAATTTTAGGTTTAATTGGATTAGGCAGAGTAGGCAGTGAAGTTGCTAAAATTGGAAAAGCTTTTGGTATGCAAGTGATGGCTTGGAGTGAAAATCTTAACTTAGATAAGTGTAAAGAATTAGATGTGCTACCTTGTAGTAAAGAAGATTTAATTACAAATTCTGATTTTCTTTCAATTCATGTTCAAGGAGGCGAAAGATACAAAGACTGCATTTCTTTAAAAGAATTAGATAAAATGAAAAAAACAGCTTTTTTGATTAACACATCTCGTGGACCTATTGTAAATGAAGATGATTTAATCATTGCTTTATCAACTAATGTGATTGCAGGTGCAGGAATTGATGTATATGAAAAAGAGCCTTTACCTGAAAATAATAAGCTTAGATTTTTACCGAATGCATTGCTTACTCCACACATTGGTTATGTCACAGCTGAAAATTATAGTATTTTTTATAATCAAATGATCGAAGGACTAGAGGCTTGTGTAAATGGAAAGCCTATCAGAGTTCTAGAGTAAAAATGGATCTCCCTGTTGTCAATCATGAGGATTATTTTGCCAAAATTGGCGATGATCATAAATTTCCAATTAATAAATTTGGAGAGTTAGCAAACTACTTAATCCAAAATAAAATAGTAAGTAAATTTCATAAACCTTCAGCTTGTTCATTTGAAACATTAAGCTACGCACATTCAAAAAATTATATATTGGATATTAAAAAAAAAACTTTAAGTAAAGAGGGAGTAAAAAAAATTGGATTTCCACTAGTAGATAGTGTTGTACAAAGATCTTTAGTTGCTACAGGCGGTACTGTTTTAGCATCTAAACTTGCAATAAATTATGGTATTTCATGTAATACAGCAGGAGGTAGTCACCACGCAAGTTATGACGGAGGTGCAGGTTATTGTGTGTTTAATGACGTTGCAGTTGCAGCACATTATTTACTTAATAGAGGTCTAGCAAATAGAATTTTGATTGTTGATCTAGATGTTCACCAAGGTAATGGCAATTCAGAAATCTTTAGAGACAACAGAAGTGTTTTTACATTCAGCATGCATTCCAAAACTAATTATCCTGCTAAAAAATCAAATAGTGATTTAGATGTAGAACTTGAGGATAACTTAGAAGATGACGCTTATATCAAAACACTTAAACATTATTTAAAAGAGCTAAATCAAGAAAATTTTGATTTTATTTTTTATATAGCAGGTGTTGATATTCATTTTAATGATAGATTGGGTAAATTAAAAATCTCTGACGAGGGAATAAAACTTAGAGATGAGCTTGTGGTAGAAAACTTTTTTTCTAGACGGATACCATTTTGTGGAGTTTTGGGTGGTGGTTACAACAAGGATTTCAATAAACTTGTTGAATTACATTCATTGTTACATCAATCTTGTGCTAAATATATAGGATCATGACAAAAAAAATAAATCCAAATTTAACTGCAGAACAAAAATTAATTTTATTTGAAGAGGGGACTGAGCGTGCAGGATCAAGTGAGTTAAATTATGAAAAAAGGGAAGGAAGTTTTCATTGTGCAAATTGTGGAGAAAAATTATTTGACTCGAAAACGAAATATGAGAGTGGATCAGGTTGGCCTTCTTTTTATGAGTCTCTACCAGATGTGTTTGAAACAAAAACAGATCACTATTTAGGTTATGCAAGAACCGAATATCATTGTAAAAAATGTGGTGGACATCATGGTCATATATTTGATGATGGTCCTAAACCAACTGGAAAGAGATTTTGCAATAACGGAGTATGTTTAGTTTTTAAACCAAAGAGCTAGATTTAATGTTTGAAGATATTGATATAAAGGCAATAAAAAAAGAATTAAGAAATTTTTCAAAAAATTACATAGAAAATTTCAATAAAATAGAAAAATTTGTAAAATCTGAAATAGATGAAATTTTAACTCTTGAAAAAAAAAATAAATCTATAATTCCTGAGATAAGTTTTAATCAGATAGATCAGGAAAATATTCAAGAAATAAGCAATATTAAAAAAAGAGGCTGTGTAATTATCCGTGATGTTTTTGATGACAAAATGATACAGAATTTGAATGAGAAATTAGAGAAATACATCGATGAAAATAATTATTATGAGGATCAAAAAAAAAAATCTAATTTAGATAAATATTTTAGTGACTTACAGTCTGCAAAACCTCAAATTTATGGTCTTTATTGGTCAAGAGCACAGATTGAAATTAGACACTCAGAGCAAATGGCTAAAGTAAAAAAATGGCTAAATAATCTTTGGATTTATGAAAACTCTGAATATAAAGTTTTTGATCCAAATAAAGAATTATCTTATGCAGATAGAGTAAGAAGAAGAGAGCCAGGGGATGATACTTTGGGACTTTCTCCTCATTGTGATGCTGGATCAATTGAAAGATGGACCGACAGTTATTATCAAAAAATTTATAGAGATATTTTTTCTGACAACTTTGAAAAATATAATCCATTTGATGCAAAGTATAGAGATAGAACAATAGAATTCGAGTCTCCTGCGGTTGCACATGTATTTAGAACATTTCAAGGATGGACTGCTTTAACAGAGCAAGGACCAAGTGATGGAACTTTACAATTAATACCTATTGCTAAAGGAATTGCTTATGTTTTAACCAGAGCATTACAAGATGATGTTGAAGAAAATGAATTATGTGGATCAAAACTTGGTAGAGCTTTATCAGTAAATAAAGATTATCATTCATTACTGTTAAAAGGTTTGGTTTCAATTCCAAAAATGAAGCCAGGTGATACTGTTTGGTGGCATCCGGATGTTGTTCATGCCGTTGAAGACAAGCATTCAGGAAAAAATTATTCAAATGTTGTTTACGTTGGTGCAACACCTTATTGTAAAAAAAATCTAGATTATACGTTAAAACAATCAAAAAAATTTTTGGAAGGAAAGAGTCCACCAGATTTTGCGTCTGAAGATTATGAAATTAACTATAAAGATAGAGTTAAATTAAAAGATTTAAACTCTTTAGCTAAGAAACAATTAGCTTTAGAAGAATGGAATTAATTATTTAAAAGATCTTGAAGTTTATTTTCTTTTTCTAATGCTCTTACTTCATCATAACCACCAATATGCTGGTCATCAAAAAAAATTTGTGGAATAGTTCTTTTTCCATTAGCTTTTTTAATCATTTCATCCATTGCTCCATCAACTTTTGAAATATCAATTTCATTATAAGGCGCATTATTTCTAGCTAATAATCTTTTTGCAGCCTCACAATAATTACATAGCGGACCTGTATACATGGTAATTTTTTTCATGAACTATAGATAGTCACCTTTTTTAATTTTACTAGCTATTTCTTTTCTAGAATATTCAAATTTTTTTCGATGTTTTATACTTTTTTGGTTTACTCTTTTTCTCCATAACCTGAAAGATGATGGTTTTAGAGATCTTCGCATAATTTTAATTACATCAGATTCTTTCTTCCCTGTTTTTTTTTCAATTTCCTCGAAAGTGATCCTATCTGCCCAGGCTGCCCAAATGATCCAATCCGGATCGTCCATTTTGGGCTCTGGATTTTTAACTCTGGTAATTGGTCTGTGACCTTTTTTTTTCATAAATCCTTTATATTTGAAAAAAATATTTAATGCATTTTTTTTAGCCTCTGATATTATGTATTAGATAGTCCTTCTTAGCCATCTTTAGCTCCCGGTTTTTAAGGACTATCTTTTTTTATGCTCCCCCTAGATTTTATACTCTATCTACAGATAATTATTTTTTTATTTATTACACCCGGAACTCCCAGGATTGTAATTATCTCTTATTCAATGAATTATGGAGTCGGAAAATGTATATGGTCTGCTTTAGGTGATGTAACAGCAAATTTGATTCAAGCAACTTTAGTTATTTTTGTCATTGGATCTTTTTTTTCAGAGAACTCAAAGATACTTAATGCGTTTAAATGGATTGGAATAATTTATTTATTATATTTAGCTTATGATATTTATAAATCTCGACCAAAAAGTATTTCAAGTGAAGGAGAAATAGAAAAAAGTAACTTATCTTTTTTTAGAGATGGTTTTTTAGTTGCAGGTACAAGCCCTAAGGCTTGGATGTTTTTTCCTTTTATTTTTCCTCAATTTATTGACTTTAATTCTAATTTATTGGCTCAATTTGTAATTTTAATTACAACTTACATCGTTTTAGATTTTTTATCTTTGATTGGTTATGCAATGCTCGCACAAAAATTAATAAAGTGGATAACTGCTAATCCAAAAACAATTAATACAATTTCTGCGAGTGTTTTAGTAATTATTGCCGCAATAATTGTTGTAACTCAACAATATTAATTAGATTTGGCCTTTATTGCCACTTGCATAAAATAAAATTTCTTTATTAAATCACCACATAATTAATTAATTAAAGAGGAAATAAAATGAGATTAAATAAAATAATTTTAAGTTTTGTTTCTGCATTAGTAATTTTATTTTCAACTTCAGTTGCATCATTTGCAAAAGTTGTTGGTGACAAAATTATTTTAGGTGCTGCGATTTCCTTAACTGGTAAATACTCATCAAATGGTGTTCATACTCAAAATGGTTATAACATGGCCGTTGACAGAATTAACAGCATGGGTGGTGTTAAAGTTGGTGGAAAGACTTATAAGTTTGACATTATTTATTACGATGATGAATCAAACCCTAAGAGAGCTGCACAGCTTGCAGAAAGATTAATTTCACAAGATGGTGTTGAGTTTATGCTTGGCCCTTACAGTTCTGGTTTAACTAAAGCGATTGCGCCAGTGACTGAAAAATATGGTGTTCCAATGGTTGAAGCAAATGGTGCATCTAGATCTTTGTTTACTAAAGGTTACAAATATCTATTTGCTGTATTAGCTCCAGCTAACTTATATCTTGATGTTGCTATCGAAACAGCAGTTGAGTTAAATGGTGGAAAACCAGTAAGAATTGCACAAGCGTTTGAACAAGATGCATTCTCACAGGACGTTAGATTAGGTATTTTAGATGCTGCAGAAAGAACTGGTTCTAAAATCATAATCGACGATAAATTGCCTAAAGAGCTAAATGATATGGCTGCTACTTTGGTTAAAGTAAAACAGATGAAACCAGATGTACTTGTTGTATCAGGCCACACAAAAGGTGCATTAACTGCGATCAGACAAATTGCTGAAATGAAAGTTGATGTTCCAATGTTAGCCATGACTCACTGTGATGCTGCTAAGCTATCTAAACAGCATGGTAAAAATTCACAGTATGCACTTTGTGCTTCTCAATGGCACAAGTCACTAACTTATAAAGATGATTTCTTTAAAGATGGTATGACTTATGCTGCAGACTTTGAGAAAGAGTTTGGATATGATCCACCTTACCAATCTGCTGAATCTTCAGCTGCTTTATTGGTATTCAAAGACGCATTTGAAAGAGCAAATTCTTTCGATCAAAAGAAAGTAAGAGATGCTCTTGCAGCTACGAATATGCAAACATTCTATGGAAATATTAAATTTGCACCTGGTGGTCAGAACGTTGACAAACCAATGGTACTTTTCCAAGTAATGTGTGATGCTTCAGGAAAATGTGAAAACAAAGTTGTTGCTCCATTAAAATGGGCATCAGCTAAGTTGATACATCCAATTCCTAAGTGGTCGGAAAGATAAAATAAAATACTAAAGCCCCCTAGTCATAGGGGGCTTTTTTTTATATAACCCAAAAATACTTTTTATGGATTTTCTTGTATTTCAATATCCTATGATAACTCTTCAAGCTTGCTTGGATGGTATTTTGCTAGGAGTTTTGTTTGCATTGATTGCATATGGAATGGCACTTCAATGGGGTGTGATGAATATAATTAACATTGCACAAGGAGATCTTGTAATTTTAGGAGGATACATTGCATACTTTATGTATCTCTATGGTATTCATCCAGCATGGGGAGTAATTGTTGCACCAGTAATAATGTACTTTGTTGGTATAGCGATTTACAAACTCGTAATAAATAAAGTAGTAGATAGAGATCTATTTATTTCTATTTTAGCAACTTTTGGAATAAGTATTCTTTTCATGCAATTAATGAATTTTGCATTTGGTGCAGACGTTGTACTTGCAAATTCTGGTTATGGAACAACTATGTTGTTTGATAACAATGTTGTGTTACCAAATTCAAAAATATTTTCAGCGTTTATTAGCATTGTATTTGCAATTTGTTTGGTTATTTACATGAAAAAATCAAAGCTAGGGCGTGCAATTAGAGCTACAGCTCAAAATGCAAGAGCTGCAAAGATTTTAGGTGTCGATACGGAAAAAGTTTATGCCGCAACATTTGGAATAAATGCTGCTCTTTGTGGTGTTGCTGGTGCTTTAATATCTATAACTTTCACAATTCATCCTTACATGGGATTACCCTACACAATCAGATCTTTCATGATCGTAATTGTTGCAGGATTAGGAAACTTACCTGGAGTAGCAATGTCGGGAATGGGATTAGGAGTATTTGAAGAATTTGCAGATTATATACTGGGTACAGAATTTAGAATTGGTTCAGTATTTTTATTATTAGTGTTAATCCTAGTTTATAGAAGATTTAAACTTTCAAGAAAAAGAGAATATTTAAAGTAAGATTGAGATGAAAAATGAATAAGAATTTTATTTTATATGCAGCAATATTAATATTTGGATTAGCTGCCCCTTTTATATTTCCTGCCTTTAAAGTTCAGCTATCTATCCTTTGTGTTTTAATAGTTCTTGCTACTACTTGGAACATCCAAGGTGGGGAGATGGGCTATAATTCATTTGGAAATATATTATTTTATGGATTAGGAATGTACCTATGCGCTTCTGTTCAAGTTGGAATGTTTTTTCCATTAGCTGAATGGACGGAGAGTGGAGGGGAAAAAACATTTGTTCATACTCCAACACAGTTTTTTCAAGGTATGGCAGTTGGACTAGTCGTAGCTGCTGTAGTTCCAACTATTGTAGCTGGTTTGATAGGATATTCTATTCTTGGGCTTAGAGGACATTATTTTGCAATTTGTACATTAGGTTTAGGTGTAGCTGCGGGTGAAATTTCTGGTGGAATAGAAATTATTGGAGCAGGTCAAGGCTTTACTACACCACCTTTTCCAAATGTTGGCAGCTTAGAAGCAAGGGGGGAGTTTTTCTATTTCTTAAGCTTCTTCACATTAGTGCTCACATTCATTGCAGTTCGTTCAATCTATTCTACAAGATTTAAATTAATACTTAACGCTATTAGAGATAATGAGGATAAAGCTGAAGCAATGGGTATTGAAACAATGAAGTATAAAATTATTGGCTGGATGATCTCAGCTTTCTTCTGTGGATTGGCAGGAGGAATAATGGGTGGCTTAGTTGGATACATCGATTCAACAGATGTTGCATTTGACGGAAGAGAGATGGGAGTATTCATGGTTCTGATGGCAATACTTGGAGGTAAAGGAACTCTTTGGGGCCCAATTATTGGTGCAACTATATTTCACATTTTTAAAGAAGGCTTTTGGACTTTCTTTTTGGGTTGGCAGTATGTTGCTTTAGGAGTTTTGATTGTTGTGATTGTAATTTATTTCCCAGAAGGAATTATGGGATGGCTAAGGGAAAAATATCCAGAGCGATTTGGTGAAGTAGTGGATGAAAAAGATCGTAAGGCACAGGTAGAACTTAAATGAGTATTTTAGAAGTTAGCAATGTAAGCAAATCATTTGGTGGCGTTAAAGCTAATGTTGATATCTCAATGAATGTTGAAAAAGGAAAGATAGTTGGATTGATTGGACCAAATGGTTCAGGAAAAACTACATTATTTAATTCGATTGTAGGAACTTACCCAATTGATAATGGATCTATTAAATTTAATGGAAAAGAAGTTTCTGAGTTACCAGTTCCCATAATTGCTAAGTTAGGATTATTGAGAACATTTCAGCAAACAAGAATTTATGGAAAGCTTAATTGTATAGAAAATATGCTTATTAGTCATAAAGGTAGTGACGCAGATTTAATGAAATTATTTTCAAAAATTCCAAAAGAATTAACAGATAAAGCAGAAAATTTATTAAATTTTGTAGGTTTATATCAAAAAAGAAAGCTAAGAGCTGGAGATCTGTCTTTTGGTCAGCAAAAATTACTAGAGCTTGCTATGGCATTAATGAATGAACCAGAGATGTTATTGCTAGATGAACCCACGGCTGGAATTAATCCGACACTGATAAATGGTATTATTGATAGATTAATTAAAGTTAACCAAGATTTTGGGATTACTCTTTTGGTTATTGAACACAATATGAGAGTGATTATGCAATTAGCAGAAAATATTTTTTGTTTAGCTCATGGTAAAATGTTAGCTAATGGATCGCCAGACGAAATTAAAAACGATAAACGTGTTATTGACGCGTATTTAGGAGCTCAATAATGGCCAATCAATATGAAGTATTAGGAAAAGCTCCGACACCAGATGATTTAAAAAAATTATCTCCCAACGAAGTTCATTTAACTATTAAAAATTTAAACGCAGGTTATGGAAAAATGGAAATTTTACATAACTTTGATTTATTCGTAAATAAAGCTCAGTCTTTATGTTTAATTGGACCTAATGGTGCAGGTAAATCTACAATTCTTCATTCAATATATGGTTTTACAAATATTTTTTCTGGTCAAATTGAACTTGAAGGAAAAGAAATTACAAATCTTACCCCAGCAGAAAAGTTAAAGTCAGTCGGTATAGCTTATATATTGCAGGATAACTCTGTATTTCCAGATATGACTGTAGAAGAAAACCTATTAATGGGAGGATATATAAAAGAAAAAACAGATGAGTCATATGAAGAAGCTGAAAGAATTTTTGAAAAGTATGAAAGGTTAAGAAATAGAAGAAATCAACCAGCAAAAGTTTTATCTGGTGGGGAGAGAAGATTGCTAGAAATATCTAGAGCGTTAGTTATGAAACCTTCAGTACTTTTAGTAGACGAACCGTCAATTGGACTTGAACCTAGATATATTGAGATGGTTTTTGAAATATTAAGAGATCTTCAGCAAAATGAAAAAAAAACAATCATTCTAGTAGAACAAAATGCCAAAAAAGGATTGGAGTTTGCAGATATAGGATACGTTTTAGTATCTGGGCAAACTGCAATTGCAGGTAAAGGAGACGATTTACTTCAAAATCCTGATGTTGGTAGACTGTTCCTAGGTGGATAATGATTAATAAAAATTTTTTCTTTAAAGGATATAGATCTATATTTACTCATGATAGTCCAGCTATAGCTCTTACTTGTTGCTTTATAGCAATTGGAGCTCTATTTAAAAATTTAGGTTTTAATATTCAGGAAAGTATTTTTTCAACTGTTTTAACTTATGCTTTACCAGGTTCATTGGTAATGGCAGAGTCTATGTTGATTGGAGCATCTTTATTGAATATTTTTCTAGCAGTATGGTTTGTAAATGCTCGACTTTATCCAATGGCTGTATCTTTATTTCCTTTAATGATGCACAAATCTCAACCTAAGTGGAAGTATTACTTTTCTTGTCATTTTATTGCTGTT
Source organism: uncultured Pelagibacteraceae bacterium (assembly GCA_902594865.1). Taxonomy (GTDB): domain Bacteria; phylum Pseudomonadota; class Alphaproteobacteria; order Pelagibacterales; family Pelagibacteraceae; genus Pelagibacter. The sequence continues at coordinate 51,986 of CACJNV010000004.1, read as the reverse complement.
TCAGCGTGGTTGATCATGAAAAGCAATTATAAGAAAATTCCAAAAGAATATAGGATCGATTACTGGATTGGAATTGGAACTGCAACAGTAAGTGTATCTGTTATTGGAACATTTATAGGTTTTTATTTTTCAGAATTCATGAATAAAGATATGATGATTGGATTAGCAATTCTTAATCCAGTTTATTTTTTATGCATGATGGTTGGAGCATCAAAAACTATACAAGTTACATTATCTGTCTTACTTGGAATAATTTTAGGACCAATTATTTATTTATTTTCACCTGAGTGGTCAATTCTATTAGCAGGTGTAATCGGTGGAACTATAGCCTATTTAGTTGGAGAGTATAATGTCAGCTAATATCGTTTATGCAATTTTAGTTACATCTCTTGCTACATTTTTATCTAGATTTTTAGGTGCTCTTACCTCTCAAGGTATTAAGGAAACATCAAAACTTTTTAAGTGGTTTAATTGTTTAGCCTATGCAACTTTAGCAGCGTTAATAGCAAGAACTATAATTTTTCCTGCTGGCGTGTTAATAGAATCTAGTTATTACAGTAGATCAATTGTTGTATTTTTATCCTTGTTTGTTTTTTTTATTTCTAAGAAAAACTTTGTTTATCCTACAATTTTCTCAGCTATTTGTATGGCAATAATTAACAATTATATCTGATTAAATTGATTTATAAAATAAGGTAAAATAAAATTTAGAATGCAAAAAATTACAGGCATAGACATTCAAAAACACGATAAATCAAATAGGATTATAAAAATTAGTTTAGAAAATGATATAATAGATAAATTAATTTTCCCGTTTAATAAATTTGATTTAACAGCATTAGAGCTAAAACCATTTACAAGATTTACTTTAGCTAAAAGTTTAGATGATTTAACAAATAATAAATTAAGCGAATTAATGAACTCAATTATTAGAGATAGATATACAGGTTGCTTTATTATTGGACCAAAAAATATAACTGCAAAAATTAATGATACATTTTTAGTTAAGTTATCAACTGCAATAGCTCATCTAATTGGTGTACCTAATCATGATGCCATGGCAGGAAAATATTATGCTCGTTTTCATGTTAAACATGAAGATAGTAGCGACTCTTATTTAAGAAAGGCTTATAGGAATATGGATCTTCATACAGATGGGACATATGTGAAAGATGTAACCGATTGGTTAATAATGACAAAAATTGATGAGCAAAATGTTGAAGGTGGTGAAACAGCTATGTTGCACCTTGATGACTGGGAGCATTGTGATGATTTATACAATGATCCAGTTGGGAGACAAAATTTTGTTTGGGGGTCACCAAAAAGTAAAAATATTGATTACAAGGTAGAGCACCCAGTTTTTTCAACTGATAAAGAGGGAAGACCAACGATATCTTATATAGATCAATTTCCAGAACCTCAAAATATGGATCAAGGAAATTTTTTACAAAGATTATCTGATGGATTAGAGGAAAGTAAAAATAAAATAATAACGAAATTACCTGTTGGATTCTCTGTGATTGCAAATAATTATTTCTGGCTTCATGGAAGAAAACCTTTCAAAGAAAACAAGGAATTAAGCAGAGAATTACTAAGAATTAGAGGTTCTTTTTTTGTTAATTAATTCAATATAATCAATATAAAGTATCCAAAATTATGAATTTAGGTTTTATTGGTACTGGAAAAATTGCAGCTTCAGTGATTACTGGAATATGTAAATCAAAAATTTCCTATAAGAAAATTATTATTTCTCCAAGAAATAAAAAAATAGCTCTTGGGTTAAAAAGAAAGTTTAAAAAAATTGTTATTGCTAAGAGTAATCAACAAATTGTAGATCAATCTAATTGGGTATTTTTATCTGTTACACCTACTGTTGGCGAAAAAATTATTAAAGATTTAAAATTTAAACCGACCCAAACAGTTGTTAGTTTTATTTCAACAATTACTTTATCTCAATTAAAGAAAGCAATTAAAGTAAAAGCAAAAATCGTAAGAGCAATACCTCTACCTCCAATTTCATTAAAGAAAGGTCCTGTACCTATTTGTCCCCCTAATTCAAAAGTTAAAGCGTTTTTCAATAACTTGGGCACAACTGTAGAAATTAAGAATGAAAAATCCTCTATAAATTTTTGGTCAACCTCTGGCATGATGGCGCCTTTTTATGAAATGTTGAGAGTGATGACTGATTGGTTGGTAAAACGAGGGGTAAAAAGAAATAATGCTCAAAAATATATTACTTCTTTATTTTTAGCCTTATCTGAAGATGCTGTAGTAAATTCAAAAGAAAATTTAAAGAATTTAGTAAAAGAGTCTCAAACACCAAAAGGTTTAAATGAACAAGGTGTGAAAGAATTAACTAAAGCTGGATTTTATAGATCTCTAGAAAAAACATTAAATAGTATTCACAGAAGACTTAACAAATAAATCAAATGTCTGAAAATATTTTAGAGATTAATAATTTAAGTAAATATTTTGGTGGATTAGCTGCAGTTTCAGATTGTTCAATAAAAGTTAAAAGAGGAACTATCACTGGTATCATTGGGCCTAATGGATCTGGTAAAACAACTTTATTTAATTTAATTGCTGGAAACTTAAAATCCTCTGGTGGTAATGTTGTTTTTGATGATGAAAATATTACTGATGTTCCATCTTATGAATTATTTTCTAAAGGGTTGTTAAGAACATTTCAAATTGCACATGAGTTTTCAAATTTATCTGTTTTAGAAAATTTAATGATGGTTCCAGGAAATCAATCTGGAGAAAAAATAATGACAGCATTATTTAAACCAGGTTTAGTTGCACGAGAAGAGGCTGTGGTTAAAGAGAAAGCGAAAGAAGTTGTTGAATTTTTAAATTTAGGACATTTATCAAATGAGCTTGCTGGAAATCTTTCAGGTGGACAAAAGAAATTATTAGAACTTGGAAGAACCATGATGGTTGATGCAAAATTAGTATTATTAGATGAAGTAGGGGCTGGAGTTAACAGAACTTTGTTAAAAGATCTTGGAACTGCAATAGAAAAGTTAAATAAAGAAAAAGGTTATACTTTTTGTATGATTGAACACGATATGGATTTTATTGGAAGATTGTGTGATCCAGTGATTGTAATGGCTGAGGGATCAGTATTATTTAAAGGAAGTGTTGAAGAAGCAAAAAAAGATGAGAAAGTTATCGAAAGCTATCTTGGAAGAGGATCAAAATTAAAGGATACAAATTAATGGCATATTTTGAAGGAATAGAAATGACAGGTGGTTATGGTAATGGTCCTGATATTATCAGTTCGTGTTCAGTAAATGTTAATAAAGGAGAAATAGTTTCTATTTTAGGTCCTAATGGAGCTGGTAAATCAACTGCTATGAAAGCAATGTTGGGCTTGCTGAATTTAAAGTCTGGATCAGTAAAGATTGATGGTAAGGATATTTCAAAATTATCTCCTCAAGATCGAGTTAAGCAAGGTATTTCTTTTGTACCACAGACTAAAAATGTTTTTGCAGGGATGACCGTTGAAGAAAATTTAGAAATGGGTGCATTTCTGGTTGAGGATGAAATCAAAAATATAATAGAGGAAATTTATGAATTATTTCCAATTTTAAGAGAGAAAAGAAATCAGTTGGTTGGTGAACTTTCTGGAGGTCAAAGACAACAAGTAGCTCTAGGTCGAGCTTTAATGATTAAGCCCACAGTTTTAATGTTAGACGAGCCAACTGCCGGTGTATCACCAATTGTGATGGATGAATTATTTGATCATATTGTAAAAGTAAAAAGAACAAACGTTGCTATCTTAATGGTAGAACAAAATGCAAAACAAGCCTTAAGCATTTCAGATAGAGGCTATGTATTAGTGACTGGAGAAAATCGTTATTCAGGAACTGGAAAAGAATTATTAGACGATCCAAGAGTAAGAAGCTCTTTTTTAGGAGGGTAATATGGATTTTATAAATGCAATAATTCTTTTATTAAATTATATTTTCATTCCTGCATTAACTTATGGTTCTCAGTTAGCACTGGGTGCAATATTTGTAACACTTATTTATGGAATTTTACGATTTGCTAATTTTGCAACTGGTGACATGATGTCTTTTGGAACCATGGCAACGATTTTATTTACATGGTATTTTCAATCTTTAGGTGTTTCTTTAGGTGTTTTACCTACTGCTTTATTAGCTATCCCATTTGGAATTGTTTTCATGATTCTTTACATGCTTTTAATAGATAAATTTGTATTCAAATATTATAGACATCAGAAAAGCCCTCCAGTTCAGTTTGCAATGGTAAGTATTGGTGTAATGTTTGTAACTCAAGCTGTGGTAAGAATTATAATTGGACCTGGTGACAGAAGATTTTTTGATGGAGAAAAATTTATTATTAAAGCCCGTGAATTTAAAGAGATGACAGGTTTAAATGAAGGTCTTGCATTAAAATCAACTCAAGTAATAACTATTTTTGTAACAATAATTTTAGTTTCTTTATTATTTTGGTTTTTAAATAGAACCAAAACAGGAAAAAGTATGAAAGCCTATTCTGATAATGAAGATCTTGCTTTATTATCAGGTATTGATCCAAAAAAAATAGTTTTAGTTACTTGGATAATTGCTGGAATTTTAGCTACAATAGGTGGAGCATTGTATGGTTTAGATAAAAGTTTTAAACCGTTTACTTATTTTAACAATATGCTTCCAATTTTTGCTGCTGCAATTGTTGGAGGAATTGGAAATCCATTTGGAGCTTTTTTAGGCGGATATGTAATTGCTTTTTCTGAAATACTGCTCACCTACGCATATAAAAAATTCTTTATGTATATTTTGCCAGAAAGTATGGAGCCAAATAGTTTGGTTCAGTTACTATCTACTGATTATAAGTTTGCAGTCTCGTTCTCTATTCTTGTAATTGTTTTAATTTATCGACCTTCGGGAATATTTAAGGGGAAAGTATTGTGAGAAAAAATCTAAATGTAATTGCAGCTTACAGCATCATGATGGTGCTTATTCTAATGGTTGGTATATTTCAATCTTGGAATATAGCTTTATCAATATTTAATCTTTGTTTGATTTCTGCAGTGATGACAATGGGTGCAAATATTCAATGGGGATATGCCGGTCTAATTAATTTTGGAATTATGGGCTATACTGCTTTAGGTGGTTTAGCTGCGGTATTGATATCTGTTGATCCTGTTCAAGAGGCTTGGAAGGCAGGAGGTTTCGACATTCTAATGTCGTTATGGCTGATAGTTGTAATGGTATTAGTTATACGCTTTATTTTAAAAAGATTTGAAAAATCAAAAATAAGAACATACAGCATAGCTGCAATAATAATTTCAGGTATTTTACTTATTAGATTTTCTGCAGAGCCAGGCATAGAAGCTATTGAAGCAGTAGATCCAGCTAAAACTGGTTTCCTGGGGGGATTTGGATTACCAATTATATTTTCATGGATTGTAGGAGCTCTTTTTGCTGGTGGTTTAGCATTTATAGTTGGAAAAGTTGCGCTTGGTCTTAGAGCAGATTATTTAGCTATCGCAACACTTCTTATTTCTGAAATTGTTATTGCAATTATTAAACATGAAGATTGGCTCACAAGAGGGGTTAAAAATGTTATTGGATTAAAAAGACCTGCGCCTTATGAAGTAGATCTTCAAACTACTGATTGGTTTATTAAATTAGTTGAAAAGTTTAATTCAGGAAAATTAAGTTTAATCGAGAATTTATCAGATAGACAGGCTGCTTTAAACCAACTTGTTATTGAAGGTTCATCAGTATTTGTAAAACTGTGTTATTCAGGATTATTCTTAGTAGTAGTAATTATTCTTTTAATTTTAACTCAAAAAGCTCTTTATTCTCCCTGGGGAAGAATGATGAGAGCAATTAGAGATAATGAGGAAGCTGCAAATGCAATGGGTAAAAATGTTGTTAAGCAACATTTATTAATTTTTATTTTAGGTTCAGCTATAGTTGGAATTGCTGGAGCAATGTTAGTTACACAAGATGGTTTATTTACTCCAGGAAGTTATAGACCTATGAGATATACTTTTTTGATTTGGGTGATGGTAATTGTTGGAGGAAGTGGAAATAATTTTGGGGCAATTTTAGGAGGATTTGTTGTTTGGTTCTTATGGATTGAAGCTGCACCAATATCATTATTCTTAATAAACTTTTTTACCGCGGGAATTCCTGAAACAAATGCACTTAAAGCTCATTTAATTGAAAGTGTTCCTTATTTCAGATTTTTACTGATGGGATTAGGATTGTTGTTTATAATGAGGTATAGACCTAAAGGTATACTTCCAGAAAAAATAGAAATAAAGTAAACATAATGAAATATATTATATTAGGTGCTGCTGCTGCTTGGGCTTTGTATATGGCTGACAAGTATTTATTCTTTTAATGAATAAAAATCTTTCGTTACTCATTTTAAGCCAAATTTTTGCTTTTACAGCTGCTCCAGTCACTGTTTTTTTAAGCGGTATAATTGGTTCGAAATTTAGTCCGATAAAATCTTTAGCAACTCTTCCAATGGCTTTGTCAGTTGTTGGAATTGCGTTATTTGCTTTTTTTGCTGCAAAGTTAATGAGTATAATTGGACGAAAATTAGGATTTATTTATGCTTCAATAGGCACATGCTTTGCCTCTCTTTTAACTGCATACTCTATAATTATAGAAAGCTTTGTCTTCTATAATTTAGGATGTTTTTTAATTGGTGGAGGAATAGCTTTTAGCCATCAATATCGTTTTGCAGCAGTGGAGGTTGTGGATAAGGATTATGCACCAAAAGCAATTTCTATCATTTTGTTAGCAGGAATAGGTTCGGCGTTTATTGGTCCAAACATTGCAAACATTTCGAAAGGACTTATTTCAGATCATATGTATGCAGGATCTTATCTTGCACTTGCCATTTTATCTATCTCATCAACAATATTTTTAATTTTTTATCAGGAACCAAAAACGATATCTAGTAATCAATATAAAACTGGAAGAAGTTTTTTTGAGCTTATCTCTCAACCTAGATTTCTACAGGCGCTCGTAGCTTCAGCTTTTGCATATGCTGTAATGACTTTTTTAATGACAGCAACTCCCATAAGTATGCATTTGATGGAGAAAATAAGTCTAAGCAAGACTGGATTTGTTATTCAGCTTCATATAGCAGCCATGTTTTTACCTTCTCTAGTTACAGGAAATTTAATTAAGAGGTTTGGTCATAGTAAAATTATGTATGTGGGGGTTTTATTGTTTTTAATCACAATTTTTACCAGTTTATTTGAACAGAATTATATTAACTACATGGTTGCACTTATTTTTCTGGGGCTAGGGTGGAACTTTCTATTCATTTCAGGAACAAGCTTACTTGTTTTGTGTTACAGAGAAGAGGAAAAATTTAGAGCTCAAGGGTATAATGATTTAATTGTTTATTCTATACAAGCATTAGCCAGTTTATCTGCTGGAGTATTTCTTAGTTTAACTAGCTGGAAAACTATGAATTTAATATGTTTAATTTTTCTAATTGTAATTGCTCTTTCTACCATTAGAGCTGATTTAAAAAAAAACCCCAGTAATTAAATTACTGGGGTTTTTTGAATTAAGATAAAAAATTATCTTTGTTTTTTAGTTTTGAATTTTCCGCCTTTAACTTCTTGCTCTAAGAAAGAACCCTCAGCTTCACCAACACTAGTAAAAGTTACTCCAGTAGCACCTTCGTAATTTATCTTTTTACCTTTTGCTAATAAATCTAAACCTTTCTTAAGTTCACCTGGATAAATTTTAGTACCAGGAGCGTTAGCAACATCCATTACATTTTTCGCAATAGATGCTCTGTCAGCAGAATTACCTGCTTGCATTGCAAGAACGATTAAAGCAGCTGCATCGTAAGATTCACCTGTGTAAGGACCAGAAGCTTCTACGCCACCAGCTTTTGCAACTTCAGCAAATATACCTGCACCTTTACCAGTAGAACCTGGTAATGATCCAAATGATTTACTTAAATCTTTTCCGAATGCATCAACTAAAGATTGACCAATCATACCATCTGATAAAATAAATCTATCAAAGGCGCCAGAGTCTAAAGAAGCTTGAATAATTCCTTTTCCTCCTTGGTCAAGATAACCAATAACTGCTACAGCATCACCACCAGCAGAAGCAAGAGTTGCTACTTCAGATGAGTAATCTGCTTTTCCATCTTCGTGAGCAGTTACAGTTGTAACTTTAATACCATGAGCTTCAACTGCTGCTTTGTAAACATCAGCTAAACCTTTACCATAGTCGTTATTAGTATAAGTGATTGCAACACTTTTTACTTTTCTGTCTTTAGTTATGTCAGCTAAAATTTGACCACCTCTAGCATCTGATGGAGCAGTTCTAAAGAAATACCCTTTGTCATCTAGAGTTGTTAATCCTGGAGAAGTAGCTGAAGGTGAAATCATTACTACACCATTTGGTACAGCAACGTTAGTTGCAATAGCACCAGTCACACCTGAACAGTCTGCTCCCATAATTGCAGCTACACCACCTGAAATTAAACCTTCAGCTGCAGCTGTTGCCGCTGCTGAGTCAACACAAGTTGAGTCTGCTCTTACTGGCTCAATTTTTTTCCCACCTAATAGCGAACCTGAATCAGAAGCTTCTTTAAATGCAAGTTCTGCAGATGCTGCCATAGCTGGAGTTAGAGATTCAATAGGACCAGTGAATCCTAAAATGATCCCCATTTTAATCGAATGTCCGTCTGCCATTACATTTGAACCAAAACTTGATACAAACATAAATACAGCGATAAATAGTTTTCTCATTATCTTCCTCTTTATTGTTAACAATTTATAAAAGCCAATTTAAGTATGAATACAATCAATATTCAATGACAAAATTATCCTATTTTTGATGGGTTAATTGATACAGATTATCTTATTGAGAAAGGGTCTAGAGAAGGTTCATCAGATGTATAGAACCAAGTTGTTTTTACCCGTGTGTAGTCTTTAATTGATTCAATTCCAGCCTCTTTTCCATATCCACTATCTTTAATTCCTCCAAATGGTGCAGATGGTGAAATTAATCTGTAAGTATTTACAAATGTTATACCTGCCCGGATAGCATTAGACACCCTCATTCCTCTTGCGAGATCACTAGTATAAACACCCGAAGAAAGACCATATTGATTGTCGTTCATTAATTCAATTACCTCTTTTTCAGTGTCAAATTTCATTACTGATAATACAGGGCCAAAAAGCTCATTTTCAGCAGCCGGTAAATTATGATTTTCACACTCAATAATTGTTGGCGGAAAATAATAACCTTCATTTGAAAAAGGATGTCTTTTACCACCACATTTAATTTTTCCACCTTGTTCAACAGTTAATTTAATATTTTTTTCTATTACTTCTAATTGTTTAAAGTTACTTAAGGGACCCATTTCAGTATCAGAATCCATTGGAGCACCTATTTTAATTTTTTCTGCTCTTGATGCTAACTTATCTAAAAATTCGTTATAAATTCCTTTTTGTAAGTACAACCTTGAACCTGCTATACAACTTTGACCACTTGCTCCAAATATTCCAGCAGTTATTCCATTAATTGCATTTTCTTGTTTAGCATCATCAAAAACAGCAACAGGACTTTTGCCTCCTAATTCTAAACTTACCTCAGATAAATTTTCTGCAGAGTTTCTAATTATATGCCTTGCAGTTTCAGGGCCTCCTGTAAAAGCTACTTTCTCAACTAAGTTGTGAGTAGTTAAAGCTTTACCACATGGATCTCCAAACCCAGAAACTACATTTACAACACCTTTTGGTATTCCAGTTTCTTCAACTAACTTTGCAAATTCAAACATAGTTGCTGGTGCTAGTTCAGAACATTTAATTACTACTGTATTACCCATAGCTAAAGCAGGAGCGACTTTTGTTGCAGTTAAAAACATTTGAGAATTCCAAGGAATGATAGCTGCAATAACACCTATTGGAATTCTTGTTGTGATCGCTTGAATATTTGGTTTATCTATTGGAAGAACTGTTCCTTCAACTTTGTCAGCTAAACCTGCATAGTAATCATAATATTCAGCAATGTATTTTGCTTGTTGATAAGTTTCTCTGTAAAGTTTTCCTGTATCAATTGTTTCAATCTTTCCTAATAATTCAGAATTTTCTCTAAGTTTATTTCCTATTGCTCTTAAATATTTTGCTCTATCTCTTGCAATCATCTTTGGCCATTCACCTTCAAAAGCTTTTTGTGCAGCTTTTACAGCTTTATCTACATCATTTGTGCTAGCTTCAGGAACTGTAGCCCAAGGTTTATTATTTTCTGGATTTAAAGTTTCAAAAGTTTTTTTTGTATCAGAGTCTACCCACTGACCATCTATAAACATTTGATATTTTTTTAATTCAGGCATTATTTATATGTTTTATTATTGCATTATTTACTTCGTCTGCATATTCAATAGTGCATAGATGTTTTCCATTTTTGATTTCAACATATGTTGAATTTTCTATATCTTTATTTAAATTTTTAGACATATCAGGTGTAGATCCTGGATCATCCGATCCTGCTATTATTAAAGTATTTGTTTTTATATTTTTTATATTTTCAAGATTGTCCTGATAGTTTGCAAATACCTCATAAGATTTAATAAAATTTTCTTGATCAATTCCTTTCTTGTTAAGAATTTTCATAAACTCATCATATAGCTCAGGATTTTGTTCAAGGTATTTATCTGAAAACCATCTCTTCATTGCCATTTGAGATATTGGCATATTTTTTTTTGCCAAATTCACTCTATCAATTACATTTTGTCTTTCCTCTGCTGTCCTTTGATATGTAGTTGATATTAGAGTTAAAGAATTTAAATAATTTTCATATTTTGAAGCAAATTCAATTGCAATCAAAGATCCGATAGAAAAACCAATTAAATTGAATTTCTCTATCTTTAGGTTTTTTACTAAATTTGATAATTGATCAGTAAAATTTTCCATTGATAAATTTGGCTTTTTAAAAGGTGTTTTTCCATGTCCCAACAGATCATAAGTTATAAAGGAATTGTTCTTAAAAAATTCAATTTGTGGTTTCCACATTTGTTGATTTAAACCAACACCGTGAATAAAGATTATTGGTAAAGAATTCTTATTATTAAAATAATAATGATTTTGATCGTTATCAAAATTGTAAGACATCAATTAGTTATCGATGCCCATCTCTTTCATATCTTGATATCTATCACCCGTTCTTGCATGAGCTCGTCCAGTTGGAGCGCCTCCAATTGCAACAACTATTTCATCTTCATTAGGTGCATCATGAATTGTAAATTCATGTGTTAGATAAAAAGGTCTTAATCCAGCATCAGTTTTATGCATCATTGGAATTGAAATTTTTGCACCCGCAGGTCCTCTGGTATTTGTAAAACTTAAATAGGAAGTTCCACTAACGGCATCTCTAAATTTATTTCCAAATCTTAAAGTATGAATAAATGCAGACGCATGTTCTATCTCACCATTTAATCCAACCATAGCAGCCTTTCCATAAGCTAAAATTTTTTCACCTGATCCAATTTCTTTTGTTAACTCTGGCACTAAAAGATCTCCTAATTGAGGTGCAAGATCTAGTATTTCTGGTTTTAAATCTTCTACAAAACCTTTTCCAGCCCAAGGATTTTCTATAACAGCTGCAACGGAGACTAATAGAACAGGTTCTTTTGCTTTTTTTCCACCTTCAATAAAAGTTTTATCTACAAATTTTGCAAATTTTCTAAGTTTTAAATCCATTAATTAGCTAGCTCTTTGAATGTTCGTATCTATTGGTTTTATATTTGGAATAACTTCTTCTGTAAACAACTTGATACTTCTCATACAGTCTTCATGTTTGATACCTGGAAAGTTTGACCAGACTTGTAAATTTTGAAGATTTAATTCTTGTTGAAGTTCTTTTATTTTTTCTATTACAAACTCAGGTGTTCCAAATAAAAGATTTCTTTTATGAAGAAATTCATAATTTAATAAATCTAGCTTATTTTTTGTCTCTGGTAATTTTTCATCTGGATCCATATGATTTCCCAATCCTCTCCAATGGCAAACCCATCTCATATAATTAACTATGTGTTCTCCAGCCATTTTTTCAGCCTCTTCCATAGTTTCTGCAACAAACATATCTCTAACCAAACTAATACCTTCACCCAGTGGCACATCTCTATTTTCAGCTTTAGATTTTGCCTCTTTATAAATTTCAAATCTTTTTTTCAAAGCTTTTACAGTAGGGATCCACATAATTGTGTTAAGTCCATTTTCTGCTGCCCACTGAATTGATCTTTCTCCATCAACAACTTGAGAAATTGGTGGAAAGGGTTTTTGATAAGGTTTTGGTAAAACAGATATTTGTTTTAATTCATTTGTTTTTAAATCTACTACATTTTCTCTAGGAGGACTCATATCGTGCTGCCAAATAAAATTTGGTGAGGGATAAGTATAGAATTCACCTTGGTGAGAAAAGAAGTCCTCAGACCAAGCTTTTTTCATTATGTCCAATGTTTCAGAAAATAGTCTAAAATTTTTTGCTTGATCTTTTAAGTCAGCTTCTTTGTTCATGTTAATGGCTTCTCTTCCATAAACTCCTCTTCCAATACCAACTTCCACTCTTCCTTTTGACATTTGGTCAAGGGTAGCAATATCTTCTGCAAGTCTTATAGGATTATGAAATGTTATTACGTTGCAAGCTTGTCCTAAACGAATATTTTTAGTTCTTGCAGCAGCATCAGTACACATCATTAGTGGATTAGTGCAAGACTCCATTCCCTCATGATTAAAATGATGTTCAGTATACCAAATAGAATTCCAATTATTTTGATCACAATATTCAGTGATTTCTCTAGCTTCGTCTAGAAGTTGGGTATAAGGTTTTTTATCCCAATTAGTAGTATTACAAAAATATCCAAAGTTCATAAAGCCTCCTTTAAAAATTAATTTAAAGACGACCGATCCCACTTTCGTAAATTTTTGAATTTAACGACGAGTTATGTATCGCTTTATAGTTAAACTTTATTATTACTAGCGTTGATATTCAATAAATTTCTTTAAGGATTTGTTAAGAAATTTCTCATAAATTGGACCATTATTTTTGAATTTGCTTCCATTTAAAAATGATTGGTTCATTTTGAAATCATAGGAAGGTTCAAAAAAAAAAGGAACAGAGAGTCTCTTACTTTTATTCCACAAAACTCTGTGATTAGTTGCTTTAAATTTTCCTTTGCTTAAAAACTCCAATGCTCTACCAGTGTTTACCACAAAAGCTTTTTTGTTAAATGGTACATCATACCATTTTTTATTTTTTCTATTTTGTACCTGCAATCCACCTTTTCTATCTTGGTAAAGAATTGTGAATATACCACTATCAACATGTGTTTCACATCCAAGCGCAACCCCATCTTGTTTAGATATTTCTACCGGTTTTGTTTGATTAGGATAATAATTAAATCTTAATGTACTTAATGTTTTTAATCTTGAAAAAGCTACATTAGAAATATCAGGATTTTTTTTATTAAGTTTTATCACACTTTTAAATAAAGTTTCACTCAATCTATAAATATTATCGAAATATTTGTTTAAAATATTTATTGAACTTTTTTTAAAACACTCATCTAGATTAAGAAATTCTATGTATTGATTATTTAGATTTGAAGAATATTTTTTAGTTACTTTTAAATCACCTATATCTAAACCTTCTTTTCCGTTCACATCATTAGGAAAATATCCTCTGTATAAATTTTTATTTTTTTTATTCCATTTTTTAGGCGATAATTTTCTTTTCTTACTGTCTGGTAAATTAAAAAATTTATTCCCAACTTCGCATGTTTTTTTAATTTCTTTTAGATTAATTCCATGACCGGTAATTTGAAAAAAACCTATATTGATACAAGCTTTTTCAATTTCTTTAATTGTTTTAAATGCATTTTGGGTTTCAAAATTATTTTTAATTAGAGAAGATATATTGATTGAAGGTATATAGCTTTTACTCATCTTCTTACCGGAGTTTCAGTTGCAATATATTGATCTCTAACTCGCTCTCTCATATAAATATAAATTCCAGCTGCTATTATGCACGCAACTCCAATGAAGGTTCTAGCTGAAGGAATTTCGTTAAATAGAAAATAACCAGGAATCATAGACATTATAATTAAAGAATATTCGAACAATGAAACAACAGATGGTGAAGCAACTATATACGCTGAAAAAATACATACAAAAGCAATCGATGCAGCAAAACCAAAAAATAAAATAAACTTCCAAGTATAATCAAAGTTTGAAAACCATTCTCTAAATATAAATTGCGTAGTGGGGTCAAAATTTGGATCGTTAAGTTGACCATTGCCCATAAAAACGAAGATAATACCACAAAGTATTAGTGCTATTAGGTAGAAATAAAAAAGTTGAGTATTAACGTCATCTTTATCAGATGTATATTTTGTTATTGTCATTGAAGCTGCATAAAAAAATGCGCACAGGACTGGTAGTAGACTTTTATATTCAAAATCTTCAAAGTTTGGATTTAAAACAATAAATACACCAATAAAACCAAACACAATTGCAGACCATCTCCTTATACCAATAAATTCTTTCAAAAAAAATTTTGCAAAAATTGAGACGAAAAATGGACATGAGAAAAATAAAGCATTTGCTGTAGCTAAAGGCATATAGGTTAAAGAAATAAAGAATGCAGAAAAGGCTAAAAAATGAAGAATTACTCTAATAAATGTTAAAAAAGGATAATAGGTTTTTAAAGAAACTTTTTGACCTCTAAATTTAATGTAACAAAATAGCAAAATTGCAGCAACAAAATATCTTCCAAAGAAGATTTCATAAAGTGCCGCTTTTTCAAAAATAAATTTAATTAAAGAATCCTGCATTGCAAACAAAGTCATTGCCGCAATTATTAAAAGAATTCCTTTTGAGTTATTATCAGTGCTCATTATGCACCTATATCAAAAAAAAAATCTCTCGAAAATTTAATTATTTCTTCAATTTAGAAGTGAATAGAAGACCCTCGTTTGAAAATTTTGACTTATTTTGTTCAATAAAGTCTCTCATTAATTTTACTTTTTCTTCCTCAAATTCTGTGACTTTCCTTTTACTTAAATCTATATAAAGCGATATCCATTCCATAGAGGCTGAAATTTTATTAGTTTTTTGAGAAATCATTTCCATTTTTAAATGAAGTCTTTTTTTGTCATAGTCGAAATAGGTTAGATTAACATTTACTTTTTCACCTTCTTTAACTTCATTTAAATATTTAGTATTTGTTTCAACAACCATAGTACTTCTATCAAGATTTTTTGCTGCAGTTCCTCCCATTTTAAATTTTTCAAGTGCAACTTCCCATGCTTGATCAAAAACAAGAACATAATAAGCCATGTTCATGTGATTGTTGTAATCAACCCATTCCTTTTTTACTTCGAAATTTTTTAATAACACTTTATGATCTTGTTAATGAAGACTGTAATTCTTGATTTGAAATGTATCCCTTTACATTTCCACTTTTATCAACCACTTCACAATTTGAATCAGAGCATACGATTTTTGGTAAAAAATCCTCTATAAATTCATCTTCATTTACTTTTATTAAGTTTGATTTATCTATGTCATTAGCTTTATCAGCAGTTTTCATAATGATTTTTGCCTTGATAACTTTTGCTCTATTCACATCTTTTACAAAAGCTTTTACATAATCATCAGCAGGATTCATGATAATTTCCTCGGGAGTTCCTACTTGGACTAATTTTCCAGAGTTTAATATCCCGATATGATCACCCAATCTTAATGATTCATCTAGATCATGAGTAATAAATACAATTGTTTTTTTTAGTTCTGCTTGAAGATCAATTAATTGCTTTTGCATATCACTTCTAATCAGAGGATCTAGAGCGCTGAAAGCTTCATCCATTAACATGATATCCGTATCAGTAGCTAATGCTCTTGCTAAACCAACACGTTGCTGCATTCCCCCTGATAATTGAGCAGGGTATTGATTTTCAAAACCAGTTAGACCAACTGCATCAATTTTTTCCATTGAGATTTTATTTCTTTCATCTTCACTTTTCCCTTGCATTTCTAGTCCATACCCAACATTTTGAATTACTGTTTTATGCGGGAATAACCCAAATCTTTGAAACACCATGCTCATTTTATGTCTTCTAAATTCAATAAGCTTATCTTTATCAAGTGACATTACATTCGTGCCCTCAACTAAAATTTCGCCATCAGTTGGATCGATTAGTCTATTTAGATGTCTTATTAGTGTTGATTTCCCTGATCCTGATAAACCCATGCAAACAAAGGTTTCTCCTTCTTCAATTTTAAGTGAAACATTATCTAATCCAACGGTATGACCTGTTTGCTCTAAAATTTCATCTTTTGTTGCACCTTCTTTTACCATTGGCAGTACAGAAGATGGGTTGTTTCCAAAAATTTTGTATACGTTGTTGATCTCAATTTTTGACATGATGTAATGTTCTAACAGTTACAATCATCATATGTAAAACAAATATTATACAACTTATAATTGTCTTAAGAAATTACGGTTGTATTTATTTGCTTTTACTTATTTTTTAAATAAGAATTTTATATATGGCGCAAACAGATAAAGATGTGCGACTAGAGTTATCCGCTCTATATAGAATTTTACATATGTACGGTATGACAGACCTTGCTAACCAATGTGCAGGGGCAAGATCTGCTGAAGATAAGAATTGTTCTTTCGTTCATCCATATGGAATGTTTTATGAAGAAATTACCGCTTCATCTTTAGTTAAAATTGATCAAAACGGAAAAAAATTAGATTCAGACGGACCTTGGTTAAATGATGGATGTATTAATCTTGCTCAATGGATTTTTAATAAAAGAAATGATGTAAATTTTTATGTTCACGGACATGCTAACGATGTAATGGCAGTTGGAGGCACCAAAGAAGGTTTGATGTATCTTTCACAGGCCGCAGTCTATTTAAATCATCTTGTTGGATATATTGATTATGAATTTGTTGAGGACAAAGAATTTGGAAGCAAGTTTGAAAACCTTATTAGCAAACATGATATTTTGATTACAAGAAATCATGGATATTACACAGTAGGAAAAACTGCAGCAGAAGCATTTTTCAGAGCTTATTATCTGGAGCAAGCATGTTCAGTTCAGGTAAAAAATCTTGCCATGGGTTTAAACAAACATGAAATAGATAAACAGAAAGCTGCATATTTTTGGGAAAATATGAGTGACTCTGATGATTATAATTATGATGGAAAAACAGAGTGGGCTGCTTTATTAAGAAAACTAGAGAGAGAACATTCAAATTATAAAAATTAATGGAACAAAATTTTACAATTAAAAACATAACTAAAAATTCTACAAATTTAGAAGTTGACTGGAGTGATGGAAAAAAAAGTAAATTTAACTATTTATGGTTAAGAGACAATTGTCCAACTGCACATGATAAAGACTCCCGTCATAGAATGTTTAATATTTTAAAAGTATCAAATAATATTAATCCAAAAAAATTTGCATTAAATAATGAAGGTAAGCTTGAAATTGAATGGAGTGAAGGTGATCATATAAGTTATTATGATCAAAATTGGTTAAGAGAAAACTGCTATACAATAAAAAATAATTTAGAATATAAATCACCATATCAACTTTGGGATAACTCGTTGCAAAATGACTTGAAATCAATTGAGATTGAACATGATGAAATTATGAGTTCAGATGAAGGACTTATTAGATGGTTAGAGCTTTTACATCATACTGGAATTGCTATAGTAAAAAATGCTCCAACTGAAAATAATTCTGGCTTTAAAATTTTAAATAGAATTAGCCATACCAGAGAAACTTTTTTTAAAACACCGTTTGAAGTAATTAACATTCCTAAACCAAATAATTCTGCTTACACAGCGCATGCTTTAAGAAATCATATGGATTTACCATGGTTTGAAACACCACCTGGCTATCAATTTCTTCATTGTTTAGTAAATTCTGCAACAGGCGGAGACTCGTCCGCTGTAGATGGCTTTGCAGTAGCAGATTATTTGAGAAAAAATGAGAAAGAAATATTTGATACGCTAGTAAACGTCCATTTAAAATTTAGAGACATGGATTATACACAAGAGTCTGTAAGAAGTTATTACGCACCCGCGATATCTCTAACAAAAGATAATGATTACCATGATATTCGGTTTAGCGTAGCAACTATGGATGCTTTAGACTGTCACCCTGATTTGATGGATAAAGTTTACAAAGCTCATCACCGATTTGGAAATTTACTTCATGACGATCAATTCCAGATTAAATTTAGATTAGGACCAGGTGATATTTTTTCTTTTAACAATAGACGATTATTACACGGTAGAACTGAATATGATCCAAACTCAGGACATAGACATTTACAGGGTTATTACATGGATCGAGATGAAATTATTGGAAGACTAAGATATTTAAAAAATTCTGTTAACTCCAACCAGTAACATTCTTTACTTCAAGATATTCCTCAAGGCCCCAAACACCTCCTTCTCTCCCATTACCTGATTGTCTGTAACCACCAAATGGAGTTCCGGCATCTGCTCCATTTCCATTAATGTAAACACATCCAGATCTTAATTTTTTAGCAACACGATGTGCTTTTTCTCTATCTTCAGTTTGCAAATAATTTCCAAGACCATAAGAAGTATCGTTTACAATATTGACCGCCTCATCTTCAGTTTTAAAGGGAATTATAGATAACACAGGTCCAAAAATTTCTTCTTTAGCAATTCTCATTTCATTAGTTACATCTGTAAATATAGTTGGTTTGATAAAGTATCCTTTGTTCAAACCGTTTGGTAACTCAGGTCCACCTGCTGCAAGAGTTGCGCCTTCAGAAATTCCACTTTCAATAAGGTTTATAATTTTATCATATTGAATTCTAGAAATTACTGGTCCTATATGATCTCCTTTTTTTGAAGCTTGATCTACTTTAATTTTGTTTGCTTCATCTACAGCTTCTTTAACAGCTCTTTCGTAAATTGATTTTTCAACCAGCATCCTTGTTGGTGCATCACAAGATTGACCAGAATTACTCATTACATTTCTAATACCGTCTCTCACTGCATCTTTATAACTATCAGCAAAAACAATATTTCCACCTTTTCCACCTAATTCAAGGCAAACTCTTTTAATTGTTTCAGCAGCATTTTTTGAAATTAATCTTCCTGCTCTTGTTGAACCTGTGAAAGAAACCATATCAATATCAGGGTGGCTTGAAATGTGGGTTCCCACTCCTGCACCGTCTCCATTTACCAAATTAAATACACCTTTTGGAAAACCTGCTTCATCAATCATTTCTGCAAATAACATTCCAGAAATAGGAGCAATTTCTGATGGTTTTAAAATCATTGTACATCCAGTTGCGAATGCAGGAACGACTTTTAAAGCAATTTGATTAATTGGCCAATTCCACGGTGTGATTAATCCACAAACTCCAATTGGCTCATAATAGATATGATTATTTGATTTATTATCAAAGTGTTCATCAAATTTAAAATTTTTTAATCTTAAAATAAAATCATCTAAATGATCTTTCCCTGAAGCTGTCTGAACATCTGTTGCCCAATCCATTGGTGCACCCATTTCAAGCGAAATAGCCTCAGCCATTTCATTAAATCTTTTTTTATAAACTGATGATAATTTTTCAAGTAAACTGAGCCTTTCTTCCTTGCTAGTTTCTTTCCAAGTATCAAAGGCATTTTTTGCTGATTTGACAGCTAAATCTGTGTCTTCTTTTGAACCTAAAGAAATAACAGCAAACGGGTCTTCATTGCATGGATTAATTACGTCAAAATCATTTTTTTTAATTGGGTCAACCCACTGACCATTTATGTAAAATTTTCTTTTATCTAACATTTTTTATCTTAACACATTAATTAAATTTCATATCCTTTTTCCTCAGGTTCACTATCAACCAACTTATCAGGAAAACCATTAGCTCTAAAATTAATATTATTTAAATCCTCCATCCTTTTCACAATCATTGATGACCAAGCTCTAGAACCATATTTTTTTTGACCATCTTTGAAAATTTCAACTATTTGTGGAGAAATTTCTAAAGGAGCATTTAGTTTTTTTGCAAGATTATCAAATAGACTCGTGTCTTTTAAAACCAAATCCATTGTAAAATTTATATTATAAGATCCATTTAATATAACCTGACTTTCAGTTTCATGCACAAATGAATTACCAGAGGAAATAGCAATCCCTTTATAAGTTTTTGCTAAATCTAAATTAGATTTTTTTGCTACAGTCCAAGCCTCACCTAATGCAACTAAATGTACAGATGCTAGATAATTTGTAATTACTTTTAATACACTTGCTGTACCAAGCTCACCAGTGTGTAATATTTTTCTCCCCATAACAGTTAATACAGGTAAAATTTTTTCAAATGCTTTTCTTTCTCCACCCACGAATATAGCAATATTACCTGTTTCTGCTCTATGACATCCACCACTCACAGGTCCATCTAAAGGGATAGCTTTTTTTTCTATTACTTTTTTTCCAAGTCTTTTTACTTCATTTTCGTCTGTGGTACTCATTTCTAGCCAAATTTTATTCTCTGATAAACCATTTAGAATTCCATCTTCACTTTCCATAACTTCTGCAGAAACTTCAGGAGAAGGAAGAGAGGTAATGATTAAATCAGATTTTTCAGCTAATTCTTTTGGAGACTTTGCAACTTTAGCACCTAAGTCTTTCAAAGAAGTTGTTAAAGTTTCATCTAAATCTCTTACTGTAAGATCAAAGTTATTTCTTAATAAACTTCTCGCAAGTTTTCCTCCAACATTACCTAAACCGATAAATCCAATTTTCATTTTATTTCCTCTTCTTTTTTGTTTTTTGTAAATACAATTAAAATCACACCAACTATGATTATTGTACCACCTATAAATAATTCTGGAGTTGGTTTTTCTCCTAAAAGAAAAATAGCAGCTAATAAACCTGTTGGCGGTATCCCCATAGTTACGATCGGTAGTACTTTATAAAGTGGGTTGTTTTTTAAAACATAATAGAAACAACCATAAGTAATTGGTTGCATGATAAAACCTATATAAATTGCAATAATCCAATGGTCAAATTTTGCATTTGTTAAATAATTAATTGTGTTTCCATCAATTATTGCAGATAGCATCACTAATATTGGTCCAGAGAATAAGGCTAACCAAGCAACTAACGCTAAAGGATTTATTTCTTTACTTAAAGGTTTAACCATAACTTGCCCAAGAGCCCATACAGCTGAACCTAAAATCGTAAGTCCAATTCCAATAAATTTTCCATCCAAGTTAGGAGATCCAGTTAAAATATAAACACCTACAAAAGCGATAGCTATACCAATCAAAGCTCTAATAGTTGGTTTTTCTTTAAGCATGAAGTAAGCAAAAATAACTCCAAATGGAACTTCTGTTTGAACCAAAAGAACTGCTGCGGATGCATCAATTAAATCTAAACCAGAATATGTAATGCTATATTGTAAAGTATTAGCCACTAATGATGCAGCAAAAATTCTTTTTAAATATCCTTTTGGTATTGGAAACCACCAAATTAATAATGATGCAGCAAAAGTAAATCTGATACCCATCAAAAGAATAGGAGGAAAAGATTCAAATGCTGGTTTAGCTATTACAAAACCAAAGCCTAAAAAAATAGGCACCAAGGATGCTACGAAAGTATCTTTTATATTCATAACTATTTTTTATATTAATGATTATTAAAGAACTTCTGATATATTCACCTTTTAAAATATGAATTCAACAAAAATAGATCCTAAATATATCACCAAATCAAATCCAAGAATTGGACTTATTGCTCTTGCAAGCGATTTTATGATTGAAAGAGATTTTATAAACGTAATTAAAGACAGAGAAGTTGATTTTTTTGTAAATCGTATTGAATGCTATAACCCTCTAACAAAAGAAAATTTGATCAAAATGTCAAACAAAGTGACCGAGGTAACAAAAGATATATTGCCTGATCAGGATATCGATTGTGTTGTTTATGGTTGTACCTCTGGAACAATTGCTGCAGGTTATGAATCTATTGAAAAAAAAGTAAAAGCTGCAAAACCTATGGCAGAAGTGACAACTCCAAGTACCGCTGCAATCAAAGCTTTAAAGAAATTAAATATAAATAAAATTTGTCTATTTACACCATATAGCAAAAAACTTAACGATGAAGTTTTGGAATATTTTAAAGATGAAGGATTTGAAGTTACTTCAAATTCTTACTTTGATATAGAAGCTGATTACGATATCGGAAAAGTTGATCAGAATTATTTATATAATGTTCTATCTGAAATAGATTTAAATGGGGCAGAAGCACTTTTTGTTTCTTGTACTGCTTTACCGGTTTTGCCAATTATTGATAAATTAGAAAAAAAATTAAATACTACAGTTTTATCTAGTAATCAGGCTTTAATTTGGGATACGCTTGTTAAAATAAATAAAAATAATTCTGTCGAAGGATTTGGTAAATTATTTAAAGAAAATTAATGTTGTTCACAAAAGAAGAATATAAGCAAAGATTAGCAAAAGTTAAAAAAATGATGCAAGAAAAAGGCATCGAACTTTTAATCTCACATGACACTAATAATATGAACTACCTAACAGGTTATGATGCTTGGTCTTTTTATTATGCTCAATGTGCAATTGTTCATATAGATGCAGACGAGCCCCTATGTTTTGTAAGGGCTCAAGATGCGGGCGGTGCATATATTAAAACTTATTTAAAGGATGAGAATATTTTAGTTTATGACGAAAATTATATTCATACATGGCCAAAACATCCTTATGATAATTTAGTAGAGATTATAAAAGAAAGAAAATGGGACAATTTATGCATTGGATTAGAAATGGATGCGCATTACTTCACTGCGTTTTGTTATGAAAAAATAAAGCAGGGATTACCCAATGCAAAAATTAAAGACAGCGATCGTCTAGTTAATTGGGCAAGGTTAGTAAAATCAGATGCTGAAATAGGTTTTATGAAATCTGCTGCAAAAATTTCTGAAAAAGGAATGAAAACTGCTATGGAAGTTATTAAACCAGGTGTCAGACAGTGTGATGCAGTTGGTGAAATTCAAAAAACTTTATTTTATGGAACTGAGGAATTTGGAGGAGAATATTCTAGTATTGCAACATTACTTCCAACAGGGAAAGGTACTTCAGCTTCACATTTAACAGCAACACAAGATAAATTTGTGGAAGGTGAGGCTACAATTATTGAATTATCTGGGGTTTATAAGAGATATCATGCTCCAATGGCGAGAACAGTTCTGCTTGGAAAACCCAATCAATTAAAGATTGATACAATGAACAAAACAATTGAAGCTTTAAATGCTGGAATAAGTCAAATTAAACCTGGGAATACAGCAGATGATGTTGCGCAAGCATTTTGGAAAATATTAGATAAATACGGAATAGAAAAAAAATCTAGAACGGGTTATTCGATTGGAATTGGTTATCCTCCAGATTGGGGCGAACACACTCTTAATATTTATAAGGGAGATATGACAGTTTTAGAACCTAATGTTTGCTTTCATATGATAGCAGTGATGCAGTTCGGTGATTGGGGTGTTGAAGCATCTGAGGCTATAAGAGTTACAGAGAATGGATCAGAATTGTTCTGTAATTTTCCAAAAGAGCTTCATATTAAGAGTTAATTAGCTATTGAAATCTAGTTATACAAATGATTTATATTCACCTTTATGTCTAAAAATCCTGAATTTGTTAAATTCGATAAAGTAGATAAAAGTTATGATGGTAAGGTTCTTGTCGTCAAAGATCTTCAATTAGATATTGCAGAAGGTGAATTCATAACAATGCTTGGTCCATCTGGTTCAGGTAAGACAACTTGTTTAATGATGTTGGCTGGTTTTGAAACGCCAACTCACGGTGAAATATTATTAGATGGAAATATAATTTCGAATATTCCTCCTCATAAAAGAGGGATCGGAATGGTTTTCCAAAACTATGCATTGTTTCCACATATGACAGTTTATGAAAATTTAGCTTTTCCATTAAGAGTAAGAAAAGTTGAAAAAGATGAAATAGATAAAAAAGTTGATAAAGCATTATCGATGGTTTCATTAAGTGGTTTTGAAACTAGAATGCCTGCTCAACTTTCTGGTGGCCAGCAACAAAGGGTAGCAGTTGCAAGAGCCCTAGTATTTGATCCAGCAGTAGTATTAATGGATGAACCTCTAGGAGCATTAGATAAAAATTTAAGAGAAAGCATGCAATATGAAATAAAACATATTCATGAAAGTATTGGTGTAACAGTTGTATATGTAACTCATGATCAAAGTGAGGCATTAACAATGTCAAACAGGATTGCAGTATTTAATGATGGAAAGGTTCAACAACTTTCAAATCCAGCTGAACTTTATGAGAAGCCAGTAAATTCTTTTGTTGCTGAGTTTATTGGTGAAAATAATACTTTTAATGGAGAAGTGGTTGATATTGCTAAAGACAAATGCAAAGTTAAATTAGCAAATTCAGAAATACTAGCCAATCCAATTTCTGTTAAATCTAAAGGTGAGAAAACAACTGTTTCTTTAAGACCTGAAAGGGCGTTAATTAATCCAACTGATAAGATGGATAATATGTTTACAGGAAAGATTGAGGAAGTAATCTATCACGGTGATCATACAAGAGTTAGATTAAATCTTTTAGGAAGTTCAGAGTTTATTCTTAAAGTACCAAACAGCACATCCAATTTAGAGCTAAAGGTTAGTCAAGATATAAATATTGGTTGGAATAGTGCTGATGCTCGAGCATTAGACCCAAAATAATTTCAATCAAAAATATGTATATCTAATATACATTTTAAAGACAAAATCAGCTGTTGACTTAATCATCCCTATTTGTTGTACTTTTACTTATATAAATTAATTTATATCAACGTTTAAACGGAGGAATAATGAGAAAAATAAGTAAATTATTACTAGCTCTTTCTTTTGTTGTATCTCTTACATCTTCAGCCTTTGCTGTTACAGTAGCATCATGGGGTGGAGCTTACACAGAGTCACAAAAGCTTGGGTATGGTGATCCTACTGCTAAAGCACTTGGAATAGAAATCAACTGGGTTGACTATTCTGGTGGTTTATCAGAAATCAAAGCACAAAAAGAAGCGGGTGCTATAACTTGGGATATCATAGACTTATTTGCATTCGATACTATTAACGGATGTGATGAAGGTTTATTTGTTAAATTTGATTTTGACAAAGACTTCCCAGCTGCACCAGATGGAACTCCTGCAAGTGAAGATTTCTTCACAGGAATGCCAAGTGAATGTGCTGTAGGTAACATTTTATATTCTTGGAACTATGCTTTTGATACAAGAGCATTCGGTGGTAAAGAGCCTAAAACAATTAAGGATTTCTTTAACACTAAAAAATTCCCTGGAAAAAGAGCAATCTATAAAAGTGCTTTAACAAACTTAGAAATCGCTTTAGCAGCTGACGGTGTTAAGTTGGGTGATGGTGGTTCAAGAGTTTACAGAAAACTTTTAGAAGATGGTGGAATCGACAGAGCAATGAATAAAATTAAAGCTTTATGTACTGATCCAAATGGAGGATGTGTATTCTGGTCTGCAGGTGCTCAACCACCTGAATTATTAGTTGCTGGTGAAGTTGTAATGGCAACTGGTTGGAACGGAAGATTTTTTAACGCTGAAGTAGGTGAAAATGCTCCAATCAAACAAGTATGGGATGGTCAAGGTCTTGACTACGAATATTTCGCACTTGTTAAAGGTGGACCAGATGAAGCAAATGCTAAAAAAGCTTTAGCTATGATGACTAACACTGAAATGTTAGCTGGTAGCGCGAAGTACATTGCATATGCTCCATGGAGAAAATCATCTCTTGATGTAATTACTGCTGGTGAGCCTTGGTACAAAGATGGTAAAACTAATATGATGCCACAAATGCCAACTGCTCCTGCAAACACTAAGAACTATTTCTTAGTAGACCCATTCTTCTGGGCTGATAACAATACTGAGATCAGTGAGAAGTGGGAAGCAATGAAAGCAGGTCTATAATTTCAGTTTTAAACACTGAATTTATATAATATATTTAGGGCGGTTATTTTTAACCGCCCTATTTTTTTATGAGCTCTGAAACAAAACAAATTTTAACAACTGACGGAATACCTTTAGAGGTCAGTTTAAAAAAAGCTGAAAAGAAGAATAAAATAAAAGCATTTCTTCTTGTAGCTCCATTATTATTATTTCTTGTAATTACTTATATTTTTCCAATCGGAGATATGTTTATGAGGAGTGTTGATGACAGAATGGTCACCAATATGCTTCCAAAAACATTTAAAGCAATGGAGAAATGGGAAAATTTAGATGAGTTACCTCCAGAAGAAGTATATCGGGGGTTTTATGAGGATTACAAACTACTTGCTGAAAATCAACAGCATGGAAAATTAGGACAAAGATTAAATAAAGAAAAAAATGGTTTTAATACGATTACCAAAAAACTTTTTAGACAAATTAAAAGAAAAAAAATTGATGAAAGCGCTAGTTTAAAAGAGCAAATCAATAAACTTCATAAAAGATGGAGAGATGTGGAATATTGGCAAGCAATTAAAAGAACTGCACCTCCCTATACAGCTTCAAAATATCTAAAGGGAATGGACATGTATTTTGCTGCAGATGGCAGCATAGCCCAAGTGGATGAAGATAGAAGAATACACAGAATTCTATGGCTTAGAACATTAGAAATTGCGTTTTTTGTTACACTTTTTTGCTTCTTTATGGGATACCCAATAGCTCATTTATTAGCAACGCTACCAATGAAATACAGCAACTTATTAATGATTTGTGTGCTACTTCCTTTCTGGACATCTTTACTTGTTAGGACTGCTAGTTGGATGATTTTGTTGCAACAGCAAGGAATAGTGAATGACTTCTTTGTAATGATTGGTTTAGTTGCGGACGATAACAGGCCAGAGATGATGTACAATAAAGTGGGGACATATGTTGCAATGACACAGATCTTATTGCCATTTATGGTTCTTCCACTTTATAGCGTTATGAAGACTATCTCACCAAGCTTAATGAGAGCTGGAAAATCATTAGGTGGAACACCTTTTGTTGCGTTTTGGAAAGTTTACTTCCCTTTAACAATACCAGGTATTGGTGCCGGATGTTTATTAGTTTTCATTTTAGCTATTGGGTACTATATAACCCCAGCTTTAGTAGGAGGTGCCTCAGGAACATTAATTAGTAATCAGATTGCGTTTCATATGAAGACCACTCTTGATTGGAGTTTCGCATCAGCAATGGGATTAATGTTGTTGACTGGAGTTTTGGTTATTTATTGGATTTATAATAAATTAGTTGGAGTTGATAATATTAAATTAGGATAATATGGCATTACCAAGTTATACAGAAACAAGATACAGAATTTGGCACTATATTTATATTGCTATTTGTACTTTTGTATTTTTCTTTCTAATTGCACCTTTGTTTGTAATTTTTCCATTATCATTTAATGCGGAGGAATTTTTAGTTTTCTCTGAAGGGATGAAAAATCTTGATCCTGATGCATTCTCTTTGAGATGGTATAAAGATATGATTTATGGAACTAAAAATCCATGGGGACTAGCGGCAAAAAATAGCTTCATAATTGCAATCTTTGCAACAATTGGATCAATTATTTTAGGTACATTAGCTGCACTAGGACTCAGCAGTAGACATATGCCTTACAAAGGATTGATAATGGCGACCTTAATATCTCCAATGATTGTTCCATTAATTATATCAGGTGTTGCAATTTTCTTTTTCATGGCAAAAGCTGGTTTAGCAGCAACTCACACAGGAATAGTTTTAGCACATATTATATTAGGAACACCTTTTGTTGTCATTACTGTGACCGCAACACTATCTGGATTTGATCATAGTGTAACAAGAGCCGCAGCAAGTTTAGGTAGTAACCCAGTAAATACATTTATGAAAATAACTCTTCCATTGATATTACCTGGTGTAATTTCAGGAGGATTGTTTGCTTTTGTGACATCTTTTGATGAAGTTGTGGTGGTCTTATTTCTGGCAGGTTTAGAAAATACGACTATTCCAATACAAATGTGGACAGGTTTAAGAGAACAGTTGAGCCCAACAATTCTTGCAGTAGCTACCTGTTTAATTCTTTTATCAACTTTAATTCTTGTAACTGCCGAATTATTAAGACGAAGATCTGAGAGACTAAGAGGAATAAATAGATAATTTACCCAAATAATTTATTCATATATAGAAGTTGTTATGGAAATTAAAAAAGTTGTAGTTATTGGTTCTGGTACAATGGGAAGTGGGATAGCCGCCCACTTATGTAATGCAGGTGTACCAGTTACTCTTTTAGATTTAACAACTGAAATCAGCGAAAAGGCCAGAGAAAGAATACATAAATCTAGACCACCTTTGCTGATAGATAAAAGTAAAATTAACAATATTAATATTGGAAATATTGAAGAAAATTTTAACGTAGTAAAAGATGCAGATTGGGTTGTAGAGGCAGTAGTAGAAAGAATTGATATTAAACATAATATTTATGAGAAGATATTTAAGAATAGAAAAAAAGGCGCAATAGTTTCATCAAATACATCATCAATTCCAATTAAAGTTCTAGCAGAAAAACTAAATAACGAAGAAAAAAAAGATTTTTGCATCACTCACTTTTTTAATCCAGTTAGATACATGGGATTGTTAGAAATTGTTAAAAATGAAAATAATGATTTAAATAAAATTAATTCTTTAAAAAAATTTTGTGAAGTAGAGCTTGGTAAAGGGGCTATAATTTGTAATGATACCCCAGGTTTTCTAGGTAATAGAATTGGCGTTTATGCAATGCAAGTTGCTATGACGGAAGCATTTAAAATGAAACTTTCAATAGAAGAAGCTGACGCAGTTTTTGGTAGACCGATGGGTATACCCAAAACAGGAGTATTTGGATTGTATGATCTAATTGGAATTGATTTGATGGCCGATGTATTAAAAAGTTTTATTAAGGAACTTTCAGATAAAGACGAATTTCAAATTGTTGCAAAAGAAATTCCATTAGTAAAAAAATTAATTGAGACTGGTTATACAGGTCGTAAAGGAAAAGGTGGCTTTTATAGAATGAATAAAAGTAGAGATCAAAAAATTTTAGAAGCAATTAATTTAGAAACAGGAGAGTATTCAGCAACAAAAAAAATAGATTTAGGAATTGAGACTGTTGATATCAATAATTTAATAAATCGAAAAGATAAGTTTGGTGAGTATGCTTGGATTGTAATTTCAAAAATAATTAAATATGCATCTTCATTGGTTCCAGGAATTACCGATAAGTTTAATGATATTGATGAAGCTATGAGACTTGGTTTTAATTGGGCAATGGGTCCTTTTGAAATGTTGAAATCTATAGGGATAAAGAATTTTTTTGAAAGAATTGATAACTTTGAAAATAATAAATTTTTAGAAAATTTATCAAAATCAAAAGATGAAAATTTCTATGGAGAAAGACAAATTTATACAGACATTCAAACTTTAGGAAAAATAAGACCATCAGCAATTAAACTGGATAAAAATAATTCAGCTGAAATTCATCGATTTAAAGATTTTAATATTGTTGAGTTTACAACAAAAGCTTGTGCATTAGATTATGACTCAATGGATGCACTGAAAAATGCAACTGACAAACCCTTAATAATAATTAATGAAAGCATGCAATTTTCAGCGGGTGTAAATTTAAGTTATACTATGAATTTTGCTGACAAAGGAGATTTTAAATCAATTGAAAAATTCATTAAGTATTTTCAAGATACATGCAAAACTTTAAAATACTCTAAGTACCCAGTTGTATCAGCTCCCTCTGGACTTACGCTTGGAGGAGGCTTTGAGGTTTTAGTTCAAAGTAATTTTGTTGCTTCACACACAAATTTAGTTATTGGATTAGTTGAAACTATTGTTGGATTAGTTCCAGCAGGCGGGGGATGTAAAGAAATGTTGTGGAGATGGTCACAAACAGAAGAAGCAAAATCAGACCCAGATTATGCACCACTAAAGGTTTTTGATATTATTGGTTATGCTAAAACAGCTACATCTCCAATCGAGGCTGAGCCATTAAAATATTTAAGACCAGAAGACAAAAAAATAATGAACAGAAACAGTCTTTTTGAGGAATCAAAAAATTTAATTGATCAAAATAATGATTTTGTTCCTCCAGAAGAGTGCAAATTCAAACTTTCTGGAAAGCCGTTGAAAGATAAAATGGTTAAGGTTTTAGAGAAATTATACAACGAAAAAGTAATTTTAGATCATGGTATGCATGTTGGAACTGAACTTGCAAACGTTTTAAGTGGTGGAGACACTACTATTGAAAAAGAATTGTCAGAGGATGATCTGTATAAATTAGAACTAGACTCTTTTATGAGATTGATAGAAACAAAACAAACTCAAGAAAGAATTAAACACACATTGTCCACTGGAAAACCTTTAGTTAATTAGAATTAAACATTCTAAAGGTTTTAATATAATCAGGTCTTAAAACATAAATTGCCTTATTACCTGTTTTAATTTTAGTTAATATATCTAAACCATAAACTACTTTACCAATTGGAGTATATTCACCTTGATAAATTGGTATTTCTTTTAATGTAATAAAGAATTCACTATCTTCTGTATCAAATTCTGTTGCTCTAGCAAAACCAACACTACCCTCCGTAAATTTAAAATCGTTGCTCAGTTCTGATTTTAACAACCCTAATCCAGACTTTCCGCTACCAATTTTGGAATAATCTAAATTATTTATATTTCCATACTCAACATCTCCAGCTTGTACAAAAGTATTTTCTGAAACTTTATAAAAAGCAGAACCATCATACATTTTTTGTTCAATTAAAATTTTAAATCTTTCTACTGCTTTAGGAGAAATATCTGGATAAAGTTCAATTATTACATTTCCACACTCAACATTCATCACGGCAATATTATTTGGTTCATAAAAATTAAGTTTACTTAAATTATTTTTTTCAACAAATAGACATTTATTTTTTAATAAAAAAAAAGATGTAAAAGCAAATATTGAAAGACTAATTAAAAATATAAATAAAATTTTTTCTGATTTTGAGGGTTTAATAGTTTTAATCATAAAATATTTTTATCTATTTTAGCTAAGTTTGATTTTATAAAATTCACTTTTTTATTCAGGATTTTGTCGCTATAGATTTTATCTTCAATTGTTTCTTTATCAGTCATTAAAAATGAAAAAATTTCTGCCATATCTTCAGAAGGGATAGATTTAGAATATTCTGTTAAAAAACCATCAGTTTTTTCATATAGATCTAAGTTTAATCTATCAGAACAAGTTGAACAATCAGCATAATTAAATGATGTTTGATTAAAAGATGAAAATTTACCCTCATCAAAATATTCAACGTGTGTATTTTGAATCATATGAAAAATTTCATGGTGTATCATTCTTTCAAAATATTTTTTGTTAAAATTAATATCTAAAATTAAGGTTCTATTTTTATTATCAGGTATTCCCCCAGTATTAATTTCAGATATGAATAAATTTTCACAAATCACAATATATTTTAATTTTATCTTAATAAGAAAATTAGAATTATATCGATTAAGATTTTTTTCAATTAAAGGAAATTTTGTATTTAAATTATTTATATCAACTTTGTCGCAAGTAATGTTTTTATTTGCGCCAATTTTAAAATTACCTTTAGCGCTTAAATAACGAATATTATTATCGTTTTTTAATTTATAAATTTCTAAATTTGGAATTTTTATCAGATTATAAATTTCATCAGCATTTACATGCGAAATATGAAAAATAAGAATAAATAAAAATAAAATTTTCATTAAATTATTATAGACGAATTAGATGAGATAATATTATCTTAGATTATTAAAAAATGAAAAAAGAAAGAAACAAAAATCCAATTCAACCAGTTAGTGGAACTAAAGTTCCAAGATTTGCTGGCCCGAGCACTTTTGCAAGACTTCCTGAACTAAGAGATGTAGAAAGTTGTGATGTTGCAATTGTTGGTGTGCCGTTTGATGCTGGAACTAGTTATCGACCAGGAGCAAGATTTGGTCCACAAAGCATTCGACAAGCATCAAGACATTTAAGAACTAATTTTCATCCAAGCTATGATGTTGAGCCTTTTAAAATCCAACAAGTTGCTGATGCTGGTGATATTGCTTGCAATCCATTTAGTATTGATGAAGCAATTAAACAAATAGAAGTAGGCGCAACAGATTTACTAAATAAGGTTGGAGGAATTATAAGTTTAGGTGGAGATCATACTATTGCAGTACCACTGTTAAGAGCAATCAATAAAAAAAATAAAGGCCCTGTATCTTTAGTTCATTTTGATGCTCACTTAGATACTTGGGACACATATTTTGGTGCACCCTACACTCACGGAACTCCATTCAGAAGAGCAAGAGAAGAAGGATTATTTTTAGATGATGCCTCTATGCATGTTGGAATTCGAGGCCCACTTTATAGCAGAGATGATATTAAAAATGATGAAAGTTTTGGATTTAAAATAATTCATTGTGATGAGTTTCAAACAGAAGGAACCGATAAAATTGCAGAGAGGATTAGAAAAAGAGTAGGAGACAATCCTCTATATCTATCAATAGATATTGATGTTTTAGATCCAGCATTCGCTCCAGGCACTGGGACACCAGAAATTGCGGGAATGACAACTAGAGAAATGGTAAACGTTTTAAGAGGTTTGTCTGGTTTAAATTTAGTTTCAGCTGACGTTGTTGAGGTTTCTCCAGCATACGACCATGCAGAAGTAACTTCTTTAGCTGCAGCAACTATTGTTTATGAATTAACTAATTTATTTGCAAAAACATAATGAAAGGATAACGTCATAATATGTTAGACAAAAAAAATTTTTATATTAATGGAGCGTGGGTTAAGCCAAATAGCTCTGAGGAAATTAAGGTAATTGATCCTGCTACAGAAGAAAATTGTGCAGTAATTACTTTGGGAAACAAAGCTGATGTTGATAATGCTGTTAATGCAGCTAAAGATGCCTATGTGTCATGGGCCTTTTCTTCTAAAGAGGAAAGAATTGAATTATTAGAAAAACTTTATGAAAATTATAAGAAAAGATGGGCAGATATTGCAGAAGCTATAACACTTGAAATGGGTGCTCCAAAAGATTTTGCAACAAAATTACAAGCAGGCACAGGAGCAAGTCATATTAAATCATTTATTAGATACTTAAAAAATTTTGCATTTGAAAAACCATTAGGAGAACATGCTCCTAATCAAAGATTAATTTATGAACCAAAAGGTGTTTGTGCATTAATAACACCATGGAATTGGCCGATGAACCAAGTTTGTTTAAAAGTAATGCCAGCAATAGCTGCAGGTTGTACAATGGTTTTAAAGCCATCAGAATTAGCACCACTCTCTTCGATGATACTTGCTGAAATTATTGATGATGTAAAATTTCCAAAAGGTGTGTTCAATTTAGTTAATGGTGATGGAGCAACAACAGGTGATGCTCTTACAAGCCATCCAGATATAAATATGATTTCTTTTACGGGATCAACAAGAGCAGGAGCTTTGATTTCACAAAATGCTGCTAAAGATTTTAAAAGAGTAAGCTTAGAATTAGGTGGTAAAGGAGCAAATATAATTTTTAAAGATGCTGATCCAGAGGCTATTGAAAGAGGTGCTTTAAGATGTTTTAGAAATTCTGGACAATCTTGTAATGCGCCAACAAGAATGTTAGTTGAAAAATCAATGTATGAAGAGGCTATTAAGAGATTAAAAAAATATACTGAAAGTTTTGAGGTTGGTGACCCTAAAAAAGAAGGAGAACATATAGGTCCAGTTATTTCAGAAAATCAATACAATAAAATACAAACTTTAATTCAAAAAGGAATAGATGAAGGTGCAAAATTAGTTGCTGGAGGAACAGGTAAACCTGATGGATTAGACAAAGGTTACTTTGTTAAACCAACTGTTTTTGCGGACGTAAATAATAATATGGATGTTGCAAGGACAGAAATTTTTGGACCAGTTTTGTCTGTTATTCCATTTGAAACAGAGGAAGAAGCAATAAAAATCGCAAATGATACTGCTTATGGATTAACAAACTATATCCAAACCCAAGACTCTGAAAAGGTACAAAGAGTTGCAAGAAAATTAAGATCTGGAATGGTAGATGTTAATGGAGCTGGAATTGCTGTTGATGCACCTTTCGGTGGTTTTAAACATTCCGGAATAGGTCGTGAAGCAGGCGAACACGGTTTAGAAGAGTTTTTAGAAGTAAAAGCCGTAGGTGGTTGGAGTTAATTTACTGACTTATCTTTTACACCCTCTAAAAACTTAAGGCATTTTTTCATTTCATTTAATTCTATGAACTCGTCAATTTTGTGAGCTTGTTCTATGGATCCAGGTCCGCAAACAACTGTACTGATACCTAATTCTTGAAATAAACCAGCTTCTGTTCCAAAAGAAACTACTTCTCTAGAATTATCACCAGTTATATTTGATACAAATTCACATGCTTCAGACTCATCTAATCTGTTAAAACCAACAACTTCACCTATCACTTCTTTTTTAATATATGAATCTGGAAATATTTTTTTCATTTCTGGTAGAAGTACTTCATTTGCATATTTATCAATTTCTTTAGTAACAAACTCTCCATCTTCTTTAACAACTGGTCTTGTTTCCCATTCAACACTACATTTATCTGCAATGACATTATGAGCAATACCACCTTTAATTCCACCAATTGATAAAGTTGAATGTGGAGGATCAAAAATACTATCTTTTTGAACTCTTTTTTTTAATTCTTCTCTAATTTCTAAAAGTTTTCCAACATATCTAGTAGCATATTCAGCTGCATTTACTCCTAAATGTGGTTTAGAACTATGTCCCGCAAGTCCTCCAAAGTGAACTGTGTATTCATTCATACCTTTGTGGGCGTCAATAATTTTCATTTTAGTTGGTTCACCAATTATACAAATTCCATTTTTGATTTCTCTTTTTTTTAATTCCTCTATTAATAAAGGGGCTCCAATACATGCGGTCTCTTCATCAAATGTGTAACAGAAATGTAAGTCTCTATCTAAATTACTTTCTTTGAAGATAGGTGCATAAGCAAGTGTACATGCAATAAAACCTTTCATATCACATGAGCCTCTTCCATATAATTTATCATTTTTAATAGTTGCAACGAATGGATCACTGCTCCAACCTTTAGATACGGGAACCACATCAGTGTGACCAGATAATATAATTGGTTTTTTTATGCTTTGATTTTTTGCTTTTAGAGTTCCAAAAAGATTTACTCTTTTTTTATCATCATCATAAACTTTGAAAGTATCTATTCCGATGTTATTTAAAATTTTTTCACAATAATCAATTAAATTACTGTTATCTTGACCTGAGATAGTTTTAAATGCGATTAAGTCTGTTAAAATCTTGATTGATTTTTCATATAAATTGTTATCTATACTCATAAACTTAAAACACTATATTATATTATGATTAAAGAGCAAATTACCTATAATGATTTTGATAAAGTAGATATTAGAATTGGTACTGTAATTTCTGTAAAAAAAAATGAAAAAGCGAGAAAGCCATCTTTAGTGGTTGAGGTTGATTTTGGAAGCGAAATTGGCGTTAAACAATCTTCGGCTCAAATTACACATTATTATAATGAAGAAAATTTAAAAGGAAAACAAGTTATTGCTGTTTGTAATTTTCCTGAAAAAAATATTGCCGGAATTGTTTCTCAAGTATTGGTTTTAGGAGCAATAGATGCCGATGGCAAAGTTACACTTGTTCATCCCTCTCAAAAAGCAGAAAATGGATTACCGATCGCTTAGTAATGCATCCTGAAATTCTTTCTATAACTTTATTTGGAATTGTTGCTGCATTTACTCCTGGACCAAATAATTTCGTTGCTTTCTATTCTGGTTTCAATTTTGGTATTCTAAGAACACTACCTCATATAATTGGTGTAACTTTAGGATTTCCTTTTTTGTTATTATGTTTAGCTCTAGGTTTGATAAATATTTTTAAGCTTTATCCTTTAATTCAAGAGGTATTGAAATACTTAGGAACTCTATTTTTAATTTATTTAGCATACAAAATTTCTTTTTCAGGACCTTCTGATCAGGAAAATAAAAACAAAAATCCAATTAAGTTTCATGAAACTTTTATTTTTCAATTTTTAAATCCTAAAGGTGTTATTGCATCAATTATTATTGTATCAACTTATATTAATCCAGGAGAAACCTTTGTAAGTTATACGACTCAAATTATCATTATGGCTTTAATTGTTTCAGTGACTAGTATAACTCTGTGGACTTTTTTAGGTAAATTTTTCAGGAAATTTGCGACAAATCAGAAATTTATTAATTACTTTAATTATGCTATGTCACTGCTTCTTTTAACAAGCATAATAACTTTTTATTTATAATATGACCCCAGGAAATAAAAATTCTTATAAATCACTAAAAAAAATCACAGTTAATGACAAGGAGTATAATTATTACTCATTAAAAGAAGCAGAAAAAAATGGACTTAAAGGAATAAATAAACTTCCAAAATCACTAAAAGTTTTACTAGAAAATTTATTAAGATACGAAGACGACTTAAGTGTAACGAAATCTCAAATAGAAGCGATTAAAAACTGGCTAAAGACAAAAAAATCTAAAACTGAAATTGCATATAGACCAGCAAGAGTTTTGCTTCAAGATTATACAGGAATACCTGCGGTTGCAGATTTAGCTGCAATGAGAGAAGCAGTTAAAGAAAAAAATAAAGATCCAAATTCAATCAATCCACTGTCTGCAGTTGATCTTGTAATTGATCATTCTGTGCAAGTTGACCAATCTGCAAAAGCAGATTCTTTTGAAAAAAATGTCGATATAGAATTTGAAAGAAATGGTGAGAGATATTCTTTTTTAAAATGGGGACAGCAGGCATTTGATAATTTCAGAATAGTTCCACCAGGAACAGGAATTTGTCACCAAGTAAATCTGGAATATTTGTCAAAAGTTGTTTGGTCAGAAGAATTTAAAGGTGAAAAATATCTTTTTCCAGATACTTTAGTTGGAACGGACAGTCATACAACAATGGTAAATGGTTTATCTGTTTTAGGATGGGGTGTTGGAGGAATTGAAGCTGAAGCAGGAATGTTAGGTCAACCAATTTCTATGTTAATACCAGAAGTCATCGGTTTTGAAATGAAAAACAAAATGCCAGAAGGAACTACTGCAACTGATTTAGTATTAACTGTTGTTAAAATGTTAAGAGATAAAGGAGTGGTTGGTAAGTTTGTTGAGTTTTATGGAGAGGGTTTAAAAAATTTAACACTAGCGGATAGAGCAACAATTGCAAACATGGCACCAGAATATGGTGCTACTTGTGGTTTTTTTCCTATCGATGAAGAAACATTAAAGTATTTGAAATTTTCTGGAAGAGATCAACAAACTGTTGATATCGTAGAAAATTATGCCAAGGAACAAGGTTTATGGGCGAGTAACGAAATAGAATTTACTGACATTATATCTTTAGATATGTCCACTGTCCTACCAACTATTTCAGGACCTAAAAGACCTCAAGACAAAGTTCTTTTAACAGATGCACCTAGTTCGTTTCAAAAAGTATTGCAGGAAGCTACAAATAAAAATGAAAAGTCAATTTCGAAAGTATCAAATACAGATTACAAAATTAAAGATGGCTCAATATTAATTGCTGCAATAACTTCTTGTACGAACACTTCTAATCCAAATGTTCTAATCGGGGCTGGACTTTTAGCTAAAAAAGCTATTGAAAAAGGTTTGCAGGTTAAACCCTGGGTAAAAACTTCTCTAGCACCTGGATCTCAAGTAGTTACAGACTATTTGGCAAAAGCTGGATTAAATACTTATTTAGATCAACTTGGTTTTAATTTAGTTGGATATGGTTGTACAACTTGCATTGGAAATTCAGGGCCACTCCCAGAAAATATTGTAGAAGCCATCCAAAAAGAAAATATTTATGCTGTTTCAGTTTTATCTGGAAATAGAAATTTTGAGGGAAGAATTTCTCCACATATAAAAGCTAACTATTTGGCTTCACCCCCACTTGTTGTTGCATATGCAATAGCTGGGCATATGGAAGTTGATTTGTACAAAGATTCATTAGGAAAAGATAAAGATGGAAAAGATGTATTTTTAAAAGATATTTGGCCTTCAAATAAAGAGATAGAAGAAACTTTAAAAGATTCACTTAATGCTGACATGTTTATACAAAGATACTCAAATGTTTCAGAGGGCCCAACTCAATGGCAAAAAATTAAAACTGATAAAAGCAGCATCTATAATTGGGATGAGGGATCAACATATGTAAAAAAACCTCCGTTTTTTGACTCGTTACCAGATAAACCAGAAGGATTTAAAGAAATTAAGGACGCAAGACCATTATTAATTTTAGGTGATATGGTTACCACTGATCATATATCGCCAGCTGGCAGTATTCAAAAAGATAGTCCAACTGGTGAATATTTTATGGAACACCAAATTTTACCTAAAGATTATAACTCATATGGTTCAAGAAGAGGTAACCATGAAGTTATGATGCGAGGAACTTTTGCAAATATAAGAATTAGAAATGAAATGGCTCCTGGTACAGAGGGTGGTTTTACAAAGTTATATCCAGAAGAAAAAGTTCTTCCTGTCTATGATGCAGTTGTTGAATATAAAAAAAGAGGAACAGATTTAGTTGTAATTGGTGGAAAAGAGTATGGAACCGGATCATCTAGAGATTGGGCAGCTAAAGGAACAAAATTACTTGGGATTAAAGCAGTAATCGCAGAGAGTTTTGAAAGAATTCACCGATCTAATTTGATTGGAATGGGAATATTACCGTTACAATTTATCGAAGATGTAAATAGAAAAAATCTAAAATTAATTGGTTCTGAATTAATTAGTATTTTAAATATAGAAAAGGGCGTTAATCCCTCAGATGAAGTGACAGTTGAAATTAAATATGCTTCAGGCGAAATAAAGAAAATTAAAACTTTATGCAGAATTGATACAAAAAATGAATTAGAGTATTATAAAAATGGAGGTATTCTGCAGTACGTTTTAAGGAATATGATTTAGTTATGGACGAAGATTTATCAATTATAAATACCAATACTAGAAATGAAAAAATTAAGAATTTTTTTGTAAACAATAAAAATAAAATTATTTCAGGTATAATTATCTTAATAATTATTATAGTCGGTGTTTTTAGTTACGATAAATATTTAATTAATAAAAAAAAAGATATCTCAGATAGTTATAATTCAATAATCATTGATTATTCAGAAAAAACAAAAGAAAAAACAGCTAGCAGCCTGATTGAAATTATAAATAAGAAAGATCCAACTTATTCACCTTTATCCCTTTATTTCATCATTGATAATAATCTTGTAAGTGATCAGTCCAGAATTAATTCATTATTTGATATATTGATAAACGATACTTCGTTAGACAGTGAGATTAACAACTTAATTATATACAAGAAGGCACTCTACAATGCAGATAACGCTCAGGAGAGTGATCTTCTAAATATGTTAAATCCACTGATTAATTCAAAAAGTGTCTGGAAATCACATTCTTTATATTTAATGGCAGAATATTTTTATGCAAATAATCAAAAACAAAAAGCTAAAGAATTTTTCAATCAAATAATAGTTTTAGAAAATTCAAATCCAGACATAAGACTTCAAGCAGAGAAAAGATTGAATAGAGACTTGAGTGAATAAATTAATTTTTACTTTCATTGCATTATTTTTTCTTAATAACTGTTCATTTAATGAAAACTCCAGAATTTGGAAAGATAAAGAAAATAAATTAGAAACAGATAAAAAAATAACAAAAGTTTTTGCAGAAGAAAATATAAGTGTTTCAGAATTTAATAGAGATTTAAAATTAGATTTATCCTCAATAAAAATAAATAATAAAAAAAATGAAAATCAAAATAATCTTGGTTTGCAAAATTACAAAGGTGAATTAGCAAAGATTGGTAACTTTAAATTTTCAAAGTTAGAGGAAATTAATCAATTAGGTTTCGAGCCGATTTTTTTGAAAAATGGAATAATATTTTTCGATAAAAAAGGTTCAATTATTAGGTATGATAATAATCAGAAAGTTATTTGGAAAAAAAATCATTATTCAAAATCTGAAAAAAAATTAAAACCAAAACTTAATTTTTTAGTAGATGGTCAAAATCTTTTAGTAACTGATAGCATAGCAAAATATTATTCTGTGAATATTAGTACTGGAGAATTAAATTGGTCAAATAATAATGATTATCCATTTAATTCAAATATTAAAAAGCATAAGGATAAAATATTTGTTATTGATTATAAAAATACATTGAGATGTTTTAAAATTAAAGATGGTTCTGAATGTTGGAATTTGCAAACAGAGGACTCATTTACAATTTCAAATATTAAATATTCTTTAATTATTTTAAACGATAATGTTATTTTCAATAATTCTATAGGAGATATTACAGCTGTAGATATTGAAACAGGTTTAATTACATGGCAACTACCTACACAGAGTAGCTCGATAATAAATGAAACTTATAACTTTAAGACTTCTAAACTAGTATCAGATGGAAACTCAGTATTTTTTTCAAATAATAGAAATCAGTTTTATTCAATTGATTTAAAAACAGGAACAACAAACTGGATAAATGAAGTTAATTCTAATGTAAAACCTATTTTGGTTGGAAATCTAATTTTTACAATCTCTAATGAAGGTTATTTATATTTAATTGACAAAAATAAGGGCAATATAGTTCGAATTACAGATCTATTTATGAATTACAAAGATAAAAAAAGAAAAAATATTTATCCAATTGGTTTTGTAATTGGAGATAAAAACGTATTTTTAACTAACTCAGATGGTAAAATGATCATAGCTAGGATTGAGGATGGAAAAATAATAAAAATTGAAAAAGTTTCTGGTGGATTAGTATCTGAACCGTTTATATTTAATAACAATTTATATGTAGTAAGAAATGGTTCAATTGTACAATATAACTAAACATGTTCTTAAAATTTTTAGAAAAAATTGGTAGAAAAAAAGTTGTATTAGATAGAGGACCTTCACATCCAAATTTTAAAGAGGCAAAGCCTTGGATGAACCGTTACTATGTTTTGATGAGGTATCGACCTAAATGGTTTCCATTCAATATATTAATTCATGAGATGCTAGCAGATGATCATGGAGAAGGAGTTCATAATCATACATTTCCTTATATCACTATAATTTTAAGAGGCGGTTATTGGGAAACATTAAGTACTGGCAAGTTTTGGCGTCCACCAGGGTATATTGGTTTTAGATCAGCAAATAATTTGCATCGAGTAGATTTGGAACCTGGAACTAAACCATTAACTTTATTTATCTCAGGTCCATTCGGGCTAAGGAAAGGACCAAGATCAGAGTATGGTATTGACTTTAAAACTAAAAAAAATTGATGCCAAAAAAATTTGAAAAAGAATTCATATCTTATTGTGAAAATGAAAATTTAGAAGTTAATCCTAATCAAATCAAAGTTATTAAAAAATTAGAAGATTACCATAATATTAATTACAAATCATTTTTTTCAAAATTATTTTCCAAACAAAAAACTAAAAAAGGATTTTATTTATATGGTGGTGTAGGGGTTGGTAAAACAATGATTTTAAATTTCTTTTATGATCATCTTGAAGAAAAAAAATTAAAAAAGCATTTTAATGAATTTATGTTAGGTTTTCATGATTTTGTCCATGAGCAAAAAGAAAAAAATGAAGAAAATGTAATCAATCAATTTGTCAAAAATTTAAAATCAAAAGCTTCATTAGTTTATTTCGATGAGTTCCAAGTAACAAACATTGTTGATGCAATGATTTTAGGAAAATTATTTGAACAAATATTTAAAGAAGATATTAAAATTATTCTTACTTCAAATACTAAAATTTCAGAACTTTATAAAGAAGGTCTTCAACGTGAACAATTTATACCTTTTATAAAAATAATGGAAGATCAATCCATCGAGTATGAATTAAAAATTGAGGATGATTATAGAAAATCTAATGATAATCAAAAACAAAGATATTTTTTTCCACTTAATCAAGAAACCAATTTTAAGATTAATAAATTTTTTAGAACTATAACAAAGGATAAAAAACAATCTTCAATAAAAATTAATGTAAAGGGAAGAGAATTTAAAATAGAAAACTTTTATGAGGGAATTGTTAGATGTGACTTTAATCAACTTTGTGATCAAAATTTAGGAGCGGAAGATTATTTAGAAATAATTAAAAACTGTAAATTTATGGTAATTGATCAAATACCTCAATTTAATGATGTAAATTCAAATCAACAACAACGTTTTATCACTTTGTTAGATGTAATTTATGATAAAAATATTTCATTAGCAGTTACAGCTGATATAAATTTAGATCAATTTACCTCTTCAAGGTTATTAGAAAAACCATTTAAACGAACTATTAGTCGTTTGTATGAGCTTACATCGAACGAGTATAATTAATGAAACAAGAATTTTACAATCTTCATATTAAGACCAATGGTCAAAAGTTATATGAATTTACTAATGATACAATTCATTGGATCGGTCAAAATAACTTTAAAAATGGTATTCTTAATTTAAGTATTCAGCACACAAGCGCCTCATTAATTGTTCAAGAAAATGCTGATCCAGATGTACAAACAGATTTAATAAATTATTTTGATAAATTAGCTCCTATGGATAACAAACTATATGTTCATACTACGGAGGGAAAAGATGATATGCCTGCACACA
Source organism: uncultured Pelagibacteraceae bacterium (assembly GCA_902594865.1). Classification (GTDB taxonomy): domain Bacteria; phylum Pseudomonadota; class Alphaproteobacteria; order Pelagibacterales; family Pelagibacteraceae; genus Pelagibacter. The sequence goes on along the minus strand of CACJNV010000004.1, from coordinate 9,135 downwards.
TTAAATCTGCATTAACAAATAATCAAATTTCTCTAAGTGTGAAAGATAGTGAATTGTTGCTTGGAACTTGGCAGGGCATATATTTATTTGAACACAGATTAGAGGCTCAAAAAAGAACTATAATCCACCATTTTATTGGAGAATAAAAATAAATTTATTTTTTCTTCAAAGATTGAAACGCTTCAAGAGCTGCAGCTCTAGCTTTTTCATGAATAACAATAGGACCCGGGTAGTCTTTGCCAATAATTGTTTTTATAGCTTCTTGATACTTTAATTCCATTTCCCATGGTTTGTGAATAAATTTATTTGGAACATTTTTAAGTTCAGGAACCCATTTTTTTACATAATTGCCTTCTTTATCAAATTTTTCACCCTGAAGTATTGGATTGAATATTCTAAAATAAGGTGCTGCATCTGCCCCACAGCCAGCAACCCATTGCCATTGAGCAACATTATTTGCTTTATTAAAATCTAGTAGACAATTTCTAAAATGCTTCTCACCTTCAGTCCAATTAATTCTCAAATGTTTGACTAAAAATGAACCAACAACCATTCTTATTCTATTATGCATCCATCCAGTCTCATATAGTTCTCTCATACCTGCATCGACAATAGGATAACCGGTCATTCCTCTTTTCCATGCTTTTAAGAATTTCTCATTTTTTGCCCAAGGGAATTTATCGAATTCTTTTCTGAAATTTCCTTTTAAGAATTCAGGGAAATAATTAATTAAACTATGTGAAAACTCTCTCCAACCAAGCTCATTAATATATTTTCTATAACCAATTCCTTTTGATTTAATTTCAGAACATTTTTTCCAAATACTGCCTACATGAATTTGGCCATGTTTGATGTAAGGAGATAATTTAGAGGTTCCTTCGATAGATGGTATATCTCGAGAAGTTCCATAATCCTTAATTTTATTTTCAATTAAATCTTTAAGTATTTTTTTTGAGTCATTTTCTGAAACTTTCCAATATTTTTCAAATTTTTTATACCAATTTTTTTTTGGTAAAATATCTATTGGTTCAATACACTTTTTAAAAATTGTAATCTTTTTTATTTTCTTTTTAACAATATAGTTTTTACTTGGTGGTTGATTTAAATAAACTTGCTCCGCATTTCTCCAGAAAGGGGTAAACACTTTAAAGGGAGTTCCATCATTTTTTGTTATCTCTTGAAATTCATTTAAAATATTTCCTTTGAAATATTTATAATTGATTTCATTTTTAATAAATAGGTCACGTATTTTTTTTCCTTTAGCTATAACATCTGGCTCATAAATTTTATTCCAATAAACTGAAAGCTTATCCTTTTTATTAAATTTAGAAAAAATTTCTAATTCATCGCCTTTTACTATTTCAAGATTAATTTTATAATCTGACAATTCTTTTTTTAAAGTTTCTAGTGATTTATAAACCCACCATTTTTGAGCTTCTCTTTTGTTGTCAAAATCATTATTATCATAAATATATAATGCAATTACATTATCATGATTTTGTGTTGCAAAAGATAAAGCAGGATTATTTTCAATTCTAAAATCCTCTCTTATCCAAAAAATACCTGTGCTACTCATTGATTTAATTTTGGTTAATTAACTTTTGATACATTTCTTGATCGGTATCTCCCTCACAACCAAAAACCAAAACATTAGATTTTTCATTTAGATCTAATTTTTCTTTAATTGCTTGATCTTCACAACTTGTAATCAGACTAATTACGCCAGGTGCTGAGTTTTCTCCTGCAATTATTTTATCATCACTAAAGCTTGAATTTCCAAGTAGTTTCATAGTTTTTGCAATATCATCATCTGGTAAACTAATACAATGTTTAACTGAATTTTTGAGTATTTCCCATGGGACCAATGATACTTCACCACAAGACATACCACCCATTAAGCTTTCTCTTTTAATATCTATTTTTTCTATTTTTCCAGTTTTAATGCTTTCCATTACACACGCGGCACTATCCGGTTCAACAACTATAATTGTTGGAACATAGTTTAAATATCTTGCAATACCTGCAACCATGGCAGCAGCCATGCCACCAACACCAGCCTGTAAAATGATGTGAGTTATTTTCTCTTCCTGGATTTGATCAGCTATTTCTTTCATCATGACTGTATAACCTGCCATTGTATACTTGGGGACGACCATATAATCTTTCCAAGCAACATCCTGAACTATTTGCCAATTATTTTCAGTAGACTGTTTTATGCATTCCATCAACGATTTTTCATAATTACCTTTTACTTTTACTACGTCTGCTCCAAGTTTAGACATAGCTTTGCCTCTTGCATCACTTACAAATTCACTAATAAATATTTTACATTTTAATCCCAATCTTCTTGCTCCCCAGGCGACTGATCTTCCATGATTACCGGCAGTGGCTGTTGCTACCACTATATTTTTATTTCCTTTGGTAACTTTTTCTACGGCATAAGCTCCGCCTAAAGCTTTAAAAGATTTTAAATCAAATCTTTTATTTTCATCTTTATAAAAAATTTTGTTTAAATTTAATTCCTTCGAAAGTTTATTTAAAGAAAGCAAAGGGGTAGGAGAATAACCTTTCCACTCAGAAATACTCTTATAAGCATCATCTATTTCTAATGATGTTAAAGAATTTAGGATCTCTTTTTTGTTAAATAAATATTTTTTATTTTCAGTAAATTCACTATATTTCCATTGATGCCCATTGGATAATATTTTCATAGATTAGCAATCTAAGGTGTTATCTTTTTCCCATTGTGATACTGGTTTCCTTTTATTAAAATCATTTCTCACTTTAAAATTTTTAATTTCAGATTTTTTTAATTTTATATAGCTTTTAATAACATCTGAACCAAAAGCTTTTGAAAGTGCTTTACTATTTTGAAGCATAGCAATAGCCTGATTAATATCATTAGGTAATTTTTTTAATTTAGGATATTTTTTATAATCTTCATACATATTACAATGGAGAGGTTTTCCTGGATTTAATTTTTTATTAATTCCTTCTAGTCCTGCAGCAATAATACCTGCTTGAAGCAAGTATGGATTTGCCGAACCATCCATCAGTCTTAACTCAAATCTACCTTTGTCAGGAATTCTAATCATGTGAGTTCTGTTATTTCCTGTATACGAAATACTACTTGGAGACCATGTTGCTCCAGATTTTGTTGGTGGCGCATTTATTCTTCTATAACTATTGATCGTTGGATTAAAAAAAGCAGAAAGTGCCTGAGTGTTATTCATAATTCCACCTAAAAAATTATAAGCTAGCTTACTTAATCCTAATTGATCTTTATTATCTAAAAATTTATTTATTTTTCCATTCCAAACCGAAACATGTGCATGACAACCATTACCAGTCAAATTGCTAAACGGTTTTGGCATAAAAGTTGCTCGTAAACCGTGTTTCTCGGCTAAACTTTTTACCATAAATTTAAAGAAAACATGTCTATCCGCAGTAATGAGGGAGTCTGAATAATCCCAGTTCATCTCGAATTGACCATTAGCATCTTCGTGGTCATTTTGGTAAGGTTTCCAACCCATTTCTAACATGCAATCACAAATTTCTTTTATTAAATCATACCTTCTCATTAGAGCGGATTGGTCATAACAAGGTTTAGATTGAATATCTCTTTTATCTGCCAAAGAATGTCCGTCTTCAGAAATCAAAAAATATTCACACTCAACACCTGATTTCATTTGAAGTTTCTTTTGTGACATTTTTTTTATCTGCTCTTTAAGCATTATTCTTGGCGAAGCTTTAACAGGTTTGCCATCCATGTATAAATCAGAAGCCAACCAACCAATTTCTTTATTCCATGGTAGTTGAATTAGGCTGTCAGGATCAGGAACGCCAAACATATCACTGTCAGCAGGTGTCATATCTAACCATGTCGCGAAACCTGCGAAACCTGCTCCATCTTTCTGCATATCTCCAATTGCTTGAGCTGGAACTAATTTAGATCTTAAAACACCAAAAAGATCCACGAAGCTTATCAAAAAATATTTAATTTTTTTAGCTTTTGCTATCTTAGATAAATTTTTTGGCATATTTAATCTTATGAATTATAAAGATTTGTATCAATCACTTTTTTTCTTTTATTCCTGGTATCCAATCGCTCCCTGCAAGAGGAACTCTAGCCATTGCAGCAGCTTCAACAGTTAGTGCACATAAATCTTCAGGTTCCAAATTATGCAAACTATTTTTTCCACAGGCCCTTGCAAGTGTTTGTGCCTCTAGCGTCATCACTTTTAGATAATTGGTTAATTTTTTACCAGCTTTAACTGGATCTAATCTTTTCATTAAAGTTGGATTTTGAGTTGATATTCCAGCAGGATCATTCCCCTCATGCCAATCATCATAGGCACCTGCGGTAGAACCTAACTTATTGTATTCTTTTTCCCACTTTGGATCATTATCACCTATAGCTATCATTGCAGCACTACCTATTGAAACAGCATCTGCTCCAAGCGCTAGAGCTTTTGCTACATCTGCACCATTTCTAATTCCACCTGATATCACCAATTGCACTTCTCTATGTGCGTTTAAATCTTGCAAGGCATCTACTGCAGGTCTTATACAAGCTAATGTAGGTTGGCCAACATTTTCAATAAAAACTTCTTGAGTAGCTGCTGTACCACCTTGCATTCCATCTAGGACAACTACATCTGCACCAGCTTTTACAGCTAAAGCAGTATCGTAATATGGTCTTGCACCTGCAATTTTTATAAAGATAGGAACTTTCCACTTTGTAATTTCACGTAACTCTAAAATTTTTATTTTTAAATCGTCAGGTCCGGTCCAGTCAGGATGTCTACAAGCAGATCTTTGATCAACTCCTTTAGGTAAAGTTCTCATTTTTGCAACTCTATCATTTATTTTTTGACCCAATAACATTCCTCCACCACCAGGCTTTGCCCCTTGACCAATAACTACTTCAATTGCATCTGCCTTTCTTAAATCATCTGGGTTCATTCCATATCTAGATGGTAATAATTGGTAGACTAAATATTTAGATTGTCCTCTTTCTTCAGGAGTCATTCCACCATCACCAGTAGTAGTAGATGTACCAGCAGCACTTGCGCCTCTTCCTAGAGCTTCTTTTGCTGGGCCTGATAATGCACCAAAGCTCATTCCAGCGATTGTGATTGGTATATCTAATTCAAGAGGTTTTTTAGCATATTTAGTACCAAGAGTTACATTTGTAGTGCATTTTTCTCTATATCCTTCTAACGGGTATCTAGACATTGAGGCTCCTAAAAATAATAAATCATCAAAGTGGGGAAGTTTTCTTTTTGATCCTCCACCTCTAATATCATAAATGCCTGTTGCTGCAGCTCTTCTTATTTCTGAATTTGTATATTCATCAAAAGTCCATGATTGACGTGGGTGAGTTCTGTTATTTTTTTTCATGATTAATAATTAGAAATATTATCTATTTTAAAATTGTATAGTTTTTTTGCTGAACCATATCTTTTAAAACTTTCGGCTTTTTGATTTTTAATATTGGCTTCCTGCAAAAGTAAATTTAGTTTTTTTATATGTTTTTTATCCATTTTTTTTTCAACACAATCTGCGCCAAGTGATTTAACTTTACCCTTTATATATATGTTTGTTTCATACAAACTATCACCTAATGCCTCACCAGCATCACCACAAACTACTAAGTTTCCCGCTTGAGACATAAAACCAGACATATGGCCAACTGAACCTTTAACAACTATGTCTACCCCTTTCATAGATATCCCGCATCTTGAACTAGCATCACCATCAATAATTAAAAGTCCACCATGAGCAGTTGCCCCTGCTGATTGTGATGCATTGCCTTTTACATGAACTTTACCAGACATCATATTTTCAGCTACACCAGTTCCAACATTACCTTCAATTGTAATATTTGCTTTTTGATTCATTCCAGCACAATAATACCCAACATGACCTTTAATATTAATATTTAATTCTTCAGTAAGCCCAGCACATACAGCGTGATTACCCTCAGGATTTATTATAGTAAAATTTCTATCGTTTATTTTTCTATCTATACTTTGCAATTGTTCATTTACTTTTCTTAACTTTAATTTTTTTAAATCTAATTTCATTAATTTCCCCAAGAATATACAATACCAGGTTCTGGCTCAAAAATTTTTGCATTGTTAACATCTGGAAGATGTGCCATCGCTTGAAATTCAGATGCGATTGCAACATAATTTTTAGTTTCCGCTATAACTGCAGGCTTACATGCAATTTCATCTCTTACTACTGCAAATCCTTTTCTCGTTCCCGCTATAAATGTATAAAAGCCATCAAGGTCTTTCAGACCTGAAACAAGTGTATCTTTTAATGATTTATTATTTGAGAGACTATTTGAAACGTAGCCAGCAGCAACTTCAGTATCATTTTCAGAAGTAAAAATGTTTCCTTTTTTCTTAAGCTCTCTTCTTAAGTTATTATGATTAGATAAAGAACCATTGTGAACTAAACATTCATCTTCTCCAGTTGAATAAGGGTGAGAACCATCAGTAGTTATTGCACTTTCAGTTGCCATTCTAGTATGTCCAATACCATGTGTGCCACTAAAACTTTCTAAATTAAATTTTTTAACCACATCTTTTGGATTTCCAACCTGTTTAAAAATTTCAATAGAATGTCCATATCCGACAATGGAAATTTCAGGGAATTCTTTATTAATTAAATTTATAAATTTTTTTGGTTTTTCTGTTGTTTTTAAAATTACGTGATCTGAGTATTGATTTAGTTTTAAATTCTTAATTTTTTGTGAAATATTTTTTTTAAATTTACTAAAATCTAAATTATTAATGCACAAAGAGTATTTATATTCTTTTCTGTCTGAATTCTTATATATAGCAAATCCTGCACTATCTGGTCCTCTAGACTCCATATTGTTAAGCATACCTGATAACATTTTACCCAAATCGTTTTCAAACTTTTTCGTTTTAAGGTATATACCAACTATTCCACACATAGATTTTAGAGTTTAATTTATTAACGATAAAAAGAATTCTTTATAATAGATAAGGTTTACAACTACAATGATGATAATAGCCGCTATCACTCCGTACTTAGCTTTAGGAAAAGCTACGCCTCTCATTTTGGTTGGTCTTAGTTCTTCGTTATCTTTATCAGTCATATTTTTTGTAAAAAAAAAGGGCGCCACATCAAAGTAGCGCCCAAATTTTTATTTTATATTACCAGTCGGTAATGTTGCTTTTATGATCATTGGCGCTATGTCTTTTTCTAGCCAATCTATCAAGTTCTTCACTTTCAGATTTAGCTGTTAAAACATGCCAACCAACCCATAAAATAATACCAACAATAACTAGTATTCCTTCTACAGATCCAGCACCAGGATAAACAGCACCTACAACTTCTTCAGCAGGTTTGTTTAGGTGATCGATCCAATTTGTAACTGTTGCCATATTGTATCTCCTTTACCTGGTTGCAGATGAAACTGCTTTTTCATCTTCTTTAGCAGACTCCATCATTTCATAGTCTAATCCAGCTATTTCTACTTCACGTGGGATTCTTAATCTGCCCATACCGTTTAGTACTTTAGCTATGATATAGCCTGGTATTAGTCCAAGAACTACGAACATAATTATTGCTCCTAGAAATTGTCCTAATGGGTTAATAGTAGCATAAGTAGTTCCATCCCACATAGCTCCAACACTGTAACCAGACGCTGGGTAACCATTTAAAACAAAACCACAAATTACTAGACCAACAAATCCAGCATAACCATGTACTGCTACTGCTCCAACTGCATCATCAATTTTGAACTTACGTTCAACCCAGTAATGTAGTTTGTATGCAATCACAACACCGATCATACCAATGATCATTGCTTGAATTGGGTGATATAAATCATTTCCAGCTGAAGCACAGATAACACCTGCTAGTCCACTTGAGTATGTCCAGAAAGGATCACCTTTAGCAATCCAATAACCAGCTAATAATCCTCCTGATAACGACATCAAGAAGTTAAAAGTAATACCACTAAGTGTAGTAGGGGTTACATATATGTTTGTAGCTGTCCAATAACTTATACCTTCCATCCCGTATTCAGGTCCAAGGTCAAAGATTGGTATGTTACACGCTGCATAAAATCCCCAGAATCCAGTATAAATTAAAAATAATCCAACTGTAACTAGCCAAGGATTTCTTGGTCCAATGTTTCTTGGTTCACCACTTGATGAAAACTTACCAATTCTTGGTCCTAAAACCATAAGAACACCTAAAGCAAATCCACCCGCAATTGCGTGAATTACTCCTGATGCATATGCATCGTGGTATCCTAAAATTTTAAGCATCCATCCATCAAAGTGCCATCCCCAAGCAGCATCAATTGTCCAAAATACAGAACCTATTGCTATGGCTAATATACCAAATGCAAAAGTTGTAATTCTTTCAATGATTGCTCCTGAAACAATAGACGCAGCAGTCCATGAGAATAATAGGAATGCAGCCCAGAAAACACCAGAAATGTGGTCCCCCAGATTAACAGCCATTAACTCACTTGTTGCTGTGTACCATGTAGCACTAAAAGCAGATTCATCTGTTATTAGCGCGGTACTTTCATTCATTATTGAAGGTGCAATTCCCGGTCCTGTTGGGAATGCCCAGTAAATCCACCAACCAAAGAAAAACCAAGTTACTGTTACCAAAGGTATCAGCATCGTATTTTTCATAAGAGTATGTTGATGGTGTTTGTATCGAGAAGCTCCAACTTCATACATACAGAAACCGACGTGAATTAAAAACATCAGTACCACTGTTACCCAGTAGTAAAATTCTGTAAATATGGTTGTAAGAGCACCTAACTGATCAGTCATATTCTCTCTCCATATTAGTTTTTTGAAACCCTATTAAATTTTATGATTCGATACAAATATAAAATACTTAAAAACCTGATGCGAACACTAGGTTTTTAAAAATTATCAACTATTAATTGAAAACTTAAAATTTTAAATAAGCTTTTTTCAAATCAACAAGAGGGTGCTTTGGAGACATTTGAAACTTTACTAAAAGCTCTCTTGCAATCATATCTCTATCTTGTTGATTATTTGGAAGTTTAATTGTTTTTGGGATAGTAACCCAACCATTCGCATTTCTACAAAATACCGCCGG
>CACJNV010000003.1 GCA_902594865.1 uncultured Pelagibacteraceae bacterium | reverse complement strand
AATTTCAGGATGGGAAATTTTCTTCATAGATAGATCTGAAAATTTGAATTTAAATAGTGATTTCAAAAGTTTTAATGGTTTAACTGGATGTCTGAATTTTATTGATAGCAGGTTAAATAATGTAAATATAAGAGTAGATAAATCTAAATGTGAAGATGCCTTAAATCTTATAAGAAGTAAAGGAACTATAAATAATATTTATATAAGCAACTCAATTAGTGATGGTCTAGATGCAGATTTTTCTAAACTTAAAATAAAAAATCTTATTTCAGTAAATTCTGAAAATGATTGTGCGGATTTTTCGTATGGAGAATATGAAATAGAAAAAATATATGTGGAAAATTGTGGAGATAAAGGAATTTCTGTAGGAGAAAACAGTTATTTTAAAAATATTTCAATTAATACAATTAAATCGAATACAGGTATTGCATCAAAAGATTCCTCTAAAAGCTTTTTTGATAATGTGAAGATTTCAAATACCAATAAATGTATTAGTGCTTATAATAAAAAAGAGGAATTTGGTGGAGGCTATTTAAGAGTTAAGAATTTTAAATGTAATAATTTTAACAAAAAAATTGAGACTGATAAAGTTTCTAAGATTTTAATAGTAAATGAAAGTTAATCTATATGTCATTTAGATTTGAAGAAAAATATATAGTGAATATTAAATATAAAAATCATTTAATGAATTATTTAAATGAATTTGAGATAAAGCAACTTTATCCTAAAAGAACAATCTCTAGTATATATTTTGATAATTTTTATAAAGAAATGTTTTTACATTCAGAAGAAGGTTTGGTTCCTAGAAAAAAATTAAGAATACGAAAATATCCATCTCAAGAAAATTCAAAGTTTTTTTTTGAAAAAAAAATTAATAGTGTTGAAGGAAAATATAAAATAAGCCAAATAATTAAAAAAAATAAATATATTGAATTTTTAAAAGAAGGAATATTTGATAAAAATTATGGAATATGCAAACCACAAGTAGAAGTAAATTATAATAGAGAATACTACAAATTGAGAGATTTACGTGTTACAATAGATACTGAGATAAAATATAAAAAATTTAACTCAAATATAAGTTTTAATAATAATATTTTAATCTGTGAGTTTAAATCTACTGATATTAAAAAAATTAGAGATTTTTATAACAACGAAATATTTACAAAAGTAAGGATATCCAAATACTGTGAAGCAATAAATAAATTATTTAATTGATTTTTTCAGCTCAGATTGTGCTGCTGATAATCGAGCAACTGGAACTCGATATGGTGAACATGAAACATAATTTAATCCTACTTTAGCACAAAAAGATATACTATTTGGATCACCCCCATGCTCTCCACAGATACCTAACTTTAGGTTTTTATTTTGTTTTAGCCCTTTTTCTACAGCTATTTCAACTAAATCTGAAACTCCTTCATCTATTGAAACAAAAGGATCAACAGAAAATATTTTGTTTTCTAAATAATCATTTAAAAATTTACCACTATCATCTCTGCTGATCCCAAAAGTAGTCTGAGTTAAATCATTTGTTCCGAAACTAAAGAACTCTGCGTGCTTAGCAATCTCCTTTGCTTTTATTGCCGCTCTAGGTAATTCAATCATCGTTCCAACTAAAAATTCTATTTTCGATTTATTTTCTTTTTGAACTTGACTAGCAGTTCTAATGACTAATTCTTTCATTATTTTAATTTCAGCCTCTGTAGATACTAAAGGTATCATTATTTCAGGAAATGCAGATTTAATTTTATTTTTTTTGAGGTAAACCAAGGCCTCGAATATTGCTTTGCATTGCATTTCATAAATTTCAGGAAAAGATATTCCCAGACGACATCCTCTATGACCTAACATAGGATTTTGCTCATGTAGCTCTTCAATTCTTGACTCAACCTCTTTAACTGGGAGATTAACTATACTAGCAACCTCATTAATTTCCTTTTCTGTACGTGGTAAAAATTCATGTAATGGTGGGTCCAACAATCTAACTGTGACTGGTAATCCACTCATGATTTTAAAAATATCAATAAAATCTTTTCTTTGATGTGGTAACAATTTTTGTAATGCTATTGCTCTGTCTTCTTTTGTTTTAGATAATATCATTTCTCTTACTGACAAAATTCGTTCTTCATCAAAAAACATATGTTCAGTTCTGCATAATCCAATACCCTCTGCACCAAAATCTTTTGCTGTTTTAGTATCTTTTGGAGTCTCAGAATTTGTTCTTACTTTTAATTTCCTAAAGCTATCTGCCCAAGACATTAACTTGGAAAAATCACCAGATATTTCAGGCTTAACTGTTGAAACACTTCCAGCAATAATTCTTCCAGTTGAGCCATCAATAGTGATTACTTCTCCTTCTTTAATCTCCATTGAGGATGTTTTAAAAGATTTATTTTCATAGTTTATATCAATTTCACTTGATCCTGATACACATGGTCTACCCATACCTCTCGCAACAACAGCGGCATGACTTGTCATTCCTCCTCTAGCGGTCAAAATTCCCTTAGCAGCATGCATTCCTTGTATATCTTCTGGAGAGGTCTCTACTCTAACCAAAATTGTATCTTGCATCATTGCAGTTAGTCTTTCAGCCTCTTCTGATGTAAATACAACTTTACCACTGGCTGCACCTGGTGATGCTGGCAATCCATTTGCTATTACATTTATTGAACTTTTTTCATCCAAGGTAGGGTGCAAAAGTGTGTCTAAACAATTTGGGTCAATTCTTAATACAGCTTCCTTTTTAGAAATTAATTTTTCTTTAACCATATCAACTGCGATCTTCACTGCTGATTTTGCTGTTCTTTTTCCTGATCTTGTTTGAAGCATCCATAGTTTACTATTTTCAACTGTAAACTCTACGTCTTGCATATCTTTATAATGCATCTCTAATTTTTTCAAAATTTTTTGAAGTTCTTTAAAGACTTTAGGCATAGACTCTTCCATTGATAATTCTTTTACTTTAGCATCTCTCCTAGCTTTTTTTGTTATGTATTGAGGAGTTCTTGTACCTGCTACAACATCTTCGCCTTGCGCATTTATTAAATACTCACCATATATTTCATTTGATCCATCTGATGGATTTCTTGTAAACACAACTCCTGTTGCACAATCATCACCCATATTTCCAAAAACCATTGATTGAACATTTACAGCAGTTCCCCACTCGGCTGGGATTTGATTTAGTTTTCTATATACTTTTGCTCTATTACTTTCCCACGATAAAAATACTGCACTTATTGCTCCTAGCAATTGTTCATGAACATCTTGAGGAAAATCTTTTTTTGCCTTTTCTCTTACTGTTCTTTTAAAATCTTCAATTAATCCATCCCAATCACTTTCATTTAAATCTGTATCTAACAAAACGCCTTTCGTAAGTTTATAATTTTCAATTAATTCCTCAAAATGATAACCTTCTACACCCATTACAACATTACCGTACATTTGAATGAATCTTCTATAACTGTCTTTAGCAAATCTACCATTTGAAGTTTTAATTGCTAAAGCTTTGACTGTTTTATCGTTCAAACCCAGATTTAGAATAGTATCCATCATACCTGGCATTGATACTCTTGCACCTGACCGCACAGACAACAAAAGTGGATTTTTTAAGTCCCCAAATTTCTTAGAAACATTTTTTTCGATTAATTTTAATTCTTTTTTAATTTGAGAAATTAAATTTTTATTTAATTTTTTTTTATCCTTATAAAAAATTTCACAAACTTTTGTAGATATTGTAAAACCAGGAGGCACTGGAAGACCCATTCTTCCCATTTCAGAAAGATTAGCACCTTTTCCTCCTAAAAAGTTTTTAGGATTTTTAATTTTTTTACTATCCTTAGAATTAAAGTTTAATATAAGTTTTTTCATTAATGGGAGTCGATTAGAGAAAAATTAACATAATTGTTGAACGTTTTACACATCATTTGAATTAGTTCCAGCCTATTCTTCTTTATGACCGGATCATCTTCGTTCACAATTACATTGTCAAAAAAGTCAAAAACCTCTCTTTTAACACTAGCTAAATTGTCCAATGTTTGAACATAATTTTCATCTTTATTGATGCCTGAAAAATATTTCCTTAATTCACTAATTTTTTTAAATAGGTTTTTTTCTAACTCAGTTTTAAAAATACCAGGGTCAGTTGTGTTTGATAACTCTATTTTATCGTTTTTTAGTTCGCCATCTAAAATGTTAGAGGCTCTTTTGTAGCTTGCAATAATATCTAAACCATCTGGTTTGTTAATAATTTTATTTAAATGTTTAGCTTTATTAAAAATAATAACAGATTGATCTAAGTTAAAAGAACTGGTTGATGCTTGAATTATATCATTTCTAATACTTTCTTCCTTCATGTGATATTTTAATCTATCCATTAAAAAATCTGATAATTCATTTTGTAGAGATTGATTATCAATTTCAAAACCTTGATCTAAATACAAGCTTAAAGAATAATTAATTAGATCTTTTATTTTAAAATCTTTTTTATTTTCAACTATTATTCTTATTACCCCCAATGCTAATCTTCTTAGAGCATATGGATCTTTAGAACTTGTTGGTTTTTGATTTAAACCAAAAAAACCAACCAAAGTATCTATCTTATCAGCCAAAGAAAGAGCTATACTAAATGGTTTCTTGGGAACTCTTGAGCCAGAACCTGTAGGTAAATATTGTTCACTTATGGCCAAAGCCAAATCTTTATCAAAACCTTGTGCAACAGCAAAATAACCTCCCATCACACCTTGGAGTTCCGGGAATTCACCCACTAGTTCTGATAATAAATCAACTTTACAAATTGATGCTGATAATTCAACTTTTTCTTTACTGATTAAAAGTTCATCTGATATCATTCCACCCAATTTTCTCATTCTTTGGGCTTTATCAAAATAACTTCCTAATCCTTTAAAATAATTCATTGATTTTAAATCAGTAACTTTTTTAACCATATTTTGAGATTTATCTTTTTTCCAAAAAAATTCTGCATCACTTAATCTTGCTTCAACCACTCTTTCATTTCCTAATTTAATTAATCCCTTTTTATCTTTTTTGTTTGCAACCACTAAAAACTCATTAGTAATATTTTCTTTATTATCAAATATAGGGAAATATTTTTGATGGTACTGCATGGTAATAATTAATATTTCTTTTGGAATATTCAGAAATTTCTTATCAAATTCACAAAGAAGGATATTTGGTTGATCTGTTAAATCTACAACTTCATTAAGTAATCTAGGATTGTGTTGAATCTTAATATTTTTATTTTTTATTATATTGTTGAATTTTTTTTCTATTAACTTTTTTCTTTCGTTATGATCAACGATAATATCAATTTTTTTAAAAAAATTTTTATAATTTTTAAATTCTAAGAATGACTTTTTATTTTCCTCAAATTCTTTATCAATGAAAGTTGAGTTAGAAGATGTCAGGTGATGAAAATTAAAATTTAATTTTTTTTTGTCAAATACAGCTAGTATTGATTTTAACGGCCTCCCCCAATTTAGGTCAAAAGTTCCCCAATACATTGATTTTTTCCATTTAATTTTACTTAACAATATTGGAATAAATTCCTCTAGCAGCTCATGTGTGTGCAATTTTTTTGATTTTGTCTTGAAAAAATAAAATTCTCCTTTGTCAGTTTTCTTTTGGTAAAGATCCTTTTTTACGATTTTATTTGACCTAACAAACCCATCGAGTGCTACCTCTGGTGACTTGATATTTGGACCTTTAATCTCCTCAGATTTTAGTACAACATTTTTTTGAACACCTTCAAACAATACCACTAGTCTGTTTGGCGTTGAGTATGATGAGCTTTTTTTAAATAAAATTGATTTTTCTAAAAAAAAATCATTAAAACTTTTTAGTAAGTCTTCCCTTAAATTTTGTTGAAGATTTGAGGGTATTTCTTCACTAAATAATTCTAAAAAAAACTCTGACATTATTTTTGACTATCTAACCAAACCTCTGCTGCAGATTTTGTAATATCTCTTATTCTAGCAATATAACCTGCTCTTTGTGCAACACTAATTGCACCTCTTGCATCTAAAATATTAAACACATGACTGGCTTTTAAACATTGATCATATGCTGGTAAAGAAATTTTTTTTTCTACCAAATCTTTTGCCTCAGACTCATGCATTTCAAACATTTTCAAAAGTGTTTCTACATTCGCGTGTTCAAAATTATATGCTGAAAATTCTTTTTCAGCTTGATGAAATACTTCGTGATATTTTATACCTTCATCATTCCACAATAAATCATAAACATTTTTTTCTTTTTGAGTGAACATACAAATTCTTTCTAATCCATAGGTGATTTCAACTGATACAGGTTTACAATCAAATCCAGCCATTTGTTGAAAATAGGTGAATTGAGTAATTTCCATTCCATCACACCATACTTCCCATCCCAATCCAGCGGCACCTAATGTTGGACTTTCCCAATCATCTTCAACAAACCTTATATCATGATCATTATGATCTATTCCTATAGTAGATAAACTATTTAGATAAAGTTTTTTTATATTTTCAGGGGAAGGTTTAATTAAAACTTGAAATTGATAGTAATGTTGTAACCTGTTTGGATTATCTCCATATCTTCCATCTGTAGGTCTTCTTGATGGTTGTACGTAAGCTGCTTTCCATGGTTTATTTCCAAGTGATCTTAGGGTAGTAGCTGGATGAAAAGTTCCTGCACCAACCTCCATATCATAAGGCTGCAAAATAATGCATCCTTTTTTACTCCAAAATTTCTGAAGATTTAAAATTGTATCTTGGAATGTTTGAATTTTTTTTTTTTCTTTTTTTGCTTTAGAAACCATATCTTTGCCAAATTGATCTTTCATCTAAAATACTTGCTATTTGATCTACTTGATTGCTGGATGAAGAAAGTTTTTGACTTAACCATCCTTTTGATTTTTCAAATTTTTTAATTATTACATCTTCACCAAATTTATCCCTTAATATTTCATGTGCGTTACCTATTCCGTCAATCAATCCTAAATTTTTTGCTTTACTACCTGACCAAAACTCACCTGAAAAAAGTTCTACATCAGATTTGTTTAATTTTGATCCTCTGCTTTTTTCAACAACATCTATAAAGTCTTTATGAAGATCCAATTGAATATTTTTTAATCTTTCAATATCCTCGTTTTTTTCTTCTAAAAATGGATCAAGTGTACTTTTGTTTTTGCCAGCAGTATGAACTCTTCTTTCAACACCAATTTTCTTTATCAACTCAGTAAATCCAAAAGAAGAATATATCACTCCTATAGATCCAATTATTGAACTTGAATTTGCATAAATTTCGTCACCAGCACAAGAAATCAAATAACCTCCAGAAGCTGCTACGTCTTCAGCGAATACAATAACTTTTTTTTTGTGTTTTTTTGCTTGTTGTCTAATAAAACTGTAGATTAAATGAGATTGGACTGGTGATCCTCCTGGAGAATTGATTGATATAGCAACGCATGCCGCTTTTTTCAGAGAAAAAGCCTTTTTAATTTGTTCTTCTTGACCTGCAAAATCAATACCTTGTTTAAATTTTCCTGCATTACCAATAACCCCACTTAATTTTAAGTGAGCAACAATTTTTTTCTTTTTAAAAAAAGAGAACATAGGTAAGTCTTATAGAATTATTTATTGAATATAAAGACTACTTATAATTGAAGAAACTGGTGCGTCAATTGATAAGTAATATATATGAACAAATTATACTAATTTAAAAATGTTATGGGAACAGTTGTACAGCTTAAAAATCAGATAAATGATTCATATTTTCAGCTTAAAGACTCGGTTGAAGAAAAACTAGTTTTAACCGAAGAAAAAATAAAATCAAAATTATCTAGTGACGTACAGCTGGTACAAAAAATGACAGATTATCACATAGAAACTGGAGGAAAAAGACTAAGAGCTTTACTAACATTGGGTAGTGCAAAATTATGTGGTTACTCTAAAGGCTCTAGAGATATAAATTTAGCTGCGTGTGTTGAATTAATTCACAGCGCAACGTTGATGCATGATGATGTAATTGATGAAGGCACTGTAAGAAGAGGTAAAGAAACTTTAAACAAAGTTTGGGATAATCATTCGTCAGTTTTAATAGGAGATTATCTATTGAGCAGATGTTTTGAAATGATGGTAGAAGATGGAAACCTAGAAGTTTTAAAATTATTATCGTCCACTTCATCTAAAATTGCTCAAGGAGAAGTTCTACAACTTCAACACAAAGGTGAAGTTGATATGCTGGAAGAAACATATTTAAAAATAATCACAGCTAAAACTGCTGAGTTATTTGCAGCAGCAACTAAAGTTGGTGCAATTTTATCTGATGCAGAAAATAAAGAAAAAGAAGCTTTAGAATTTTATGGAAGAAACTTGGGATTAACTTTTCAAATAGCAGACGACACACTAGACTATAATGCTGAGCTCAAACTATTTGGTAAAAAAATTGGTCAAGATTTTTTTGAAGGAAAAATTACCTTACCAATAATTTTACTTTTTCAAAAATTAGGAAATGATGAAAAGAAAATTTTATCAAATATGTTTAAAAAAGAGTTAAGAACTAAAGATGACTTTAATGAAATTATTGGTCTTATAAATAAGTATAAAATAATTCAAGAATGCTATCAAAAAGCTCAGCACTATATAAATTTAGCCTCAAATTCTCTAAGTGTATTTAAAGACTCTGAAGAAAAAAATATTTTTAAAAGTTTAACATCATTTAGTTTGTCAAGAAATTTTTAAGGACTTAATAAAGACTTTATCCACTTCCCAGAGTTATCTTTATTGTATTTTAATCTCTCGTGGATTCTGTTCTCACCATCTAGCCAAAATTCAATACTATCTGGAGATAAAATCCATCCAGACCAGTGACTTGGTCTTGGTACATTTGATTTGTTGCTATATTTTTTTTTGTAATCTTGTATAGATTTTAACAGTTGTTCTCGCGAATTTAATTCTTCACTTTGCTTAGAAGCCCATGCTCCTATCCGGCTTTCATACGCTCTAGATGAATAATATTCATCTGCAACCTGATCAGAAACTAATGAAACCTTTCCATTAATTCTTATTTGTCTTAGGAGACTTTTCCAATGGAAACACATCGCACCATACGGATTTTCTTTTAATTCATTTCCCTTTTGACTATTTAAATTTGTATAAAATACAAATCCATCTTTATTGAAATCTTTAAGTAAAACCATTCTAACTGAAGGAATGTTGTTTTTATCTGATGTGGCCAAAGCAACAGCGTTTGGATCATTTAGTTCAGTTTTCTTTGCTTCCTCCATCCATTCATGAAATAAATGAATTGGATCATCTATATCAAGAAAACAACTATTAAGACCTAAAGAGTTTTTTTGATTCATAATTTAAACAAAATAATCTATATAATATAAATAATGTCATTTAATACTTTTGGAAAGCTATTTCGTTTCACAACTTGGGGAGAGTCTCATGGACCTGCAATTGGTTGTATTGTTGATGGTTGTCCCCCAAACATTAATCTTAAAGAGCAAGATATTCAAATAGAATTAGACAAAAGAAAACCAGGACAATCTAAATTTACAACTCAGAGAAAAGAGGATGACAAAGTTCAAATATTGTCAGGAGTATTTGAGGGTAAAACTACAGGAACACCTATTTCTCTAATAATCTACAACAAAGATATGAGATCCAAAGATTATAGTAATATTAAAGATAAGTTCAGACCAGGTCATGCAGATTTTACTTATTTTAAAAAATATGGAATTAGAGACTATAGAGGTGGTGGTAGATCTTCTGCTAGAGAAACTGCAGCAAGAGTTGCGGCCGGTGCAATAGCAAAAGTTGTACTTCAAAAAAAATTAGGTAAAAAATTTAAAGTGATTGGTGCAGTAACTCAGCTAGGAATTCTTGGATGTGATACAAATCAATGGAACGATAAAGTAATTTCAAAAAATCCATTTTTTTGTCCAGATAAATCAATGGTTAAATTATGGGAAAAATATTTGCTAGGTGTAAGAAAATCAGGATCCTCATGTGGAGCAGTGATTGAAATAAGAGCAAGAGGTATCCCGGTTGGTTTAGGTGCTCCAATTTATTCAAAATTGGATACTGACATAGCTTCAGGTCTAATGAGTATTAATGCAGTTAAGGGTGTAAATATTGGAGCAGGAATGAACTCAGCACAATTAAGTGGAGAACAAAATTCAGATGAAATTTCTTCAAAAGGAAATAAATTAAAATTCAATTCAAATAAAGCGGGTGGAATTCTTGGTGGAATTTCTACAGGCCAAGAAATTATTGCATCTTTTGCTGTCAAACCAACATCGTCAATTTTAACTAGTAGAAAAACTATAAATAAATTTGGGAAAAATACTTCAATATCTGTTAAAGGTAGACATGATCCTTGTGTAGGAATTAGAGCTGTACCAATTGGTGAAGCTATGATGAACTGTGTTTTACTTGACCACTACTTAATGAATAAAGCCCAATGTAGTTAGCTGAAATTAATTTTTCACAACTCTTATTGTTTCCTTTTGAAACAAAATATCAGCAATTTTCTTAGAAATTTGAGAACTGTTTAATCCAGCTTTATCGTACATTTTTTTTGGATCATTTTGTTCAATGAATTCATCTGGTAAAGTCAGTGATCTAAATTTTAAACCTTTATCAAATACTCCTCTTTCAGCTAATAAATTTTTAACATGCGAACCGAAACCACCTATTGATCCCTCTTCAATAGTTATCATAAGCTCATGTTCCTTAGCAGATTTTAGTATAAGTTTTTCGTCTAAAGGCTTTGCAAATCTGGCATCTATCAAAGTTGTTGAAACCCCTTTTGCTTTTAATTCCTCTACAGCTAACTTGCACTCCTCAAGTCGAGTACCGAGGTTTAAAATACAAACTTGTGTCCCTTGTTGAACGACTCTTCCTTTACCAATTTCAATTTTTTCGTCTATTGATGGGAGATCAACACCTACTCCAGTTCCTCTTGGATATCTAATTGCAGAAGGTCTGTCATTTATATCTACTGAAGTATTAATCATTTTAACCAGTTCAGCTTCATCACTTGCCGCCATTACTACAAAGTTTGGTAAAGTTGATAAGTAAGTTATATCAAATGAACCAGCATGTGTTGATCCATCAGCACCAACTAATCCTGCTCTATCTATCGCAAATCTAACTGGTAAACTTTGGATGGCAACATCGTGGACAACTTGATCATATGCTCTCTGTAAAAATGTAGAATAAATTGC
Organism: uncultured Pelagibacteraceae bacterium; assembly: GCA_902594865.1. Taxonomy (GTDB): domain Bacteria; phylum Pseudomonadota; class Alphaproteobacteria; order Pelagibacterales; family Pelagibacteraceae; genus Pelagibacter. The sequence goes on along the minus strand of CACJNV010000003.1, from coordinate 88,428 downwards.
AGCATATGGTTTGTATCCTTCGGTTGCTAGACCGGCTGCAAAAGTTACAGCATGTTGTTCCGCTATTCCAACATCAAACATTCTATTTGGAAACTCCTTGCCAAAAATATCCATGCCAGTTCCTCCAGGCATCGCTGCTGTTATTCCTACTATTTTGCTATCTTTTTTAGCATGTTTAACTAACGTGTTTGCAAATACTTTTGTATAAGCTGGAAGGTTTGATTTGCTCTTTACTTGTTCACCAGTCTCTACGTTAAATTTTGACACTCCATGATAATGATCATTTGCTTTTTCTGCATAAGAATAACCTTTTCCTTTTTGAGTTTTGATATGAATCATTATAGGACCCTCATGTCTTGATTCTTTTGCATTTTTTAAAATTGGAACTAGGCTTGATAAATCATGACCATCTATAGGACCTGCATAATAAAAACCAAGCGAACTAAACAATGTACCTCCAGTAACTGCTGAACGGAAAAAATCCTCTGCTTTTCCTGCTTTAGCACTAAATCTTTTTGAAAATGCAGATGTAATTAATTTTAAAGTTTCCCTAAGACTAAAATATATTTTACCAGTAAATAATTTTGCTAAGTAAGTTCTCATTGCTCCAACTGGTTTTGCAATTGACATGTCGTTATCATTTAAAATAACAATCATTTTTGTCTTAGATGCTCCAGCATTATTCATAGCTTCGTAAGCCATACCTGCACTAATTGCGCCATCACCTATGACAGCTATTACATTGGAAGACTTATTTTCTAATTTATTTGCCTCTGCAATTCCTAATGCAGATGATATAGATGTTGAACTATGGGCTGCTCCAAACGGGTCATACTCACTTTCAGATCTTTTTGTAAAACCTGATAAACCATCGCCCTGTCGTAAAGTTCTGATTTTCTCTTTTCTTCCAGTTAAAATTTTATGTGGGTAAGATTGATGGCCAACATCCCATATTAATTTATCATTTGGGGTATCAAAAACATAATGAAGTGCAACTGTCAATTCAACAACTCCCAAACCAGCACCAAGGTGACCTCCTGTTTCTGAAACAGCACTTATCATTTCCTCCCTCACCTCATCTGCTACTTTTTGTAAATTATTTTCAGAAACTTTTCTTAAATCAGATGGAAAGTTGATATTATTTAAAAATTGGTAATTTTTTTTCATTTTTTTCTGTTCAATATATAGCCTAATGTTTCATTTATTTTTTCAGATCTTGAACCATATTTTCTTAAATTCTTATTAATATCTTTTATTATCTTATCACAATACTTAAGTGAGTCATCATAGCCTATTAAGTTTATAAGTGTTGCCTTGCCTTTTTTTTGATCTTTTCCTGTTTTTTTCCCAGCTTCCTTAGAATTACTTTTCAGATCAATTAAATCATCGGCTATTTGGAATAATAGGCCAATTTTTGATCCAATATTTTCAAAAAATTTAATTTCTTGGATTGTTTTTTTCTTAATTATTGCTGGAGCTGCACAACAAAAACTAAATAACATTCCTGTTTTCTTTATTTCCATTTCTAATATTTTGTTCATTGATATTTTCTTTCTCTCATAACTTAAATCTAAATATTGCCCACCAGCTATTCCTAAATGTCCTGAACATTCTGATAATTTTTTGATTAAGTTAATTTTTATCTTTTCATTTAATTTCAATTTGGGACTTGATAAAATTTCAAAAGCTAAAGTCAGTAATGAATTTCCTGCTAGAACTGCTGTAGACTCACCAAATTTAATATGAGCTGAAGGTTTCCCTCTTCTTATATCATCATCATCCATGCAGGGTAGATCGTCATGAATAAGAGAATAAGCATGAATACATTCAACAGCTGACCCAACTATTATCAATGTTTTATAATCTATTGAAAATAATGACCCTAAGTCAATTAAGATTTTAGATCTTATTTTTTTTCCACCTGGAAACAAACCATATTTCATGGGTGACATTAGCTGAGAATATTTCTGTGAATTAATATATTTTTTAAGGAATATATTTGTATCCTTAGCTATTTTATTAAGCTGTTTTTTCATTTTTTTTAGTTATTTCTTTAATCTTTTTATTTGTCTCTTCCCCAATAGATTTAAAATTTTTATGAAATTTCTTTTCAATAATATTATTTAATTTTAGAAGTTCTTGATAACTGTCAACTGAATTGTTTAAATCATTTTCCTTCTCTAGAGACTCTATAATCTTATTTGCTTTTTCTGTAAGCTCCTCAACTGAATACTGATCATAATCAAGTGGTAATATTTTATCTTTCATATAATAATAATTATTAATACATGAAATCTATTCAATCAAATATCAAAAAAGCAAAAAAATATTTAGATAATAATCATTGTGTTGCGGTTCCAACAGAAACTGTTTATGGATTGGCTGCAAATGCTTACTCGAATAGTGCAGTTAAGAAAATATTTAGTCTTAAAAAAAGACCATTAAACAATCCTCTAATTGTCCATTATTATGATATTCAAAGACTTAAAGAAGACTGTGATATAAATGATAATTTAGTAAAACTTTACAAAAAATTTTCTCCAGGTCCAATAACTTATGTTCTGAAATTAAAAAATAACTCAAAAATATCAAAATTTGTCACCAATAATAAAAAAAGTATTGCCGTACGTTTCCCTAAACATAAATTGTTAAGAAATTTATTAAAAAATTTAGATTATCCGGTAGCGGCACCTAGTGCAAATATATCCTCAAGATTAAGTTCAGTTAAACCATCTGATGTAAAAGAAGAATTTGGTTCAAAAATAAAATATATTTTAAATGGAGGAAAAAGTAAAATTGGAGTTGAGTCCACAATACTAAACCTTTTAAAAAAGCCCTCACTTTTAAGATATGGGGGCCTAGATACTAAAAAAATCGAAAATGTGTTAAAAAAAAAATTATTAATTAATACAAATTCCAAAAAAAAATTATCACCTGGTTTATTTCCGTTACATTACTCACCTGGGATACCTTTAAGAGTCAATGTTAAAAAACCAAAAAAAGATGAGGCTTATTTATTAATTAAAAAAAGAAAATCAAAATTAAAAAACTATTATTATTTATCCAAAATGAAAAATATAGATGAAGCTGCAAAGAATTTATATTCAACTTTAAGAAAAATTAAAAACGATGGTTTTAAAAAGATTGCAGTCGAAAAGATACCAAACAAAGGTCTTGGCAAAACAATTAATGATAGACTAAAGAGAGCCTCTAAATATTGATGACAAATTCTATTGAAGTAATAAATCTATCAAAAAAATATAAAGATAAAGTAGCAGTAACTAATATAAATTTTAAAATTAATGAAAATGAAATGGTTGGTTTATTGGGACCTAATGGATGTGGAAAAACTACAACTATTGGAATGATTTTAGGATTATTAAAACCAAGTAGTGGTGAGGTTTTAATCAACGGAGAAAATATTGAAAAAAACAAAATCTCACTTCTTCACAAAATGAATTTTATTTCACCATATATTGAATTACCTAAAAAACTTAAAGTTAAACAAAATTTAATTGTTTATGGAAAATTATATAATATTCAAAATTTAAATGACCGAATAGATCACCTTGCAAATAAACTTAGATTAAAAGACCTTTTAAACAAAATTACAGGAGAACTTTCTTCTGGACAAAAAAATAGGGTAAGTCTTGCTAAAGCTTTAATAAATGATCCAACGGTACTTTTGTTGGATGAACCCACTGCTTCATTAGATCCTGAAACTGGTGATTTTGTAAGATCGTTTTTAGAAGAATACAAAAAGGAAAAAAAAATATCAGTTTTGCTTGCCTCTCATAATATGGAAGAAGTAAAAAGATTATGTAGTTCTGTTTTAATGATGAAAGATGGTTTAATAGTGGATAGAGGAACTCCTGAAGAGTTAATAACAAAGTATGGAAGAAGAAATTTAGAAGAAGTATTTTTAGAAATTGCGAGAAAATAAAAATGAATTTAATGAGAATTTATGGTCTTTTTTTAAGACACTTTTATTTAATAACTAGATCATTTCCAAGAATATTAGACTTAATTTATTGGCCTTCAATTCAAATTACTCTCTGGGGATTTATTTCTAATTTTTTTGCAGCTCATAGCACTTACTACAGTGGTGCGGTAGGAGTTATTCTTTCATGTGCAATTCTTTATGATTTTTTATTTAGAACCAGTATTGGCTTTAATATGTTATTTTTGGAGGAAATTTGGAGCAGAAACTTTACAAACCTATTTATTGCTCCCATGAAAATTAGTGAGATAATTATCTCTTTAGTTTTAACAGCTTTAATTAGAGCTTTAATTGGTTTAATACCAGCAATATTGTTAACTTCTCCATTGTTTGGAATTTCATTGTTAAAACTTGGTCTTCCTTTGGCTTTTCTTTTCTTAAGTTTATATTTATTTGGAATTACGCTTGGTCTACTTGTTTCAGCAGGATTATTAAGATTTGGTCCATCTTTTGAAAATATTGCATGGTCTACCATGTTTTTGTTAGCACCTTTTGGCTGTATATACTACCCAGTTGAAACACTGCCAGAAGTCTTCCAATCAATCGCTTTCGTATTGCCATTAGTATATATTTTTGAGGAGACTAGAAATATTTTAGTTAATGGAACAGTCAATTATGAAAATATAATAAATGCAGTCTATCTTAATGGGTTTTATTTAATTTTATCAATATCCGTATTTTATTACTCTTTCGATAAAGCAAGAGAAAAAGGAACTTTGATAAACATGGGAGAATAAATTGGTGCGCCTGCTAGGAGTCGAACCCAGAACCTCCTGATCCGAAGTCAGGCGCTCTATCCAGTTGAGCTACAAGCGCATATAGTATTAATATTATATTTTATGGAAAAAAACATTAATTTTATAGTCAAAGAGAATGAGAAGAATTTAAGGGTTGATGTTTTAATTAATAAAAGAGAGGAATTAATTAGTAGAACTAGGATTAAAAATTTAATTTTAAAAGAAAAGTTAACACTAAATAATGAAATAATTAAAAGTCCGTCAAAAAAAGTCTCAATTGGTGATACTATAAATCTTAAGATTCCAGAGCCTGAAATAGCATCCCTTAAACCTTACGAATTTAAATTAGAAATAATATATGAAGATGATGATCTATTAGTAATTAATAAACCTGCCGGAATAATCATGCATCCAGGAGCTGGAAATTATGACAAGACAATTGTTAATGCATTGATGCATTATGACAAGGACTCTTTATCAAATATAGGTGACGAGTTAAGACCTGGTATTGTTCATAGAATTGATAAAAACACATCTGGTTTAGTTGTAATTGCAAAAAACAATGAAACTCATGAAAATTTATCAAAACAATTTAGTGATCATATAATTATAAGAGAGTACCAACTTTTAATATGGGGAAAATTAAGACCCTCCTCAGGAAGAATTGAGACATTTATAACTCGTAGTTCAAAAAATAGACAACTTATGGAAGTTAGTAGTTCTAAAGGTAAGAAAGCTATAACAAATTATAAAACACTTGAAATTTTTGAAAATCAGAAAACACCAACCTTAAGTTTAGTTGAATGTAAATTAGAAACAGGAAGAACACATCAGATAAGAGTTCATATGAATTATAAAGGTAATAGCATAGTTGGAGATGATAAATATAAAAAAAAATATAAAAAATTAAAAAATATTGATTTAGATATCCAAAATTCAATTACTAAATTAAGTAGACAATTTCTGCATGCAAAAACTTTAGGATTTATACATCCACGAACTAAGAAAGAGATGATTTTTTCCTCACTTTTGCCACAAGATCTAAATAATATTCTAAAAATGCTTAGAAACACTGAAGAATAAATTATTGAAAATTAGGTATAATTAATTAAATAAACACTTCTATGAGCACAACAATGAGTAATAATCTGCCAACCCTTTCTAATGAAGGTGGACTATCTGCATATTTAGAGCAGATTAAAAAATTTCCGATGTTAGCTGCAGAAGAAGAATATATGCTAGCAAAAAATTGGAAAACGACTGGTAATATTAAAGCTGCAGAAAAACTAGTTACTAGTCATTTAAGATTAGTTGCAAAGATTGCTATGGGCTACAAAGGATATGGTTTGCCTATTAATGAAATGATTTCAGAGGGAAATGTAGGTCTTATGCAAGCTGTCAAAAAATTTGAACCAGAAAAAGGTTTTAGATTGGCAACTTATGCAATGTGGTGGATTAAGGCTTCTATTCAAGAATATATTTTAAGATCTTGGAGCCTTGTCAAAATTGGAACTACTACTGCTCAAAAAAAATTATTTTTTAATTTAAAGAAAATTAAAAATCAAATTTCTCCAGAAACTGAGGGAGATTTAAGAGATGAACACGTTGATCATATAGCTAATAAGCTCGATGTAAGTAAAGAAGAAGTCGTTTCTATGAATAGAAGACTTTCTGGAAAAGAGTTCTCGCTAAATGCTCAAGTTGGGGAAGATGGCGATGAATGGCAAGACTGGTTGGTTGATAAAGAGCTTGATCATGATTTAAAATTTGCTCACCACGAGGAGATGGAGCAAAGAAAAGATTTATTGAAAGACTCTATTAAAGTTCTTAACGATAGAGAAAGAGAAATTCTATACTCAAGAAGACTAAATGACGACCCAACTACACTAGAAGATTTAAGTAAAAAATATAAAATTAGTAGAGAAAGAGTTAGACAAATAGAAAATAAAGCATTTGAAAAACTCCAAAAGCATATGCTTCTATTAGCTAAATCAAAAAATCTTTTACCCGCAAACTAAACTTCAAAAGGGTTTTCAATTAAAATAGTATCATCTCTTTCTGGACTAGTTGAGATACTTGATACTTTTGCACCAATAAAATCTTCAACAGCAAAAATATATTTTTTTGCATTTTCAGGTAATGAGTCCATATTTTTGACACCACTTGTAGAAACTTTCCAACCTGGAAAAGTTTCATAAATTGGTTTTATTTTTATCTGGTCTTCTACAGCAGCGGGTAGATAATCTAATCTTTCGCCATTAAGATCGTAAGCAACACACATTTTAATTTCATCTAATTCATCAAGTACATCTAATTTTGTTAAAGCGATACCATCAATCCCTGAAACTTTAATAGTTTGTCTCACTAAAACACCATCAAACCATCCGCATCTTCTTTTTCTACTTGTAACAGTTCCAAATTCTTTTCCACGTGTTCCTAAAATTTCACCGATATCATCTGTTAACTCTGTTGGAAAAGGGCCTTCTCCAACTCTTGTTGTGTAAGCTTTTGTAATTCCAAGAACATAATTTATCGAATTAGGACCACAACCAGTTCCTGTTGCAGCACTTGAAGCAACAGTATTAGATGAAGTTACAAAAGGATAAGTTCCATGATCTACATCAAGTAAAATACCTTGTGCTCCTTCGAATAAAATTTTCTTTTTTTGTTTTTTAAACTGATCAATCTTTAGCCAAACTGGCTGAGAGAATTCTAATATTTTAGGTGCTATTTTAAGCAAATCAGATTTAAGCTGATCTTTTTCAAAAATTTTTTTTCCTAGGCCTTTTCTAATCGCATTATGATGAAGTAATACAGAGTCCAGTCTTTGATCTAAATTTTTTTCAGATCTTAGATCCATAACTCTTATAGATCTTCTTCCAACTTTATCCTCATATGCGGGTCCAATTCCACGTCTTGTAGTTCCTATTTTGCTTGTTCCTGCTGCATCCTCTCTAATCTCATCCATTTCTCTATGAAAAGGCAAAATTAAATTTGCAGACTCTGAGATAATAAAATTATTTACATTTACTTCTACGCCTTTAGATTTTATTTCTTCTATTTCCTCTAATAGAGCCCATGGATCTACAACAACTCCATTGCCAATAATTGATATTTTACCTTTTCTAACTATTCCAGATGGAAGTAATCTCAATTTGTATGTAACACCATCAATCACTAAAGTATGGCCAGCATTATGACCTCCTTGAAATCTTATTACTACATCAGCCTGTTCAGATAACCAATCTACAATTTTTCCTTTACCTTCGTCACCCCACTGAGATCCAACAACGACTATATTTTTCATTATTTAAATTTTCTGTTTACTTTTAAGGAAGTGAGATGGTTAATTGGGCCATGACCTTTTCCATATTTCGGGTTTGATTTAATTGCAGAATTTACATACTTAATTCCAAGCTCACAAGATTTCTTTATTGTTTTTCCACATGATAAAAAAGTTGTAACTGAGCTAGATAATGTACAACCTGTACCATGGGTATTCTTTGTTTTGTAACGCTCACTTTTGAAGATCTTTATGTCTTTTTTGTTTATTAAAATATCTATTACATTTTTATGTTTTAAATGACCACCTTTTATAAGTACATTTTTAGCTCCTAAACCTACAAGTTTATTTGCGGCAAAAATCATATCCTCTTTTGTTATAATTTTTGTTTTAGTCAAGATTTCTGCCTCAGGGATATTTGGAGTAATAAGTGATACTTTTTTAATTAATTTAAATTTTAATAATTGAATAGCTTTAGTATCTATTAGTTTAGCCCCTCCTTTAGCAACCATAACCGGGTCTAATACGATTTTTTTAACTTTAATTACATCCAAAGCTTTTAGTACCATTCCAATAACCTCTGAAGAATGCAGCATGCCAATTTTTATTGCATCAGGTCTTATATCTTTACAGGTATAAATAATTTGATTAAAAATTTCTTTTGGATTAATCCCAACAATTGATTTTACGCCAGTGGTATTTTGTGATGTAACTGCAGTTATCGCTGTCATTGCATAAGAACCAAGAGCAGTGATAGTTTTTATATCAGCTTGAATACCTGCTCCACCAGATGAGTCAGATCCTGCAATAATTAAAATTTTAGAATTAGGTTTCAATTTATTTAATTTTTTTGGTAATCATGTTCACGCATTTATATAAAAGAGCTTTATTTTCACTTTCTCCCATTACTCTTATTTTAGATTCTGTTCCTGATTTTCTTACTAAAATTCTTCCATTACTTTTGATTAATTTATCTGCATTTTTTATGATTTTTTTTATCTCTGGTTTATTAATTATATTTTTATCTTTAACCTCGATATTTTCTAAAAGCTGAGGTGTTTTCTTAAATTGATCAAAAAACTCACTTGCCTTTTTTCCTTTTCTTAAAGCAAAAAGAGCTTCTAAAGCTACTAGCAAACCATCTCCTGTGGTTGCAAATTTACCTAAAATAATATGTCCTGATTGTTCACCACCTAAATTAAAATTATATTTCTGCATTTTTTCTTTAACATATCTATCTCCAACATTTGCCCTTAAAAATTTTATTCCTTTTGATTTAAAATATTTTTCTAACCCATAATTTGACATTAATGTTCCAACAACACCCCCTTTTAACATTTTTTTATTTTTCCATCTTGTTGCTAAAGCAGCTATAATTTGATCTCCATCTATTATATTGCTTTTTTCATCACACATTATAATTCTGTCAGCATCCCCATCTAAAGATATTCCAATATGTGCTTTATATTTTTTTACAGCAGATCTGATTTTTCTTGGAAAAGTTGATCCACATTTTTTATTAATGTTTAAACCATTTGGTTTAATTCCTATTGCTATGACTTTAGCTCCTAATGATTTTAATAATTCAGGACCTGCCTTATAACCAGCGCCATTTGCACAATCGATTACTATTCTTAGTCCTCTTAAATTGAACTCTTTAGTGAAATTTTTTTTTAATATTTTAATATATTTTTTGGTGCCTGTTTCTAATCTTTTAACTCTTCCTAATTTTTCAGAATGCGAAAGGTTATTTGTAATTTTCTTATCTATAAGTCCCTCAATTTTTTTTTCTATTTTATCTGATAATTTCATTCCATCAGGACCAAACAATTTTAAACCATTGTCAAAATGTGGATTGTGAGAGGCAGTGATCATTATACCCATATTAGCCTTCATTTCTTTTGTTAACATAGCCAGCCCATTAGTTGGTAGGGGTCCTAAAGTATAAACATGCATACCAGCTGAAGCCAAACCTGAAACAAGAGCTGGCTCAAGTGTGTATCCTGACAATCTCGTATCTTTCGCAATTATTGCTGTTTGTTTTCTTTTTTTTTGAGATTTAAAGTATGTTCCGCTAGCAAGCCCAAATTTAAAGAACATATCTCCATTTATATATTCACTATTGACTGCTCCTCTTATTCCATCTGTTCCAAAATATTTTTTTGTCATTAATTTTTGACTATCTCGTTAAAAACTTTAATTCCTTGCTTAACTTCATTAACATCATGAATTCTTAAAATCTGAATTCCTTGCATTAAAAGATATATTGAAGAGGCCATAGTTCCGCCGATCCTTGTTTTGCTATCATTTTTTTTTGATATATCTTTAATAAATCTTTTTCTTGAATTCCCTACTAGTATAGGAAAACCTAAAGAATGAAAAATAGAAACACCTCTTATAAGATTCATATTATGTTTCAAATTTTTTCCAAATCCAATTCCAGGATCTAAAATTATATTATTGTGTTTAATACCCTTAGATCGTATTAGCTTAATCTTATCTTCAAAATAATCATATATATCTAATAATTCATTTTTATATTTCGCTTTTTTTTGCATATTTTCGGGTGTCCCAACTGAATGCTGTATTACAAATGGAATTTTATACTTTTTTAAAACATTTATTGTTTTAGGATCATAACTTAATCCTGAAACATCATTAATAAGTTTAACCCCCATTCTAATACCATTTTCCATAATTGCAGATTTTCTTGTGTCTAAAGATATTGGTATTTTTTTTACAATTAATTTTAATGTCTTATTAATTCTATACCATTCTCGATTTTCATTTACTTCCCTCGATCCTGGTCTTGTAGACTCTCCACCAACATCTACTAACGAAGCACCAGTTTTATATAAATTGATAGCATGACTGACACCTTTATTTTTTTTGTTAAATTTTCCTCCATCGGAAAAACTATCAGGAGTTAAATTTAAAACACCCAATATATTTGGAATTTTTTTAAAATTTAAATTTGAAAAATTTGATTTTTTTGACCTAATTTTTTTTAAATCTGAATTTATTTTTGTTTTTAATTTTTTTGGTAAATTTCTTAATTTATTTATTGAAATTTTTCTAATTTTTTTTCTTGTAATTATCTCAACATGGTCGAAGGATATTTCTTTAATTTGATGTAAAGGGATAGATTTTTTTTTATTTACTAAAATTTTTGATTGTTTGCCGAAATAGAAATTACACGCTCTTGTGTAATATCTTGGCATTATTTATTAATGAACAATTTTTGGTTTCAAACCCATTGCACCCAAAGCTGAATCTTGATCATCTTTTGATTCTGGATTATCTAAAATTTTATCTTTAGGATATAAATTTTTATTAATTATATTCTCTATTTCTTCACCAGTTAAAGTCTCATAAGTTATTAAAGCTTTTGCAATTTTATGTAGATCATCTATTTTTTCTGTCAAAATTTCCTTAGCTTTATTATATCCCTCGTCTACAAGCTTTCTTATTTCTTTATCAATTTTCTGAGCAACTTCCTCTGATACCGATTGGGTTTGAGTAACTGATCTTCCCAAAAACACTTCTTCTTGGTTTTCCCCATATTCAACTGGACCCATTTCTTCACTCATTCCATATTTTGTCACCATTGCTCTTGCTAACTGTGTAGCTTGGTTAATATCAGACCCATTTCCTCCACCTGCTCCTGTAGATATATTATCTTTACCAAAAATTAATTCTTCAGCCACTCTTCCTCCAAAACAAACAGCTAGTCTCGCTTTAAGATATTTTATTGAGTAACCGTGTTTGTCTCTTTCAGGTAAGTTCATTACCATTCCAAGAGCTCTTCCTCTTGGTATAATAGTAGCTTTATGAATTGGATCATAACTTGGCATATTAAACGACACTAGAGCATGTCCACCTTCATGGTATGCAGTTAGTTTTTTCTCATCTTCTGTCATGACCATTGAACGTCTTTCGGCACCCATCATAACTTTATCTTTTGCTTCCTCAAATTCTAGTAATGTTACTATCCTCTTATTTTTTCTCGCTGCTAATAAAGCTGCTTCATTAACTATATTTGCAAGATCAGCTCCTGAAAATCCTGGCGTGCCTCTTGCAATTGTTCTTAAATTAACATCTGGCGCCATCTTTATTTTTTTTACATGAACTTTTAAAATTTTTTCTCTTCCTATAATATCTGGATTTGAAACTACTACCTGTCTATCAAACCTTCCTGGTCTCAATAAAGCTGGATCAAGCACATCTGGTCTATTTGTTGCAGCTATAATTATGACACCTTCATTTGTATCAAAACCATCCATTTCAACTAATAACTGATTTAATGTTTGTTCTCTCTCATCATTTCCACCTCCTAGACCTGCCCCTCTACTTCTTCCAACAGCATCTATCTCATCTATAAAAATAATACATGGAGAATTTTTTTTACCTTGTTCAAACATGTCTCTTACTCTAGATGCTCCTACTCCAACGAACATCTCAACAAAATCAGAACCTGAAATAGTGAAAAATGGAACTCCCGCTTCACCCGCAATTGCCCTTGCTAATAAAGTTTTACCAGTTCCCGGGGGTCCAACAAGTAAAGCTCCTCTTGGAATTTTACCACCCAACCTACTAAATTTTTTTGGGTCTTTTAGGAACTCTACCATTTCTTCTACTTCTTCTTTAGCTTCCTCTACGCCAGCAACATCATTAAAAGTAACCTTTCCTTTTAATTCATTCATCATTTTGGCTTTTGATTTTCCAAATCCCATTGCTCCACCTTTGCCACCTTGCATTTGTCTCATAAAGAAAATCCATACTGCAATAAGCAGTAACATAGGAAACCATGATAAGAGCACACCAAACAATGAAGGCATTTTTTCATCTAAAGGTGCTGCTGAAATACTCACACCTTTCTCTGATAATTTTTCTATAAGATTTGGATCATTAGGAGCATAAGTTGAAAAAGAATTTCCATTCGAATAAGTACCTTTGATGTTATTTCCCTGAATCTCAACTTTTAGAACTTCACCGTCTTCAACTGAATTTAAAAAATCTGAAAATATTATTTGATTTCCACCTCTAACATTAGACTGTGGATTTTTGAACATGTTATAAAGACCTATAGTTAAAAAAACTATAATTCCCCACATTGCAAGATTTTTTAAATTCATATGTTTAAAATAAGAATTATTAATAAATTAACAAGTGACAAAATATCAGTTATTTCATCAGCTTTAACGCTCTTTTGATACTATTACTGAGTTATTTACCTTCTTTATTACACAGTTTCCTAAAGTAGTCATAAATGAGTTATCATTTTTAATTCGATAAATTAAGTTATCAATTTTTTTTCCTCGTACTGGGTAGTATTTTTTACCAACAGCTTGTAACACTTCTGTTAGAGACCTAAAAACTACTTCTTCAGGTTGAAGAAAAAAATTTTTATTCAAAATAACAGACTTATTAATATTTGAAATTGTTGAATTATCTTTTAAATTTTTTTCTACAAAGTATTTAATTGACTCGTTAGCAAATTTTAAATTTTTAATCGTTAGACTAAATTTATCATTATCCAATCCCTCTAATTCCAAGTTTTTTATAAAATTTCTAATTTTTACTCTTTTAAATTCATCATTTTTATTGGAGGGATCTTCAACATAATTTTTAAAAACTTGTTTGGTAATATGTTCTAAATTTTTTTTAGAAAAATTTAACAAAGGTCTTATCAAATTAATATTTTGTAGGTTGGTTCTTTCATCAAATGATACCATACCATTTAAACCACTGCCTCTTAAAATTCTAATAAAAAAATTCTCTATTAAATCATCCTTATGATGACCTAATAAAATATTATTTATTTTTAATTTTTTTGCCTTGTTTATCATCAGTGCATATCTTTTATCTCTTGCAATAGATTGGATGTTGCTTTTTGGTTTTTTTCCAACCCAGGTTAAAATCTCAAGATTAGTAGACAATTTTTTTAGAAGCAATTTTACAAATTTTGCCTCTTTTGTTGAATTATTTCTAATTTTATGATCAACGTGAAAATATTTTACTTTTAGATGTTTTTTAATCGAATAAATTTTTGATAAAAAACATAAAGCTAAACTGTCTGGTCCACCAGAAACCGCAACTATAAAATCCTCTTGTAATTTAAGATTTTTTTCAAATTTTTTATAAATTTTAGAAGTTTGTTTATCTTTTAATTGATTTAATAAAAACTTATGAGTCTTGTTTGATGCATTCAAATTTTTTGGACTCATATTTTGCTTTTTGTATTACAGACTGATTTGCATTAGGATATTGTAATTCTACACCATTTATCATTTTACACCCTTGGTCTTTTTCACCAATTTGAACCATTGATACTCCAAGTTTTAATAAATTAATTGGAGCTTTTTTTCCTTTAGGATATTTTTGGTAACCCTCTAAATAAGCAGAAGCTGCATCAGTATACAATTGTCTAATTCTGAATGTTTCTGCATACCAGTATTGTGCACTACCCGCTAACTCATGATCAGGGTTAGATATAACAAATTCTCTGAAAGCTCTTTCCGCTGTACTGTAGTCTCCAACTTTTAAAAAACTCGTTGCAAATTCATATTGCTCCACAGGATTTAAATCTTGAGGAAGTATTTTTTCTTCAGATTGAAAAGTTTCAGTTACAATTGAAGCTGTAGTATCAACAGATTGAATTTGTTGTGAAGTTTCGTTTGTCTCTGTATCTTTATATGAAATTGTTCCTAAATCTTGGGGCTGTGAACTACCAGGTAAAACTTTTTGTTCATCAGTCTTTGGTTTTAAACTTAATTGGTTTTCTGTATTACCAACATTTCCAGAACTAATATTGTTTTCTATGTCTTGAAATCTTATTTGGTTATCTGCTTGAATTTTTGAAACACGGGTAGATAATTTATCCAACTTAAAATTTATTTCTTCAAATTTATTAGTGAGTTCTCTAAACTGATCCTCAACCTCAGATAATTTTAATAAATGTCTAGTTAAAACATCTTCTGAATTTTGATCCAAATCTGAAACTGAACTATCATTAGTATTAGCTTTCACTTCTATAGATCCAGAATAAACTGCTCTTTCAAGAGTTTTAAGATCATTTTTTATTATTTCTAATGTTTCATAAATATTATGGTTATCTGCAAAAGAAATATTAATAAAAACCAAATTAAAGATTAAAAATAATTTTAAAATTACTAATTTAAACATGAGCATCATTTAAATTAGATTTATGATTATAAAAATGGCAAAAAAAAGACCCTAAATCCAATAAAGGTTTTAGGGTCTTAAATTTTAAATAATTAATTTGCTTTAACAGTTACTGATCTTCTGTTTTTTGACCAAGCTAACGGGTTTGAACCAGAGTCAACCGGTCTCTCCTTACCATAACTTAATACCGTAATTCTGTCAGAAGATATTCCATAAGTCATTAAATAGTCTTTAGCTGCATTTGCCCTTCTTTCACCAAGAGCTAAGTTATATTCTCTTGTTCCTCTTTCGTCAGCATGACCTTCAAGAACTACGTTTATGTTTGGATTCTTTCTTAACCAAGCTGCTTGGGCTCTTAAAGTTTCTCTTGATGCAGTTGTTAATATCGACTCATTTGTTGCAAAGAAAACTCTGTCTGGAACACCATCAGCTAAATATTTAACTGTGTCTGTTCCTGTGTAAACATCACCTTGCATTTGACCTTGAATGTCTGTTGCCACTTCTTTTTTAGTTGCACATGCAGATAGCACTAGGCAAGCTGTTAATACTAAAAGTGTGTTTTTTAAAATTTTGTTTAATCTCATTAAATTGCTCCTTGCTGCTAATTTCAATTTCTTGACTTTTTCACAACTAAATAGAGGTTTCAAGTCTAAAAATCAAGAAATTTAAAAAAATTAATCTTTAATTACTTAATAAAGATGACCATGATGGGTCTGAAGCATCTGTTGGTGTCTTTATTTGCCGTTCATTATAACCTGTTAAATCTATAGACCACAATTTTGCAGAAAAACCTTCTCCTTTGGAGTTAGTTTTTGTCTCTCTATAAAATATTAACACCCTTCCATTTGGAGACCAAGAAGGTGCTTCTTGATAATAATTTTCAGTTAACAACCTTTCACCACTACCATCGGTTCTCATTACGCCTATATAAAATTTACCTTTATGTAGTTTTGTAAATGCAATTAAATCTCCTCTAGGAGACCATACAGGTGTTCCATATAAACCGTTACCAAAAGAAATTCTTTTTACATCACTTCCATCATTCTTCATTACATAAATTTGCTGATAACCACTTCTATCAGAATTAAATGTAATATATTTTCCATCAGGAGAATAAGATGGGGAAGTGTCAATTGATGGATGATTAGTAATTTTTTCTACAATTCTATTTTCTAAATCCATGGTGTAAATATCTGACTTTCCATCTTTAGCAAAACTCATAATTATTTTTTTACCATCAGGTGAAAAACGTGGTGCAAACGTCATTCCAGGAAAATCTCCAACTACCTCTTGTGTACCAGTTTCTATATCTAACAAATAAACCCTTGGCATATTTTTAAAGTAAGACAAATAAGTTACCATTTGACTAGCTGGGTTAAATCGTGGTGTTAAAACTAACTCATTCCCTAATGTCAAGAATTTATTGTTAGCTCCGTCTTGATCCATGATTGCTAATTTTTTTATTCTTTGTGTTTTTGGTCCTTCTTCTGAGACATAAATTATTCTTGTATCAAAATAACCTTTTTCTCCAGTCAGCCTTTCGTAAACCTTATCAGAAATAATATGCCCTACTCTTCTCCAATTGTTAGGAACTGTGGTAAAAGCTAAAGCCATCATTTCTTTAGCAGCTAAAACGTCCCATAATCGAAACTCAACTCTTAATTTATCGTCAACATAATTTACTTTACCAGTAATAAGTGCTTGAGCTTTAATTAAATTCCAATCTTCAAATCTTGGTTTTAAATTTGCAATATCAGGAGCTTGTAAAAAAGCCTTTTTGTCTAGAGGATTAAATAATCCCGAGGTTCTCAAATTATTCTCAACGATATTTGATATCTCAGAGCCAATATTTTCTTTTTTAAGTATTTTTTCAAAACCTTTTCTAGACTCTTCATCAATTGATAGGGGGGAAACTGCTAATGGAAGTGGATTTAAATTTCCCCTAGTTATATCAACTTCAATTAAAGCATTTGCTTTGATAGGAATTAATATAAATAATAAAATTAAAATTGTTTTTGTCATTTATATATACTACCCTTCTAACATCTCTCTTGCATCAAAATTTAACTGTAATTCTTTCCATCTTTCATATCCAGTCGTTGGAACTCTTAATGGTTGGCATAACTTGACAGCTCTCAAAGCGCTTTCTGCTAAAACCTTATAAAAACCTTGGCCTGGTTTATTCATTCTTGCATGATCTAAAATTTCTGTTTTTGATACTGTTCCATCAGGTTTTAATTTTAACTTTATTCTTACCAATAAATTTTCATTGTACGGTAATCCTAATGGAATACTCCAACACCCAAATATTTGTGCTTTAAGAGCATCCTCTTCGCTTAGTGTAAGACCTAAATTTTCAACATTTCTTTCTTGATCTTGAGTAATGTCATCATTTGTTTTTAAAACTTCAGCACTCTCTTCTTTTGATTTATCAATTAAAGCTGCAATATTATTTGGATCAAATAAATCTTTTTTTTCAAATTCTGATACCTGTTTAACTTCATCATCTACTTTTTCAGGATTTTGTTTTTTTTCCTCTTTTGTTTCAACCTTTTTTAAAGTTTTATCTGGAAGTGGAATTGCTTCAGGTATTTCATTCTCTATTTTTTTATTATTTTGATCAGGAGCCAGAACAGTTTTTGTTTTCGTTTTTTCTACTTTTTTTGGTGGTGCTTGCTCTGAAACAAGTTTTTTTTCTTTCTCTTTAACTTTTTCAATTATCTTTTTTGCTTTAGGTGCAAATGGAATATTAGTTTTTTCTGCTATTTGAATTAACTCAACTGAAACAATTGGAGGAATATCAAGTGGTTTCTTTGCCAAAAAAGGTAAGCTCATAGCTGTAATGAAAATTAACAAAGCATGCAAAACAGAAGAAATAATTAAACTTCTATTCACTTTAATTACCTTTGCTTATACGGTTCTGAAATCAATGCTACTTTAGTAAAACCAGATCCTGATAGTAATCCCATAATTTCTAAAACTCTTCCATAATTTATAGTTTTGTCACCTCTAACATAAATTCTGGTATCAGTTCTATTTTTTGAAACTGCTAAAACTTTTGCAATAATATTATCGTATTCAACTTTTGCTTCTTGAATAAAAATTTCACCTTTTGCGTTAATTGATAGTGTTAAGGGTTCTGTTTCTTCAGGTAATGAGTCTGCCGAACTTTCTGGTAAATCAACTTGAACACCTACCGTTAACAATGGTGCTGTTACCATAAAAATTATTAACAATACAAGCATCACATCCACAAAAGGAGTAACATTTATTTCACTCATTGGTTCTTTAGAAGAACGATTTAATTTAAATGCCATTTAAATAATTGTTAAAAATCTTTTTGAAAAATTTTCTAATTTTTCTGAATATTTTTTGGCATCATTATTAAATTTATTGTATGCCACTACTGCTGGTATTGCAGCCAATAGACCAAGTGCAGTTGCAAATAAAGCTTCGGCTATTCCTGGTGCAACTATCGCAAGACTTGTGTTTCTTGAAATAGCTATAGATTGAAAAGAATTCATAATTCCCCAAACAGTTCCGAACAAACCAATAAATGGTGCAGTTGAGCCTACTGTTGCCAAAAAAGTAAAACCTTTTTCAATTTTTGTCATTTGTTTTTCAATTCCAGATTCTAAAGATGCGCTCATTCTCTCACTAATATTGGTTCTTGATTTTTTTTTAAGCAATCCTTCCATTGCATCTTGAAACACAAGTGACATTGGATCCTCAAGTTTACTAGGTAAACTATTGTAAAAAGTTTCAGCAGATTTAGAATTCCAGAATTTTTCTTCAAATTCCTCTGAAGATTTAGTTATTTTTTTAAATAATCGAAACTTTTCAATAATTACAGCCCAAGAATATATTGAGCACAATATTAATATAATCATTACAGACTTAACAATTATGTCTGCTCTAAAAAATAAACTGAATAATGAAAAATCAGTATTTGTTCCTAATTCAACTGCTTTTGCTGCTATATCTGCTTCCATGCTTACTCATCACACGTAAATGTGTCATGATTTTGTCTTTTAATTTAAATTGATTATTCTTCTTTTTGATAAGTTTCGTAGAAAAAACTAGCTATTAGAATAGCATCTGCCTTGTTGTTATCTTTTTTTTTTGACAATTGTGATGAAAAATATGGAAAAATTTCAATAGCTCTTGTTCTGCTCGCATCTTTTTCTGAATTAATAAGGTTAAAATATTTTTTCCACTTAGCAGGCCTGACATAATAAACAGGTAAATGCATTGCGCTGCATATTCCCTTTAAAATACCGAAAGATTGTCCAAAATTAAACATACTGGTAACGCCTTGTCCAGGCATTGCAGAAACTTGTTCAATTACAACTTTTATGTTTTTTTTATCAAATTTGTTTATCCTTTCACTAATTTCATTAAATATTTGAGCGCCATTTACTTGTCTTTTATTTTTCTTACCATCTGTCATGGTTGGCATTTCAATTACATCTTTTATTATACCATTTTGAAAAAAGCAGATTGAACCTGAGATGCCTGGATCAATTCCAATAATCATCATTAAATACCACCTAAATTAACGTTTGAATAAACGTTCTGAACATCATCATCTTCCTCAAGAGTTTCTAAAAAATCTACTACACTATCTTTATTACCTTTATTTATATCAACACTATTTAATGGGACCCATTCAATTTCTGTAGAAATAAAATTCACAATAATTTTCTCAAGATTTTTTTTTACATTATATATTTCGCTCATTTGACACTGGACCTCATGATAATCCTCATAAGAGAAACATTCATCAGCTCCTGACTCAATCGCTAAATCTAAAATTTTTTCATCAGATATCTCTTTTTTATCAATTTTGATTATACCCAATTGTTGAAAATTGTGAGATGCTGAACCTTGAGTTCCTAAGCTACCACCACTTTTTTGAAAAATAGTTCTAATATTTGATGCGGTCCTATTTTTGTTGTCTGTTAAAGTTTCAACTATAACAGCAATCTTTTCTGGTCCAAACCCCTCGTATCTTAAATTTTCAAAATTTGCTCCTGTAGCTGCAGAAGATTTATCTATTGCTCTTTCAATATTATCTTTAGGCATATTTGCAGATCTAGCAGCCTGTACTGCAGATCTTAGTCTAGGGTTCATTGCTGGATCTTTATCACCAAGTTTTGCTGCAACAGTAATCTCTTTAGATAATTTTGAAAATATCTTTGATCTTTGCTTATCAGCCTTACCTTTCTTATGTTTTATTCCTGCCCAATGTGAATGTCCTGCCATGATATTTAAATATTTTTTAATTGATCTCCGTATGTATAGCTTTTGATGTCTATTGCTAAACCTGTTTTTATATCACAATCTACTATAACACCACACAAAGTAGCATCTCCAGTAGCGGGAAAGTGTTTCACTGAATTTTTTTTTAAAAATCTATTCAAGGAATTTTCTTTATTCATTCCAATTACTGAATCATAATCCCCACACATACCTGCATCGGTTTGATATCCAGTGCCATTATTAAGTATTCTGGCATCATTTGTTGGAATATGAGTATGGGTTCCAACCACGAGAGTTGCCTTTCCATCAAATAGATGCCCTATAGCATTTTTTTCGCTTGTAATTTCACCATGAAAATCAACTACAAGTAAATCAAAATCCTTTTTCATTTCATTTTCTTTTAAAAATTTCTGAGAAGCTTCAAAAACATCTTCACACTTTTTCATAAATACGTTGCCCATCAAATTAAGAACTCCAATTTTTATATTATTCTTTGTTTTATAAATCTGAAAACCTTTTCCTGGTGCAGGTTCAAATAAATTTTTAGGTCTTAATAATCTTTCTTCTTTATCAATAAATTCCATAATTTCTTTTTGATCCCAAACATGATTGCCGGTTGTGATAACATCAACTCCACAATTAAAAAAATCCTTACATATTTCCTTAGTTATCCCCACACCTTGAACTGCAGCATTTTCACCGTTTACTATTACAAAATCGATTTTGTTTTTATCAATTTCATTTAATAAATTACTTGTTAATTTAGAGCATCCTGAAATTCCAACAACATCTCCTAAAAATAAAATTCTCATTGTATAATTTTTTTCTCGGTTATTATTAAATCAAGTTTCTTATCATGCTTGTTGATAGGTATTTTTTTTATTTCCTGGTATGAAAATCCTAATCCAATTTTAAATATTTTTTTAATTTTAGATACTTTTTCTAAATAACGATCATAAAATCCTCCACCATAGCCTAATCTATTCAAATCATCATCATAAGCTACTAAAGGAACAAATATTATATCTGGGTAAATTTTCTTTCCTAAAGTTGGCTCAGCAATTCCATACTTATTAATTTTTAAAGGATCTTTATTTGTCCATTCAAAAAAATCCATTTGGTTATTTTCTCTAATTATTGGTAAGGAAATATTTGCCTTCTTGTTTCTTAAAAAATAAAGCATATCCAAGTCATCAATCTCATGATTACAAGGGTAATACCCTCCTACATTTTTGAAATTAATTTTATTTTTTTTTAAAAATCGATAAATTCCGTCAGGATTGAGACTAAGTTTTTTATTAAAATTTTTTTTTCTAAGATTTAAAATTTTACTTCTTAGCTTAGATTTGCTCACAGACTTACTTTGAAATGTTTTCTAGTTTTGCTTTTTTTACAAAATTTGATATTTGATCAGCAGCTTCATCAATTAAATTTTCGTATTTTTTTTGATTATCGTCAATTTCTTGTTTTAAATTTTCATGATCAAGATTTAGTTTATCAATTTCAGATTCTTTTCTGTCCCTATAATCGTAAATTAGAGATTTTAGTTCTTTAAATTTTTTTGATAGATCATTTAATTCATCTTTTTTTTGATCTACTTTTTTCTTAGTTTCGTAATATTCATCCATTATTTTTACAGCTGTGATTAATAATAATTTATTTTCACCTAGATTTCCCAAATCATTTTTTAAATTATTAAACTTTTTGTTAATCTGAATTAACAATTCTTCTAAGTGCTCCTCTTGTCCATCTTCACAAGCGAGCAAAAACTCTTTATTGTTAAATTTTATACTTACATTTGCCATTTATCTATTTCATCTAATAGTGTGTCAGTTTCTTGATTTAGTTCGTCAATTTTTTCAGAAAATTCAATTTGTTTTCTTTCTTCCAACTTTTCTTTGTTTTTTAAATCCTCAAGTTTTTTTGATAGATTTTCATGTTCCTCGAGTAAAGTTTTATATTTTTCTTCAATCTGTGTTTTTTCAATTTCTAATTGATTTTGTTTTGTGCTTAAATTTTCGATATTTTTTTGTAATTCAGGATTTGTCAGATCTAAATTTTTTAATTCCTCTAATGCAATATTTAATTTTTTTTCTTTTTCGTTTATAGAATTCATATATATATGTTTATATTATTAAATAGATTCTTCTTAGTCTAGTCAGGATAATTTTGAGTAAACTACACAATGATTTAGCTAATTGCATCAGATTTTTATCAATTGATGCTGTTCAAAAAGCAAATTCAGGTCACCCAGGAATGCCAATGGGTATGGCAGACGTTGCAACAGTGTTATTTAAAAATTTTTTAAGATTTAGTCCAAAGAATCCAGATTGGTTAAATAGAGATAGATTTGTTTTGTCTGCTGGTCATGGTTCTATGCTTTTATATTCTTTGCTTTATCTAACTGGATATAAAAGCATATCAATTAATAATATTAAAAAATTTAGGCAGCTTAATTCTATTTGTGCTGGACATCCTGAATATCATCCGAAATCAGGTATTGAAACTACAACAGGTCCTCTTGGACAAGGTATAGCTAATGCAGTTGGTTTTGCAATAGCTGAAGAAATTTTAAAAAATAAATTAGGTAAAAATTTAATTAATCACAAAACTTATGTATTAGCTGGTGACGGGTGTTTAATGGAAGGAATAAGTCATGAAGCGATGAGTTTAGCGGGACATTTAAAACTTAAAAATTTAGTTATGCTATTTGATAACAATTCAATTTCAATTGATGGTCCAACAAATCTCGCGGTTTCAGATAATTTTAAAAAAAGATTTGAAGGATATGGTTGGGATTATATTTCTATCAACGGTCATAATGAAAAAGAAATTTTTAAAGCACTAAAAAAAGTTCAAAAAGCTAAAAAACCTACTGTGATTTCTTGTAAAACAAAGATTGGATATGGTTCACCGAATAAATCAGGAAAAGCATCGTCCCATGGAAGTCCATTGGGAGTAGATGAAATCAAGCTTGTAAGAAAAGCCTTAAATTGGAAAACCAAACCTTTTGATATCCCAAATAAAATTTTAAATGAATGGAGAAAAATTGGCCAAAGAGGTGAAATTTTAGAAAAAAAATGGAACAAAGCATTAAAAAGAAAAAAAATAAAATTTAATCAAACTTTAAAAAATAACTTTACTGGAGTGCTTAATAAAGAAAAAGAGAATGCAATAAAGGAGCCAAAAAGTTTAGCTACTAGAAAATGTTCAGAAATGACATTGAATGCATTAACAAAACAAAAAAATAATTTAATTGGTGGCTCTGCTGATTTAGCAGGATCAAATAATACAAAAACTAAAAACCATAAAATAATTAAACCTAGAGATTTCACTGGTGACTACATTCACTACGGAGTGAGAGAACACGCAATGAGTGGGGTCATGAATGGTATTGCACTTCACAGTAATTTAATTCCTTATGGAGGTACTTTTTTAATATTTTCTGATTATTGCAAACCCTCGATCAGATTGTCTGCCTTAATGAAAAAAAGAGTGATTTATGTAATGACTCATGACTCTATTGGGCTCGGAGAAGATGGCCCAACCCATCAACCAATAGAACAGCTTTCGGGCTTACGTGCTATACCTAACCTAAATGTATTCAGACCTGCAGACAGAATTGAAACTATCGAGTGTTGGGAACATGCATTAAAAAGCTCAAAAACACCTAGCGTGCTATCTTTAACAAGACAAAATTTAAATCCAGTAAGAAAAACATACCCAAATAGAAACTTATGCTCATTAGGTGCTTATGAAGTTTTAAGAACAAATAAAAAAATTAATCTAACAATATTAGCGAGTGGATCTGAAGTTAATCTAGCATTAGAGGTTAGCCATAAATTAGCCAAAGATAAAATATATTCCAAAGTGATATCAATGCCTTGCATGGAACTTTTTGAATTACAATCAAAATCTTATAAAAATAAAATTTTAGAGGAAACAAAATTTAAAATATCCATTGAAGCTGGATCAAGCGATTGTTGGAAAAAATATGTAGGTGATAACGGTATTGCTTTTGGAATTGATGAATTCGGAAAAAGTGCACCCTATAAAGATATTTATAAATATTTTGGACTAGAGAGTACAAACATTAAAAGTATCACTAAAAAATTATTAAATAAATAAAATGACAATTAAAATTGGAATTAATGGAATGGGACGGATTGGTCGTATGGTTGTTAGATCGATTGTCGAAAGTAAAAATAAAAATTTAAAAATTAATCATATAAACAACAGGTCAAATTCAGAAACTACATCTAAATTAATCAAATATGATTCTATACATGGAAAATTAAATGCTGATTTAGAATATGATCCAAATCATTTAATAATTAATAAAAATAAAATTACATTTTCTCAAGAAACAAAAATTGAAGACATAAATTGGAAAAAACATGATGTTGATTGTGTTTTCGAATGCACTGGAAAATTTAATTCAAAAGAAAAACTTCTTGCTCATATAGAAAATGGTGCAAAAAAAGTGATCGTTTCTGCTCCATGTAAAAATGCTGATAAAACAATAGTATTTGGTGTTAATGAAAATATAATTACTAAAGAGGATAAAATAATATCTGCAGCTTCATGCACAACCAATTGTCTAGCACCAGTAATTAGTGTTCTTGATCAAAAGTTTGAAATTGAAAAAGGTTTTATGACTACAATTCATGCATTTACTAGCGATCAGAGAATTTTAGATAACTCTCACAAAGATCCCCGAAGAGCGAGATCTGCAAGTCAATCAATCGTTCCTACCTCAACAGGAGCTTCGAAAGCAATAGGAGAAATAATACCAAACTTAAAAGGGAAACTAGAAGGTGTTGCGATGAGGGTGCCCACTCCTAATGTTTCTCTTGTTGAATTAGTTTTTTGTACAAAAAAAGATATTAACATAAAAAAAATTAATGATGCCTTTGAACAATCATCAAAAAATAAATTAAAAAACATCTTAGAAGTTACTCATGAAAGATTAGTATCTATAGATTTTAATCATCATCCTGCCTCTGCAATAGTAGATGCTTCTTTAACAAATGTAGTTGGAAGTAATATGGGTAAAATATCAGCCTGGTATGATAATGAGTGGGGCTTTTCTAATAGAATGTGTGATATCGCTGAAACTTTGCATAAAATCTCTTAATGAGAAGCATTATAAACGAAAAAAATCTAAAAAATAAAAAAATATTATTAAGACTAGATTTGAATGTTCCTTTGGAAAGAAACAAGATAACAGACACAACAAGAATCGATAAAATTCTTCCTACATTAAATTTTTTGATTAAAGAAAAAGCTAAAATTATAATTTTATCTCATGTTGGAAGACCAAAAGGAAAAGTGGTTAAGGAGCTCTCCCTAAAACCAATTTGTGAAGAATTGCAAAATAAATTGGGAAAAAAAATAAGACTTATTGATGAAAATATTAAAGAAATAAAAAATAAAAATTTTTTCAATAACCACAATGAAGATATTTTTATTTTAGAAAATATTAGATTTTATTCAGAAGAAGAACAAAATGACAATAAGTTTGCTGAACTCCTATCAAATCTTGGAGATATGTATGTCAATGATGCTTTTTCTTGCTCACATAGAGCGCATACTTCTATTTGTGAGATTCCTAAATTCTTACCTTCGTTTTCTGGATTACAGTTAGACTTAGAAGTAAATGCACTCAATAAAATAACTTCCGAAATTTCCAGACCAATTACTTGTATTATTGGAGGGTCTAAAATTTCAACTAAGATTAATGTTATTAAAAATTTAATTCTTAAATTTGATAATATTATAATTGTTGGGGGTATGGCTAATAATTTTATAGAATATTTCGGAAATAGTATTGGAAAATCTATTAAAGAAAAAAATTGTCATAAAATAGTCGAAGAAATTATCTCTCTTTCAAAAAGAGAAAAATGTAAAATAATTTACCCAGAAGATGTGATTGTATCTAATAATTTAAATGGATCTCCTCAAAAGAAAGATTTGAACGAAATATTATTTGATGAAATGATATTAGATATTGGTCCAAAAACTATAGATAAGATAACAAAAATTATTGATAACAGTAAAACTATACTTTGGAATGGACCCGCAGGATATTTTGAAAATTCAAATTTTGCTAATGGAAGTATTCAAATAGCAAAAAAAATAATTGAAAATAATAAAGCAAACAAAATTTTTTCAGTTGCTGGTGGTGGAGATACAGTTTCTTTATTAAATAATTTAAAGGCAGTTAATGAATTTAATTTTGTTTCAACTGCAGGTGGAGCTTTTTTAGAATATCTTGAAGGTAAAAGCCTTCCTGGTATAACCGCATTAAATTAAAATGTCTGAATTAAATAAAATTGCACTTAAAATAATTTCCAATGGCAAAGGCATTCTTGCAGCTGATGAAAGCAATGGAACTATGACTAAAAGACTTGAAGCAGTAAATGTCAAATCAATACCAGAAAATAGACTTGCCTTCAGAGAAATTCTTTTTTCATCAGATGGAATGAAAGATTGTATTGGTGGTGTTATTCTTTACGATGAAACCATAAATCAAATTTCAAGCACAGGAAAATCAATACCAGATTTAATATCTAGTTTTGGTGCAGTTCCTGGAATTAAGGTTGATACTGGTGCGAAAGATTTAGCACATTCCCCTAAAGAAAAAATTACAGAGGGATTAGATGGACTTAGAGATCGATTAAAAAAATATTATGATATTGGAGCAAGATTTACAAAATGGAGAGGCGTCTATTCTATTGGTGAAAAATATCCAAGCAAACTTGCAATCAGTAGTAATGCTCATGCACTTGCTAGGTACTCTGCACTAGTTCAAGAAAGTGGAATGGTTCCAATAGTAGAACCTGAGGTATTGATGGATGGAAACCACTCTGCAGAAATTTGTTTAATCAAAACATCAGAGGTAATTAAAAAGTGTTTTGAGGAACTAATTTTACACAAAGTTGATCTCTCAGGAATAATATTAAAACCAAATATGATTTTGCCTGGCAATCTATCAGAAAATAAAATTTCTAATGAAGAAGTTTCTATCAAAACATTGGAATGTCTTAAAAATTCTGTACCCAATGAAGTTCCAGGGATAGCTTTTTTATCTGGAGGGCAATCTGAAATTGAGGCTACAGAAAATTTAAATTTAATAAATAAAAATAACAACACTAATTTTATAATGACCTATTCATATGGAAGAGCTCTTCAACAAAGTGCTTTGAAAGTTTGGTCTAAAGATATTAAAAATGTAGAGGCAACTCAAAATACTTTTAATCATAGAGCTAAAATGTGTACCTTAGCTGCTCAAGGAAAATGGTCGAGCGAACTTGAAAATAAATAAAAATAAATTTATTTATCTTATTTCGCCTAACAAAATACCTAATTCTTTCTTTAGCAATCTAAAGTTGGTTTTAAAAACTGGAAAAGTAAGTTTTTTTCAGCTCAGACTTAAAAGTTACTCTCAGAATAAGAAAATAATAATTGGAAAAAAAATTAAAAATATTTGTAAAAAAAATAACGTAAAATTTATAATTAATGATGACCCTTTACTTGCTTTAAAACTAGATGCTGATGGTTGTCATCTAGGTCAAAAAGATATGAATATTAAAGCTGCAAAAAAAATACTTGGTAAAAAAATTATAGGAATTACTTGTCATAATTCTATGATTTTGGCGAAAAAAGCAATTAAAGCTAAAGCTGATTACATTGCCTTTGGTGCTTTTAATCAATCTAAAACTAAAAAAACTAAGTATGTAGCTTCTGTAAAGATTTTAAATAAAGTTAAAAAACTCACAAAAATACCAACAGTAGCTATTGGTGGAATTAATGCTGTTAATTATAAAAATCTATTATTGAATAATGCGAATTTTTTAGCTATCTCAGGCTACATTTGGAAAAATAATAAATATAAACCGTTACAAGCTGTAGAAAGATTAAAATGAAAATTAATGCTGGAGAAATAAGAGTTGGAATGCTCTTAGAATATAAAAATGACTTATGGCAAGTTTTAAAAACCCAACATGTAAAACCAGGAAAAGGTGGTGCATTTGCCCAGGTTGAAATGAAAAGCTTAAACAAAAATACAAAGTTAAATGAAAGGTTTCGATCAAGTGAAACAGTAGAAAAAGCATCATTGGAGGAAACGACTTTCAATTATCTTTATAGTGATGAAACTAATTATTTTTTTATGGATCCAAAAACATTTGAACAAATAGAAATAAAAAAAGAAACTGTAGGTGATAAAGGTAAACTTTTGACTGAAAACCTACAAGTTTCTGTAAGTTTTTATAATGAAAACCCCCTATCAATTGAATTACCTAACCAAGTTCAGTGTAAAATTGAAACTACTGATGCAGCTCTTAAAGGACAAACTGTGTCATCATCTTATAAACCAGCAACTCTTGATAATGGTTTAAATATTCAAGTTCCTCCGTTCATTGAAGCAGGTGATGAAATTGTAGTTGATACCAGAAATTTAGAATACATTAAAAAAATCTAAAATGATCTCTATATCTTCAAATTTAAATATTATGATTAAAGCAGCTGAAAAAGCCTCAAAGTCTGTGATAAGAGATTTTGGAGAAGTTGAGAAACTACAAGTATCTAAAAAAGGACCTCGAGATTTTGTTACAAAAACTGACAAACATGTAGAAAAAATTCTAATTGAAGAACTTTCCAAAACAAAAAAAAATTATTCTTTTTTATCAGAAGAGGTTGGTTCAATTAAAAACAAAGATAAAGATAATATTTGGATTATTGACCCAATAGATGGTACAACAAATTTTTTACATGGCATTCCGCATTTTGCAATTTGTTTAGCTCTTAAATCTAAAAAAGAGATAATTAGTGGTTTAATTTATGATCCTATTAAAGATGAAATGTTTTATGCAGAAAAAAATAAAGGAGCTTATCTAAATAATCAAAGATTACGAGTATCAAATAAAAACTTAATAGATGAATGTTTATTTTCTAGTAATCACGAAGGAGTCAAATTCAGCAATTTGAATATGAGATATAGCGGATGTGCAGCTTTAGACTTGGCTTATGTAGCTTCAGGTAGATTAGATGGTTTTTTTCATAATAAAATTAATATCTGGGACGTTGCAGCAGGAGTCTTGTTAGTAGAGGAAGCAGGTGGAATAGTTAATGATTTAGATAAATTCGATCATAATAATATAGATATTCGAGCATCAAGCGGGGCAATTAATGATAAAATGCTTGAAAATTTAAAGAACTTTTAATTGTGTTCTAAGTTTCTTTTGCTATAAGTCTCGATATGAAAAAAGACATACACCCAAACTACCACACTATTAAGGTTGAAATGACTGATGGTACTCAATTTGAAACTAAATCAACTTGGGGTGCTGAGGGGGACATATTAAAATTAGAAATAGACCCTAAATCTCATGCAGCCTGGACTGGTGGAAAACAAAAATTAATGGATAAAGGTAGAATAAGTAAATTTAATAAAAAATTCCAAAATTTTAAATCAGAAAAAAGTAGCTAAATG
This sequence comes from uncultured Pelagibacteraceae bacterium, assembly GCA_902594865.1. GTDB lineage: Bacteria > Pseudomonadota > Alphaproteobacteria > Pelagibacterales > Pelagibacteraceae > Pelagibacter. The sequence continues at coordinate 58,465 of CACJNV010000003.1, read as the reverse complement.
TCAAACGCACCCTTAATGCCAATGGCAACTGCCGTATGGTTAGTAGAAAATACTACATTAACTTTCAAACAAATCGCAGATTTTTGTAAATTACATGAAGTTGAAATACAAGGTATTGCAGATGGTGAAGTGGCAAAGGGTATTAAAGCATATAATCCAATTATATCTGGTCAACTTTCAAGAGAGGAAATTGAACTATCTTCAAAAGACGAAAATAGACCATTAAATATTAAAAGCAGTGATATTGAAATTTCAAATAACGAAAAAAAAATAAAGAAATATATTCCTTTATCAAAAAGGCAAGATAAACCCGACTCTGCTTTGTGGTTAATTAAACAACACAATATATTAAAAGATTCTCAAATAGCCAAGTTAGTTGGTATTACTAAAAATTCTGTAACATCAATTAGAAATAAAAGTTATTGGAATTATAATAATTTAAACCCAAAAGATCCTGTTGCTTTAAATTTATTCACTCAAAAAGATTTAGTTGAGGCAATTGAAAAAGCTGAAAGAAGGATAAAAAGAGAAAAAAAAGAAAAAGAAAAACGAAATAAATCAACCCAGGCATCTGTATAATGAATAAAATTAATAGACATAAATTTATAAAAGTGTTATTTAACCGCTTTTTTGGAGGTAGTTATTAAAATAGAAGTTAAAGATAATAATGTTGAACAAGCTTTGAGGGTTTTAAAAAGAAAACTTCAAAGAGATGGATTCTTTAAAGTTATTAAATTAAAGAATACTTACGAAAAACCATCAGAAAAGAAAAAGAGAATTCTTCAAGAAAATATAAAAAGAGTTAAGAAATTAAATAAACTCAAAAATAGAATTTAAAATACCGCGGGGTGGAGCAGTCTGGTAGCTCGTCAGGCTCATAACCTGAAGGTCGGCGGTTCAAATCCGTCCCCCGCAACCAATTTAATTATATTTTAAAATTAGATTTTCTGCTGTCAACAAGGAAAGCCTTAACTGTTTCTATAGTTAACTGATTGAATGATTTTCCAAATTTTTCTATTTTCTCAATTACAGCTGGAGGAATAGTTATTATATGGCAGCCCAATTGTTTAGCTTGTAAATAATTATACGGTTCTCTCACACTAGCCCATAAGATTTCTACATTTTTGTAATTTTTTGCTAATTTTATACTTTTGACAAATTCAGGGATTGGATCTTTTCCGGTATCTCCTGCTCTTCCAGCAAAAATTGATATTATCACTTTTGTTTTTTTATTAATTAACTTAAGTATTTTTTCAGTTTGCTTTGCTGTGTATACTGCTGTGATATTAAGCTTAATATTATTACTATTTAGCTCTTTTATTACATTTTCTGAAAATTTATTTTTTGAATTAACCACTGGAACTTTTACATACACATTTTTACCCCAACTATTTATTTTTATGCCTTGCTCAATCATAGAAACTTGATCATCAGCAAATACTTCAAAAGAAATAGGCTTGTTTTTACAAATTTTAAGTATTTGTTTAGAATAAGATTTATAATCTTTTGCACCAGCTTTTCTCATTAAACTTGGATTGGTAGTAAACCCCTTTACAATTGATTTATTATTAAATTTTTTTATTGAGGATATGTCTGCAATGTCGCAAAAAATCTTTGTACTCATATGATTTACAAATTCTTAGTAATATCTTCAGTCATTTTTTTTGCATCTGCAAACAACATTAAGGTATTTTCTTTATAGAACAAGTCATTATCTATTCCTGCATAGCCCGGTGATAAGCTTCTTTTTACAAACAGAACTGACTTACATTTTTCTACATCTAAAACCGGCATTCCATAAATTGGACTTTGTGGATCTGTTTTTGCAACTGGATTGGTAACATCATTTGCACCTATAACAAAAGCAACATCTGCATTAGCAAAATCATTGTTTATCTCTTCTAATTCAAACACTTCATCATAAGGCACATTTGCTTCTGCTAATAAAACATTCATATGTCCTGGCATCCTTCCGGCCACTGGGTGTATAGCATAAGACACTTTAATGTCATTTTTCTTAAGTGTATCTACCATTTCTCTTAAAGCATGCTGTGCTTGTGCAACCGCCATTCCATATCCTGGAACAATTATAACTGAGGATGCATTTTTCATTAAAAAAGCTGCATCATCAGCATTACCACTTTTTACTGGTCTTTGTTCTTTACTTTGACCTCCAGTAGTTTGATCTGTAGCCCCAAAACCACCTAATATTACATTAAAGAATGATCTATTCATTCCCTTACACATAATATAAGAAAGGATAGCTCCAGATGATCCAACTAATGCACCTGTTATAATAAGAGCTGTATTTTCTAAAGTAAATCCAATTCCAGCTGCAGCCCAACCTGAATAAGAATTCAACATTGAAATTACAACGGGCATATCAGCACCACCAATAGGAATGATAATTAAAAATCCTATTAAAAAAGAAACTGCAATTAATATCCAAAATAAATTAGATGATTGAGTTGAACAAAGATAAATTGTTAATATTACAATCAGTATTAATAATAGTGCATTTAATAAATGCTGACCTTTAAAAGTGATAGGTGCGCCAGACATTATTCCTTGTAATTTTAAAAATGCAATAACAGAACCAGAAAAAGTAATTGCACCAACTGCTGCTCCTATGGCCATTTCTATTAAACTTGCAAGTTTAATATTTCCTGGTGTCCCTAAGTTAAAGGCTGCAGGATTTATAAATGCTGAGATTGCAACGAATACTGCCGCAAGACCAACTAAACTATGAAAGCCAGCCACTAATTCTGGCATTGCTGTCATTGGAATACGATATGCAATAAATGCTCCAATACTTCCACCGATAACCAAAAATATTAGAACATAAATAAATCCTGATGAAAAATTTCCAACTGAAAGAAATGTAACAGTCACAGCTATTAGCATTCCAATAATTCCAAATAAATTTCCCTGTCGTGAAGTTTCAGGAGATGATAGACCTCTTAAAGCTAAGATAAATAATACCCCAGATACCAAATATAATATTGCAGATAAATTTGCAGACATTAATTATTTATCCTTTTTCTTTTTTTTGTACATTGCTAACATTCTTTGAGTGACTAAAAAACCACCAAAAATATTAACTGCTGCTAAAATAATTGCTAAAAATCCATATATACTAGATGATGAAAAAACTACTCCATCACTTCCAGATAGAGCTGCAATTATCGCACCCACTATAATTACTGAAGAGATTGCATTTGTAACTGACATCAATGGAGTATGTAAAGAAGGTGTTACACTCCACACAACATAATAACCAACAAATATTGATAATATGAATATACTTAATCTGAATATAAAAGGATCTATTTCCATAATACTATTTAATAAGTGTTTTCTCTATTATTTCATCTTCTAAATTAATATTTAATTTCTTACTTTCTTTATCATATAAATTAGAAATAAAATTAAATACATTTTTCGCATACAAATTAGAAGCTGATACAGGTAATTTGTTTAATATATTTGCCTCTCCTAAAATTTTAACACCATCTTTGTCAACAATTTCATCAACTTTAGTAAAAACAGTATTTCCCCCTTGAACAGCTGCTAAATCATAAATAACTGAACCTGATTGTAAATTTTTAAACATATCTTCTTTAATTATCTTTGGAGCTTCTCTACCTGGAATTAGAGCCGTACAAATTATGATATCTATTTTTTTTAATGTTTCCGAGAGTAAATCTTCTTGTTTCTTTTTAAATTCCTCTGAAGCTTCTTTTGCATAGCCACCTTCAGTTTCTAAATTCTCAGATCCTTCAACAGTTAAAAATTTACCACCTAAACTTTCAACTTGTTCTTTTGAAGCCATTCTGACATCAGTCGCAAACACAACAGCCCCCATTCTTTTAGCTGTTGCAATAGCTTGCAATCCTGCAACCCCTGCTCCAACCACTAATACTTTTGCTGCAGGAATTGTACCAGCCGCTGTCATCATCATTGGTATTGCTCTTTCATAAACTTTGAAGGCCTCTACCACGGCTTTATATCCAGCAAGGTTAGCTTGTGATGATAGAATATCCATTGATTGCGCCCTTGTTATTCTTGGCAGCAACTCTAATGAAAAGCAATTTATTTTCTTATTTTTTAAATTCTCTAATTTTTCTTTATTCAAAAAAGCATTTAATGAACCAATCAAACTCTGATTTTCTTTAAATAATGATAATTTTTCTTCATCTGGCAATCCTAATTGAATAACAATCTCAGAATTTTTAATTATTTCATCTTCATTATCTAAAAAATTAACTCCTTGTTTTTTATAATCTTCATCACTAAATCCTATGTGGGCTCCATAATTATTAGATAATGTTAAATTAAATCCTAAACTAATATATTTTTTTGCAATTTCTGGAGTTATAGCTATTCGCTTCTCAACATTTTTGTTTTCTGAAATTGATGCTAAATTCATAAAAATTTATTTATGATTACAAAAGAAATATTGCCATTAAAACTAGAACTGCAATTACCACAATTGTTCCCCATAAAACAAATTTAGTAAAATTATTCCAAGTATTTTTATGGTTTTCATTATCCATAAAACTATTTCTGTCTTGCTTTAAATTTTGGGTTCGTTTTATTAATGACATAAACTCTTCCTCTTCTTCTAACAAGCTTAGAGTTTAAATCTCTTTTTTTAATAGATTTTAATGAGCTTTTAATTTTCATAATTGTGGGACTTAATAAAGGAACTTACATAATCTTTCAATTGTAATTTTCCATATTTTTGTATTATTTTGTTATTACTTGATATTTTGGTCAAAGCAGATGCATATCTTTCACCTAATCTTGGTTTTAAGAACTTAATTTTACTTTTAAACATTTTTGCAACTTCTAGTATTGAATAACAGTTTTTATTAGTAATACTGTAATATTTACATTTGTTCTCTTTAAAGGCTTCATAACAGATGTTAACAGTATCATTAATATGAGTAAATCTTCTGGTCTGAGTACCTGGTTTTACAACAGTTAAAGGTTTTTTGCTAGAGTATTGATTTTCAAAAATTCCAATTACTGTTGACATGTCTCCAACCTTAATTTGTCTTGGACCATAAACATTATAAAAAAAAATAACTTCAAATTTAAAATTAAACCATTTTTTAAAGTTCTCTAATAATTCTAAGTTTTTGGATTTAGTAAAAGCATAAGGAGATAAATTTTTATCATTACCTCGATTTCCTAAACTTGCAGAAGTTGCTGAATAAATTAACTTGATATTATTATCTAAACAAAATTTAAATACTGCCTTCGAACCAATTGAATTTGATTTGTAACACTCATCAAATTTTTTAAAACTTTGAAAAATTCTTGAAAACTCTCCAAAGTGAAAAACTGAATTAATTTTTTTTTTATATTTAATTAAAACTTTATTAATATTTGTAGTACAGCCTTTTAAATATTTAACTCTTTTATTTTTAAAATGATTTTCTTTTTTACCAGATGAATAATTATCCAAGCTTATAATTTTAAATTTTGTTCTTTTTAATAGAAGTTCAATAAGATTAGAGCCAACAAAACCAGCCCCACCAGTAACAATAATGAAATTTCTCATTTTAGATTAGCCTGGCAATGTCCTACTCTTCCATGTCTTAAGACAAAGTACCATCGGCGCAGCAAAGCTTGACTTCCGAGTTCGGAATGGGATCGGGTATAACCCTTGCGCAATAATCACCAGGCAAGGCCTTATACAAATAATAATAATTGTTGTAAAGAGTATTTAATTTAATTAGAAGAAATTATATAACTTTTTTATTTTATATTTTTTATGAAAAAATTAGCACTAATTACTGGGGTATCAGGCCAAGATGGAGCATATTTAGCTAAATTATTACTAGAAAAAAAATATAAAGTTGTAGGAACTGATAGAAGGTCTGCTAGATCATCTAATTGGAGACTTAAAAGACTTGGAATTGAAAATGATATTATTTTCGAAGAAATGGAATTAAGTGAAATATATGAAATTCAAAGGGTATTCAAGAAATATAAATTTTCCGAAGTTTATCATCTAGCGGCTCAATCATTTGTTAAAGCTTCATTCAATAGCCCTTTAAATACCTCTAATATAACTGGATTAGGAACATTAAGAATTTTAGAAACAATAAGATCTATGAACCCAAAAATAAAATTTTATCAAGCATCTTCTTCAGAAATGTTTGGAGATGTTTTAAGTAAAGTACAGAATGAAAAAACAACTCTAAATCCACAAAGTCCATATGCAATCTCAAAAGTTTTTGCTCATTATTCGACACAAAATTATAGATCTTCATACAATATGTTTGCAGTATCTGGTATTCTTTTTAACCATGAATCACCTCTTAGAGGTGAAGAGTTTGTAACAAGAAAAATAATTATTGGATTAATAAAAATTTTAAAAAAAGAAATTAAATTTTTTGAGTTAGGAAATTTGTATGCTAAACGTGATTGGGGATACGCTAAAGAATACGTTGAAGCAATGTGGAAAATGCTACAGCAAAAAAAACCTGATGATTACGTAATATCTACAGGTAAAACCTATTCAATCAAAGATTTTATCAACAAAGCAACAAAATATCTGAATATGAATGTTAGTTGGCGTGGTCATGGTTTAAAAGAGAGACTTGTGAACAATGATAATAATAAAACAATTATTAAAATTAACCCAAAATATTTTAGACCTGCTGAGGTAAATTTATTGATTGGAAATTCAACCAAGGCAAGAAAAAAATTGAAATGGAAGCCAAAAACTGATTTGAATAAATTGATTAAAATTATGATAGATGAAGAAATTAAATATTCATGATTTTAAAAACTTTTTTATAACTAATTGAATATTGATATTCAAAGTTTAACTTTTCATTAAAAGACTTTTTCATATTTTTTTGTATTTTATAGTATCTTTTTTTATTAGTAAAAATTTTATTAATACTTAAACCAATATTTCGAGGGTTTCTTGGATTAATCATATTAAAAATATCAAATTTTTTTTTAAAATTTTTAAAATCAGAATTATTATTAACAAGCATAGGTATTTTAAAAAATAAATAATTGTTAAATTTCTGTGATGTGCCTGCCATAAATTTATGACTTAAAACTGAAGGTTTGTAAAAGCACAAACCTAAATTTGAATATTTTAAAATTTCAAACCAAAACTCATTGCTTATATCTTCAAAAATGAAGACTTTTTTTTGCAAATTACTTTTTCTAATTATATTTTTTAAAATATTTGAATAACCATTTAATGAATTTCCTCCAATTACCAATATAGTATTTTTATTTACATACTTAAAACTCTCAACAATTTCTTCTAAATAGTGATCTTTGCCAATAGAACCAAGATGACAAACTATTTTTTTATTTTTAAGATTATTTATTTTTATAAATTTTCTAAACTCTTGTGAGGAAATTTTTATTCTTTTAACTGGAAAACAATTCATCAAATAAAATGTTTTACTAAATTTATTTTTAGCATTTTTGACAAATATTTTGGATCTTTCTAAAGAAGGAAAAATTAAAAAATCACAAATATTTGAGCATAAAAATTCTAATTTGATATATAGTTTTTCAAATAAAGTTTGTGTGTTTTTTAATATTTCGAAATCAAAATTATGATAAATAAAATTAACATTCTTTCTTTTAAATAAATTTAATAAAATTGAACTAAAAAGAGCCTTTTTGTTGAAAAATATTATACATCTTGGCTTTATAGAAAAAGTTTTAATTAAAATAAAAATAAGAAAAACAAAATAATCAAAAAAATTTGAATAACCTAAAAAAAAATTTGGACTTTCAAATATTTTTGTTTTTTTACCAAAATTTGCTTGTTTAATTATATCTTTTTGTTTCTTGGTATTTTTAGATAAAATAAAAACTTTAAAACCCTTTCTTGATAAAATCTCTGCTAAAAAAATTATTGTTTGATAAAATTTTGGGTCACCCCACAATATTAAAAAAATTCTATTCATATTTTTTTAAATATACAAATAGAATAATTTTTTGCTCTGAAGAAATTAAATGTTTAATCGATATATCTTTGTCTTTTTGGTACTCAAAATTTTTTTTCATATTTCAGTAATATAGTATAAAAAACTATATCTAAATGATTAAAATTGGAATAGTAGGATTAGGAAATGTAGCATGGAACGTACATCTACCAATATTGCTCTCAAGAAATGATGTAATTGTTTCATGGGTTTGTGAATTAAATTTATCTAAAAAAAAAATTGTTGAAAAAAAAAAAATAAAATTTTTTGATGATCTGGATCAAGCAATTAAATCTGTGAAAGTTGATATTATTCTTATTACAACGCCTTATGGTGAAAGAAAAAAAATTTTTGAAAAAATCAAGAATAATTGTAATGGTATTTTTTTTGAAAAACCTCACGCCTTGAACCTGAATGAGCATAATTTTTTTTCTAATAATTTTGAAGCGAGCTCGTTAACTATTGGCTATACAAAAAGAAAAATGGGTATTGTCAATTCTATGCGAAAAATTATAAACCAAAATATTTTTGGAGCATTAAGAACAGTAAAAATTTTTTTTGGAGATATTAATTACAAATTTGATAATTTTAGATCTGAAATTAAACAATCAGGAGGTGGTATTTTTTTTGAAGCAGGAACCCATTGGTTTGATTGTGTTTTATTTACTACATATGCACAAGAAATTTTAAAATTTAATTCAGAAAAAAAATATGAGAATAATCTTGATATTGAGTCTTTTGGTAATTTTGAGTTAGTTGATAACAAAAAAAATCAAATTAAATGTGAATTCATAATATCTACTTTACGGAATACTCATAATAAAATTGAATATAATTTTGATAATTGCTCAATTGATCTTTTTCTTTTTGATAATAACTCAAACCTAAAAATTAAAAATAATAAAAATTCTGAATTCATAATAAAAGATAATGAATTTTTAAATTTTCCTAACAACTCTTTTGATGTTGCTAGGGTATACTGGAATGATTTTTTAGAGTCTTTCAAAAACAAAAAAGAAAGCGATCTGTCTTACAACTCCTTTCTTCTCACCTCACAAATTACTGAATTATTCTATGGCAAATAAAAAAATTTTTTTGCTAGGAGCAACTGGTCAAATTGGTAAAGAGTTGTCATATGAATTTAAAGATACTACAGATATTGAGATTGTTTGTAATTCCACGGTTGCAGTAAAATCATCTTTTTTCAATTTTTACAAAATTAAAAATGTTATTGGAGAACTAAATGAGGAGAAAATTATTTCTGAAATTAAGAGTGCAGATCTAATTTTTGAGCTTTCGGCTCCTAATAGTGGAACTTTAAAAGAAATAAAAAATTTCTATAAGAAAAGAGCAAATATAATTATTCCAAATATGAAAAAAAAATCAAAATTTGTCTTTGCAAGTACAATGAATGCATTTGGTATGGACAAAAAAAGAAAGAAATTAAAAAATTATTTTTTTTCTAGCTCAATCTATGCGTCAAATAAAAGATTTGCTGAAAATTATTTTAATGAGTTGGGAAAAAAAAATAATATTGAGATATACAATTTAAGGCTTGCTGAAGTACATGGTAAATTTCAAAGAGCGAGTATAAACATAATTAAATTAATTGAAGATAAAAGAATTTTTGAATTACCAGAAACACCTGCCTGGATAACTTTTGTTTCTCTGATTAAAAAAGCCTTAATAAACATAGTTTACGAAAAAGAAAAACCTGGATTATACACATTTGTATGTAATGACATTTTTTGGCCAGAGCTACTATCGAGTTTGGGTAAAAGTGTTAATATAAAACCAAAATATTTTATTAAAGATATTGAAAAAAGTAACAACAAAATTTTAAATTTTATTTATAAAATACTTTCTTCATACAAAGATATTTTTAGAGGTAATTTTGAAATTTCAAAAAATCAAGAGGAATTAATAAAGCTAAATTATAGAATAAATAAAATTAGAAATACAAGTGACCAATATAATGAGTTAAAGATTTACAAAGAATATAATAGATATGTTGGAATTTTGCCTGGAAAAAGAATGAAATCATTAAATTATAAAAAAAATGAAATTTTATTAAATTTGGAAAGCCCAACACAAACTTAAGAAAAGTAAATCATGAATTGCTCAAAAAAGATCTGTAAACTTTATCAAAACCTTGATCTAAACTTATTTTAGCTTTCCATCCATACTTATTAGCTAAATTTGTATCTAATTTCTTTCTAAAAGTTCCGTTAGGTTTTTTTTTATCTAGTTTTATTTTTATCTTAACACCAACTTTTTTAATTACAAACTTGGCATAATCTATGATTCTCCTTTCCTCATTTGAGCCGATATTAATTAAACTATGTTTTGTCTTTTTTTTTAAAAAATATATACAAGCATCAGCTAGATCATCTACATAAATCAATTCTCTATAAGATTTTCCGTTTCCCCATATAGTTATATTTTTTTTTTTATTAATTTTTGCCTCATGAACTTTTCTTATTAAAGCTGGATAAAAATGAGAAGTTAAAAGATCATAATTATCATTTGGACCATAAGTGTTTGTAGGCATTAAACATTTATAATTAGTACCATACTGAGAGTTATAACTTTCGCACATTTTTATACCTGCAATTTTTGCTATTGCGTATGGTTCATTGGTCTTTTCTAGCTCACCACTTAACAAATATTTTTCTTTAATAGGTTGTTTTGAATTTTTTGGATATACACAACTTGATCCTAAAAAAATCATATGCTCAACATTATTTAAATATGAGGCGTGAATAATGTTTGATTGAATTGAGATGTTGTTATAAATAAAATCTGCCTTATATTTATTATTCGCATGAATTCCTCCAACTGTAGCAGCTGCGTTAATAACAGCATGAAATTTTTTTTTTTTAAAAAATAAAAATACTCTTTTTTGATCTCTTAAATCTAATTCCTTTTTTGTCTTAACAACTACATTTTTATATCCATCAAACTTTAGCTTTCTATAAATTGCTGAACCAACTAAACCATTGTGTCCTGCAAGAAAAATTTTTGAATTTTTATTAATTTTTTTTTGCATAAAATTGAATATTATTCTTATTTACGATGTGAATATTTGGCAAAGGAAAGATTAAAGAACCACCTTTATTTATAAAATTAATTTCTCTTTTCAGAATTTCTGATCTAAAATGCCAAGGCAAAACTAGCATGAAATCTGGAGGATTTTTTTTTATAATTTTTTCATCAAGAATTTTAATTTCACTACCTATAGTTTTAGCACCTACTTTACTTTTGTTTCTTTCTATTGCAATTGGAATAACTTTCGAGTCAAGTCCTAAATACTGTAAAATTGTATTTCCTTTTGTTGATGCGCCTAATATATAAATCTTTTGTGATTTTTGATTAATTTTTTTGATTATTGATAATAAATTTTTTTTTATATGAGATATTTTTTTATTAAATTTAGAATAATAACCTATTGAATTAACTTTAACTTTTTTTTCATTATTTAATAGTTTATTAATTTTTTTTAAATTCTTAAAATTTGAATATAAATTATTATCTTGATGAGTAACATAACATCTTATACTGCCGCCGTTTATTGAATTTTGGCTTACTTTAAATAATTTCAGTTTGTTTTTTTTTAAAAGATAATTTATTGACGTAAGGGAATAATATTCCAAGTGTTCATGACAGATAGTATCAAATGAATTTAGTTTAATCATATCGATTAGGTATGAGAGTTCAAATACCCATACTCCATCTCTGCTTAGGTAATACTTAATTTTCTTAACAAAGGCGTTTGGATCGTCAATGTCATAAAACATTGCTATAGATGTTATAACATTGAATTTAATATTCATGTTTTCTAATTCTTTTTTTTTTGGAGGGAAAAAATCGTTAAAAATTTTTATATTTTTGTTTTTAATTTTTTTTGCAATCTGACTTGGATCAATTCCATATTTTTTAAACTTATTATTAAAATTTTTTAACAATGTGCCGTCATTACATCCAATGTCTAATATTTCAATTTTTGTATTATTTCTTATAAATAATTTTTGTATTTCTCCAGCTAAATCTTTCAAATGATTTTTCATGGTTAAATTGATCCCAGAAGAATACCAATAATTGCTATACAATAAATTTTTATTTACTGTATACGAAGTTTGGACAAGTGAACATTTTTTACATAGTAAAAGTTCTAAAGGAATTTTTTCAATAAATGGCTTTGGATGGTTTTTTTTAATAAATGAACCCTGGATATATTGCTTTTTTAAATCAACAATTTTTATAATTTTTTTGCTTTTACAAATTCTACAAGATTTTATTTTATAAAATTTTTTCATTAACTTTATACTTTTAATTAAAATTTAAATTTAAATTTTTTTGGAATTAAAAAAAAATTTAAACTGTTTTTATTATATTTTTTATCAAAAATATAACCTTTTTCTAAACCTTGAACTTCTTTTTTAGAAAACTCGTCAAAACTTTTATTGTCAATATTAAATCTATAACATCTGTATTTTGTCTTTAAATTAATCCAAATTTTTGAAAAATTTGACTTATTATATTCAATCAAAAAAATAGGACAATTTTTTTTTAAAAAATTCTTCATACCTTCCAAAACTAGATGATCATATCCTTCCACATCAATTTTGATAAAAGAAATTTTTTTTTTATAGTTTATATTATCAAAAATTTTTAGTTTATATTTTGTTTTTCTATATTTAAAATACTTATACTTAAGTGGGTAATTGTTTTTTATCTTTTCGTAAATATATTTTTTACTAAAACTATTATTAACATGAACTTGTAAATTTTTGTAAATTGCCTTGTATAAAAATCTACTCTCATTTTTATTTGAAAGACCAAAGGGATAGATTTTAATTTTATTATCTTTAGATTTTATCGGGATTAGATATGTTTTTATTAAGTTTTGATCTGGTTCAAAAATTAATATTTCATTATTTTTAAAACCTAAATATCTAAATCCTAAAGTTGATAAACCAATATTTCCACCTACATCTAAAAATGTGCCTTCTTCATTTTTATTAAAAAGCAAATTTAATCCTAAATAATCTTTGTCATGAGGAAGAAGAAACTTAAAATATTTAAGATTATTATAAATAATAAATTGAACTAAAGGAATTTTTTCTAAATATTTTACTAAAAAGTATTTTAATCTAATTAGCATTTAAAAAAATCTATATTTTAATAATACATATATAGCTTTTAAACCATCATAGGCTTTTATTTTTTTTCCTTGATCATATGTTCTTCCTTTATAATTTATTGGTACCTCTAAAATTTTTTCATTTAATAGAGATAGTTTAGTTGTAATTTCAGGACAAAATGAAAAATCTTTTTCATTTAATTTAATCGACTTAAATAGATTTGACTCAAAAATTTTATAACAAGTATGTGCATCAGTTAATTTTTGCCTATTTAATAAATTTGATAATTTCGTTAAAAAAATATTTCCAGCAATTCTTAAACTGTGACTAAAATTTTGAGATTTTTTATTTAATGGATTTTTAAGTACTCTAGAACCGTATACAACCTTATATCTATTTTTTTCAATTTCATCTAGTAAGCTGTATAAATCATTTGGATCATATTCTAAATCAGCGTCTTGAATAACTACGTATTTACCTTCAATAAATTTTTGTGCACTTTTGATTGCTGCACCTTTGCCCATATTTTTATTATGAATAATTATCTTATCGAGTTTGTTACTATTTTTCTTGATTATCTCACTAGTTCCATCTTCCGAGTTATCGTCAATTAAAATAATCTGTTTATCAATTTTTAAATTTGAAACTTTGTCTATTAAATTTTGTATTGTATTTATTTCATTGTAAGCAGGTATAATAATTGTTAATTTAGGATTGTTCATTCAATTTTATCTATGCTTATTTTACAATCTTTTTTAATACTCATCCTATTTACACCATTAGGTTTATTCTTATCAAATGAAAATAAGAAAAATTTAGATTATTTTTCATCTCAGCTTTTATATGGATTGATTATATTAAGTTTTATAGCACTTTTTTTAAATTTTTTTTTTCCATTAAATAAATCAATAAATACTTTAGTTCTTATTCTGCCAATAATATTTTTAATAAAAAAAAAAGATATCTATTTTACAAAACAATTTTTTCTATTCTTAATATTTTCTACAATAATAATTACTCTATTAATTTATGAAAGCCATGTTTATAGACCTGATGCTGGATTATATCACTTACCCTATATAAAAATTTTAAATGAAGAAAAAATTTTATTTGGTCTATCTAACCTTCATTTTAGATATGGTCATATATCTATTATTCAATATCTCTCAGCAATATCAAACAACATAATATTTGGGGAAAATGGAATTGTATATGCTCAAGCTCTAATTGCTTCGGCGGTTATGATCAATTTTTTTAGTAAAATTTATGAAAAAAATAAGAGGCAAAAATATGATTTTCATTTTTTTTTCTTAATTTCAGCATCAATTTTTATTGCATACAAAATGAATCGATACAGTGAGTATGGAAATGATGCTCCATCACATTTTTTATTTTTTTTTTTAATTTCCGAAATGTTAAGTCTTAATAAAACAGAAGTTAAAAGTATTGCAAATAATCTTGTTCTAATACCATTTATAATTTTTAATAAGATTACTTTGTTACTTAGTATTTTTTTTAGTGTTATATTATTAAAGAATACTAGTTTGAAAGAAATTCTAAAATTAAAAAGAGTCTATTTCATAATCATTTTTGGTATTTTTTGGATATTAAAAAATATAATTGTCTCTGGATGTGTTCTATATCCAGTCAAATCATTATGTAATTCCTCCTTATTTTGGACTGATATTAAAGAAGTTGAAAGTGTATCATTTGAAAATGAAGCTTGGACTAAGGGATGGCCAGATTATGTTCGTTCGATTAATGATAATGACAAACAAGAGGTTTCAAAAGAAACATATTTGAAAGATCTATTTTGGTTTCCTTATTGGTCACAAATTCATTTAAAGAAGATTTTAGGTATTCTTTTACCTTATTTGACTTTTTTGATAATTCTAATTTTACTATTTCACACAATTAAAAAAAAACGAAAAAAATTAATTATAGATAAAACTTTTTTAAGTTTAATTATTTTAATGTTTATATCCACATTATTTTGGTTACTGAAAGTTCCAGTTTTTAGATACGGTTATTCTTACATCATAAGTTTAATTTGTTTTATATTTGCTTATTTAGCTATGCACTATAATTTTAAAAAAAATGCTAAAAAATTGTTTAATATTTTAATTATTCTTTTTATAACTATTATAACAACAAAAAACTTGTATAGAATTTTTTATACTAATAATGATTATAACAATCATCCATGGCCAAAATATTATTCAATGAATGATGAAAATCAGCTGACTAATTTTAACATTAATACACTTGAAGGTAAAATAATTTTAAATCCAATAAGTGGGTATTGTATGTATAGTAAGAAAATTTGCACTAACTACAAAATAGATAATAAATTAAAAATAAAAAAAATTAACTCTTATTACTTTTTTTATAAAGATTAAATGACCATAGAAATTAAATTCATAATTATAACTTTTCTAATATGTATTTCTCAATTATTACAATTAGCTATTTTTAGTTTTATTTTTAAGAAGATTGATCCAAAAACAAACTTTTTAATCACCTCTATCACGTGTTATTTGTTGATTATTTATTTTGGAGTATTTTTTTTCAAAATAAATGAAATTTTTATTTTAGCATCAATTTTAATTCTTACTTCATCCATCATTATAAATTTTACATTTTGGAGTATATTAATCTGGGGTTTTACTGTCTCAATGCTGGAAGCTATAAAGGATAAAAAGCGAATAAATAAATATAAATGGATTCAAATTTACTCAGGTAACAAAAATTTAAATGTTTTTACTCGTGATAGAATCAAACTTTTATTAATAATTAAATCTATTAAAAAAAAGAGAGATATTATTCAAATAAATTCTATCGGATTAACTATTTCTAAAATACATACTTTTTTAAGAAAATATTTTTACTATGCTTAATTTATTAGTGATCAATATTTTACTAATTATAATTTTTTTAACTTTAATCAAAAAAATGATATCTAATACATATTTATTTGTAATTATCGCTTATTTTTCAATCATTATATTTAATGCATCAATTTTCATTTTTAAACAAAAATTTAATTTAGATTTAATGTGGCTGAATTTTTCAATCCTAACATTTCTATTCACTATATACACCTGGATCTATGGAATAATTACAAAATCTGTATCAATAAAAATATTAGTATTTTTATCAAAAAATAAAAATAAATATAGGATAAAAGAGATAACAAACAATATTGTTCAAAATGAATTTGATAAAAGAATTAGAATTTTAAAAGAAAATAAGTTAGTAAATTCTCAAAAAGAATTTTTTCAAATAAAAAAAAATGGTATTAGAAAAATGAATGTAATTCTAAAATTAAGAAAATTTTACAATATTCATAAAAAAAATTTTTATTTTTAAGTTTAAATGGCAAAAATATTAGTTACAGGGGGTTGTGGTTTTTTGGGAAGTCATTTAGTTGATCAGCTAGTTAAACTTAATCACACTGTTACAATTATTGATGATTTATCTAATGGAAAAATTTCCAATATTAAAAACTCCATTAAGAAAATTAAACTTATTAAAGTAGATATATCTAAAAATGGAGAATGGAAAAAATATTTCAAAAAAATAGATGTGGTTATTCATTTAGCAGCAATTGCTGACATTGTGCCAAGTATAAATAAACCAACTAAATATTTTAACGTAAATGTGAAAGGAACCTTAAATATCTTGGAAAATTCACGTGAATATAAAGTTAAAAAAATCATATATGCAGCCTCATCATCATCTTACGGGATACCAAAAAAATATCCAACAGACGAACTTGAAAAGCTCAATCCTCAGTACCCGTATGCTTTAACTAAAAAATTAGGTGAGGACATAGTAATGAACTGGGGGAAAATCTATAATTTAAATGTTACCTCATTAAGATTTTTTAATATTTATGGTGAAAGATCTAGAACAACAGGTTCCTACGGGGCAATGTTTGGAATCTTCTTGGCTCAAAAATTAAATAAAAAACCCTTTACTATCGTTGGAAGTGGAAAACAAAAAAGAGATTTTACTTATGTAACAGATGTTGTTGACGCATTAGTAAAATCTATAAAACTTAAAAAGAAAAATCAAATAATCAATGTAGGTAGTGGAAAATGCTATAGTGTAAATTATATTGTGAAATTACTAGGTGGCAAAAAAATTTATATACCTAAACGACCAGGTGAACCAGAAATTACATGGGCTAAAATACAGAAAGCAAAAAGGCTCCTTAATTGGCAACCAAAAATTGGGATTGAACAAGGTGTGAATAAACTTTTAGATAATATAAATTTGTGGAAAAATGCTCCAATTTGGGACAAAAAGAAAATTAAAATTGCAACGGCTGACTGGTTTAAGTACCTTAAATAATAAAAACTGCCCAAAAAAAATAAAAAGAAAAAGAAAATTATATTAGATGAAAGTATTAATAATAGGTGGGAGTGGAAAAATTGGAAAATTTTTAAAAAATTCAAACAAAAACTACTTCTTTACTTATTTTAAAAATAGAATTCCAAATGGAATTAAATTTGATTTATGTAATGATAATGTATCATTATTAATTAAGAAATATAATATAAACAAAATTATTTTATTGAGTGCAATTAGTGATCCAGACGAATGTTTTAAAAATAAAAAAAAATCCCACTCGATTAATGTTAAATATACGAAAAATTTAATTTCTAAAGTTAAGAACAAAGATATACATCTTATTTTCATCTCAACCGAATTTGTATATTCCGGTAATAAAGGTGACTATTCTGAAAAATCTAATACTAATCCTATTAATTTATATGGTATGCAAAAACTCTTAATTGAAAAATATATAAAAAAAAATATTACAAATTACTCTATATTAAGGATTGCTAAAACCTATGGTGATAACCTTCGTGTAAAGGGACTCTTAACAGATTTTTTAAATCTAGTGCAAAAAGGTCAAAGAAATTTTTTTGGAGCTTATGATCAAATATTTAATCCTTTATATGTAAATGATTTAAAAAAAATAATTCATTTTTTCTTAAAAAAAAATATAACAGGAACATTTAATATCTGTGGTCCTAAATCGTATAGTAGATATAAAATATATAATCTTATTTATAAAAAATTGAAAAATAAGTATCCTAATTTTAAATTAAAAATAAAGAAAATTAGTATAAATGATTTAAAATTTCCTGAGAAAAGACCAAAAAATCTTAGTCTACAGTCTAATAAACTTAATAAATTGCTTAATTTTAAGATAAGTAATATAGAAGACATAATTCAAAAATTAATTAAAAATCCAAGATATGAAAAACTTAATCGAAGATAAAAAGGCAAAATCAAAATCATTTTTCCTAAAAGATAGTTACAAATTCTTAAGCCATAAAATGATTAAATTTTTAGAGAAAAATTATATAAAAACAAAAAAAGATTTGAGAATTTGTCTACATAAAAATTCTTTAGATAAACATCATGATATGGTAATTTTACAACAAAGAAAAAACTTCTATCTTCCTCACAAACATCAAAAAAAAGGAGAAACATACCATATAATTAAAGGATCAATGGCTAGCATACTTTTTAAAGATAATGGAAAGATCAAAAAAATTTGTAAATTAGTTAAGCATGATATTTTTAGAACTCCATTAAATACCTATCATACAATGATACCACTAACTAAGTTTGTAATTTACCATGAAAGTAAAATAGGGCCATTTCTTAAAAAAAACGACAGTATTTTTCCTAAATGGAATCATAAATTTAGAAATAAACTTGGAATAAATCAATTTAAAAAAAAAGTAATAAAAATGATAAAGTAAATTAATGAAAGATTTTTATAAATATTTAAATAGAAGAATAGATTTAAAATCTACATATGATGGATTACTTGATTATCCAAAATATGTTGAAATAGAAACTGTTAATGCATGTAATGCAAGATGTCCAATGTGTACCATAAATGATTGGGAAAGAAACTACCCAGTTATGAAAGATGATGTTTTTAAAAAAATTAGTGACGATATTATCTCAAATAAGGAAAAAATTAAAAGAGTAAGTCTCTACAGAGATGGTGAGCCTTTAATTGATAAAAAAATGCCTAAAAGAATTAACAAATTTTTCGAAAATGGAATAACAAACACATCAATAGCTACCAATGTTTCTTTGCTTAATGAAAAAAAATCAACTGAATTATTAGAGGCTGGACTAGGCATGGTAATAATGTCAATTGATAGTCTTAAAAAGGATGTATTTGAAAAAATAAGAGTTCGACTGAATTTTGAGGTAGTAAAAGATAATGCAATTAAGTTTTTACAGCTAAGAGACAAAATTAACCCAAAATGTAGAGTGTGGATTAGAATGATTAGACAGGAAGAAAATTTGGATGAATGGGATGACTATTACAATTTCTGGAAAAAATATGTATCAGACAATGATAGAGTTTATTATCATAATATATTTAATTGGGGTGGCCAGCTAGAAAATTATAAATCAGTTGAAAAAAGTTTTGAACCAAATTTGCCTTGCGTAGCATTATGGTCATTAATGGTTTTTTTTGCTAATGGAGATGTTCCATTATGTAATGTTGATTACAACAATAAGTTTCCAACTGGAAATATAATGAAAAACTCTATTAAAGAATTATGGCAATCAAAAATCTTGAATACTAGGAGAGAACTACACCTTAAAGGAAATAAAAAAAATATTTCTATATGTGAAAATTGTAATGTATGGGATGAAGCCACAGGTGAAGAGTTAATCTCAGCAGAATATGCTGAAAAAGTCTCAATTTCTAATAACATAATTAAATAATAATGAAGAAAATATTTATTCCTGGTGGTGCGGGATATGTGGGAACAGTATTAGCAGAAATACTTTTAAAATTAAATTATAAAGTTACTGTATATGATTTATTTATTTATGGTGATCACATAAAAGATCATCCAAACTTAAAAAAAATTAAAGGAGATATAAGAGATCTTAAAAAAATAACAAATTCAGTTAAAGATCACAATATTGTTATTCATCTTGCTTGTATTTCCAATGATCCAAGCTATGACCTTAATCCTAAGTTAAGTAAATCAATTAATTATGACTGCTTTGAAAATTTTGTTAAAGCTGCAAAAGAAAATGAAATTGAAAGATTCATTTATGCATCTTCTTCGTCTGTTTATGGAATAAAAAAGGAAAAAAATGTTTACGAAGATATGAAACTTGAACCACTAACTGACTATTCAGTTTATAAAGTAATGTGTGAAAATATTCTTAATAAATATTCAAGTGAAAATTTTATTACTATTAATGCAAGGCCTTCAACTGTATGTGGCTTTAGCAAAAGACAAAGGTTTGATTTAGTAGTAAATATATTAACAAATCAAGCTTATCATACAAAAAAAATTAAAGTTTTTGGAGGGGATCAACTAAGACCCAATATTCATATTAATGACATGTGTCAAGCTTATGTAGATTTGATCAAAGCAGATTCTTCATTGGTAAATCGACAGGCTTTTAATATTGGATTTGAAAATTTTCCTGTTTTAGAAATTGCCAATATTGTTAAAAAAAATATGGACCACGAAGTACTTTTGGAAAAAGTAAGCACAGATGATATTAGATCTTATCATGTATCATCTGAAAAAATTAAAAGCACAATTAACTTTAAAACTAAGCATGATATTGATAGTGCTGTAAGAGATTTAAAAAATGCCTTTAAAAATAATTTTTTCAAAAATCCATTAACAAATGAAGAATACTTTAATATAAAAAAAATGCAAAAAATCAATCTTGAATAAATTGATTTATTTATTTTATATTAATAATTTAAATGTTAAATTAATTTTACTATGACTTTTTTTAAGAACGAGGAAAATAAAATAATAAATAAATTTCTACAAAATGGCTATTATATTGGTAAAGTTGAAGACAAAAAATCTTTAGAATATCTTAATAAATGTATAAAAAAAAAAATAACTAAAAAAAAGACATTAAATCTCAACTCATTCCATAAATACAATAAAATCAAAGACTTAAATAAAATAAGAGTAAAAATTCTTAACAATCTCAATAAAAATAAATCGATAAGAAATAAATACTTTAATCTAGCTCGCGAACACCTTTATACCCTCGTTGGAAATGAATTAATGATGCAAAAAAGATTGAATCTAAGTATTCAAGTACCTAATGATTCATCTTCTTTGCTACCAATACATTCAGATGTGTGGTCTGGAGATTCGCCATATGAAATTAATTTATGGGTTCCACTAGTAAATTGTTATAAAACAAAATCTATGTATATACTTAACCAAAAAAAACTAAGTTTCTTCTTGAAAAAAATTAAGGAAAAAAAAATTAAAAGTAGTAAACAGATATTTGATATTATTAAAAATAAAGTTGAGTGGATTAATATAAAATATGGTGAATTTTTAATTTTCAACCAAACACTACCACATGGAAATATAATAAATTTAGAAAATGAGACCAGATGGTCATTAAACTGTAGATTTAAAAATATTTTTTCACCCTACGAGGATAAGAAGATTGGAGAATTCTTTTTGCCAATTACAACAAGACCAATGACTAAAATAGGTATAAATTATAAATATCCATTCATATGATTTTAAAGGGTTATATATTTAGTAGACCTTTTCTTGGAGAACGAGTTCCACAACATGTTCAAAATATAGTTATTCAAAATTATTGTACAAATAGAGATTACACTTTTCAACTAAGTGCAACAGAATATAGATATGATGAAAGTACTTTAATATTGATGGAACTGTTAGAAGATATTTCAAAATATGATGGTCTTGTATTTTATAGTCTATTTCAATTACCTATAAATGAGAAAAAAAGAAATTTTTTATATAACAAAATATTAAAGAAAAATAAAGTTATTCATTTTGCAGTCGAGGAACTAGAAATGCAAAATGAAAAAGATAAAAACCATATTGAAGAGGTCTTTAAAATTAAACTTTCAGAAGTTAGTAAAAAAAAATCAAAGACAATTGGAAAATTGAGAAACTTTGTAAGCTTTAAACATAAAAAAGTAAAAAGAAATTATTTAGAAAGAATGAATAACAATAAAGTAGCATGTATGAATGTTTCTAAAAAATATGGGTATGATTATTGGGATGGAAATCGAAAATTTGGATATGGTGGATATAGATACATAGAGGGTTATCATACTTACTTAGCTAAAAAATTAGTTAAAGAATATAGATTAAATGAAAATTCAAAAATCCTTGATATAGGAAGTGGTAAAGGTTTTTTGGCATATGAGTTGCAAAAAATTTTAAAAAATAAAAATATTTTATGTTGTGATTTTTCCAAATACGCTATTAAGAAATCTAAAAAAGAGCTTCTAAATAAAGTTTTTTTTCATGATATTAAAAAAAAATTCAGTTTTAAAAACATTCATTTTGATTTAGTCATATGTATAAATGTTTTGCATAATTTAAAACTAGAAAACTTAGAAAAAGCCTTAAAAGAAATTGAAAGATTATCAAAAAATAAATTTATTTGCGTAGAATCTTATAAAAATAATAAACAACAATTTAATTTACAATGTTGGGCATTAACAGCTGAGACTTTAATTGATACTCAATCATGGAAATGGATTTTTAAAAAATCAGGCTACACTGGCGATTATGAATTTATTTATTTTGATTAAACTTTTTTAATCTTTTGATGCCAATAAATATAAATAAATTAAAAAATAAAAGTTTTATCCAAGTAATTAATATTGAAAAAATATTTTTAAAAGTGCCAGCATTTGTATTATAAATTGTTTTTTTATTAATAAGCACCTTAACTATTTTATAGTTTAGATTATATAAAAACATCAAATTTAATAAATCTATTGAAAAATTATATCTTAATGATTTTAAATTATAGTATTTAATAATTTTTGTAGGGTAAACAATTGATCCATTTACTTCTTTCAAAATTTTACCAGTTAAAAAGAATGCTAAAAATTTCATTCCTAAAAATGTTATTTTTCTAAATACTGACACTATTTCAAAATAATTAATTCTGTACCCAATAATAAAATCAGCTTTATTAGAATTGAATGCCAAATTTTTTATAGCATTTTTACTAAAACTATCATCACCCGGTATTAATAAAATTTTATTGTATTTAGCCTTTTTTGCGCAAATTTTTAATGAGTAACCCATGCCATAATTTTTTTTATTTTTTAAGATTCTTATTTTCTTATTTTTTTTACTGATTCGAATTGCTTGTTGATAAGTTTTATCAATACTTCCGTCGTCAACAATAAAAATTTCATATTTTAAACTATTATTTTTTAATGATGAATTTATTTTAATAATCGTGTTTTTTATAAAATTTTCTTCATTTAATGCCGGAACTACGATTGACAAACCTTTTTTTAATTTTTTCATTTGTTGTTAATAATATATTTATATTGATATAAGAAGATTTTTTACTATTTTTTATTTAATGTTTTTAAAAATTAAAAATTTAGAAAAAAAAAGACTGAAAAATTTATCTCTATTCAATTTTTCCACATTTTATTTTGTTTTCATTATATCTATAATACTCCTTTCATCAATTTATTGCTATTTAAGTATCTCCAAATATGGAATTGCTGATGAGAATTTTCAAATAATTTTCAAAAAATTACAATTCGATTTTGGAAACTTAGCACATAACTTTTATTATAATAATGATTTTTTTCAAAATAGAAATGGTGTGGACTATTATCTTTTTAAATCTCCCTTCCTTCCTTTTTTGCTAGTTAATATCGCAAAGATTTCAAATAACATTTATTTCATTTTTATTACAAAAAATTTAATAACTTATTCAATTCTATTTTTTTCTCTCTTTTTTTTTTTAAAAAAATATAATAAAAATGTAATTCTTTTCGCATTAATATTAATTTTATTCTTAATCAATCCTTATAATCTTCATGTAGGTTTTAATATTTTTTTTGAAGATAATTTGTTAGCTTTGTTATTACCAAGTCTTTTTTTAATTTTGAACCTTGACAGTGATAAGAAATATTTTTTTTCATCTTTGATAATTTTTGTCTTGTATAATACAAAATCTTCTATGTTTTTTTTCTCATTATTTTTACCATTTTTAATTTTATTTTTAGAAAAAAAGAAAATTCACATTAAGATAATTCCATTTTATGGTTTAATTTTTGCAATTTCGCTATGGGGATTATTTGGATTGGAAAAAACAGGAAAATTCCCTTTTGCTGGAAAACTAATCACCTCAAATTCAGAAGCTTTAAATCACGTTATTTTAAATGATAAATTTTTAGATTATTATCCATATAAATCTGTGGATTTAATACCTAAAGATGTTTCCATAACACAAAATCTTAAAAGTGAATGGGAAATATTTGATTATTATGATAAAAAAAATAAAGATTATTTAAGAAATAACATTACTAGTTATCTTTTAACTTTTCCAGAAAAAATAAAATTTATTTTCTTTAACATTTACAAAGACTCATTATTTCCTGATGATAAAGGTATTTACAATAATAAAATCATGATCAGTTATCTTTTAAATAAAATTTTTTTTAATTTAGCAATTTTATTATTAATTATGGAACTTTACAAAATGTATAAAAGTAAAAAAATTTTAGAACATGGAAAATTGGATATTTATTTTTTATTTTTTTTAATATTCACCTTATTTCCACATTTAATAGCTTGGGCTACCGCAAAGCACCTAGTTGCTATTCAACAAATATCTATGATTTATTTATGTTTAAAACTTTCCAATAAGTTTAAAATATTTTATTAAAATAGTTGATTTCTAAATATTGGGATCACTTTTCAGACTTATGAAATTTGGTCCATTATTTTTATAGCTTTTAACAACAAATTTCTCAGTTTGTTTACTATCTTTTGGATAATAAGATTTTATATTTTTAAATAAGCTCATTAATTTTTTTGCATTCAATTCTGCATGAGTGGGTCCTTGATTTGGATAATCTGCATAACCAACTAATTTTACATTTACATTTTGTTGATTAATGTCTAGTTTTACTTGTTCAAAAGGTCTTTCAATTAAAAAAGGTGTTATAGTATAAACCCATGGTTTTAAACCTTCCAAAGCCATTCCTGCAGACAATCCTATTATGCTCTGTTCACAAATACCCATATTAAAAAAACGCTTGGGATGATTTTTTCTAAAATCGTCAAATATTCCATACCCTATATCTCCAACAATAAGCACAATTTTTTTGTCATTATTTGCTAGTTTATTAATTAATTTTCCAAATTTTCTTCTCATATTATTTTTAATCTCTTTTTTGCTACAAATATTTCTTTTTCATTAAGTTTTCTTGCATGCCAAATAGGATCGTTTTCAAATTCTTTTATACCTTTCCCTTTAATAGTATTAGCAATAATTACAGTAGGTTTGTCTTTGACCTTTTTTTTATTTAAAGCTTTTAGTATCATTGTAAAAGAATGGCCGTTTTTTATGTTAAGAGTATTCCAATTAAATGATTTAAATTTTGCTGCCAAATTTTTTAATGGAAGACCATCCTCTAATTTAGTCAAAGCTTGTATTTTATTGTAATCAATTATCAAAACTAAATTATCCAATTTATGCTTTGATGCTATTAATAAAGATTCCCATGTTGTTCCTTCTTGACATTCACCGTCACTTATCAAAATATAAATCTTATCTTTATTTTTCTTTAATTTTTTTGCAAATGCCATGCCAACGGCTATTGGTAATCCATGTCCCAGACTGCCTGCAGTACAGTGTATGCCTTTTTTCGGATCTAATTCAAGATGTGTCTTTAAGGATACTTTAATTCCTTTGCTTTTTAAATAAATTAAAAAAGGGAAAGATGCATGAGCTTTACTTAGTAAAAATTTATCATTTTTTTTTAAAGCAACTTCATTTACAGCAAGTAAAATTTCAATCATTGAAAAAGCACCACCTAGATGGGCTTCCTTTTTTTCAATAAAAGCTTTTAAGGTTTCTTGTCTTAAATTTAGTGCTTTTCTCTCTAAATCTAAAATTTTTTTCATAAATTTAAATATTATTATTTTAAAGAAAATTCTATTTGTCTTAAAAAATTCTGTTTATTAATTGACACACTATTTCCTATTGTTTCAACAGATATTGATCCAGCAAAAGATCCTAGTAATAAAGATAAATCTTTAGGAGCACCAATTTTGATTAGTAAAGAAATAATAGAAAGCATTGCATCTCCAGCACCAACTTTATCAACTACATTTTTTGCAAAAGCTGGACATTCAATAAGATTTTTATTCATTTTATTTAATAAAATTGCACCATATTTTCCTCTTGTAACTAATAAATCATTTGTATTTAATTTTTTTTGTAATTGAGCTGATAAAATTTTTGTTTCATCATTTTTATTTCTCATTTCATGACGAAGTTCAGTTTCATTTATAATAACAGCATCAATATTTCTGTATTTTAATAAATCATGATAACCAATGTTTGCGGCATTTACTTGAGCATTAAGAGCAATATATTTATTTTTTGATGTAATTTTTTTTGCTGTTTTATTTGATATAAAACCATGACCATAATCTGAAATTAAAATTAAGTCATATTTTAGAATATTTTTTTCTATGTATTTACTAATTTTGACATCATCTTTAGTGGGGGAAATATCATCATTAAGTGAATAAATTCCAAATAATTTATTTTTTGTAATATTGTCAATAAAACGTTTTTTTAAAATTGTTGGACTATTTCTTTTTCTAAAAAAAACTCTTTGAACTTTTTTATTCAATTTTTTTTTTATAAATTTTTCATATTTTTTATCATCTCCAGTCATACTTATTAATTTTATTTTTTTTGTAAAATCGGCAATATGATTTGCAATAGCGGCGGCACCTCCAAGATATTCCTCAGAATGAATGTCTTTTAGAGCCAAATAAG
Source organism: uncultured Pelagibacteraceae bacterium (assembly GCA_902594865.1). Lineage (GTDB taxonomy): Bacteria > Pseudomonadota > Alphaproteobacteria > Pelagibacterales > Pelagibacteraceae > Pelagibacter. Next base: position 31,473 of record CACJNV010000003.1, on the reverse strand, counting down.
GTTCTTTTCCAGATTTTCCCAAAGCCTCACAGAAATTATATTGATCAATTATTGTTTCTCCTATCACTAAAACTTTTAATTTACTTATTTTATTAAAAAGACCATAAATAAAATCTAGAGAATATTTTTGCTTAATCTTTTTTAAAAATTTTAATTGTTCCTCATTAAAAGAAAAGTTTGTATTTATAAGGTTGCTAGAACTAAAAGTTTCTTCATTTGTGAATGCAATTTTACCTCCAAACTTTTCTACAAATTTTTTTTCAATATTAATTTTACCTGTTCTATCATTTTTAGTTTTTTTGTATTCTTGGCCTTTTACATAAAAATTTGGTTTGATAATTTTTATTAAATTTACAGAACTAGGATGATCGCTTAAACAAACGAAATCAACGCATTCTAATTCTGAAAGAAAATCCATTCTTTTATTTTGGTTAAATATTGGTCTATTTGTACCTTTATTAACAAACCTATCAGATGTAACTGTAACAATTAAAATATCACCTAATTTTTTAGTACTTTTAAAATGATTTATATGACCAATATGCAGCACATCAAAGACACCATGACAGTGAACTATTTTTTTATTTTTATTTTTTAAGTTTATTACTAAATTTTTGAGATTTTCTGCTTTTAATATTTTTTTGTTCATTTGAAAAATTTAATTTTAAATTAACTTAAATTTTATATTTTGAGAGTATATCAACTATCATTAAAAGCCAATACTGATGAATATTTTCTATTAAGTTATATGATTTTGAATTAACGATAAAATTTAAATTTCCTAATTTGCTTAACTTATTTTTTCCATAGAAACCAGTTAATGTAATTATTTTATTTTTATTTTTTTTTGCAAATTTTGCAGCATTAATTATATTTAAAGAATTACCACTGGCAGAAATTAAAATAATTAAATCTTTTTTATCAGAGTAAAATTTTAATGCTTCTTTAACCCAATTCTCATATCCATAATCATTTGAAAAACATGTCAATAGGTCACTCTCATTAAAATTAACACATCTTACATTTCCTGTTTTTGTCATATCAACACTAAAATGACTTGCTATTGCTGCACTACCACCATTGCCAACTATTATAATTTTTTTATTTTTTTTCTTAACATCAACAATTAATTTATAAAATTGATTTATTTTTTTTTTTAATTCATCACTCATTCTCAAATTCAATAAATAATTATCATTATATCTATCTAAAAATAATTCCAATTTTTTCATAATAATTTTTTTTTTATTTGTATTGACCAATTTTTATCATAAAAAAAACTTTTATCATCGATATAAATATCAAAACTTGGTTTTCCAAAAATTAATTTATTATAATTAACTTTCCATTTATCTAATTGTGATTTTGTTATTTTTGAGGCTTGTTTTCTAGCTTTAACATAATTGTCATTATTTCTTCCCATAAATCTAGCAGTAAAAATCTTAATGTAATAACCTTTTTTATATAAAGTATTTACAGTATTTATATTTTTTTTTATTGGAATACTTTTTTTATAATCATTACCTTTTGTTTTACACAATACATTATCTAAATCAAAACAGATAATTTTTTTTTTATTAACTATTTTTCTCATTTAAATATTTTATTAATAAAGATTTTTTGTCCAAAAATTTATTTATTATAATTAAATCTTTGTCTAAGTTTTTTATTTCAATTTTTTCATCACATTGTAAAATTCTAGTGTGGGATGTGAATTTTAAATTTTGACCTAGTGCTATCTCCTCAGAAATTTTTTCCCCTTTTTTTAAACCAATAATTTTAATTTCAACATCACCTTTTATATTTTTTTTATTTTTAACTGTATTTCCACTTAATCTAATTATTCTTTTTGCTATTTCATAAATATTAATTTGTTGGCCCATATCTAATGCATAAATCTTTACACCTTTTTTATTAAGAAATGATGAATAAATAACTAATTTAACTGCTTCTGATATAGACATAAAATACCTTTTAGCTTTCTTGTTTGTAACTGTTAAAGGTTCACCTTTTGATATTTGATTAATAAATATTGGTATTACTGAACCGCTTGAACCTATCACATTTCCAAACCTAACAATTGTAAAATTAGTTCTATTTCCTAGTTTATTTTTTTTGTAGTAGTATTCTATTAATCTTTCTCCATATTTTTTTGAAAAACCTAAAATACTTTTTGGATTAACCGCTTTATCAGAGCTAATAAAAGTAAAATTTTTAATTTTTTTTTGTATTGCAAACTGGATGATATTTTTTGTTCCAAAAATATTATTTTTAATCATTGAATGTGGGTTTTGTTCTCCAAAAAAAACATGTTTGTAAGCTGCTGCATGAAAGACTTCATCTAAATTTTTGTTCTTAAACTTAGCATTTAAAAATTCAATATTTCCACAATCACCAAGTACTGGAATAATTTTACCTATATTATTGATTTTACTTTCATTCAAACTTAATAAAAGATTAAATAAATTTATTTCTGAATTATCTAAAGCATATATTTCTTTAGGGGAGTGTTTTGCAATTTCTTTGGTTAACTCTGAACCAATTGAACCACCTGCACCTGTTATCAGTATACTCTTGTTTTTAATTTTTTTAGTTAGGACTTTTTTATCAACTGTAATTTTTTCCCTGTCAATTATATCATAGAAATTAGGTTTTATTTTAAGAGATTTTTTTATTAAATTTTTATAACCTTCTTTTATATTAGCTAAATCTTTTATTCTTATATTTTGGTTTTGTAATTTTTTAAAAAGATCCACTCTTTCTTTTTTTTTAAAACCTTTCGTACCAATAATTATTTCATTAATATTAAATAATTTGATTATTTTATACAAATCTCTAATTTTATAAATTTTCACACCATTAATTTCTCTTTTTTTATACTCACCACTTGTGTCTAAAAAACATTTTACAATTCCATAATCAGTTGATTGTCTTATATTATTAAAAAGACTTACAGTCTGATCATTAATTCCAATTACAAGGATATTATTTTTATTATTATTTTTAATATTATTTGAGTTAATAAAAAAACTTATTATTACTCTACTTAAAATCACAAATATTCCAATAAAGATTGGAGCAATAAATGATACTGATCGAGGGAAATAAATATTTTTGTAAACTAAAAAGTTAAATAAAATTAAAACTATTTGAAAATAAATTATTGATTTAATAATATTTTTTATAGAATGATAATCAAAATATCTTATCAATATTTGATAAACATTATTTATGTAAAATATAAAAAAAAATATTAAAAAAAAAATTATGTAGACAGAAATTTCTATTTTCCAAATTGGATAAAATTGTTCTAATCTTAAAGTATAAGCTAAGCTAACAGAAAAAATTACTACTAGAAAATCTAATATAATAAGTATTAATTTTTTCTTAAAATTTGAAATATTGTAGTTTATCAATGTGAAATATCCCTATTATAAAAAACTAAAATTATAGTTTTAAGTAAAATTTTTATATCTAAGAAAATACTATATTGTGTATAATATAACTTATCAAAATATATCTTTTTTTTCTCAGAAATTGAGTCTCTTCCATTAATTTGTGCCAAACCTGTAATCCCAGGCTTTATGTTATTGATATTAAAGTGAGATCTTTTTTTAACAATGTATTTTTGAGTTATTAATGCGGGTCTAGGGCCCACAATAGACATCTGACCAATCAAAACATTATAGAACTGAGGTAATTCATCTAAGCTTGATTTTCTTAAAAAAAAGCCGATTTTCGTAATTTTCTTATTTACATTTTTAATTTTTTTTGTTTCCTCTATTTTAGTTCCAACAAACATAGTTCTGAATTTAAACATATTAAATTTTTTACCAAATTGACCTACTCTTAAAGATTTGAAAAATACAGGACCATTAGAATCTAATTTAATTAGTATCGGAATTAATAAAAAAAAAGGTATAAATAGAATTAAAAAAATTAAAGAAAGTAAAATGTCAAAAACTCTTTTCTTAAAAATCATTTTTTTGAAATTCTAAATATTAAAAGAATATATATTGTGATAAAAAGTGTAATTATAATTAGACTATTAAATAAGTTATAAAAATAAATCTGAGAAATAATAATGCCTTGTAACAGAATTAAAGTTTTAAAATATCCAATTTTATTAATTAATAAGTGATGAATATGCCTGTTATCAGCTCTAAAAGGGTTAAATCCTTTTGAAAGTCTTTCTACAAATAATCTAAACATATCAATTCCAGGCAACATCATTATGATAAATATTTCATCACATTTAAATGCAGTTTCTAAATTATATGATTTAATAAAAAAATAGGAGATGACAAAACCAAGAATTTGAGCACCACTATCGCCAAGAAAAGTTTTGTTTTTTAAATTTAAATAAATAAAAAAAATCAAAGAGGTAATAAATACTGAGATTAAATTAAAAGAAACGTTTTTATAAATTAAAATTATAAATACAACTAAACAATAGATTGAACATTGTAGATTGATACCATCAAACATATTAATCGCATTTAAAAACAATAGAATACATAACAAAGTAAAAAATAATGAAAAATTTTTAAGTTCTATAGAAGTATCTAAAAATGAAAATGATAATTCTCTTATAATGAGACTTTCATCTATTATTAAAATTATAAGAATGACAAGTGAGTTTGAAAATAGTTTAGTATTTGCAGAAATATTGAATTTATCATCTAATAATCCAATTATAAAACACAAAAATAATCCAAAAAAGAAAGAAAAGTACTCTCTAGTATTCGTAAAGTAAATTTCTGAATATAAATTTAAGTCACTTGTAAAATTAAATATATTAAAAATAAATAAATTATATATTAATATCAAACCTCCATACAATGCTATTGGTTTTTTTTGAAATTTTCTAATTTTATCAGGCTTATCAAAAAGGTTTATATTTTTTTCTAAAATATTAAAAAAATAAATTATTGGAAAATTAATTATTATTGAGATTATAAGTAAATAATTATACATTATATTTTTTATATTTAATTAAATATATTATAAATCCTAGAGGATAATAAATTATTATTGATAGCCAATTATTAAAAAAATTCCCGGAAGGCAATAGTGGAAAAAATGTTATAAAAAAAACTGATAAAATACAAACTGCCTCATCACTTAGTTTTTGCTTTCTATATTTAATTTGATGAAATAAATTTATGCTAAATTCCTTTAAAATAATTAAAAATATAAATAACAAGACAATTATTCCTATTAATCCAGTCTCAGATAAAAATTGTGCATAAAAATTGTGAGGATGAGTTGTGCATGCATTAACGTCTATTAATTCTTGTGAAATATTTTCTTTTTTTGAACAATAAAATCTAAACATTTTAACCCCATGACCAAATATAGGTTTTTCTTTAAACATATTAAGAGAAATTTTATAATGACCTTCATAAGTTTTACTAAATAAAACTAATCTCTCACTACCTTCATATAAACCTAGCTGATTAAAAGTAGAGGTAATTATTCTATTTTTTAATTTCTCATTAAAATAAATTAAACTTCCACTAATAAATAAACTTAACAAAATTGGAAATATAATTAATTTTCTTAAGTTAATAGAAGACAATAATAAAAAGAAAATAAATAAAAAAAATAAAGCAATTGAAGTCCTTTCACCACTTAAAATCACAATAATAAATGAGATTGTTAAATAAAAAAATATTAATTCTGACTTATATTTTTTAATTAACTTATCTTGAGAATTTATTATTAAAAAAATTAAGATAGGTATAAATCTTGAAATATAGCTACCTAAAACTTCATCTTTTCCAAAAAAACTAGTAATTCTAAAATTGTGAGGATTATCATAAACAAAACCAATTAAATTTTTTGAAAAAATAAATTGATAAATTGTGTCAAAAAACAAAATAATAAAAATTAATAGGAAAATTTTTAAAAGATGCTCTAAAAAACTCTTATTATAAGAAATAAGAAAAAAAATAATAAAACCAAACAAAAAAAATCTAAAATATAAAAAAGCGCTTTTTATTGATGAAAAATTTAAAGTAAAAAAAGAATTTATTGTTAAAATTAACCAAAATAATACAAATGCATAAAAAAATTTATTTTTAAAAATAGAAAAATCATCTTTTAAAAATAAAACTACTAAAGAACTTAATATAATTAACACTAAAAACAAATCAGGAATAAAGGGCCCAGATATTAAAGCAACAGGAATTAAGCAAAATAGAATTGTAGAAAACTTTATTAAGTTATTTTGTAAATTTATATTATTCATTTGAAAAAATACTGAATTATTTTTAAAGGAAACCTCATCAATATTACAATAAAATAATTTTTAATATGGTTTATTTTAAATGAATTTAAAATTTCAAAAGATGATTTATTATGATTAGAAAAAGATTTAGTGCTTTCTCCTCCATGTCTCATAAAGACATAATTTTGATCTACTCTTTTAAATTTAATTTTATTAATTAAAATTGTTCTTAAATAAAAATCAAAGTCAGCAGCTATTTTAAAATTTTCATTATATAAACCAAATTTTAAGTATGCATCTTTTTTAAAAAAAGATGAAGGATGTGGGGGAGAATAACCTAGATAGATCATCCATTTATAAAAATTATTAGCTTTATAATTTCTTATTATTTTTTTTTTATTGTTTATTTCCTTATAAATGAGAGTATTTCCTATAACACATTGAGAATTTTTATCATTTTCAAAAACACTTTTAACATCTGACAAAATACTATTTGCATAAAAGCTATTATCTGAATGTAAAATTGATATTATCTCTCCTGATGAGAATTTAATTCCTTTATTGATCGCATTATAAATTCCATTGTCTTTTTCTGAGATTATTTTATTAAAATATTTGCTATAATTATTTACAATTTTTAAGGTATTATCTGTCGATCCGCCATCTACAAGAATATATTCATAATCTTTATAAGATTGAGATATTACAGACTGGATTGTTTCCTCAATAGTCTTTTCTGAATTATAGCTAACAGTTATTATTGAAAATTTCATTTACCTAGTCAAAATATAGTTTTCTAAAACTAGTATATCCATTTCGGTTCTATTAAAACAATTTATTGCCTCTTTTGGATGATTAACAATTGGTTCATTTTCATTAAAAGAAGTATTTAGTACAATTGGTACACCAGTATATGAAAAAAAATCATTAATTAAATTGTAGTATTTAATATTTTGATATTTTTTTACTGTTTGTATTCTTCCACTCCCGTCTACATGAGTTATACCAGGTAACAAATGCTGTTTATCTTTTTTTACTTGATAAACTTCTGACATAAATGGAACCTCTTTGTCAATTTCAAACCATTTATAAGTTTCATCATATAAAGCAGATGGTGCAAATGGCCTAAAGCTCTCTCTTCTCTTTATTTTTGAATTTATTATGTCTTTTATATTAGGGTTTCTTGGATCAGCAAGTATTGATCTATTTCCTAGAGCTCTGGGCCCCCATTCTGTCCTTCCCTGAAACCATCCTATTATTTTTGAATTAGATAATTCTTTCGCTATATATTTAGAAAGTTCATTATCATCTAAATATTTAATTTTATATTTATTTTTATTTTTATAATTATCTAAAATTTGATTAATTTCATTATTGTTATATTGAGGTCCTAAATAAGAATAATTTTTAACATTTATATCCTTATAAGATTTTTCTTTTAAATAAACACATGATGAACCAACTGAACCACCAGCATCACCTGGATTTGGAGAAATGTAAATATTTTTAAAGGGTGTTTTTTTAATTATTTTACCATTCGCTACAGAATTCATCACACAGCCGCCAGACAAAGTTAAATTAAAATTTTTGTATTTTTTATAAATAAAATTTAATAAATGAAAAAATACATCTTCATAAACAAATTGAACTGATTTTGCTATATCCATATGATGTTGGCTAATTTTTTCATTTCCATCTCTTTCCTTACCCAATAAATTAATTAACTTAGAGGAATATAAGTTTGAGTATTCTGCTTGATTATTTTTATTTACTGATAATATTTTTTTTTTATGATGATTAAAATATTTTAAATTTAATTTAAATCCACTTTTGGTTTTAAATATTAATTTTGAAATTTCATTTACATACTTAGGCTTTCCATAGGGTGAAAGGCCCATGACTTTGTATTCATCACCGTAATTTTTAAACCCTAGAAATTGTGTCATGGCTTGATAAAAAATTCCTAATGAATGTGGAAAATCTATTTTTTCGTCAATTTTTAATTTTTTTTCTTTAGAAAAGCCCCAAGCACTACTTGCAAAATCTCCAAAACCATCAATAGATAAATTTACACAATCTTTGAATTCACTAAAGTATAGTGATGAAGCAATGTGAGACTCATGATGATCTGCATAAAAAATTTTTCCTTTAAATTTATTTTCACTACCAATTTTTGATATGTATTTTTGTAGACTTAATTTATTTTTGGTATTTTTAGCACTCAAAAAGGCTATCTTTAATGAAAATGGATTCTTAATTAAAAAAAATATTTTCTTTAAAATTGAGGACAAGGGATTAGAATTTAATGTAATAACTCCTACATCAGATATGTTTATATTTTCATAATTTAGACAGTACTCAATTGATTTGTAAGGAAAATCCATAGTGTGTTTTACTCTAGAAAATCTCTCCTCCTCTATAGCTACAATAAGCTCATTATTTTTGAACAAACAAGCGGAACTGTCAGAATGTAGAAAGTTTAAACCAAGAATATAATTATTTTTCATTTATACCAATTTTCAGATTCATATGAGTAAGTAACGCAATCGTAATAAATTTTAGGCAAAATATTTTCAATTATTGATAAAGAAAAATTATCTATAGCAAAAGCATGAGCTTCTTCAGAAAAGGAATTAATTTTATCATAATTTTTATAAAAACCTTTTATAGCCTGACAATATTCGTTAATATCATTATTTTTAATTATTTTTATAAATTTTTTTTCCCCTCCAAAGTAATCAAATTTGCAATTTTTTGAAATAATTACTGGTAGGCCAGCGCTTAAAACCTCCTTGACAGCAACAGAATCAGCCTCATCTTCAGAAGGTAAAATAAAAATATCACTTTCCTTAAAAATATTTTTTTTTTCTTCTAAGCTTTTTGCACTATCTCTTATCTCAACAATTTTTTCAATTTTAAGATTATATATTTTATTTTTAAATTCATTAAAAATTGTCAAATCTTTTGGTCCAACAAATAAAAATTTAATATTTTTTATATTTTCATCATCTAGTTTCTTAATAATTTCTAATAACTTAAAGATACCTTTTTTATAATTCAATCTTCCAAAAAACAAAACTGTAAAAAATTTTTTGTTTATTTTGTTTATTTTGTTTATTTTATATTTTGACACATCGATACAATTTTGTAATTTAAATAATCTTGAATTGTTTATATTTATAATTTTTGAAGCTTCATTTTTCTCATTATCATTTAATATATGTATTCCACGACTATTTTTGATAAATGATCTAAAAAAATATAAGAATATTTTTTTTTTTAATTTAGATTGCTTTAAAGACCAATAATTTAAATTTCCATGCAGACTTATTATATATGGAACATGTATTTGATATAATAACCTTGAAATTAAAGCATTAGATATTGAAAAAAGATTATGAAAATGCACTAAATCATATGAATTTAAAAATTCAATTAATTCTTTTCTATTAAAAAAAAATTTTTTTATAGTTTTATTTAATGTAAAACTATTTACATCAACAGAAAAATTATTTTTTTGTAAAACACTCTGATAATTTTCTGCAACATTATAAGGTCCACCAGCATCAGCCGAAGTATATCCAATAGATAAAACTTTCATTTTATTTTTAATTGTATAGAGATATATATTTTTCTAAAATATTTTCCCATAGAAAATTTTGAGATAATTTTTTTGAATTTTCTGATTTAACTAAAAAAGCTTCTTCATCAGTTTCATCAATTTCTTTCAAAACCTTTTCTAAATCAGTTTGATGGTGGTCTATTACCCATCCAGAATTTGTTTGTTTTATATTTTCCCATGGTGTCTGAGTAGTAGTCAAAACTGGAAGGCCTGCTCTAATACTTTCCAATATGACATAGCCAAAATTTTCGCTTCTACTTGGTAAAATCATTAAATCACTATTCTGAAAAACTTCTCTTTTCCTGCTTACATCAAACAAAGGACCTTTAAAAATCACTCCATCAATTTTTTTTAGAGATGGATCCAATTGACTAATATAATTGTCATAATCTGGGCCATAAATATGTAATTCCCAATTTAAAAGTTTAATTTTTTTCCAAGCATTGAGTAACATATCTAATCCTTTTTTTTTATGTATTCTTGAAAAAAATAAAGCTCTTTTTTTTTTGTTAACAAAAAATTTTTTTTTAATATATTTTCCATCAAGCTTTTCTATTCCATGAGGTATTACAAATATGTTTTTATTTTTAGTTATTTTTTTTATATTATTTTTTTCTAATTCTGAGGTTGCATGAATAATATCAGATTTATCTAATATTTTTTTTTGATAAAAAAATAATGCTAATTTTTTTTTAATTTTTTTTTGCTCTAAAGACCAATCTTCAAAAATACCCATTGGAGATAAAATAAATTTTTTTTTAAAAAAAAAAGAAATTAAGAAAACTATAATATGATTTTTATCCCAACCTCCATAATAATGAATAATATCATGATTTTTAATTAAATTAAAAAGCCTTTTTGTTGGTTTTTTTTTTCCATCAAAAAATGGGTAAATTTTAATTTTTATATTTTTTTTCAAAAGCTCTCTTACAGTAGAAGTAATAACATTATAAGGACCTCCAATTTCAGGATAAAGATTGCTAGTTATTACTAATATTCTCATAAAATGTATTATAAGTTTCTATATACTTATGTTTTATATTTTTTAATTTATATCTTTCTAAATTTTTGAATCCAACTTTAATAATTTTTTTTACTTTATACTTTTTTTTCTTAATATTATTAATTTTATTTCTTATATCATTAATACTTAGCGGATTAATATATATTGCCCCTTTACCAGCTATATTTTTTAAATTATTAGAAGTTATAACTAATCTACCAACAGCCTGTGCCTCTAGAATAGGTAGCCCAAATCCCTCATATTCTGAAGGGAACAACAGTATATCTGTATCTACATAATGTTTGTATATTTGTTTTTGAGACTGGTTTATATAATTTGTAAAATTAATATTATTCTTTTTTAACAGATATAAATATTTGGTTTTTATCTCTCCTATAATTGTGAATTTAATTTTGAGATTTTTTAATGCTATTATAGATCTTTCAAGGTTCTTATTTTCACCAGTCCCTACAAATAAAATATTTAATTCGTTAAAATTTAATTTTTTACTTTTTGGTTCAAAAATATTTGAAATTGAGCATGGTATTACTTCAATTTTATTACTTTTGATTTTAAAGATAGTTATTATCTCTTTTTTAATTTTTTGAGAAATTGTAATTATTTTTGAACATCTTTTTAAGGGTATATCTAGCCAAAAAAACTTATAAACAAATTTTTTAAATCCATTGAGTCTTTTTAAAGAGTATAGATCAAGTATGGTAAGGATAGATTTATTTTTTTTCAAAAAAATATTAATATAATTAATATCACCTGTAACATGATTAATTTCATTTTGATTAAAAAAACACCATAGTGTTGAATAAAATCTTTTAAAAAAGCCCTTACTTTCAAATGGAAGTTTTTTTTTTATTATCTGTATATTTTGATTATCAGATTTGAATAATTCTTTATAGAACATCTCAATACTAAAATCAAAATTTGGTCTTGGTTTTCTTAAAAAAAAAGACACTTTTATTTTTTTTTTCATCTTTGAAATCTATTTAGAATATAAATTAACATTGACATAAAAAAATAAAGAAAAATTATTGGATAATATATTCCTCCATAAACTAGAGACAAATGTGGTTCCCAAAAAAAAGTAGAACAGCATAAGTAAACTCCGATATGAGTTTCTGCATTTTTAAAATTATTAATTGAAAAAATTACTGTAAAAATTCTTACAAGTATTCCTAATAAAAATGAAATAAGTATTACTCCATAAATACCAAAGTTAATATAGGCTTCGTTGATTATTGGAAGATTCCAAGATGTGGAATTATCTTTATTATCTAAAACATGGTATTTTCTACCGATATAATTTGCAATTGTATCTGATGGTTTTTCATTCCAAATTACTCTCGGTATTAATTTTGATAATAGAATTTTGTACGTTTCACCCTTGAAATAATTTATAGAAGAAGGTGTTTTTTCAACTAAAATAATTAAAGAACTAAAAGAATGGGCCAATCTCCAATTATTAAGACGTTGTCTTACTGGATCAGCATTTGTATCTTTAACAAATTTTTTCTTTTGTTCCTCATCTAATATAATGAATTCATTTGAATCTGACTTAATAACAGACGAGTAAAATTGTAAAAATATTTTACTTCTATCCACAGGGTTTAAATTACTAAAGATTAAATTTAACCTAAATTCATTTTTGTAAAGATGAAGTGTAAAAAAAAATAAAGCAAATAATAAAATCTGAATTATGGGAATTTTTCCATTAACTTTAAAATAAATAACAAAATAAATTAAAACTAATATCGCAGGAAAAACATAAGAAGAACTTAAAATTTCTAAAAATATTGTAAATAAAATTATTAACAAATAAAAAAAATTTTTAAAATCCTTAAATTTAATTATTGAATAAAAAAGTATTGAAAAACTTATTATTATAATTGGGACAATAATTTGATTTAAGTTTGATGGAATAAAAAAATAAAACTTATTTAAAAAATTAATTAATAAAAAAAATATAGCAATTATAATTAATTTATTATATTTGTTTACTTCTAAAAATTTAAAACCTGATCTTTCTTTTTGAAACACTTTGTATAATAAAAAATAACCAATATTTAAAAAAATAATTGCTATATTTATAATTATTAAGGTTTTAAATATTACTTCCTCCTTTTGAATATTTAAAAAATCTCCTATTAGTTCATAACTAAATCCGTAACAAAACAATAAATATAAAACAATTAAGGCTATAAATGGTAAATTATTTTTTTTTTCAATTTCAATTAAATATAAATGAAGACTTAAAAAACACAGGCTTAAAAAACTTATTGATAAAAATATGTTAATGTTACTTGGTCTGTAATTTTGATCAATAAAATAAGCTCTGTAAATGAAGATTACAAATAAAATAAAAATATAAATAATCGGTAGATTTTTTTTTAATTTATAAATATTCATAAAACTTTGGAAATTAATTTTTTAAGTCTAAAGTCATAACTGTATTTTCTTGATTTTAAAAGACCTGCTTTTCTAACTTTGAATAAATTATTTTTTTTTTTCAACATAAAATCAATTTTTTTTCTAGCTTCATTAAGATCTGAATACATAAAGCATTCCTTATTTTCTAAAAAAAAATTATTAGTCTCCCTATTTCGTTGAGTTAACATAAGACCTCCCATTACAGGAATTTCAAAGACTTTCATGTTATGAGAATCTTTATCCTGTTCTCTAAGAATATTTAAACTTACAGAATAATTTCTATATATTTCCCTAATTTTTTTTCCACTAACAAAATTGCTTTTAACTTTTAAAAATTTACTTAAATTTTTTGCTTTGTTCCATCCAGGGCCATATATATCCACCTCTCTTTTCAGATTATTTAAAAAATTTTTTCTATATTCGTCATAAGCACCTATGAAATTAACATTGTTTTTAAGTTGAAATTTTTTAAATTTTTTTTTTACAAAATGTATTTTTTTATCGTAACCAAAGGGTAAGAATATATGTTTTTTAATTTTAAATTTTTTAAGCTTTTTATTTAATTTGTATGAAAAAGAAGTACAAAAAAAATCATAAAAATTAATACATTTTAGAACATTTAAGTTTGAACAAGAGGCATATTTTAAATTTAATGGATTATCAGTAAATATGTTTATCCATTTTGCATTTGATTGGTGATTAGATAATATTTTTAGTGTTTTGGAGTTAAATTCTAATCCTTTAAAAATAATTATATAATCAAATTTTTTTTCAGTTTTTAAAAAATTTTTAAAAACCTGTCTATAAATAAAATAATATAATTCTCTAGTAAATTTGTTATTTAACTTATTAAAAGTTTTTAAAATTTTACTACTATTTACTGAAAAAAATGAAACTTTTTTTATATTTAAACTTTTAAATGATCTTAGGTAGCTTTTTTCAATTGAAAAAGGGAAATCAGAACCAATTAAAAGAAATTTTTTATTTTTTATTATTTCTAAATTTTTCACTTATTTTAACTCATTTTTAAACAAAGTATCGTGACTTAATTTTTCTAATATTGTATAATTTTTTTCACTCAAAAATTTCGATACTTGATCATCAAAACCCTCAACTAAAATAAATTTAAAAAAATATTCCTTAAAATTAATTCCCTTAAGTACATCTAATTCTTCCCCTTCCACATCGAGTGAAAAAAAATCTATTATTCTTGGAGCTTGTGCTTCATCTAATAAATCATTTAATGGTTTAACTTTAGTTTTAAAATTATAAAAATTGTCTGTAAAAGAAAAATTTATATGATTTAAATAATTATCTAAATTTTCACTTTTATCAAATTTATCTTTAGGGAAAGTAGAAAGATCAGCATAAACATACTCTTTTATTTGATTTTTTTGTTCAAAGCTAGAACACGCTAAATTAAATATTTTATTATTTTTTCCTCTATATTTTTTTAAAAGATAAAATTTATTACTAGGTTCAATTAGTATTCCTTTCCAATTAAGATTTTTCTCAAGAAAAAGTGTGTTTGAAAATCTAACACCGTCATTAGCGCCAATTTCTATATAATAACCATCCTTATAATTAAGATATTTTTTTATATATTTATGATAATTCCATTGCGAATTATTTTTAAAAAAGTGAAAGCGGTACCAAATTGAAATTGATTGTAACAATTTCCATAAAAAAGTTTTTACAAGAATATGTTTTATTTTTTCCAAATTTTCCACTTTGGTTTATTTTTCCATAATTGTTCTAAATACATTTTATCCCTTAAAGTATCCATACATTGCCAAAATCCTTGATATTTAAAAACATACATCCTATTTGTTTTAACTATTTTTTTCATTGGTGCATTTTCTAACATTTCATCCTTATTTTTTTTTATAAAACCTAAAATTATTTTATTTAAAACAAAATATCCTCCGCTGACATAATTTGGTTTTAAGTCTTTTTTTTCCATAAAATTTAAAATCTTGTTTTGATTATTAAATTTAATTGCACCATATTTACTAGCGGGTATTATTCCAGTTAAAGTAAAGATTGATTTTTTTTTGAAATGAAAATTGATTAATTTTTTAATATTTATATCTGAAACTGCATCGCCATAAGTTAAGCAAAATTCATTAGGTAATATTTTTTCTAATTTCTTCAATCTTGTACCTGTTAAACTTTTTAATCCAGTATTAACTATTATTATATTTTCATTTAAAAAATCTTTTTCATTCGAAAAAAACTTTTTTATTACATAGCCCTTGTAGCCAGTACAAATAATAAAATTTTTAAAACCGTAAAACTGGTAATGCTTTAAGATATGCCACAAAATTGGTTTTGAGCCTATTTTAACCATTGGTTTAGGTTTTTTTTGGGTTTCTTCAGATAATCTTGTACCAAGACCACCTGCTAAAATAACTACAGTATCAATATTTGGTTTTTTATTCATAGTTTTTGTATTTATATTAGTGCAAAATGAAAAAAAATATAAATTTATTAGTTATTAGCCATTCATTTGTTAAAAGAATTAATACTGATGTATACTCTTTATTAAAAGATAAATACAATATTAATACCACATTAGTTTGTCCATTTAATCATATCGAAAATAAAAAAAAAATTAAACCTAATTTTAATAAAGATGATCTAAATGTAAATTTAGTATTTAAAAAATATACTTTTAATCATTTGAGATTGAAGATTTTTCATAACTTAAAATACGAAATAAATAAAAGAAAGATTACTCATATATTTTTAGATCTTGATGTTTTGTCGCTTCAATCAATAATATTACTAGTTTACTCATTATTTAGAGATCTTAATTTATACTATTTTTCAAATGAGAATAATATTTTAAATGAGCATAATTTTATGAAAAAATTAATTAAAAAAAATTTATATAGAATTTTATATTTTGTTTTTAAAAAAAAAATATCTCGAATTTTCTGCTATACCAATCAAATTAAAAAAAATTTAGATCACTGTGGTTACTCAAAAAAAACTATTGTTGTACCCCTGGGATACAATCCAAAAATATTTTATCCATCAAATAAGAATAATAATTCAAAGCTTGTGTTATCGTATTTTGGTAAAATTAGTGAAAAAAAGGGAGTCCACACTTTGCTTAAATCTTTAGATTTACTTAAATCTAACAATTGGATCCTGCATTTAGATATCTTTGATATTGATAATATAAATTATTTTAAAACAATTAAAGTTGATCTTAAGAAATTAA
Source organism: uncultured Pelagibacteraceae bacterium (assembly GCA_902594865.1). Classification (GTDB taxonomy): domain Bacteria; phylum Pseudomonadota; class Alphaproteobacteria; order Pelagibacterales; family Pelagibacteraceae; genus Pelagibacter. Next base: position 14,945 of record CACJNV010000003.1, on the reverse strand, counting down.
AAAAAAATAATAAATTAATTTTGAGCAAATATAATCATGATAATATAAATGAAGCAATGAGAGCCTCACATATTACAATTGTTCCTTCTCAATGGAATGAACAATATGGAAGAGTAATTCAAGAAGCTGCAGCTTGTGGATCAATTGTTTTGGGCTCTAACATTGGTGCAATTCCCGAAATAATTTTTGATCATGATTTTTTGTTTGAGAAAAAAGATATTATTGGGCTAGCAAAAAAAATTGATTCTATAATAATTAATTTTGATAAATATAATAATAAATTTGAAAAAATTCGTAACTTCATTTCTCAAAATAGAACTATTTCAAAACAAGCTGATATTATGCATTCATATCTTTAAGTATATCTTTATAAATTAATGAAATTTTATCTCCATAATTATCCCAAGATAAGAATTTGTTAGCTTTAATATAAGAATTTTCACTAAATTTTTTTACAATTTCTCTGTTATTATAAAGATAGCTAATTTTTTCCTTCAATTTTTCTATATCTCTAATATTTATAATGTAACCATTTTCATTTTCATCAATTATATCAGATCCACCAGAATTAGTAGTACATATAACTGGTAAACCACATGCCATTGCTTGCAATTGCACAACAGCCATTCCCTCTTCTATTGATGGTATTACAAAAATATCAGAATTATTATAATAATTTAATAATTTGTTTTGAGGAACATGATTAAAAAATTTTATATTTTTATTTTCCCTAAACTCTCCAATAATTTTCTTCATATCTAAGTCAATAGTTCCAACAAAATGAAGTTCACAATTTTTGAGATTTAAATCTGTAAAAGCTTTTAATAAGTAATAGGAGCCTTTTCTTATAGAAACCTGCCCAACATTAAGTATTATAAAATTATCATGTTTTTTGTGATTTTTTTTAAATTCTTCTAAATCAACACCATAAGGAACACATATAATTTTTTCTTCTTTTGTTCCGAATTCTAAAAATGTATTTTTTGCAAATAAACTAGGTACAACAATGTAATCAGCTAACTCATACTCCTTCAATTCCTGTTCTAAAACTTGTTTATTTATAATTTCTTTTTTAATCCCAAATTTTTGATATTCCTCCTCTAGGATTTTTTGTTGAAATTGAATGTGTGATGATCCTCGTTCAAGTATTTTAATGCAATTTTTATTTAAGTTAGATTTAAAAGAGCTTTCAGCTGCTCCAGACCAGCTAATTAGTATTTTAGTGTTATTGTGATCTATTCTATATGATGCATATTTTTCAAAAATTAAATTTAAAAAGATAATACTTCTATCAAGAAGTTTGTTTAAGCTTAATTTGGTTAAAATTTTTTGGATTATTTCTTTAATAAAAAAAGAGTAAATTTTATTATAGGGTATATTGAAATTTTTAAGTAAAAATTTTGGATAAGTTGTAATTAGTCGGTTTAGTAATTTTTTTTTCTGTAATTGCTCAGCTAAATAAAAAGCATGAAATTTGCCTGGTACAATTATTGTAATTTTCATGTTACTTACTTTTTATTGCAAATTTAAATGTTGATTGTGAAATTTCTTTGAGACCTCTTTTTGCACTCCAACCTAATATTTTTTTAGCTTTAGAAATTTTATTATAATAAATATCAATGTCCCCTTCTCTACGTGGATAAAAATTATAATTAATTTTAAAGTTACAATGTTTTTGAAATGAATTAATTATATCCAGAACAGTGTAGGGTTTGCCAGTTCCAATATTAAATATGCCTGATTTTTTTTTAACAAATTGAATACAATTTAAATGTGCATCTACTAAATCTTGAATATGAATATAGTCCCTTGCACCCGTGCCATCTTTAGTTTTATAATTATTACCAAAAACTTTTAAAAAATCTAAATCACCTTTAATAATTTTAATGATATAGGGATACAAATTATTTGGAGTTCCTTCAGGATTCTCTCCTAATAAACCAGAGGCATGACAACCAGCTGGATTAAAATATCTTAAAATCACACTTTTTATTTTTTTTTTTCTATCTAAGTCAATTAATAAATCTTCAATAATTTTTTTTGTTAAACCATATGTATTTACTGGTTCTCTTGAAAAATTCTCAGAATAACAATTTATTTTTTTAGATCCATAAACTGTTGCTGTTGAACTGAATATAATATCTTTTACATTACACTCTATCATTGAATTTAATAAGTTTATGGCTCCCAAAATATTATTTTCATAATATTTTTTTGGATCAATCTGACTTTCCTTGACTGACTTAGATCCAGCCAAGTGAAAAACTAAATCAAACTTTCCTTTTTTAAAAAGTTTTTGAAGGCTATTCTTATTTTTTAAATCTAATTTTTTAAATTTAAAATTTTTACTTGAAATAAATCGAATTTTATTTTTTACACTTAATTTTGAATTACTAAGATTATCTACAATAGTTAGATTAACGTTTTGTTTTTTTAATAATCCTAGAGCAAGATGAGACCCTATGTAACCTAAACCGCCTGTAAGCAAAATGTTCATGTTTTAAATATCCTCATTAATTACTATAGTATTTTCACCTTCTTTTAGTATTTTTTTTTTCATTCCTGAAATCGCTTCAAAAAAATTATTTGAAATATTGTTTTTTGGAAATAACCAGTCATGCAGTTCAATAACAATTATTTTAAATTCCAAAATCCAATCAAAATTTTTCTCAAATAGCTGCTTTTCATGCCCTTCTATATCAATTTTTATTATAAAAGGTTTGTAGTTAGAATTTTTATATTCTCTTAAAATATTAGATATAGTTATTGATTTTTTATTTTCTTTATTATCAATAATACTTTTTTTAATTTTTGTTGATCTCCAGTCATTATTTTCATCTCTTTCAAGAGTATAATTAAATATTTCTGAACTTAATGCATTTTCATAAAGTGAAATATTTCTTTCTTTTACATTTATCTTAAAAATTTTAATATTTTCAAAATCTGGTTCAATTGCGATTATTTTTGATCCAGGATATTTTATATTAAAGTAATTTGAACTTGCTCCTATATTTGATCCACAATCAATTATAAGAGGTATCTTATTTTCTTTTAAAATACTATTGTAATATTTCTTAATTTGATAATCATATTTTTTTTTAAAACTGTATTCTTCCTTTATGAATATTTGTCTAATAGTATTTAAATCATGATAATTTCTTATTCTCTGGTAGAATAATTTTAATCTAATTTTATCAAAAACTAATACTTTTTCTTTAAAATTTAAAATAAAAAATCTACTTATTAAAAGTGAATATAAAAAATAATAACAAGATCTAAATATTTTCTTTAACATTCTTAAGATTTCTTTTTATTTTTAATAAAATAGTTGAAGGGTCACTTACAAGAAGTTTTGTCAATTTAATGATTTTATTTATATTTACATCATTTCCTCCACCAAAATGATTATAAAATACGTATTTATCTTTCATTTTATCTTGAAAAATTTTTTTTAATTTAATTATTTCTTTAATTTTGTGAAATTTTTTCATTTTATTTTGTTTGCTCTGCACAGTCCATGTTGCATCTGGACCAAATCCAATATTATTTATCAAGTTATTAGATGGAATTATTGATAATTGATTGTGATACCATGCACATGCTGTCCAAGCATAATCCCAGGTGTTAATTTTTTTTTTATAAGTGGAGTTAAAAATTTTTGTCCAATAATTATATTCATTTATATCTAGATTGATACCTTTCCAAGAGTCGGTATTTTTCCATTTTGGCCAAAATTTTATATCTGGATCAAATTTTTTCCAAGAACTTCTCCAAGTTGCCCATCCCCAAGCATGATTGTATTTAGAAAAATAATACTTTCCAATTTTTGGATTGGAAAATCTACTCCCACAAATGACATTTATATTTTTCTTTTCATAAATGTTTAACATTTTTTCACAATAATAAAAAAATTCATTTGATGGCAAACAATCGTCTTCTAAAATAATCCCTTTTTTTTCATATTTAAAAAAAGTGTTAATTGAAGTCGGTATTGATTTTGATACTGGTAAATGTTTTTTGTGAAATATTTTAACAATTTTACATTTCCAATCTACCTCATTTAATAAGTTTCTTACAGAATTTATTTTTTTAATTTCAGAAAAATTATTTAAAATTGGAGCATTGCTAGCAAAGTATAATTTTTTTGGTTTAATTTTTTTTATTTCATCAAAAACTTTTTTTGCAGTATTAATCCTTTTATAAGTTAAAAATAATATTGGAGTATTGAATAATTTTTTTGTATTCTTTTTCTTTTTTGTATGAATATTCATAAATAAAAAAATAATAATATCTTGATGGAATATCTTATTATAAAATTAATAAAACAATTAATAAATATTTTAAAATTTGCAATTAATAAACTTAAGTTTATTTATTACTTTATAAAAGTAAATTTTTTTTCAAGGAAATTAGATAATGTTCAGGCAATTAAAATTGGAAATTTTTTTCTTGAGCAAGGAAAACTAAATCTTGCTGAAAGCACATTTAAATACGTAAATCCAGATAAAGGTGAAATTTCAAAAAAATATTTTTATCTAGGAAGTTATTTGTTTGAGAAATCAACTAAAGATCCCGAGGAATACCTCAACAAATTTTTTAATTCTCGAATAAAAAAAGATTTAAAAAATATAAATTATTATCCACCAAGATTATTTATCTTAAAATTTGATTATAATTTTAATCTTGATGAGGAAATAAAAAGATATATTAATTCAAACATAACCAATTCTTACTCAGATAAAAAACAAATAAATGTTTATAAATATTATCAATCTGAACATGATATTTTTAAACTAGATAATTTTAATATTTTAAAAGAGAAAATAGAAAAACTTATTTCAGAAGATCAAAAAATTACATTTGTAAAAAATTTAGATATAAAATTTATTATAAATAAAATGTGGTTTGTTAAATCATCTAAAGGAGTAGACTTAGCAAGTCATTCACATCCAGAGGGGGTATTATCTGGTATTTTTTATTATAAAGTTCCAAATAATAAAGAGCCAGGTGATTTAATAATACATAATCCAAGAAATAATATAATTATAAGTGATGACAATAATCTAAAAAATTTTCAAAAAATAAAAAATAATATTGTTTTAAAGCCTATTGAAAATACAATAGTACTTTTCAACTCTTATTTAAAACATTCTGTAAAAAATAAATCCTCAAATGAAGATAGAATATCTATACCCTTTGACTTAAATCTAAATTAAATTTGATCAAGATCAACTATTTTGTCAAAAAAATCTAAATTGTTATCATTATGACTTATTGCAAAAATTGTATGGTTTGCAAAATTTGATTTTATATTTTCAAAGATTTTTTTTTCTGTTTCTTTATCTAATTGATTCGTTGCTTCATCTAAAATAATAATTTCTCTCTTTTTTACAAAAGCTCTAGCCAAACCTATTCTCTGTTTTTGACCTCCTGATAAATTTATTCCGTTTTCCCCTACCATTTGTTTAAGTCCATATTCTTTTTTTTCTGAAAATTCTAAAACTTCTGCTATCTTTGCAGCTTTGTTTAATTCCTCAGTTGAAAAATTTCTTTTACTTGGAAAAAAAATATTTGCTTCAATTGTATCATCAATTAAAAAAATTTCTTGTGGAACGTGAGAAATATTTTTAATCCAAGAACTAATATGTTTTTTTTCTAATTTATTATCATCAATAATTACAAATCCTTCTACTGGCCGAATAAGGCCTAAAATTATATCAACCAATGTAGTTTTACCGGCCCCTGTTTTTCCTCTTATTGCAACTTTATCTCCACGATTTACCTCGATATTAATATTTTTTAAAATATATTTTTCAGTGTCAGGATATTTATAGCTTACATTTTTTAAGATAATTTTTTTTTGAAATTTTTTATAATCAGAATTATTTTCTAAAAATTGATTTTTATTATTTTGAGCTACCATTTCTGCTATTTGATTAATTTGATCAAGGTGTCCATAAAAATTTGACCAAGAAACAAACATTTGCTGAAAAAAAGGAAGAAACCTTTGTGTTGCAAAAACTATTGTTCCAGTTACAACTAATATCAATTTGTTTTCAATTCCAAGATACATTAAAAACATTACAATACTTACTAAGGTTATTATTGCTACACCCTCGATCATATATCTGGCTGATCCCATAATAAAAGAAACCTTGGCCTCAATTTTTCTGAACTTGAATTCGTAATTTTTAAAAATATTGTTATAAGATTCTTGTGCAAAATTTAAAATTATATCTCTAATACTATTATAAACATCGTTAAGTGTTTTTAATCTAGATGTTATTAATGAATTTAATTTAATAGAGTTTTTATCTAGTTTTTTTTTAGAGTATAAACCTAAAATTATATAAAATATTACAATTGGTAATATTACTAAAATACCTTTACCCAGCCCGCTTAAAGTCATTGTTATCATCAAAATTATTAAAAAAAGTATTGATGAGAGGACATTTAAAAAATGAAACAATAAAGCACTTAAGCTATCTAATCTTTGTGTCATTGTTCCTGAAAAGGAAGTGGATTTTAAATTAATTAAATCTTCATAAGAACTGTATATTAATTTCTCAAAAACTTTTGATCCTATCTCAGCTGTAATAATTTTAGACATATATAAACTGCCTTTTAAAACAAGCACTTTGAAAATAGTAGTTAACAATATTATAACTATAAATATAAATAACATGGCCTTTGCACTAATTGCATCTAAATTTATTTTTAAGACTTGTTCGATTTGATTAACTTGCGTAATATTATTTAAAATTTCAGGATCAATAATTAATGAAATTAAAGGTATAACAGCACCAATACTTAATATTTCAAACATGGATGAAATTAACATCAACAAAACAATTCCAATTATTTTTAATTTGGTATCATTTTTAAGAATTCCAAATATTATATTTAAAGGACTGCTATTTTCTTTCATTTTTTAATTGATTAATTAATTTTTTAATTCCATCGTTTAATTTAATCTTTGGAAAGAAATTTAGTTCCTTTATTTTATCTTTTGATATTTTTAAATTGGATTTTTTTATTTTAATTTTAGAAATATCTATTTTCTTATTTTTATTTACAAAAATTCTTGGTTTATCTTTTATATTATTAGAAATTAATTTAGCTAAATTGATAATTGAAACAGTATCATTTGAAGATAAATTATATAAATTAAAACCTTTAGAATTTCGTTTTAATAAAATATTTACAAATCTTGATACATCATCAATATGAATAAAATTCCTAAACGCAGATCCATCTGAGTTTATAACGATCTTATTTGTTTTAACATATTTTTTACATAAATCATTTATAACAAGCCACCAACAATTAGATTTCTTATTATAAGGGAAACCATACGCATTTGTTAGTCTTATTACGTCTACAGATAAATTTTCTTTTTTACTCAAATAACTTAACAGTTCTTCATTTAATAAATGAGAAAAACTATAATTATTTTTTGGATTTCTAGCAGTATTTTCATCAATAAATTTATGTTTAAGGTAATTTCCATAAACTTGGAATGACGAAAAATAAATAATTTTTTTTAAATTTTTTAATTTTAATATTATGTTCGCCAAAGATTTATTGTTATTATCTAATGTAGAGATTAAATTTTTTTCTGAGTCAAAATGATTAAAAGTTGCACAGCAAATAAGATAATTTGGATCAAATTTTACTATTTTTTTTATTACTAATTCAGATTTTAGATCACCTTTTATATGTACACTATTATTTAATTTTTTAATTTTTTTTCTAGAACAATTAATTATTTTAAATTTATTATTTAACTTTGTAGAAATTGTGCTTCCGATGTATCCAGAGGCTCCTATAATACATAACTTCTTCATTTCATTTTTAAAGACCAATCATAATCAATATCTTTAAAATTTAGAGGATCATAACTTTTCATTTCTGTTGGATCATGTGGTAATGTAGAACAGTTTGCTAATATGCACTTTTTTTCTCCAATACACTTATATCCCATGATAATACCCGTTGGAATAGTAACCAAGCAATAATTATCATCACCCATAAATATTTCTTGAATTTTTTTATAAGTACTAGACTCGTTTCTATTATCATAAAGTACCAATTTAATCATTCCACTTATAACGGAATAATTTTGAATTTGTTTTGTATGCTCATGCCAACCTTTTATTACTCCTGGGTAAGCAGTAGAAAAATAAATTTCGCCAAATTTTATAAAATGAGGTGAGTCTGATCTAAGCATATGCATGATAGAACCTCTTTCATCTGGAATTCGTCTTAACGGTGTAATTATTAGCCCTTCAATCATTTATTTAATCCAAAATAGTTGTTTGTTAATAAGTTTTTTTTCCTGTAAGTTTTTTAATGTTTTAAGTCTTATAAATTTTGTTGAATTTCTAAAATTTTTAAAGTCATAATTACTTTCTAAAATATTTTTTGCAAGAACTTTTGCTGCATCTTTTACATTCTCCCTTGGTTGGAAGTTTTTTGCAATTTTTTTAAATAAAGAAAAATCAACAGTATAACTCCTTTTATCAGGTTGATTATTTTTATTAAGTTTAACCTTAGCTTTTCCTAAACTCTTTGCAATTTTTGATGCTAGATCTCTAATTCTAAAAGTCCATTTATCTGAGCCAATGTTAATAGCTAAAAAATTTTTCTTTGTCGTATATTCAATAGCCCACTCAATTGAAAGTGCCATGTCTTTTACATGAATTAATGGTCTCCATGGTTCTCCATTACTCAATATGAGGATTTCCTTTTTTGTAATACAATTTACTACAAAATCATTAAATACCAAATCAAGTCTCAATTTTGGACTGTATCCAGCTGCGGTTGCAAATCTTAAAGAAATTATTTTAAAATTTTTGCTTGATAATTTTTCTAATTTTTTTTCAGAAATTACTTTTGATTTTGCATAATCCGTCAAAGGTTGAATTTTGTCTGATTCCTTTTTTTTTGTATTTCCTGCGGCTCCATAAATACTGCAGCTCGAAGCAAATATAAATTTCTTTACACCTAATTTCTTAGCCTCTTTAGCAATTTTTACACAGCAATTTGAATTTATTTCCTTTGTAACTTTTTTAAATTCATGACCCATAGGATCATTTGAAATAGCTGCGAGATAAATAATAGCATCAGGTATAAAGTTTAACTCATTTAATTTAAAATTTCTTATATCCTTAATAATATTTTTATTTGATACGTATTTTTCTCTATAATTTTTTTTATTTATTCTTGCTTTAAACCAATTTGTATCAACTCCACAAATATAATACTTATTTTTTAAATGATTAATAACAACAGGACCAATGTATCCAGTATGTCCCAAAATTAAAATTTTTTTCATATAATTTTATTAACAGAAAAAATTAAATTAATATATAATTTAAATATATTGTATAAAATAATATTTTAATGGCTTTGCAAAATGAAATAATCAAATCTATCAAATTGCACAAATCAATTTTAGGTTTGGAAAAGAAGATAAATGCTTCAATAACAATAATTGTAGAAAGAATAAAATCAGGTGGAAAAGTTTTTCTGTGTGGTAATGGAGGATCAGCGGCTGATGCTCAACATCTTGCAGCAGAATTTCTAGTTAGATTAAAACCAAACAATAATCGTAGGCCAATACCAGCTATATCTCTTGCTTTGGACACATCGACAATTACTGCATGTTCAAATGATTATAATTTTGAAGATATTTTTTCAAGAAACTTAGAAGCTTTGGGAAATAAAAAGGATGTAATAATTGGCATCACCACCTCAGGAAATTCAAAAAATGTAATTAAAGCTTTCAAATATGCAAATAAAAATAAAATATTCACAATTGGTTTTTTAGGTAATGAAGGGGGTAAAATAAAAAAACATTGTGATATAAGTTTAATTATAAAAAGTAGAGATACTGCTAGAGTACAAGAATGTCATATTTTTCTAGGACATTATATTTTTCAAGAAGTTGAAAAAAAACTCACTGAGTAAATACTTTAATGTCAAAAAAAGTTTTAATTAAAATTTCTCCTCCATTATGGCCAATATTTGACATAGAGATTGAAATATTAAAAAAAGAATTAATCCAAAAAAAAGAGGTAACAATAATTACTTGTAATGCAAAAAAAAATTTTTGTGTAGCTAATGAAAAAATGTCCAAAATTAAATGCTCATTTTGCAAGCTAAGATTAAAGAAAGGAATTAATATATTAAATAAATATCATAATAAGATCAAAACTATTGATGAAAATATAGATTATAAGTTAGTTAAAAGTTTAAAAAAAATTGAAAAAGTAAGAAAATTTCATGATCTTAAGAAAATTAAGTTTAACAAAATAGATTTTGGGCAATCTATTGCTAGCTCGCTAGCTACTATTTATAAGACAGAAAATTTTGATACAAAAAAAAATAACAATTTAATTAAGGAACTTTTTATTCAAAGTTTATCTTCATATTATTTTTTTAAATATTTATTGTTAAAAAATAAATATAATAAATATTTAATATTTAACGGTAGGATTTACAATTATAGGCCTTTGTTGAGATTGGGTCAACAAAAGAGGCTTAATCTTTACTGTTATGACTATCATTATTTTTCTCATAAAAGATACTTAATAAGGAAATTAGATTTTACGCAAAATATACATTTAAGAGCTAATGAAATTTATAAAATATCACGAGTAAATAATATAAATCTTAAAGAAGCAAAAAAATTTTTTAAGAGAAGATTTAATAAACAAGGTATAGGTCCTTTTGCTATATACAATGCAATTCAAAAAGACAATAGCTTACCAAACAAAATAAAAGATAATAAAACTATTATATCTATATTCACTTCATCAGATTTAGAGACAAATTTTTTAACTGATAATAAGCAGAGATACATTTATAAAAGTCAATATGAGGCCATAAAAAAAATTTTAAATGTATACAGGAATAATAAAAAAATTAATTTTTTTATTAGAGCACATCCAAATACTATTTTTGATAATTATGAAAATGAAAAATACAAAAAAATTTCAAAATTTCATAAAAGATGTTTTTATATCGACCCTATGTCAGAGATAAGTAGCTATAGTTTGATTAAAAATAGTGACATTATTTTGTGCTTTGGTTCAACAATTGGAATAGAGGCAGTTTATTTAAAAAAAAATGTTATTAACCTTGGACCTTCTCCCTATATGAAATTTAAAATTGATTTTCAGCCTAAAAATCATAATCAAAATGTTAATATAATAGACAAGCTAATTAAGAATAACAAATTTAACAATACGAAATATACCCGTTGTCTTATTGCGACTAGTGCAATGTTGCAACAAGGAATTAAGTTAAAGTATTTAAATAAGGAAGACTTTATACATGCAGAATTTAATTGGCATGGGAAAAAAAATAACTTAAAAATTTATAATATAGTTAGTCTTTTTTACAATGTATTATTAGTCTATGAAAGAATTAATACTTTAATTAAATATTTTTTTTCAAATAAAAAATTATTTAACTTTAAATTAAAAAATTATTATTACAGACTTAAACAATTAACTAGATAATATTTACAATCCTTAAAATATTTTTTTTTTGAATAAAATCTAGCTCATTAAATACTTTAGAATCAATTTTAAAACACTGCTGATTTTTATCCTTCAAAATACCAAAACTTAAAGTAAGCAAATACCTATCATTATTTATTGGTTTTTTTCCTTTATGATAACACGTAGTATCAGCTATATAGATGTCTCCCAAATTTGCTGTTAACTCTACAATATTTTTTTTTCCGTAGATATTATATATTTCTTCATCTGAATATCTGTGTTTGTGATACCAAAAATTATGTTTAATTTTATTTGTACCTTTGACAATAACTGTAGGTCCATCATCAACTGAAACATTATTTAAATAAATAAAAACCTTTAGGACTTTAAAACTATTTCTATCAACATGAAACTTTTGGGTGCCACTTAAATTTAAATTATTAACAAAACTTTTTCTTAAATTTATTCCTGTCAAAAAAGACTCGGTTTTAAAATAACTATCAGCAATGGCCTTTATTCTTAAATCTTTAATTAAACTAATTAACTCTGGTAAATTTATTAAAGGCTCTTTTAGAGTGACATCTTGTGTTATACTAGATAAATTTTTTATCTGAAAATTTTTATTATTAGTATTTTCGATGAAATATAAATTAGTTAAATTATTTATTTGTTCGTCAAATTTTTTTTTTATTTTTATTAAACTATTTTGATCAAAAAAATCCTTTAACTTTATAAAACTATTTTTATTTATCTCATTAATTATATTCTTTGTTTCAAAGTTATTGAGTTTAAAATTTTTTCTAGACTTAAATATTAAAATATAATGAAATATTAAAAATTTTTTATAATGTGAAATTAATTGCTTTAAGGTTTCAAAAAAACTAAATTTTGTAACTGTATTTTTTAACCCATTCATTTGTTTTTTTTAAATCTTCCTCGGTATCTATATCTATATTGTACTCTTTGTTTTTATTAATTTCAAAAAACAAAACTTTTTTACCTATAATTGTATTTTTTTCTATGGTTAATTTTGGTCTTAATATATCTACATAACCTATATGAGAATAAGTTTTTGGTATAAATTGTCTTCCAATTGAATGATAATTTTTTTTTGTTTTAACTAAAATGTTAGCTTGTTTATTTTTTTTTAACCATAATTTGTAACCTGAAAAATCTGAAACTATAAAAGATCTAAGGGAACTATAATTCTTATTTTTTATCATCAAATTAATCGCTTTATTTATAGTTTTTGGATTTCTAAATGGTGTTGTGGGTCTTAAATGAATTAACAAATCGATAGGAATTTTATTTTTTTTTTTATACCAAATACAAAAATGTTTCATAAACTCTAAATCTGTTGATTTATCTTTAGATATTTTTTTTGGTCTTAAAAAAGGGACCTTTGCACCATAGGAAATAGATATTCTTTTAATTTTTTCTGAGTCTGTAGATACATATGTGTCTCTAATTTTTGTTATTTTTTTTGAGACTTTGATTGAATAATAAATTAAGGGTTTTTGGTTTATTTTTAAAATATTTTTATTCTTTATTTTTTTTGATCCCTCTCTCGCGGGAATTACTGCAATTATATTCATTAAATATTAATGTGCTCTCGTAATTTTTTTGCAATTACTTTTTCATCATCGTTTACATGGCCCAGTTTTTCTTCTCCAAGTGCTTCTTTAACTTTTTTTATTCCTGAAATCATTTCTTTAAATCCTTTAAACTCTAATGATGCTGATTGATCGCTACCATACATTGTTCTATCCAAAGTAATGTGTCTCTCAATAGATGTAACATTCATCATAGATGCAGCAACAGATACAACTATGCCATTTTCATGTCCGCTATAACCAACATCACAATTAAATTCTCTTCTTAGAGCATTAATGGTAAGTAAATTTAAATCTTCAGGCTTTGTTGGATAAGTCGAAACACAGTGCATAAGTTCAAATGGGCACTCATATTTTTTAAATATTTCTACTGCTTCTTTAATTTCATTAAACGTAGACATTCCTGTTGATATAAATGTTTTTTTTTTTTGTAGAGCGACCTCTTTAAGAAAATTTAAGTCTACTATCATAGCAGATGCAATTTTATTATATTTAAGTCTATACTGCTCTAAAAACTTTAAACTATTTAAATCCCACGCGGATGCAAACCAAATCAATTTTTTGCTGCTGCAATAATTATCTATTTCATCATATTCTTTTTTTCCAAACTCCAAACCCTGTTTTTGCTCTCTTTGAGTTTTTCCCCACGGGCTATTTCTTTCTTGTTTTAAAAAATCTTCTTTATAAACTAGATTTATATCTCTTTTCTGAAATTTGACAGCATCGAAACCAGCTTCTTTAGCTTGATCAATAAGTTGTTTGGCAATTTTTATGTCACCATTGTGGTTAATTCCTATTTCAGCAATAAAAAAAGGTAGTTTCATATTTTGTAATTATATATTTTAAAACACTTTTAATATAAATTTGTTGATTATGTCAAACTTAAACTTTTTTTATTAATATGAAATTTTCAATAATAGATTTAGAATGGACATCATGGAAAAATTCCTTGGAGAGAAATTATTGCTTTGAATGGGAGTTTCAAGAAATAATCCAGATTGGAACAATCAAATTTTTGACAAATGAAAAAGGCTTCAAGTCAAAAAATATTTTAGTAAAGCCAATTAGAAATAAAATATTATCAAACTACATACAAAGATTAACTGGCATAACACAAAGGAAAATAATTAATTTTGGAATAAATTTTAAAGATGCATCCAATATATTGGAAATATTTTTTTCTGATGTTGATATGATTTTATGTAACGGGCCAGACAATCAAATATTAAAAAAAAATTATATTATGAATAATCTGATGCCAAAAAACTATGTTAAAAAAATTATTAATATAAGACCATTTATTTCTAAAAAATTAAAAATAGAGGAAGCAAAAATAGTTTCAGGAGAACTTAATGAAAAAATAAACTTAAAATCATTAAAAAAACATGATGCTTTAAAGGATTGTATAAATATTTACAATTTTTTATGTAGATATAATTACTTTAATACTAGATAACAGTTCTGCCACCATCTATTAAAATATTTTGACCAGTCATAAAAGAATTTTTTTCATCAATAAGTAAATCTAATGTTGGATAAATATCAGATGGTTTTCCCATGCGGGACATCGGAATTATTTTGTTCAATCTATTTATAAATTTTTTGTTTTGATTATTAAAAATTGGTCCTGGAGAAATCATATTAACTTTAATTCTACGTTCAGCTAAAAGAGATGAATAATATTTCGTTATTCCAAGCAAACCATGTTTAACTATTGAATAAGAGGCAGGTTTTTCAAAATTTTTAAATATACCTTTGTAAATGTTTTGATTGGGAGCAATTACACTTAAATCAGAACCTATATTAATAATACTATAATTTT
>CACJNV010000002.1 GCA_902594865.1 uncultured Pelagibacteraceae bacterium | reverse complement strand
CAATAAAAGCATTTGTTGTAAATAGAGTAGGGGACTTTGGTTTTGCTTTAGGAATTTTCTTAATATTTTATTTATTTGGAACAGTAAATTATTCAGAAGTTTTTCAACAAATTCCAACAGTTTTAGATAAAAGTTTATTCTTTTTGGGTTTTGAAGTTAATGCAATAGATTTAGTTTGTTTGCTTTTATTTATAGGAGCAATGGGTAAATCTGCACAGATATTACTACATACTTGGCTACCTGATGCCATGGAAGGTCCAACTCCAGTTTCTGCATTGATTCATGCGGCAACAATGGTAACAGCTGGTGTTTTCTTAGTAGTAAGATGCTCTCCAATTTACGAATATTCGCCATTAATATTAAATTTTATAACTATCGTTGGAATGACTACAGCATTCTTTGCAGCAACGGTTGCTCTGGTTCAAACAGATATAAAAAAAATTATTGCTTACTCTACGTGTAGTCAACTTGGCTATATGTTTTTTGCAGCTGGAGTAGGTGCATATAATGTTGCTATGTTTCACTTATTTACTCACGCATTTTTCAAAGCTTTATTATTTTTAGGATCTGGTTCAGTAATCCATGCATTTAAAGATGAGCAAAATATAAATAATATGGGAGGTGTATGGAAAAAATTACCATACACTTATGCTTTAATGATAATAGGAACGCTTGCTTTAACAGGTTTTCCATTTTTATCAGGATTTTATTCTAAAGACGCAATTATAGAATTTGCGTATTTAAAAGGTAATACTACTGGTTATTATGCAGCTGGTATTGGAATAATTACAGCATTTTTAACATCTATTTATTCATGGAGATTGATATTTAAAACTTTCCATGGAGAGTACAATAATAAAGAAATCAATATAGAGGAAACGCATGAGTCACCTTTAGTAATGCTTGTTCCATTATTTATTCTTTCAATAGGAGCTGTATTTGCTGGTTTTCTATTTAAAGGGCTATTTATTGGTCATGGTGAGAATTTATTCTGGGCAGAGTCTATTAAGTTTTTAGAGCCTTTAAGCACAGAACATCCACCTTTATGGTTTTTACTTTTAACACCTTGTTTAGTTTTATTATCTATTCCTATTGCTTATTACTTATTTGTAAAAAACAAGGAGTTGCCTAAGTCAATAGTTTCTATAAACAAACCTTTGTATAATTTTTTAGTAAACAAATGGTATTTTGATGAGTTGTACGATGTGTTGTTTATTAAATCCTCAAAAAAACTAGGTCTATTTTTATGGAAATTTTGTGATGGAACTATAATCGATGGTTTTGGTCCTGATGGAATCTCTTCTTTTATAAAAAAATGTTCAATTAAAGCAACCAAATTTCAAAGTGGTTTTATCTATCAATATGCATTTGTAATGTTATTAGGTTTCTCTGCTTTACTAACCTTTTTAATAGTTAAATAATGAATTTTCCTATTCTTTCATCTTTAATATTATTACCAATAATTGGTGCTTTATTTTTATTTTTTACTAAAGATAAAGAAGGAAATAATTTAACTGCTAAATATGTTGCTTTATTTACAACTATAGTAAATTTTTTAATTTCGATTTATCTCTGGATTTCTTTTGACCAATCAACATCTAGTTTTCAATTTGTAGAAGATAGAGTATGGATTGAAGGATTTATTAATTATAAAGTTGGAGTAGATGGTATTTCAATTTTATTCATTATTTTAACTACATTTATAACTCCCATTTGTATTATATCTGTAAATAATTCAGTTAAAAATAGATTAAGAGATTTTTTAATTGCAATTCTAATCATGGAAAGTTTCATGATAGGAGTTTTCTGTGCACTTGATTTAGTTGTATTCTATTTATTTTTTGAAGCTGGATTAATCCCAATGTTTTTAATTATTGGTATTTGGGGTGGTGAAAGAAGAGTTTATTCAGCATTTAAATTCTTTTTATACACACTGTTAGGATCTGTTTTGATGTTGGTTGCAATAATTTCAATTTATTGGATTACAGGAACAACTGACGTAGTTCAACTTTATGAAATTGGTATTGATGTTAAATATCAAAATCTTTTGTGGTTAGCATTTTTTAGCTCATTTGCCGTTAAAACACCTATGTGGCCAGTTCATACATGGTTACCTGATGCACACGTTGAGGCTCCTACAGCAGGATCTGTATTACTAGCCGCAATTTTGTTAAAGATGGCTGGATATGGTTTTATAAGATTTTCTTTAGGTCTTTTCCCGGTTGCATCAGAGGTATTTACACCATTAATTTACACCTTGAGCGTTATAGCAATCATATTTACATCACTGATAGCTTTAATGCAGGAAGATATGAAAAAGTTAATTGCTTATTCTTCAGTTGCGCATATGGGCTTTGTAACTTTGGGTATATTCACTTTACAACAACAAGGAATTGAAGGAAGTATAATTCAAATGATAAGCCATGGCTTAGTTTCGGCAGCATTATTTTTAACTGTTGGCGTAGTTTATGATAGAATGCATTCTAGATTGATAAGTACATATGGTGGACTAGTTTCTGTAATTCCAAAATATTCAATATTGTTTATGTTATTTGCTTTAGCATCACTTGGTTTACCTGGAACCAGTGGCTTTATTGGTGAGTTTTTAATATTAATGGGAGCTTTCAAGGATAATTTCTTAGTAGCTGTTATAGCAAGTATTGGAGTAATTTTAGGAGCTGCATACATGTTGTGGCTCTATAAAAGAGTAGTATTTGGAAAATTACTTAATGAAGATCTTAAAAAAATTTTAGATTTAAATAGATCTGAATATTTTATTTTATCTTGTTTAGCTGCACCAATTTTATTTTTTGGTTTTTATCCCGATCCATTAATCAACACTATTGAAGTTTCTGTTACTGATTTAATTAATATGCATAACACAAATATAGCTAGTAAATAATATGGAAAATTTAAATTTAATATTACCTGAAATTTTTATTTCTTTATCAATTATGTTTTTACTTATTTTAGGTGTGTTTAAAAATGACAGTTCTAAAATTACTTTTAATTTATCGTTGTTTGCAATTTTAATTACAACAATAATAACATTCAATGAAACTTTCTCTGTAACCAGAGAAACTTTGTTTAATGAAAGCGTTGTGATTGACAGCATGTCTTCGCTAATGAAAATTATAACTTTAATTGGAGGTTTTTTAGTTTTAGTTATTTCGTCAACTTATTTAAAAACATTTAAAATATATAATATAGAATACCCGGTTCTTATTTTGAGTTCAATTCTTGGAATGATGGTAATGATCAGTTCAAATGATTTAATTGTTTTTTATATGGGCTTAGAATTACAGTCATTAGCTCTATATGTTTTAGCTACATATAACAGAGATCAATTAAACTCATCAGAAGCTGGTTTGAAATATTTTGTTTTAAGTGCATTATCATCAGGATTATTATTATATGGATGTTCTTTAGTTTATGGTTTTTCAGGCTCTACCAATTTTGATATAATATCAAATCAACTAAATACTGAGGAATATGTTTTAACTTTTGGAATTGTATTCATATTAGTTGGTTTAGCATTTAAAATTTCTGCAGTTCCATTCCATATGTGGGCACCTGATGTTTATGAAGGATCTCCAACAACTGTAACTTTGTTTTTCACAATAGTACCAAAGGTAGCTGCTTTGACTGTATTTATTAGATTTTTATATGTTCCTTTTTTAAACTTAATTGATCAATGGCAAATGATAATAGTATTCTTGTCTATAGCTTCTATGGTTTTTGGAGCAGTTGCTGCTATAGGGCAAACTAATATTAAAAGACTAATTGCTTATAGCTCTATAGGACACATTGGTTACACATTAGCTGGTTTAGCTACAGTATCAAACGAGGGAATTCAAAGTTCGATTATTTATATTTCTATTTATGTTGTTATGAATTTAGCTCTTTTTTCATGTCTATTAATGTTAAGAAGAAAAGATCAATATTATGAAAATATTGATGATCTCTCAGGACTATCAAAAAATCATCCATTGTTGTCTTTGTGTTTGTTGTTAATACTGTTTTCTTTAGCAGGCATACCACCCCTAGCAGGTTTTTTTGCAAAATTTTACGTCTTTAAAGCAGTATTGGAACAATCAATGTATTTCTTGGCTATAGTAGGGTTGTTATCAACTGTAGTTGCAGCTTTTTATTATCTAAGAATTATAAAAATTATGTATTTTGATCAGCAAAAAGATAAATACGACACTGACCATAGCTTATGGTTAAAATTTTCACTTACAGTTTCAACGATATTAATTCTTTTATACTTCATATTCCCAAGTCAGTTAATAGAAGTCGTTTCAAGAATTAATATTATTTAATGAAATTAAAAAAATTTAAATTTAAAAAAGTTAATAGCACAAATAATACTGCAATAAGAATTATCAAAGAAACTAAATACAATTTAGGTATGGTTGTCGCTGAAACACAAGCAAATGGTAGAGGACAGTATGGAAGAAAATGGATATCATCAAAAGGAAATTTATTTATCTCTTTTTTCAATGAACTAAATAAAACGAAACTATCGATTAACACTATAACAAAAATTAATTGTCTTTTAGTCAAAAAATTGCTCTCGTCATTTACAAGTAAAAAAATTTTATTTAAAGAACCGAACGATTTATTAGTTGATCAAAAAAAAATTAGTGGCATTTTACAAGAAGTCATATTTGTAAGAGATAAAAAATTTTTAATTACTGGTATAGGCATTAATATTAAAAAAAATCCAATTATAAGGAATTATCCTGCCACAAACTTGCAAGAGGTAACTAAAAAAAGTATTAGTAAATTAATTGTAGAAAAAAAATTAAAAGAACTTTTTGAAAAAAATTTATCTAAACTGTATAAAATTTAATAATGTATATTCTTGGAGACATTGGTAATACTGAAACAAAATTATGTATTGTTTCAAAAAAAAATAAAATTTCAAAAAAGATTACTTTTTTATCAAAATCTGTAAACAGCAAGCAGCTTAACAGTTTATTTAAAAAAAATAAAATTCAATTAAACAAAATTGAAAAAATATTATTTTGTAGCGTTGTACCAAAAACATTTTCTATAATTAATAAATTTTTATCTAAAAAAGTTAAACTTAAATGCTATGAGGTTAAAAAATTAAACTTAAAATCACTTATAAAAATCAAAGTAGATTATAAACAGGTAGGCTCAGATAGAATTACTAATGCTATAAGTTTAATGAACAATAAAAATAATTTTATAATTTTAGATTTTGGTACAGCAACAACTTTCGATGTTCTAATTAAAAATACATATTATGGAGGAATTATTGCCCCGGGTGTGAGATTATCTCTTAACACCTTGTCTGACAAAGCAACTTTGATTCCAAAAATAGATTTAAAAAAGATTAATAAAGTCATTGGCAACAATACAATCTCAGCTGTTAGATCAGGCTTTTTTTGGGGTTATGCAGGTTTAATTGACAATATTATTAATTTAATTAAGAAAGAGACCAGAAAATCTTTTAAAGTAATTATTACTGGCGGATTTTCAAATTTATTTAAAAGCTCAATAAAAACGAAAGCAAGTCATAACCAAGATATTACAATTAAAGGCTTAATAAAGATTTCAAAATTAATTTAATAACATGAAAGATGAACTATTATTTTGTCCCTTAGGCGGATCAGGTGAAATAGGCATGAATATGAATTTGTTTGGCTATGGACAGCCTAGCGATCATAAATGGATTATGGTCGACATAGGGGTTACATTTGCAGACGATACTATTCCAGGTGTTGATTTAATTTATCCAGACCCTGGATTTATAGTAGAAAGAAAAGATAATTTATTAGGAATAGTTTTAACACACGCTCACGAGGATCACATTGGTGCAATTGCTCATTTATGGCCAAAATTACAATGTAAAATTTTTGCAACTCCTTTTACAGCTGTATTAATTCGAGAAAAATTTAGAGAAAAACAAATCGATATAACCAATGATTTACAGATTGTTGAGTTAAATGGAAAGGTTTCTTTAGACCCATTTGAAATTGAATACATTACTTTAACACATTCTATATTAGAACCAAACGGACTTAGAATAAAAACTCCTGCAGGAGTTATTTTGCATACTGGAGATTGGAAGGTAGATCCAAATCCTTTGATTGGAGACAATATAAACGAAAAAAGATTAAAGGAAATTGGTGAAGAAGGTGTGTTAGCAATGATTTGTGATTCAACAAATGTTTTTAGTGCTGGTAGATCAGGTTCAGAATTAGATGTAAGAAAAAACATGTTAAACGTTATGTCTCGATTAAAAAAAAGAATTATCATAACGTCTTTTGCTTCAAACGTAGCTAGAATGGAGACAGCTTTTTATTGTGCGGAAAAAACAGGAAGACAAATCTCTTTAGTTGGTAGATCAATGCATCGTATTTATAAAGCTGCGCGTCAATGTGGATATTTAAAAAATACAATCGAGCCAATTGATCCAAGAGAAGCTAAAAATTTTTCAAGAGAAAAAATTGTGTATTTATGTACTGGAAGCCAGGGAGAACCAATGGGGGCAATGATGAGAATTTCTAGCTATGTTCATCCAGACGTTTTTATTGAAAAAGGCGATGCAGTCATTTTTTCTTCAAAAATCATACCTGGTAATGAAAAAAAACTGTATAAACTTCACAACCAACTTGTTAAGGATGGAATAGAAGTAATATCTGAAGAAACTGAGTTTGTTCATGTTTCTGGACATCCAAATAGAGAAGATCTTAAAGAAATGTATCAATGGGTAAAACCTAGATGTGTAATCCCTGTACACGGTGAGCACAGGCACATGATAGAACACATTAATTTTGCAAAAGAAATGCAAGTACCACATCCAGTTCAAGTCGAAAATGGTGATATTGTTAAGTTATATCCAGCTGAAAAACCTGAAGTATATGACAAGGCCCCTAGCGGCAGACTTTATTTAGATGGTAGTGTAAGCGTTGATCCAGACTCACAATCTATAAAAGATAGGAAAAATTTAAGTGCTAATGGATATCTTGAGGTAACAATAATGATTACACCTAAAGGAAATATACATAACAATCCTATACTTTCATTTCGTGGTTTACCTATAGATGATCGAGATGATTTTGTTTATGGATTAGAGGAGGAAATAGAGAAAACTTCTAAAGCATTTAAAATTGGAAGCAAACAACAAGAGCATAATCTTATTGATGCATTAAAAATTGCTTGCAGAAAATTTTCTAAAGAAAGAACAGGAAAAAAACCTTTTACCAATATAAATTTAGTAAGAATTTAATGAGCGCAACAGGCCTAGCTATTATCTATATAATTATATGGTGGATAGTTTTTTTTGCTATTTTACCTATTGATGTAAATCGAACAAAGACAGTAAAAATTGATGGTGAGGATCCTGGATCTCCAGAAAATCCAAAAATGCTGAAAAAATTCCTTTATTGCACTGGAATTACTACTGTCATTTTCATTATAATTTACTTATTAATTAAATTTGAATATTTAAATTTAAGAAATATGATTAATTAAGATGCTTTTATCAAATTCATTTATACCAATATTAAAAAACAATCCTTCAGAAGCAAAAATTAAATCTCATCAATTAATGCTGAGAGTAGGCATGATTAAGCAAGCCTCTGCAGGAATTTATTCATGGTTACCTTTAGGTTTTAAAGTAATGAAAAAAATAGAGAACGTAGTTAGACAAGAGCAAAACAAAATTGGAGCTCAAGAAATATTAATGCCAACTATTCAATCCAGTGAAATTTGGAAAGAAAGTGGTCGTTACGATGATTATGGCGAAGAGATGCTTAGAATAACTGATCGTCAAAATAGAGAAATGTTATATGGACCAACCAATGAAGAGCAAGTTACTGAAATTTTTAGATCTTCAATAAAATCATATAAATCACTGCCACAACTTTTATATCATATACAATGGAAGTTTAGAGATGAAATTAGACCTAGATTTGGAATTATGCGTGGTAGAGAATTTTATATGAAAGACGCCTATTCATTTGATGTATCTGATGAAGAAGCTTTTTATTCTTATAATAAATTTTTTCTTTCATATTTGAGAACATTTAAAAGATTGTCTTTGACAGCAATACCAATGGCTGCTGAAACAGGACCTATAGGTGGAAATTTATCTCATGAATTTATTATTCTTGCTGATACAGGAGAAAGTAAAATTTTTACAGATAAAAGAATATTTGATCTTGATAGTGATGATACTGAACTAGAAAAAACATCATTAGAGAGTATGAGAAAAAAATATGAACAGTTTTATGCTGTAACCGATGAAAAGTTTAATAAAGATGAGTTTGAAAAAAATGTTTCTAAGGAAAATAAATTGATTACAAAAGGTATTGAAGTAGGTCATATATTTTATTTTGGTGACAAGTATTCAAAACCAATGGGTGCATCAGTTGATTTACCAGGGGGAAAGAAAGATTTTGTTAAAATGGGTTCTTATGGAATTGGTGTATCAAGGTTAGTAGGGGCTATAATTGAGGCAAAATATGATGACAAAAATGAAATCATGAAATGGCCATTGTCTGTTGCTCCTTATGATATTGCTATAATACCTATGATAAATAAAAATGACACCTTAGCTTTAGATAAAGCAAACAATATAAATAAAGAATTACTCAAAAATAATATTGATGCAATCATTGATGATACAGATGAAAATTTTTCATCTAAAATTAAAAAAATGAATTTAATTGGAGCCCCGTATCAAATTATTATTGGTAAAAAAAGCGAAGGTGATTTATTAGAGTTTAAAGAAACTGGTGAAGAAACTCAAAATTTACCACTAGGTAAAATTATAGAAATTATAACTAAACAAAAAAATTCAATTTGATTTCTACTTTAGAAAAAGAAATTACTTTTAGATTTTTAAAAGCCAGAAAAAAAGATGGTTTTTTGAATGTTATATCAATTTTTTCTTTTATTGGCATAAGCCTCGGTGTTGCAGTTCTTATTATTGTTATGTCTGTCATGAATGGATTTAGAACTGAATTAATTGACAAGATTGTTGGCTTTAATGCTCATGCGGTTGTAAAACCTTACGATAAACAGTTGGTTTTTTTAGATAAAGATTTTGCCAAAGGCGTTTTATCAAATGACGGAGAAGCAGTTATTTTTCACAAGAATGGCACCAAAGGAGTTTTGCTAAAAGGTTATTTAGAAAAAGATTTTAAAGATCTGAAAATTTCAAATAATGATAGTTTTTTTGGTTCTAAAAATTTGAATGAAAATACAATTTCTATTGGTCGAGATTTAAGTAATATCTTAGGATTTGATATTGGAGATGAGGTTTCAATTACTTCACCCTCAGGAGTTCAAACGTTAGTTGGGTCTTTACCAAAGCAAAAATTATTTCTTATAACCTCAATATTTGAAAGTGGATTATCAGAATATGATGAAAATATAGCTTATATAAATTTAAAAACTTTAGAAGATTTTTTTGATAAAAATAAAAATGATAGATTTACCGAGTATTATTTTAAAGACCCAAAAAATATAGAAAATCATAAACAAAAACTGATTAAACTATATCCTGATGCATTTGTATATACATGGGCTGATATGAATAGTTCATTATTTTCAGCACTTAAAGTTGAGAGAAATGTGATGTTTATTATTTTATCTTTAATTATTATTGTTGCTGCATTTAATATAATTTCAGGTTTAACAATTTTAGTTAAAAATAAAACTCGAGATATCGCAATTTTAAAATCTATTGGAGTTTTAAATAAATCTATAATTAAAATTTTTTTTCTTGTTGGTGTTTCAATTGGAACTTCAGCAACAATTTTTGGAATATTTTTAGGTGTAACATTCTCAATTTATGTGGAAAACATTAGACAATTTCTAAGCTCTACTTTTAATGTTAGTTTATTTCCAGAGGAAATATATTTTTTAAGCAAGATGCCCTCAGAAATAAATATTAATTCTATAGTAATTATAACAATCTGTTCGATATTAATAACAATAGTAGTTTCTATATTTCCAGCGCTCAAAGCTGCAAATATGGATCCTATAAAATCACTGAAGTATGAATAATTTTTTAGAATTAAATAATATAAGGAAAAGTTTTACTACAGAAAAAAAAATTAATGTATTAAGAGGTCTATCTAGAAAATTTAGGTTAGGTAAAACTTACGCAATAATGGGACCCTCTGGATCTGGAAAATCAACTTTACTTAATTTAATTTCGTTAATTGATAAACCAACATCTGGCACAATTAAGCTTGATAATCTAGAGATTAATTTTAATCATAATGAAAAAAATGATTTAATTAGAGCTAAAAAACTAGGCATCGTTTATCAAGAAAATAATCTTCTTGCTGATTTTACAGCACTGGAAAATGTTTATTTTGCCTCTTTATCTCTTAATAATGATAAAAAATTAGCATTATCTAAAGCTGTAAAATTATTAAAAAAAGTTGGACTTTCAAATAGATTAAATCATTTCCCCTCTCAACTTTCTGGAGGTGAATGTCAAAGAGTTGCAATAGCAAGAGCGATTATTAATGATCCTCAAATTATTTTAGCTGATGAGCCAACAGGTAGTTTAGATATGAATACAGCTAAAGATATTTTTAAACTTTTAAACAAACAAAAAAGATCAGACAGAATAATTATATTTGCAACTCATAATAGATTTTTTGCAAAAAAAGCAGATTATCTATTGGAGATGAGAGATGGTAGTATAAAATCATCTAATGTCTGAGTCTGTCTTACATAATTTTAATCATT
Source organism: uncultured Pelagibacteraceae bacterium (assembly GCA_902594865.1). Classification (GTDB taxonomy): domain Bacteria; phylum Pseudomonadota; class Alphaproteobacteria; order Pelagibacterales; family Pelagibacteraceae; genus Pelagibacter. Next base: position 92,290 of record CACJNV010000002.1, on the reverse strand, counting down.
TAAAAATACATACACAATATTCAATTTGCGAAGGAGCGGCTAGAATTGATGATTTGCAAGAATATTCTAAGAAAAATAAAATAAAATCCTTAGGTTTATGTGACACCTTAAATTTATGTGGTGCATTAGAATTTGCTGAAAAGATCTCAAAGTCTGGTACTCAGCCAATAATTGGAACTCAAATTAATTTTAAAACTGGAGAAACAACAGGTTTACTTCCATTGTTTGCTCTAAATGAAGTTGGATATAAAAATATAATAGAACTTTCATCTTTATCGTATTTGGAAAACGATGAATTGTCAGATCCACATGTAGATTTTGAATTATTATTAAGCCATTCCAAAGGTGTTGCTGTATTTTCAGGAACTGTTTTTGGTTTATTTGGTAAATTATTTGATAAAGGAAAGTTTAGTGAAATTGATGAGCTTTATAATAAAATTAAAAATGCTTTTGATGACAGATTTTACATAGAGATTCAAAGACATAATGACCAAAATGAAATCGGATTTGAAAAATTTAATTTAAAAAAATCTTTAGATTTGGAAATACCTATTATTGCAACTAATGAAGTTTTTTATTTAGATAAAGAAATGCACGAAGCTCATGATGCTTTAATTTGTATTGGTAACAAGACATACGTAAATGAAAAAAACAGATTAAGATTTACTGACCAACATTATTTAAAAACTAACTCAGAGATGTCTGAATTATTTGCTGACTTACCTGAAGCTTTAGAAAATAATTATAATTTTCCATTAAGATGTAGTTATAGACCGTTATTTTCTGACCCAATATTGCCCAATATTAGCAGTGACAAAGATGGAAATGCGGATGAAATTTTAAAAAAAGATTCCATTGAAGGATTAAAAGTCAAATTCAATAAGATCTTTAATTTAAGTAATGAAAATTTAGAAAGTAACAATTCTTACAAAGAGTATAAGAACAGGCTTAATCATGAACTTTCTATTATTATAGAAATGAAATATTCTAGTTATTTTCTTATAGTTGCTGACTATATTAAATGGGCAAAAAATAATGATATCCCTGTAGGTCCTGGAAGAGGCTCAGGCGCTGGTTCATTAGTAGCTTGGTGTTTATCAATTACAGATGTAGATCCAATAAAATTTAACCTCATTTTTGAAAGATTTTTAAATCCAGATAGAATTTCAATGCCTGATTTTGATATAGATTTTTGTGAGGATAAAAGAGATCAAGTTTTTGAGTATCTAACTACAAAATATAAAGACAGTGTAGCTCACATTATAACATTTGGTAAATTAAAAGCACGAATGGTAATTAGAGATGTTGGAAGAGTTTTGGGATTAGCATATGGATTTGTTGACAGCATATCTAAGATGATACCTTTTGATCCTTCTAGACCGCAAAATTTAACACAGTGCATTGCTGGTGAGCCAAGATTACAAAAACTCATAAATGATGATCCAAGAGTAAAGAAACTTACTGATCTCTCATTAAAATTAGAAGGTCTAAATAGAAATGTTGCTACACATGCCGCTGGAGTAGTAATAGCAGATAAAAAACTTACCGAAGTTGTTCCTTTGTATAAAGATATTTCTGCAGATCTATTATTACCATCTACACAATTTGATATGTATTCTGCAGAAAATGCAGGTTTAGTAAAATTCGATTTTTTGGGTCTAAAAACACTTACTGTAATTAACAATACCCAAAAAATTGTAAGAAAAAAAATTAAAGATTTTGATATAGAAAAAATTAATTATGAAGATCAAAAAGTATTTGATCTAATGTCCACCGGTAAAACAGTTGGTTTATTCCAAATTGAAAGTGCCGGTATGAGAGAAGCTTTAATTCAAATGAAGCCAAATCATATTGAAGATATTATTGCCTTAGTTGCCCTATATAGACCAGGACCAATGAGCAATATTCCAACATATAATGATTGCAAACATGGAAAGCAAAAACCAGATTATTTACACCCACTTCTAGAGGATATTTTAAAACCAACATATGGTGTAATTATTTATCAAGAACAGGTAATGCAGATTGCACAAAAACTTTCAGGATTTACAGCAGGACAAGCTGATCTTTTGAGAAGAGCAATGGGTAAAAAGAAAAGAGCAGAACTTGAAAAACAGAAACAAGGATTTATTGCTGGAGCTGTAAAAAATGGAATTGCAAAAGATGTTGCTGCTGGAATTTTCTTAAAAATAGAACCATTTGCAGAATATGGTTTTAATAAAAGTCACGCTGCTGCATATGCAATTATTTCCTATCAAACTGCATTTTTAAAAACATATTATCCAAAAGAGTTCATTGCAGCATCAATGACTATGGATATATCTAATCAAAATAAACTAAGTGAATTTTATGAAGAATTAAAAAGATTAAATATTAAAGTTGTCCGTCCAGATATAAACGAATGTTTTGCTGATTTTAGAACAATTGATAATAAATTTTATTATGCTTTGGGAGGAATTAAAGCTGTAGGTTATGAGGCAATATCAAATATAGTTGAGGAAAGAATTTTAAATGGAAAATTTGAGTCAATTCATGATTTTATAAATAGAGTAAATCCAAAAGACATAAATAAACTTCAATTAGAAGGTTTGGTTAAAGCTGGTGCATTTGATAATTTAAACCCAAATAGACAGGCTTTACATGATTCAATTCCAGGTATGATAGCTAAAAGTAAAAATATATTTGATAATAAATCCACTAATCAAATTGATTTATTCTCAGAAGATGAAAGTACGCAGGATGATTTTTTAATAAAAACTGAAGACTGGAAATTTGAAGAAAGATTATCAAAAGAGTTTGAGTCAGTTGGTTTCTTTATTTCAGACCATCCGTTAAATCAATTTACAGAGATTTTTAATGATTATAAAATAACAGATTATTCAAGCTTTATTTCAAAAGAAGATTTAAAAGACGCTAACATAGCTGCAACCCTGCTGAAGGTTCAAGAAAGAAAAACAGCAAAAGGAAATTCTTATGCTGTTTTAAAATTAACAGATTTATCAAGTGTATTTGAACTTTTTATTTTCTCAGATGTTTTAGAATTAAATAGAGAAATTTTGAAAGAAGGTAGCTCACTTATTTTAACAATATTTAAAAATGTTTCTAATGATGAAAATCGACTAACTAGAATTAATGTGCAAAAAATAGCCTCACTTAAAGATTTATTTAACAGCCCTATAAACGAGGTTTCATTCCAGCTTAATTCTGAAGAACAGATTGAAAAAATATCTACAATTTTGAATGATGGAGGCAAAACTATCGTAAATATTAATTTAGTCACTGAAGATAATATTCTTAAATTTAGATTAAAAAATGCACGTAAATTAGAAAGAAAATCTCTAAATCTCTTAAGAAATCAAGAAATACAGGCAATTATTAACTAAATAATCACTTGTTAAATTTAGTAAATATTTGTAAATAATCCCTAAATTAAATTAACACGCACACAGTTGTTGGTTTTATACCTCCGGTCCTTTATTGGAAATTACTGTGGTGGCTTAACCGGGAATAAATATGAAAATACCTAACGTTACAATACAACAATTATTAGAAGCAGGCGTCCATCTTGGACATAAGACTTTAAGATGGAATCCAAAAATGAAAAAATATATTTTTGGTAAAAGAGACTCTATTCACATTATAGATTTAACTCAAACCCTTGAATTAACAAAAGTAGCTTTGCAAAAGGTTTATGAAACTATTGCAAATAATGGGAAAATTTTATTTGTATCTACAAAGAAACAAGCATCAGAAGCAATAGCTGAAGTAGCAAAAGAAACAGATCAGTATTTTGTTAATTATAGATGGTTAGGAGGTATGCTAACTAATTGGGGAACAATTTCAAATTCAATTAAAAAATTAAAGAAATTAGAGACAGATCTAGTTGCAGAAAATAGAGGTTTTACCAAAAAAGAACTTTTAAAAATGAGTGTTAAAAAAGATAAGCTTCAAAGATCCTTAGGTGGTATAGCTGAAATGAAAAAAGTACCAGATTTAGTATTTGTTATAGATACAAATTATGAATCTCTAGCTATTGCTGAGTCTGCTAAATTAGGAATACCAATTATTGCTATTTTAGATAGTAATTCTAATCCAGATAACATTGATTACCCAATTCCAGGTAATGATGATGCAAGAAGAGCTATTGATCTTTATTGTAATTTAATCAAAGAAACTATTAACAGTGCTAAAAGCTCAATACCTGCAGCAGAGAACAAGAAAGATAAAGTTAAAGCTGAGGATAAAACAAAAACTATTCAGGAATTAGATAGAGAAAAACTAGAAAAAAAATTTTCTAAAGAAGATAAGGAGAAATTAAACTAATGAGTGATATAGAAAAAGTAAAAAAACTTAGAGAAGCAACCGGTGCTGGTTTTAAAGATTGTAATTTAGCTATTAAAGAGTCAAATGGAGATTTAGATAAGGCAATTGAAATCTTAAGAGTAAAAGGAATTTCAAAAGCATCAAAAAAAATGTCTAGAGATGCAAAAGAAGGAGTTGTTGTAGTTAGTGGAAATGAAACCAAAACTTCAGTCATTGAAGTAAATTGTGAAACAGATTTTGTTGCTAAAAATGATGACTTTATTAAATTTGTTAAAGAGTTAAGTGAATTAAATAATCAAAATAATTCAAACATTGAAAATTTAAAGACATCTAAAATGAAAAATGGCCAAACAGTTGAGGATAATTTGGTAGCTTTAATTGCAAAAATTGGTGAAAAAATTACTATTGGCAAAGCTAAAACTATTCAAAATTCTGATGGTTTAAATAATCATTATCTTCATACAGTTGTAAAAGATAATGTTGCAAAATTAGCTGTTATGGTTTCACTAGATACTAAAGAAAATTCAGAAACAGTTAAAACATTTAGCAAGCAACTATCAATGCATATTGCAGCATCAAATCCTTTAGCTTTAGAATCTGGTTCAATAGATCAGGCTATTATAGATAAGGAACAAGAATTAGTTACTGAAGAACTTAAAAATTCTGGAAAACCAGAAGATATTGCAAAAAAAATAAGCTTAGGTAAGATGAACAAATTTAAAGAGGAAAATTCACTTTTAACACAAGCTTGGGTAATGGAACCTAAAAAGAAAGTTAAAGACGTGTTAAAAGAACTTTCTATAGCTGATTTAAAAATTAAAGAGTTTTATAGAATAAAGATTGGAGAATAAATGTTTGATGAAAAATCATACAGCCTTAAAATGGATAAAGCCATTGAGGTATTTTCTAAAGAACTTTCTTCTCTGAGGACTGGAAGAGCAAATGCATCAATGCTTGATTTGATTAAAGTAGATGTTTATGGTCAACAGATGCCAATAAATCAAGTTGGTAGCATAACTACTCCAGAACCTAGAATGATAAATATACAGGTATGGGACTCCAATAATGTACAGTTAGTTGATGCTGCCATTCAAAAATCTGATCTGGGTCTAAATCCTCAGATTGATGGTCAATTAATTAGATTGCCTGTTCCGGAGTTAAATGAAGAAAGAAGATCTGAACTTAAAAAATTAATAAAGTCAATTGGTGAGAAATGCAAAGTATCTATAAGAAATATTAGAAGGGAAGCAAATGAAGATCTTAAGAAACTTCTTAAGTCTAAAGATATTGGAGAAGATGAAGAAAAAAATAACGAAAAAAAAGTACAAATGATTACAGATGAACATATAAAAACTGTAGATGATAAAGTAGCCTCTAAAGAAAAAGAAATAATGACAATATGAACCCTTTAAATCATGTAGCCATTATCATGGATGGTAATGGAAGGTGGGGTCTAAAATACAAAAATTCAAGAAATGCTGGTCATCGTGCAGGTTTAAATACCGTAGAAAAAATAATAAAAGAGACAATTCATCAAAAAATCAAATATTTAACATTATATGCTTTTTCAACAGAAAACTGGAAGAGACCAAGAAAGGAAATAAAATACCTTTTTGATTTGTTAGAAAATTTTTTGATCAATAAAATTGATAAATTAAATGATCAAAACATTAAACTTAAAATTATTGGTATTAAAAACTTTTCAACAAAATTAAATAAATTATTAAATATAGCTGAAAAAAAAACTTGTAAAAATACAAAATTACAAATTAATTTAGCATTAAACTATGGTTCAAAATCTGAAATAATTAATGCTATAAAAAAATTAAAAAAAAATAACAAGCCAATTAACGAAAAAAATTTGATAAAAAATTTTCAAACTAAAAATATTCCAGACCCTGAAATATTAATACGTACAGGAAACACAAAAAGATTAAGTAATTTTTTGCTATGGCAAGCTGCTTATTCAGAAATTTTTTTTGAAAAAAAATTATGGCCATCATTTGAAAGAAGTGATTTTAAAAAAATAATAAGAAAATATAAATCAATTAAAAGAAATTTCGGGTCAATTTAATGAATAGCGAGTTTATAAAAAGAATATTTAGCTCATTAATATTATTACCAGTATCTATTTATATTATTATTTATGACAATATGATATTTAAATTATTTCTAGTTATTTGTTTGATTATTTCTATATACGAATGGAATTTAATGAAAAAAAATAAATTACTAAATATTTCTGGTTTATTTTTTTTGCTATTTGCTTTTTTGTTAGCTTATAAGTTAAGGTATGATTTCAATGAAAATTATAATTATTTTTTAATAACAATATTAGTTTGTGTTTTTACAGATATTGGTGGTTATATTTTTGGAAAAATATTTAAAGGGCCAAAATTAACGAAAATAAGCCCAAATAAAACCTATTCAGGGATGATTGGTGGTTTTTTGTTATCTTTGATAACACTTCAAATTCTATTTAATTTAAAAACTCTGAATATTGAAATTAACTTATCACTTAATTCAATTTTATTTATTTTTTTTATTTCTTTATCTAGTCAAATTGGAGATATCTGTATTTCATATTTTAAAAGAAAATCTAAAATTAAAGATACAGGAAAACTTATTCCTGGCCATGGTGGTTTGCTAGATAGGATAGACGGCATTATTTTTGCTATACCAGCAGCATATTTTATAATTTTAAATAATTTAATTTAAAATGAAAAGAAAAATTGCAATACTTGGATCAACTGGTTCAATTGGAAAAAATTTATTAAAAATTTTAGAAAAAGAAAAATCTAATTTTGAAATATTACTTTTGACTGCAAATAAGAATTACAAAGTTTTGTTTAATCAAATAAATAAATATAATGTTAAGAATATAATTATAACTGATAAATTAAGTTATAAAATTTTAGTTAAAAAACTTAAAAATAAAAATGTAAATATCTATAATGACTACTCCTCATTTAATTTAATTTTTAAGAAAAAAATTGATTATGTTATGAGCTCTATATCAGGTATAGATGGTCTAATACCTACAATTAGAATCATTAAATATACAAAAAAAATTGCAATTGCAAATAAAGAAACAATTATTTGTTCATGGAACATAATTAAAAATGAATTAAAAAAAAATAAAACAATTTTTATACCCGTTGATTCCGAACATTTCTCATTATGGTATGCTATACAAAATTTACCATCTAACAAAATTGAAAGAATTTATTTAACTGCATCTGGTGGACCTTTTTTGAATTTTAACAAAAAAAAATTAAAAAAAATAAATATTTCACAAGCATTAAAACACCCAAACTGGAAAATGGGAAAAAAAATTTCTATTGACTCCTCAACACTAATGAATAAAGTTTTTGAAGTAATTGAAGCAAAACATATCTTTGAACTTCCTTACAAAAAAATTTCAATTTTAACTCATCCCAGTTCATATGTTCATGCTCTAGTAAAATTTTCTAACGGATTAATTAAAATTATTGCACATGACACAACTATGAAAATTCCTATATTCAATACAATATTTACGAATGATAAAAAAAAAATTGATACTAAAGAAATTGACATAATTAAATTAAATACTCTTAATCTAAGAAAAGTTGATATTGAACATTTTCCCTCAATAAAAATTTTAAAAAAAATGCCTGAAAAAATTTCTTTATATGAAAGTGTAATTATTAGTGCAAATGATAGATTGGTAAATTTATTTTTAGAAAAAAAAATTAAATATAATCAAATTGTTAGTATAATGCTAAAATTGATAAATTATAAGGTATTTTTGAAATATAAAAAATTAACACCAAAAAAAATTGAAGATATTATATCAGTTAAAAATCATGTAGGTTACGAGATCACAAAATTATTAAAATTATAAATGCCTAAATTTAAATTATTTTTATCTGTATTATTTATTTTATTTGTTTCAGGACATAAAACCTTTGCTGATATTGTTAATAAGATTATTGTTGAAGGAAATGATAGAGTACCATCAGAGACAATTATTGTATTTTCAGGCGTAAGTAAAGGAAGCAATATCAATAATAATGAATTAAATAAAATTATAGAAAGAATTTATGGTTCTAATTTTTTTGAAAATATTTCAACAAATTTTGAAAATAATATTTTAACAATAATAGTTAAAGAATATCCGATAATTGGTAATATAAAATTAAATGGTATTAAGTCAAATTCTATCAAAGAAACATTAATAAGTAATTTGAAACTAAAATCACGTTCATCATTAAATGAATTTCTTTTAGAAAAGGATAAAGAAGGAATAATTGAGTCTTTAAAAAGGAGTGGATATTATTTTTCATCAGTTGAAATTTTTAAACAATTTCAAGATAAAAATATTGTTGATATAATTTATGAGATTGATTTAGGGAATAAAGCTAAAATTAAAAAAATAACATTTACAGGAAATAAAGTTTTTAAAGATAATAAATTAAAGTCAGTAATTATTAGTGAAGAGTATAAGTTCTGGAAATTTATATCTGGAAAAAAATATTTAAATCAAGAAATAATTTCAATTGATAATAGGTTGTTAAAAAACTTTTATCTTAATAAAGGATATTATAATGTGCAAATAAATTCTTCATTCGCAAAATTAATAGATGACGAAAATTTTGAATTAATTTTTAATATTGATGCAAATGAAAAAATTTTTTTTAATCAGCTTAAATTATTAGCTCCTTCCGACTTCGATTTAACTAATTTTAAATATATCGATGAATTATTTGAAAATTTAAAAGGCAAACCTTATTCAATAAATAGAATTGAAAAGTTATTAAAAAAAATTAATGATATTACGGTAAATGAACAATTTGTATCAACTAAGGCAACTGTTGAAGAGAGCCTGCTTGGTAACAAACTTGATTTAAATTTTGTTATTTCAGAAACTGAAAAAATATTTGTTGAAAAAATAAATATTCTTGGAAATAATGTAACAAATGAAGAAGTTATCAGAAACCAGTTTGAATTAGACGAAGGTGATCCTTTCAATGAAATTTTGTTAACAAAATCATTAAACAACCTTAAATCACTAAATTTCTTTAAAGATATAAGTAAAGAAATTGTTTATAATGAAACTAATAATACAAATATTATAAATATAGAAGTTAGTGAAAAGCCAACGGGCGAGATAATGGCTGGTGCTGGATTTGGAACATCAGGCGGATCAGCAGTATTTGGAGTTAAAGAAAATAATTATTTGGGAACTGGAGTTACTCTAGATGCGAAAGCTGAATTAAGTACTGAAACTTTTAGAGGAAATTTAAATATCAAGAATCCAAACTATAAAAATTCAGATAAAGCTGTTTTTATTAATTTGGAGGCAACCGAAACTGATAGATTGAAGAATTTTGGTTATAAAACAAAAAAGACAGGATTTGGTATAGGATCTAATTTTGAATATTATGATGATTTATACCTAGGATTAGCAGTTAACTCATACCTTGAAAAAATTGAAACTGACTCAACAGCATCTGCACTACAACAGAAGCAAAAAGGAGATTATTTTGATAATCATTTATCTTTTTCATTCGATTTTGATAAACGTAATCAAAAATTTCAAACAACAGAGGGTTTTAGAAATTATTACGCTTTAGATTTGCCAGTAATAAGTGAAACTAATACTTTAAATAATACTTTAATATATTCAAATTATTATGAATACTTAAGCAATACAATTCTTAAATCTTCTTTTTATTTTAAAAACTCAATATCTATAACAGGTGATGATATAAAATTATCTGAAAGAGTTTATTTACCATCAAGTAGACTAAGAGGATTTGAGAGAGGCAAAGTAGGGCCCAAAGATGGAAACGATTTTATTGGTGGAAATTATGCAGTATCATTAAATTTTTCGTCAAATATTCCCCGAATGTTTGAAAATTCTCAATCGACTGATTTTAATATATTTTTAGACATAGGTAATGTTTGGGGTGTTGATTATGATAATAGTTTAGAAAATTCTGATGATATTAAAAGTTCTATAGGAGTGGGCATTGATTGGTTTAGTCCTATTGGTCCAATGAATTTTACTTTAACACAGCCTTTAACTAAAAGCTCAACAGATATAACAGAAAGCTTCAGATTTAATCTTGGAACTACATTTTAATGTATAAAATTTACAAAACTTTAATCATTTTAATCTTAATAATTTCATTTAATGAAAATGTCGCTGCACAGGAAAAAATAAAATATATTAATCTAGATTTAATTATTAAAAACACTAAGTATGGAAAATCAATCTTGGAAAATTTAGAAAATATAAAAAATGAGAATTTAAAAAACTTTAAAATACAAGAGGATAAAATTATAGGCGTTGAACAAGATTTGGTTGCAAAAAAAAATATATTATCTGAAGAAGAATTTAACTCTAAATTGACTGAATTAAAAAAAAATTTAAAAAAATATAGGGATGAAAAACAAAAAAAAATTAATGAATTTGAAAGCAATAAAAAAAAATTAATAAATAATTTTTTTAAACAAATAACACCATTAATTGAAGATTATGTTAAAGTTAATAGTATAGATCTAGTAGTAAGTAAAAATAATGTATTTATAGCAAGTAAAAAACTTGATATTACAGATGATATAATTGAAATTATAGATGAAAAAATTAAATAAGTCAGAAATAACAAAACTTCTACCTCATAGAGAACCAATGTTGTTAATTGATGAGCTTTACGATATCAAAAAATTACATTCAGCGACTGCTTTAGTAAATGTAAAAAAAGATAGTTTCTTTGTTCAAGGTCATTTTCCAGATCAACCTGTGATGCCAGGTGTCCTAATAGTGGAGTCTTTTGGTCAGGCCGCTGCTGCACTTACAGCTGATGGTTTAGATAAAGCAACTTATGATAATAAATTAGTTTTTCTAATGGGTGTAGAAAAAGCTCGTTTTAGAAACCCAGTAATACCTAACTGTAAACTTATTTTAAAAATAGAGGCAATAAGATCTCATGGGAGAGTGTGGAAATACAAAGGTGAAGCTTTTGTAGATGATAAAAAAATGGCTGATGCAATTTGGTCAGCAACTATAGTAGACAAGAAATAAATAGCAATAATTCTTGATAACCAATTATTAAATGCTTTGTTAAAAGTATTTATGCCTCATCCTTTTTTCAAAAATAATGGCCCTTTATCTGTCTCTGAAATTATAAAATATTTAAATTTAAAAACTTATAAACTTAAATCTGATCAAAATATTGTAGATATAAAAGATTTATTCGCAGCAAATAATTCTGATATTACTTTTTATCATTCTAAAAAATACAAAGAAGTTGCCAACAATACAAAAGCATCTTTCTGCATAACTACAGAGTCTTTAAAAAATGATCTACCTAAAAATTGTAATTCATTAATTGTTGAAAATGTTTTAATTTCTGTATCTAAGTTGACTTCTAAGTTTTATCCGGACTCTATTAATGATAATTTTGATGAAACTGCAATTTCTATATCAGAAACAAAATTTAAAGATGAAGTTAAATTTGGCAAAAATGTTTTAGTTGGTGACAATGTATCTTTTGGATCAAATTGTGTCATTGGTCACAATTCTATAATTGAAAAAAATGTTAATATTGGAAACAATTGCTCAATTGGATCAAACACAATTATTAGAAATACAATTATTAAAGACAATGTAAGAATCTTAGATAGATGTGTTATAGGAAAACATGGATTTGGATTTTTTCCCATAAAAAATAAAAATTTAAGATATCCACATATAGGAATTGTTATAATTGAAGATAATTGTGAGATAGGATGTGGCTCTACTATAGATAGAGGTTCTATGTCAAATACAGTAATTGGAAAAAATACTTATTTGGATAATCAGATTCATATAGCTCATAATGTTAAAATTGGAGAAAATTCAATCATAGCTGGACAAGTTGGTATAGCTGGCAGTTCTGCTATAGGAAGTAATGTTAAAATTGGCGGACAAGCTGGTATTTCAGGACATCTTAAAATTGGAAATAATGTAGAAATCGGAGGTGGCTCTGGAGTCATAAGAGATATTCCTGACAATACTAAGGTAATGGGCTATCCAGCAAAAAATATTAGAGAATTTTTAAGAGATAATAAATGATAGACAAAACAGCTATAGTCAATTCAAATGCTAAAATTTCTAAAAATGTAAAAATTGGTCCTTACTCGGTAATTGGTCCTCATGTTGAAATTGGAGAGGGTACAATTGTTCAATCACATGTTAATATTACAGGACGAACAAAAATAGGAAAAAATAATATTATTTATCCATTTGCTTCAATAGGAAATGATCCACAAGATCTAAAATTTCAAGGTGAAGAAACAAAGTTAGAGATAGGTAAAAATAATAAAATTAGAGAATATGTTACAATTAATCCAGGAACAAAAGGTGGTGGTGGATTAACAAAAGTTGGTAATAACTGTTTGTTTATGGTGTCAGCTCATATTGCTCATGATTGTTTTGTTGGAGATAACGTGATTTTAGCTAACAATGTACCGTTAGGAGGTCATGCGCATATAGACGATAATGCTATTATTGGTGGCAATTCAGCTGTACAACAATTTACAAGAGTAGGTAAATCAGCAATGGTTGGTGGTATGTGCGGTGTAGTTAGAGATATAATTCCTTATGGTATTGCACATGGAAACAGAAGCGTTTTGCATGGATTGAATTTAATAGGTCTAAGAAGAAAAAATATTCCAAATAAAGAGATAATGACTTTGAGTAATGCTTATAAAGAAATTTTTAAGAACGAAAATTTAACAGAAAATCTAAGTAATTTATCAAATAAATTTAAGAATAATGAATTAGTTATAGAAGTTACTAGATTTATAGAAATGGATAAGAAAAGACCAATTTGTACTCCATTTTCAAAATAAAATGATAGGTTTGTTTTTAGGTGACACTGATTTTTCAGATATAGTTCTAAGTAAAATTAAGATATTAAAAAAAAATTATTTTATAATTGATTTTTCTAAAAATAATAAATTTAAAAAAGATAAAAATTCTTTCAGAGTAAGTATTGGAAAATTTGGCTCAATTATTAATTTAATTAAACAAAAAAAATGTAAGAAAGTTTTGTTTGCAGGCAAAATTTCAAAACCAAATTTTTCTTCTTTAAGATTAGATTTAAAAGGGATTTATTATATGCCAAGTGTAATAAGAGCAGCCAAAATAGGTGATGCTGCTATAATTAAATCAATTATAAAAATTTTAAACAATGAAGGAATTAAAGTTATAAGCTCTTTATTTTTTAATCCAGAATTATCTTTAAAGAATGGAAATTACAGTAAATCTAAACCAAATAAACTAGATATAATTTCAATAAAAAAAGGTAAAGCTTATTTTAACAAAACAAAAAGTTTAGACCATGTCCAGGCCATAGTTGTTAAAGAAGGTAAAATTTTAGCTAAAGAAGGAAGAGAGGGAACAAAAAAAATGCTATCAGAATTAAAGAAAAATTCAGACGGAATTTTAATAAAACTCCCAAAAAAAAAACAAGATTTAAGGATGGATTTGCCAACAGTTGGTCTACAAACTTTTAAAGATATTAAAAAGTATGGATTACGAGGTGTTGTTTTACAAGCTAAAAAAAACATTTTTTTAGATAAAGTTAAATGTATTAAATTTGCTAATAAAAATAAGATTTTTATTTATATTATATGAAAAAAATATTCATACTAACAGGTGAACCTTCTGGTGATAAATTAGCCTCAACAGTTATTTCAAAACTTAAATCACAAAAATCTGATATTGAATATTTATCTGTTGGTGGAAATCATTTAAAAAAATTAGGAATTAATTCTATTTTTAACTTAAATGAAATCACCTATCTAGGTTTTACGAGTATTTTATTCAATATATTTAAAATTAGAAATAAAATTAACCAAACAGTTAATGAAATAATAAAATTTAATCCTGATATATTATTTTCTGTCGATAGTCCTGATTTTACCATGAGAGTTGCTGAAAGAGTAAAAAAAATTAACTCTAATATTAAAACAATTCATTATGTAGCTCCTCAAGTTTGGATATGGAGAAAAAATAGAGTTAAAAAAATTAAAAATTTTATTGATCATATTCTCTTATTATTTGACTTCGAAAAAAAATATTTTGATGAAGAAAATATAAAAAATACATTTGTTGGACACCCGTTAATTGAGAATAATCAAGATAATAAAAAAATTGTTGAAAATATGATTCCTAAAGATAAGAAAATTATATCAATATTCCCAGGAAGTAGAAAATCCGAAACAGACGCATTACTATATATTTTAATTGATTTTATAAAATTAATGAACAAAAGACATAATGATTTTTATTTTTACTTTCATGCAACTGATGAAAATAAAAATTTAATTTTTTCAGAAATTAAAAAATTTAATATTGAAAATGTAGATGTGATTTCAGATGAAAGTATTAAATCTAAAATTTTATCTAATTCAGTTTTTGCCGTATCTAAATCTGGAACAGTTTCACTGCAAATTTCTAGCTCAAATATACCATCTATAATTATTTATAAACTCAGTTTTATAAATTTTATGATATTTAAAATGTTAGTTAATGTTAAATTTGCAAATATAATTAATATTATCAATAATCGTGAAGTCATTCCTGAATTGTTACAAAATGAATGTAATGCTGATGAAATCTATAAATCTGTAATTTATCTTTTAAAAAACCCTGACTTTATGAAAAAACAATTATCTGATTGTTCAAAAACATTAGAAGGAATTAGATCTAAAACCTCTTCTTCTGAAGAGGCTTGTTTAGTTTTAAGAAATTATCTTTACTAGCCTCTTTAATACCTCTTCTTTGCCAAGAGCCATAACTATATCATATAAACCAGGACCAAATTTTGATCCTGTTAAAGCAATCCGTATAGGCTGACCAACACCTTTAAAATTTGTATCATTTAATTTTATTAAATTATTTACTACAGGCTCTAAATACTCCTTATTTATTTTTGAAATTGATGATAATTCTTTAATAAATTCTGAAATAATTTTTTTTGCTTTATC
Organism: uncultured Pelagibacteraceae bacterium; assembly: GCA_902594865.1. Taxonomy (GTDB): domain Bacteria; phylum Pseudomonadota; class Alphaproteobacteria; order Pelagibacterales; family Pelagibacteraceae; genus Pelagibacter. Next base: position 76,942 of record CACJNV010000002.1, on the reverse strand, counting down.
ATCTATTAATTTAATATCATCTTCATTAAAGTTAACTTCATCATTGATGATGAATTTTGAATTATTGTAAATATCTTCTAAGGTTTTAGCCTTATTTTTTAAAAATGATAATGAGGATTTAACTTTTGTTTCTTTATCATCTTGAATCTTTTCTTTGTAAATTTTGCAATATTCATCTAGACATTGATAAAGATCTTTCTCATCGATTGTTTTTATATAGTGCTCATTCATAGATAATATTCTGCCCATATCTAGTTTTGATGGCGATTTACCAATACCTTCTAAATTAAAGTGTTCAATGCTCTCTTCTAGAGTAAATATTTCCTTATCTTGATATGACCATCCTAGTCTAAGTAAATAATTTCTTAATGCATCAGGCATTATGCCTATTTTTGAGTAATCATCCAAAGTTGAGGCATTATCTCTTTTTGAAAGTTTTTTACCTTCAATAGTATGAATTAGTGGAATATGTGCAAATTCTGGAACATCCCAACCCATTGCTTGGTATATTTGTATTTGTTTAAAAGTATTTATCTTGTGATCATCTCCTCTAATTATATGTGTTATTCCCATTTGATGATCGTCAACAGTTGCAGAAAGATTGTAAGTTGGCGTTCCATCGTTTCTTAAAATTATAAAATCTTCTATTGTATTATTTTCAATTTCAACATCTCCTTGAACTAGATCTTTAAGTTTAGAATTTCCTTCTATTTTACTTTTAAATCTAATTACTGGTTTAATACCTTTAGGAGCATCTTTTTCATCAGCATCCCTCCATTTTCTATTATAAATATAGGGCATCTTTTTTTGCTTAGCTCTTTTTTTTTGATCCTCTATCTCTTCAGCAGAGCAGTAACATTTATATGCATTCCCTTTTTGTAATAATTCATTAGCAATTTTAATGTGATTTTCTATTTTTTGTGATTGAATATACTCTTTACCATCATACTCAATCCCTATCCACTTTAATGATTTAATAATTTGTATTTTGTGTTCATCTTTGGATCTTTCTTTGTCAGTATCTTCAATTCTTAGATGAAAAGTCCCTTTTTGATTTTTAGAGAACAACCAATTAAATAAAGCAGTTCTAACCCCTCCAATATGAAGAGCTCCAGTAGGGGATGGAGCAAAACGTGTTGCTACTTTAGACATCAGTGTTGTTTAGACTATTTTTTTAGAAGTTTCTATATAAAGATACTAAAACTCCTTGAACTTTTACTCTATCAGGTCCAAAAATCTTAGTTTCATAGTTTCTATTAGCACTTTCAAGGGCTACAACTTTACCTTTTTTTCGAATTCTTTTTAACATTGCTTCATGCTCATCTATTAAAGCAACTACAATTTTGCCATTATCGGCTGTGTTAGTTCTTTTAATGATTACAGTATCACCTTCATGAATACCTGCATCAATCATTGAGTCACCTTGGACTTTTAATCCAAAATAATCACCATTTTTTTCTAAATTATTTGGAAGTGGAATTCTAGAAACCTCATTTTGTATTGCTTCAACAGGTGTTCCTGCTGCAATTTTTCCAAGTACTGGCACTTCTATTTCATCAGAAGTAGTTTCTTCTTCATCTAAACCACCTTTAATTACACTTGGTGAAAAGCTATTATAAATATCATTTGCAGAAGCTGTTTCCGGTAATTTAATTACCTCTAAAGCTCTTGCTTTGTGAGCTAATCTTTTGATAAAACCTCTTTCCTCTAAAGCACTAATCAACCTGTGAATACCTGATTTAGATTTTAAATTAAGAGACTGTTTCATCTCTTCATATGAGGGAGAGACGCCAGAGCTTCTCAACTTCTTGTTGATAAATAAAAGCAGGTTTTTTTGTTTTTTTGTTAGCATAAGAACAAATATCGTACAAATGATGTTCTATAAAAGTTCTTTTAAATTAACAATACAAAAAAAACTAGCAAAATAGGGCTTTATTTGACTATAAAATAGAAAAAATAGAATTTTTCTCCAAGTTTTTCAAAAGTGATTCACCAATTAAAAAAGTGTTAATTGATGTTTTGTTATTAAGCTCTAATAGTTCATCTTTATTCTTAATTCCACTTTCGGATATTAAAGGACCTTTGTGACTTTTTACAACATCATAAATATCATAAGTTGTATTTATATTAGTTTTAAGTGTTTTTAAATTTCTATTGTTTATTCCAATTAGTGCATCTTTAAAATTTAATGCTTTTTTAGCTTCTTCTACTGTATGAACTTCAACTATAACCGACATATTGTATTTCATAGCTTCATCATATAATTCAGAAGCAAGATCATCTGATACCCCAGCCAAAATAATTAAAATAGCATCAGCGCCATAACTTTTTGCTAAAGGTATTTGAAATTTATCGATAAAAAAATCCTTACACAATATAGGTAAATTTATTTTATCTTTTATTTTGCTTATGTGAATTAAATTTCCTAAAAAATAATCTTCTTCTGTTAAAACTGAAAGGCAAGTTGCTTTATTATTTAAATAAATCTCAGCAATTTCTACAGGATTATAATCATCAATTATTATACCTGCTGAAGGACTTGCTTTTTTTATTTCAGCAATAATTGAAGTTTTATTATTTTTTATATTATTTTCTATTTTTTCTTTAAAATTAATATAGTTGTTATTTTTACTAATTAATTCATCTAAAGTTTTAAGATCTAAGGATTTTTTTAATTTATCAACTTTTTTAATTTTCTTTTGAATGATATTTTGAAGTATATTTTCAGACATTTTGAATTTTTTCTAGATGTAAAAAGGTTTTTCCAGAATGGATAAATTCTCTTGAGTAATTATATGCTTCAGAAAAGTCTGAAAATTTTTCTCCAACAATTAGCCCCGCTGCAGCATTTAAACAAACTGCTTTTGAAAAATCGTTGTCTTCACCTTTAAATATTTCAATCATCTTATCAGCATTAAATTTTGCATCATCACCCACTAAATTTTTAAAATTATCTGCATTAACTCCCAAAGCATTTGGATCTATTTTTATTTCAGATATTTGACCATCTTTTAATTGAATAACATTAGTGATTGCATATGGAGATATTTCATCTAATCCATCCTCGCTATTTACTATCCAAGCAAATTTTAAATTTAAATTTTTAAGTCCTTCTGCAAAAATTTTTAATAATTTTTTATCGAAAACACCTACAACTTGCCTCTCTACAAGGGCAGGATTACTTAATGGACCAATCATATTAAAAATGGTTCTTTTTCCAATTTTCTTTCTTACAGGTCCTACAAATCTCATTGCACTATGATAATTTGGTGCAAACATAAAACCAAAATTATTGGTATTAATTTCTTTTTCTATATCCTCAGGTTCTAAATCAATTTTAATTTTAAGAGCTTCTAAAACATCGCCGGACCCACATTTTGAAGAAACAGCTTTATTGCCATGTTTAGCAACTTTTGTACCCATGCTAGCTAAAAGTAGGGCAGAAGCTGTTGAAATATTAAGAGTATTCATTCCATCACCGCCAGTGCCACAAGTATCAATACAATCACTTACATTTACTCTTTTAGACTTTTCTCTAAGAACAAAAACTCCACCTGCTATTTCATCTGAAACTTCTCCCTTTTCGGATAATAATGTTAAAAAATTAAAAATTTCGTCATCACTAGCTTTTCCAGTCATTAATATTTCAAAAGTAGTTTTACTTTCTTCAAAAGTTAAATCTTTTTTATTTTTAAGTTTTTCTAAAATTTGGTCCATAAATTTAATTGTTAATAAAGTTTTTAAGAATTTTCATTCCAAACTTAGTTTTAATACTTTCAGGATGGAATTGTACACCATGAATATTAAATTTTTTATGTTGTACACCCATTATAATCCCATCTTTTGTCTCTGCTGTAATCTCTAGATCTTTTGATAACGTTTTTTTATCAATTACCAAACTATGGTATCTGGTAGCTTCAAATGTATTTGGGAGGTTTTTTAAAATACCTATTTTCTTTGATTTGATTTTGCTTGTTTTGCCGTGCATTAACTTTCTTGCTTGAACAATTTTTGATCCAAAAACTTGTCCTATTATCTGATGACCTAAACATACTCCTAAAAAAGGTAATTCTTTATATAATGAATTCAATATTTTAATACAATTGCCAGATTGATTTGGGTTGCCTGGTCCTGGTGAAATAACAATTTTATCATATTTTTTTTTAATGATTTCTTTAGAATTAATTTTATCATTTCTAACTACATCAACTTTTACATTTAATGAGGAGATATAGTGATACAAATTAAAAGTAAAACTATCGTAATTATCTATTAACAATACTTTCATTATCTTAAAGCATTAATTAAAGCTTTCGCTTTATTAACTGTTTCTTCATATTCATTTTTAGGTTTACTGTCTGCAACTATACCCGCACCTGCTTGAACATAAAATTTTTTATTTTTAGCAACTGCAGTTCTTAAGGCTATGCATGTATCAAACTCCCCATTTGCAGAAAAATATCCAATTCCACCTGCATAAACTTTTCTTTTTGTTGTTTCTAATTCATCTATAATTTCCATAGCTCTAATTTTTGGAGCTCCAGAAACAGTACCTGCTGGAAAACCAGCTAAGAGAGATTTAAATTTTGAAAATTTTTTATTATATTCCCCAACTACATTTGAAACTATATGCATAACATGAGAATATCTTTCAATAATGAAGCTTTCTGTGACTTTTACTGAATTTATCTTTGAGACTTTACCAGCATCATTTCTACCTAAATCAAGCAACATCAAATGCTCTGAAAGTTCTTTTTTATCTTTAAGTAGGTCTCTTTCATAAAATAGATCTTCTTTTTTAGTTTTACCCCTAGGTCTAGTTCCTGCAATTGGTCTTACAGTAATTTTATTATCCCTAAGTCTCACAAGTATTTCAGGACTAGCACCAATTATTTGAAAATCCTTAAAATTGAAGAAAAACATAAAAGGAGAGGGGTTTGTTACTCTTAGTTTTTTATAAATGTCTAATGGTTTTTTTGTTAATTTTGCCTCAAATCTTTGGCTTAAAACAACCTGAAAAATATCTCCTAATTTAATATATTTTTTTGCCTTATTAACCATTGATAAAAATTTATTTTTTGAAGTGTTAGATTTCACTTTTATATTTTTTGATTTTTGAATTATTTTTTTATCAATATTCTTAATTGATGACTGAATGAGTAATTTAAACAAATCAGATTTAACTTCTTCATATTTATTTTTATAGTTTTTAATTTTTTCATCTTTAAAAATATTAGATATGTAAAATATTTCTTTTTTTAAATTGTCATGAATGACTAAAGTTCTTGGACGTAGAAGTCTAACATCGGGTAAATTGAGATCATTTTTACAATTATTTGGAATTTTTTCTATGTATCTGATTGAGTCATAAGAAAAATACCCAGAGATTAATGAACAAATATTAGGTAAATTTTTGGGAGTTTGAAACTTGAAATCTTCAATTATTTTTTCAATTAATTTATCTGGTTTATCATTTAATTTTCTTTTTTTATTTCTTTTAATTAGATAAGAATTATTATTATTAAATTCCCAAATTTTATCAGGATTTTTACCAAATATTGTATATCTGCCTTTGATTTTACCTTTTTCTACAGACTCAAATATAAAACTATTTTTTTCCTCTAGAAAATTATCAATTAAATTTAATACTTCCTCATCATTTTTTACTTTCTTTTTAGTAAAGATGATTTGATTTTTTTTGCTTCTGTGTCGAAACTTAAAATCTTTGAAGCTTCGATTAATAATCATTTGAAATAATTTTTAACTCTATCGATAGTTTTTTGATTTAATTGAACTTGATATTTATCATTAAGTAATTGATCATACGATTGTAAGATGCTTTTTCTATTATTTGTATTTTGGCTATTTACAAATTTAAGATATTTTTCATCAGTTTTGTTAAATGAATTTTTATTTGTTCCAGTAATTTTTACTAAATAAATTTTATCTTCTTTATTTACTAGAGCAAAAGAATTAACAGGTAACGCATAAAGCATTTTTACTGAATTAATATCAATGAGTTCATTATCATCTATAGAATTAATAGAAGAATATTCCTTATTTGATCCTGCTAGTTCTTCAAATTTTGAATCATCAAATTTCTTATTTTGAATTTCTTCTATAATTTCTCTATTGTAATCAAATTTACCTTTTTGATATATTAACTCAACCATTTCTCCTTTAATGATTTCATCATTTAAATCTGGAGCTCGATCATATTGATTATCAATATTAAAAAGTAAAAAGTTATCACCATTTTCTATCAAGTCTATTTTAGATGCTTTTTTAGAGTAAATTAAATCTTCATTAATCAGTTTATTAGAGCTAGGTGCAAATTCATTTACTTTTATAATTTCAACATTTATATCTTCTAATATAGTTTCAAAAGTAATTCCTTGAGAAATTTTGTTCTCAATTGAATCAATTTCATCAAAAAACTCTTGATTGAATTCTTCAATTCCAATTAGATTTTTTGGATTTAAAATTACATACTTAAAATCTATATATTCTCTTTTTAATTGATCTTTATTTTCATCAATAAATGCTTCAATTTCATTTACTGTGTAATCATCTTTTGTTTTATATAGATTTTCCATATCAAAATACTCAATATCCAAAGATTTATTATTTTCTTCAAACTTTTTTTCTATCAAAAAATTTGGTGTTATTGTTCCAGCACCAATAAAATCAAATAAATGTTTCTGTAATTCTCTATTTTTTAATTGCAATTCAAACATTGGAGCTGACAAGTTGTTGGAGAGTAAAAATTTTTCATATTTAATTCTTTGAAAAGTACCATTTTCATCATGAAAATTTTTATTTTCTTTAATGTTTTTAAGTATAGTTTTTTCGTTAATTGAAAGGTTAAAGTCTTTAATTTCTAAATCAATCAATGTAGTTGAAATTAATCCTGATAATAATTCCTCAATTATATTGTTGTCTAAATTATTTCGAATAGCTTCTTGTGAAATTCCACTTTGATTAACATAGTCAATAAAATCTTGGGTTGTTACATTTGTTTTATTTATTTTTGCAATGTTATTTTGATTATTTGTACTAAACCCACCGCCAAAACCACCAAAACCAAAAGCGATGATGATTATGACAATTAACACCAATCCACCTAATTGTTTCCAGCCTAAGTTTTTTAATTTTTCAATCATTGCATTATAAATTTATTGATCTGTAAAAAACAAATCTATAGATTAAAAAGTCAATTATGACAAATAAATATATGTATTTTGTAGCTAATTGGAAAATGTTTGGTGATTTAAGAACTCTAAATTCACTTGATAAAGTAATAAAGTTTTCAAAAAATAATAAAAAAAATAAGTTAAAAATAGTTTATTGCCCACCAAATACATTAATTCGTCCATTATCGAGAAGACTTAAAAAAACAAAAATAGAAGTCGGCGCACAAAACTGTCATCACAGCTATGACTACGGTGCGCACACTGGCCAAGTAAATTCCACTATGCTTAAAAACGTTGGAGCAAAATTTGTTATTTTGGGACATTCAGAAAATAGGCAGTTAGGAGAAACAGACAATCTAATTAATTTAAAAATTAAAAGTGCAATTAAATCAGGCTTGAAAATTATATTTTGTATTGGCGAAACTTTGAGACAAAGAAGACAAAAAAAAACTAATCAAATTTTAAAAAAACAAATTGAAAAAGGATTAAAATCGATAAATAATAAATCTAAAATTATCATAGCTTATGAGCCTGTATGGTCTATCGGTACAGGTGTAATTCCAAAAGAAGCTGATTTAAACAAAACTATTTCATTTATTAAAAGTAGATTTGTAAAAAAATATCCTAAAATTTTATATGGTGGGTCTGTAAATACTAATAACGTAAGTATATTAAAAAAAATTCCTAACATTGATGGTTTTTTGATAGGAGGCGCATCACAAATTCCAAAAAAATTTATTGATATAATTAAAAAAACCATTAATTAGACCCACATGGAAACTTTATTATTAGTAATTAATATCATCCTTGCAGTTATTTTAGTTCTTTTGGTTTTGTTGCAAAAATCAGAAGGAGGCGCTCTTGGTATTGGAGTTTCTCAAGAAAATTTTATGTTGTCTAGATCAGCAGGCAGTTTCATGACAAAAGCCACTGCAATCGTAGCAACACTTTTTATTATTTGCAGTTTAGCTCTCACAATAATTTCTAGAGCAGAACTTACTCCTACAGGGTCGGTATTAGATACAGTTGAGGAAAAAACGGAAGATACACCCTCAATTCCAGAAAATAATTAATTAATCCTTTTCAATTCATTTTTTATTCGCTATAAGATACTTCCATGGCGCGATATATATTTGTCACTGGCGGCGTGGTTTCTTCCCTCGGTAAAGGTCTCTCTTCTGCTTCCCTTGCTTATTTATTACAATCAAGAGGTTACAAAGTTCGTTTGAGAAAATTAGACCCTTATTTAAATGTAGATCCAGGAACAATGAGTCCGTTTCAACATGGAGAAGTTTTTGTAACCGATGATGGTGCTGAAACAGATTTAGATTTAGGTCACTATGAAAGATTTTCAGGAGTAACAGCAAAAAAAACCGATAACATTACAACAGGAAAAATCTATAGTGATGTTCTTAGAAAAGAGAGAAAAGGTCAGTATTTAGGTAAAACAGTTCAAGTTATTCCACATATTACAGATAGAATTAAAGAATTTATAAAACACGATACATCTAAAGAAGACTTTGTCATTTGTGAAATAGGAGGAATAGTAGGGGATATAGAAAGTTTACCATTTGTAGAAGCAATTAGACAATTTTCAAATGACATTAGTAAAAAAAATGCATTGTTTATTCATTTAACTTTAGTTCCTTATATAAAAGCATCTGATGAAATAAAAACCAAACCAACACAACATTCAGTTAAAGAATTAAGAAGTATCGGTATTCAACCTGATATTATAATTTGTAGATCAGAAAGACCTATTCCTTTGGAACATAGAAAAAAAATATCTTTGTTTTGTAACGTTGATATAAAAAATGTAATTGAGACCGTTGATGTTAAAACTATTTATGAGGCACCGATTAGTTTTGCAAAAGAAAAATTAGATGTACAAGTTTTAAATTATTTCAAAATAAAATCTAAAAAATCTAATAATTTAACACCTTGGAAGAAAATAACTAAAATCACTCTTAATACTAAAAGACATGTTAATATTGCAATTATTGGCAAATACGTTGAATTAAAAGATGCGTATAAATCTTTAGATGAAGCACTTACTCATGGAGGAATATCCAATAATCTTAAAGTTAATTTAGAAAGAATAGATTCTGAAAAATTAAAAGTTTCAGAGATAAAAAATAAGCTTAAAAATGTTTCAGGAATTTTAATTCCAGGTGGATTTGGTAAAAGAGGAACTGAAGGTAAAATTGAAGCTATAAGGTATGCAAGAATAAATAAAATTCCATTTCTTGGAATTTGTTATGGAATGCAAATGGCTATAATTGAATTTGCTAGAAATCAATTAAAAATTAAAAAAGCAACTTCTTCTGAGTTTGATAAAGGTGGTGTTCATATTATTGGCTTGATGCATGAATGGGAAAAAAGTGGCAAGAAGGTTAAAGGAACAGATAAAGATTTAGGGGGCACCATGAGACTTGGTTCTTATGATGCAATCTTGAAAGATAAATCTAAAATTAGAGATATTTATAAATCTAGATTAATTAAAGAGAGACATAGACATAGATATGAAGTGGATATTTCATATAAAGAAAAATTTGAGAAGAAAGGATTAATCTTTTCAGGTTTATCTCCAGATCATAAGCTGCCAGAGATAATTGAACTTAAAAATCACCCTTGGTTTATAGGTGTTCAGTTTCATCCTGAATTTAAATCTAGACCTTTGAACCCACATCCTTTATTCTCTTCTTTTATCAAAGCAGCAAAAAATCATAGATGAGTGCGATTAAAGTAAATTGTGAAAATATAGAAATTTCAAACAATAATAAGATTTGTATTATTGCAGGTCCATGCCAGCTAGAGACAGAGCAGCATGCAATAGATATGGCTGGAAAAATTAAAGAAATTACCTCAAAATTTGGCCTTGGATTTATTTACAAAACTTCTTTTGATAAAGCGAACAGAACAAGCTTAAAAGGTAAAAGGGGAGCAGGATTAGATGCATCACTTCCTGTATTTGATAAAATAAAAAAGGAATTAAATGTTCCTATTTTAACTGACATTCATAATGCAGAACAATGTAGAGTTGTTTCAAAGCATGTCGACGTTTTACAAATCCCAGCTTTTTTATGTCGACAAACAGACCTGTTAATTGCTGCAGCTAAAACAAATAAAATTATTAATGTTAAAAAAGGTCAGTTCTTAGCACCTTGGGACATGGTGAATGTTACAAAGAAAATTTCAGACTCAGGAAATAAAAATATCCTAGTTACAGAAAGAGGTGCAAGCTTTGGTTATAACACTTTAGTCTCTGACATGAGATCGTTACCTATAATGGCAAAGAATGGTTATCCAGTAATTTTTGATGCTACTCACTCCGTTCAACAACCAGGTGGACAAGGAGAATCTTCTGGCGGTCAAAGAGAATTTGTTGAATATTTAGCAAGAGCCGCAGTAGCAGTTGGTGTTGCTGGTGTATTTATTGAAACGCATCAAGATCCTGACAATGCTCCATCGGATGGACCAAACATGGTACCATTGAATAAATTAGAGAATCTATTAAAACAATTACACGATATAGATAATCTAATTAAAAAATAGTGAGTAAAATTTTAAAAGTAAAAGCACGACAAGTTTTTGACAGTAGAGGAAATCCAACAGTTGAGGCTGAGGTTTATATAAAAAATAATAGCGCATCTTCTATTTGTCCCTCAGGTGCTTCCACAGGAACTTTTGAAGCTTTTGAAAAAAGAGATAAAAATAATAAACGATATTTAGGAAAAAGTGTTTTAAGTGCAGTTAACTTAGTTAATACAAAGATTTCAAAAAAATTAAAAGGACAAAGTATTCACAACCAAGAAAGAATTGATGCTTTGTTAATTAACTTAGATGGCACAAGACAAAAAACTAACTTAGGAGCTAATGCGATGTTAGCTGTTTCTATGGCTGTTAAAAAATTGTCTGCAAAAGCAAAAAAATTACCTTTGTACAAAACTTTTTCTCAAAAAAATAACTTCAAATTACCTTATCCATTAATGAATATAATTAATGGTGGAGCACATGCAAATAATGGTCTTAGAATACAAGAGTTTATGATCAGACCTGATCGAGCAAAAAGTTTTTCAGAGGCGATGCGGATTTGTTTTGTTGTTATTAAAAACTTAAGTAAATTAATTAAAGCTAAAGGTTTATCAACTTCTGTAGGTGATGAAGGTGGGTTTGCACCCATGATCAGTAGTAATAACCAAGCTTTAGATTTAATTGTGAATGCAATTAAAAAATCAGGATTTATTAATGGGAAAGATGTTTCTATTTGCCTAGATGTGGCTGCTAATGAATTATGCAAAAAAAATAAATACTCTATTCATTCAAAAAGTTATATTTCAGTAGACAATTCCATTAAAGAATATCAAAAAATTATTAAAAAATATAAAATCAAGTCTATTGAGGATCCATTTGCTGAAAATGATTGGTTGGCATGGAATAAATTAATGAAATCAATAAAAAAAGTTCAGATTGTAGGAGATGATTTGTATGTAACAAATCTTGAAAGATTGAAGAAAGGTTTCTTGAATATTTCCTCAAATTCTATCTTAATAAAGCTAAATCAAATTGGTACAGTTTCCGAAACTCTTGATGTAATTAAATTTGCACAAACTATTGGATATAAAACAATTATATCTCATCGATCAGGTGATAGTGAGGATACGTTTATTGCTGATTTAGCAGTGGGAACTAATTCAAATCAAATTAAAACAGGATCTTTAGCTAGATCTGAAAGGGTAGCAAAATATAACCAATTAATCCGTATTGAAGAAGAACTTGGAAAAAAAGCGAGGATGAATAAGATCAATTAATGCTTCGATTAATAAAAAGAAATTATTTTTTATTAATATCTGTTTTTCTTATTTTCTATTTTGGTTTTAATTTAGTTTCAGGAGAAAGAGGTCTTTTTTCGTATATAGAAAAAAAGGAACTTTTGTCTAACTTGAAAAAAGAAGAATTAACCCTAACTAGTAAAATAGATGATGTGGATCATAAAAATTCACTTCTAAGCACTAATTTAGACCTTGATTATATTGAGACTTTAATTAGAGAACGATTTTTGTTTGGTAAAAAAAATGAGACAATTTATATAATTAAAAAAGATGAAAAGTAGACATCCAGAAAAAGAAAACAAACCGATTAATCCAATTAAAAAAAAACCTGAATGGATTAGATCAAGGCTTACAAATAGTAAGGAATTCTTTTTAACTAAAACAATAGTAAATAATAATAACCTTGTTACTGTTTGTCAGGAAGCAAACTGTCCAAATATAACTGAATGTTGGAGTAAGCGACATGCAACTTTTATGATTATGGGGGATACATGTACAAGAGCTTGTGCTTTTTGTGATGTTAAAACTGGCGTACCAGGAAAATTAGATCAACTTGAACCTGTTAAGATTGCAGAAGCGGTAAAAAAATTAAATTTAAAACATGTTGTAATTACTTCAGTGGACAGAGATGATTTAGATGATGGAGGGTCAGAACATTTTTTTGAAGTGATTAATCAAACTAGAAAATCAAACCCAAATACCACTATAGAAGTTCTTACACCTGATTTTTTAAGAAAAAGAGATGCTTATAAAAAAGTTTTAAATGCTAAACCAGATGTTTTTAATCATAATATTGAAACTGTCCCTAGCCTTTATTTAAAAGTTAGACCAGGTTCTAGATATTTTGCATCTTTAGAACTTTTAAAAAATGCAAAAAAAGTTGACAAAAATATTTTTACTAAATCAGGAATAATGGTTGGCCTAGGGGAGACAAGAGACGAAATTTTACAAGTCATGGATGATTTAAGAGCTGCTGATGTTGATTTCATAACGATCGGTCAATATTTACAACCTTCAACAAAACATTATCCATTAGACCGATATTACACACCAAAAGAATTTCAAGATTTAGGAACAGTAGCAAAAGCCAAAGGATTTTTGTTAGTGTCTTCATCCCCTTTAACTAGATCATCATATCATGCTGATGAAGATTTTGCGAAACTTCAACAAAACAGATTAAAAAATAATTAATGCCAAAAGCATCAGTTAAGCGATTAATTGATAACAGAAAAGATAAACTCATTGAGTTTGTTTTAGATATTGAAAAATATCCAGAATTTATTCCTTTCTGCGATAACTCACAAGTTTATGAGAGAAGTGATAACGGAGATACAATAAATATAATAGCGGATCTTACAATAGGTAAGGGGCCATTTAAGGATACATTTAAAAGTGACGTTAAATTAAATAAAAAAAACGATCATATTCACGTTGTTAATTTAGGTGGACCATTAAATCATTTAGAAAACAATTGGAAATTTATTGAAGTAGGAAATGATATCGAGGGTTATAAAACAGAGGTTATATTTGATATCGATTTTGAAATCGAAAATAAATTTTTAAATATTTTAATGACTAAGTCTTTTCAATTTGGTTTGGAAAAGATAGCAGACGCATTTCAAAAAAGAGCTGAAAGTATTAAATAATTTTACCAATTATCTTAATCACAGTACGGACTGTTGATTTTTGAATTAAATTTCGATTTTTTAATTTAAATTTATTTGCTTTAATAAGTAAGGTTTTACCTTTTTTGATGCCAATATAAACAAGGCCAACCGGTTTTTCTTTTGATCCACCTCCTGGTCCAGCAATTCCAGTTATAGAGATATTGATCTTACTCTTTGAAATTTTAGATAAATTTTGAACCATTGCCTTACAACACTCATTGCTTACCGCACCATATTTTCTAATAATATTTTTATTGATCTTTAATATCTTTATTTTGGCTTGATTAGAGTATGTGGTCAGACCCATTTGAAAATATTTTGATGAATTAGCTAATTTAGTCAAATTATGAGCCAATAATCCACCCGTACAAGACTCAGCTACAGATATTGTTAATTTTTTTTTAATTAATTTTTTATGAATTAATTGAATACTCATTAGAATTTTAGACTTATTAAATATATTAATATCATTGAATACAACCCAGCCATTATATCATCCATAATTATTCCAAAATAGTTCTTATGATATTTATCAAAATAACTTACTGGAAAAGGTTTTAGGATGTCAAAAAATCTAAAAAAAACAAAAGATAGAATATAATAAATTTCAATTGAAATATTTATTTGATTAGTTTGATTTAAATATAATAATAAAATTAAAGGCATAGATTGCCCTAGAACTTCATCGATTACTATTTGCCTTGGATCCTTATTATTAAATTCAGACTCAGAGTCTTTTACGGCATAAAATGAATAAAAGAATAAAATAATAAAAAAAATAACAGAAAAATTAAGATCAGTGTAGCCTAAAATTTCGTAAGCAATATAAATAAAAATAGCTGTTATAGCAGAGGTTACAGTGCCAGGAATTTTAGTTAAATATCCATAACCAAAGAAAGTAGATAACAAAACATTTATTTTTTTCATTGCGTTATTGAGCAAATAACTTCACAAGCTATTGCTTTTTCCTTTCCAATTAATCCAAGTTTTTCTACTGTTTTACCTTTTAGATTAATCAATTCTTTATCAATATTTAATAAATTAGATAGAGTTTTGATTATTTTATTTCTAAACTTTGAAACTTTTGGTTGTTCACAAATTAAATTTATATCTAAATTATTTATATAAAAGTTATTATTATTTAATATCTCAACAATAGGCTTTAGCATTTTAGGGGATCTTATATTTTTATATTTTTTTTGGTTATCTGGAAAAAAGGCACCAATATCTTTTTTTCTCATGGCACCAAGAAGAGAATCTATTATTGAATGAATAATTACATCTCCATCAGAATGTCCTTTAAGTCCTGAGTGATAAGGAATTTTTATTCCACCTAAATAAAGTTTTTTTCCTCTTATTAATCTATGAATATCAAAACCAATACCAAAATAAATTTTATTAGTTTCGATATCTTCTTTAAATGTAATTTTATTATTTAAGTTCTCACCTTTAATAAATTTAATTTTTAAATTGTTTTCAATAAACAATGTCGCTTCATCAGTAATTTTATTTTTTTGTTTATTTGAAAGAATATACAAATCTTTAAATTTAAAAGCTTGAGGAGTTTGAGTTAAAATTGAATTATTTCGATTTAAGTTAAAAAGTTGGTTTTTTAATTTGTATTTAATGGAGTCTTTTGAATTTATAGAAGGTATTACAGCCTTATTGTTTTTAAGTGATTTAACTAGTCTTTTTAAAAGCTTGATTGTGAAATTTGGTCTAGCAGCATCATGAATTAAAACATTATTTGGATTAAATTTTTTTATATATTTTAAGGCTATTAAAGAAGAATCAGATCTTTCTTTACCACCTTTTATAATTGATACATTCTTAGGGAATTTTTCTTTAATGCTTTTTTTATTATTTACGACCAATATAATTTTTTTAAACAGCTTTGATTTCATTGCTTTTTCTAAAGAATGTTTAAAAAGAGCCTTGTTTTTATAAATATTGAACTGCTTTGGTTTATTGGAATTAAATCTTTTGCTTTGTCCTGATGCTAGTATTATAAAATAATTATTCATTTATATGGTAGTTTTTATATTCAAATGTACGAATTTATTAAAAAAAATATATATTTAATAATATTATTTATTATCACATTATCGATAGGTTTTTTAACCTTTTTAACTTTTATAGATAAAGGTTTTATTGAATTATCAGATCAAAATTTACAAATTTTATTAGTTCTAAATATTTTTCTTTTAGTCGCACTTTTTATTTTTATTTTTGTTGAGATCAAAAGTGCAATTAAAAATGATATTGATAAAGATGGTTTAAAATCAAATAAAAAATATATTACATACTTTGGTTTATTTACCTTAATTCCATCTGTATTAATTTCAATATTTTCGCTCTTTTTATTTTCTTTTGCTTTGGAAAAATATTTTGATAAAAAAGTCACAACTGTTGTCAATAATTCTTACGAGTTAGCAAAAAATTATGTTGAAGAAATTAGAAATAAAATTCAATCTGATATTGTATTGATAGCTTTTGATACCAATAAAAGCAAAAAATTTTTAAATGATGATCAAAATGAATATAGGAGATTTTTAGATACACAAAAATTAATTAGAAATGTTGATGAAGTTCACATTATAGATATTAATAAAAAATTATTATTTTCTACTTTGAAAGATGATCAGCCATATGTGCCACCACTTGATAGAGCTTTAAATTTAGTTTTAGATGATGATCGCCCTTTAAAAATTATTAATGCGCCAGAAAATATTTCTGCTGCAATAATGAGACTACAAAATTTTGAGGATAGATTTTTGTATGTTGTTAAATATTTAGATAAAGATATTTCAAGGTATTTAACAGAGTCAGAAGAAGCTATAAATTTTTATTATACAGTTGAGGAAAAAAGCACTGGTATTAAAATCTCATTTGCTATTATTTATATAATAGTTGTTAGTGTTTTATTATTTGTCTCTATATCTATCGCGATAAGATTTTCATCTAGGTTTTTTAGGTCTATCAATAATCTAATTCTTGCTTCAACATCCATTGGACAAGGAAATTTTAATGCAAAAGTTCCTGAAGTTAAAACTGACAAAGATTTAGAAACATTAAATAAAAATTTCAATTTGATGATAGATAGGCTTAAAAGCCAGCAAGAAAAGTTAATTATTAATGAAAGACATGAGGCATGGGGAAGTTTGGCTAGAAAACTTGCTCATGAAATTAAAAATCCACTTACACCAATTCAATTAACTATAGATAGGTTAAAAAATAAATATTCTAAACAATTAGATCAGAATGAAAATGATAATTTTAAAAACAATTTAAAAATTATAAACAATCAAATAAAACAAATCGAAAAATTGGTTAATGAATTTTCTGATTTTGCAAGAATGCCTAAACCAATATTCAGAGAGAATAATTTAGTAGAGATAATTCATGAAAACATAAATTTACTCAAAGAATTAGACAATTCTATTGATATTATTTTTAAAAAAGATTTTGATAAAATTACTCTAGAGAGTGATAAAGAGCAAATAAGTAGGGTTTTTTTAAATTTGATTAAAAATTCTATAGAGAGCATTAATCAAAAAACTCAAAATAATAACAATTTCAGCAAAAAAATTACTATTGAACTTAATCAAGATGATAGCCACATTAAAGCTACGATAGAGGATAATGGTGTTGGTTTTAATGATTTAAAAGATAATATTAAAAACATACTTAATCCTTATTTTACAACCAAGAAAAATGGAACCGGTTTGGGATTATCGATAGTTAATAAAATAATTAATGATCACAATGGAAAAATAGATTTTATACCAATTAAAAATGGTGCAAAAATTAATATAATATTTTTAAAATAAAAATGAGTGAAGAAATTTTAATTGTAGATGATAACGCAGATATTAGAAATATAATTAATGAATTAATTATAGATGCTGGTTATAAAACTAGATTAGCTGCAAATTATAACCAAGCACTTTCTGAAATAGATAAAAAATTACCTGATGTTGCAATTCTTGATGTTAAATTAGATAAGGGAGATAATGATGGTATTGAGCTTCTTTCACACATTAAATCTAAAAATAAAGATACACCTGTTATAATTATTTCTGGACATGCGAACATTGAAATGGCTGTTAAGTCATTACAACATGGTGCTTTTGAGTTTATAGAAAAACCATTTGATCAAGAAAGATTAATTAATTTTGTTAAAAGAGCAGTTGAAAATTTTAATTTAAAGAAACAAAATAAAGAATATGAAAGTAAATTATTTTCATCATATGAATTAATTGGTAAAAGTAAAAATATAGTAAATATAATTGATCAAATTAAAAAAATATCAGTAACCGAAAGTAGAGTTTTTATTAGTGGCCCCTCAGGTTCAGGGAAAGAATTAATAGCCAGAAAAATTCATAAAGCTTCAGTTAGAAATAAAAATCCATTTATTGTTTTAAATGGTGCTTTACTCGATTTTAATAAATATGAATTAGAATTGTTTGGTGAAGAAAAAGAAAACGGTTCTATTTCATATGGTGCCTTAGAAAAAGCTAATAAAGGTACACTTTTAATTGATCAAGTATCAGAAATACCGCTTGATATACAGTCTAAAATCTTAAGAGTTCTCACAGACCAAAAATTTAAAAGAGTAAATGGAAGCAATGATGTAAATGTGGATGTAAGATTAATATGTTCGTCAAGCAAAGATTTAAAAAAAGAAATTGAAATTGGAAACTTCAGAGAGGACTTATTTCACAGAATAAATGTTTTTGAGATAAATATTGAACCATTAAGCCAAAGAATTTCAGATATACCATTGTTAATAAAATATTTTTCAAAAAAAATATCAGAAAATTATAAAATTAAAGAATTAGATATAGATGAAAATAATAGTTATATACTTAATCATAATTGGCACGGTAACGTCAGAGAATTAAGAAATTTAATAGAAAGAATTGCAATATTGCAACCAGACTCCAAAGATAAGATTTCAAATATCATCAAGGAATCATTAAAAAATACAAATTTTGACGATCAATTAGCTGAAAATAGCCTTTCTGTGCCATTAAAAGAGGCTAGAGAAAAGTTTGAAAAGGAGTATTTAACTATTCAATTAAAAAAATTTAATGGAAATATTTCAAAAACAGCAAATTTTGTTGGTATGGAAAGAACAGCTTTACATCGAAAACTTAAAGGCCTAGGAATTAAAGAATTTAATTAAATGAACATTATCATTTGTGGAGCTGGAAGAGTAGGATTCACTATAGCTAAACAGCTAAGTGATCAAGGTCATTCAATAACCGTTATTGATCCTTCTAGCGAAGATATTCAAAAAATTGATGATGCATTGGACGTTAAAGCTATAGTAGGAAAAGGTACTTATCCTTCTATACTAGAAAAAGCTAACGCAGCAGAGACTGACATGATTATTGCAGTTACAAGAAATGATGAAATTAATATGCTTATATGTCAAATAGCTTTTTCAATTTTTAAAATTCCTAAAAAAATAGCAAGAATAAGATCTCAAGATTATCTAAACCCAAAATTTACAACAGTTTATAACAAAGAGAATCTCCCAATTGATGTTATTATTTCACCAGAGATTGAAATTGCTAAATCAATACAAAGAAAACTTGAGGCGCCAGGAGCACTTGATAGTGTTCCATTTGCTGATAATAAAATTAGATTATTAGAAATTTTAATTAATGAAAATTGTAAATTAATTAATATCAAACTTAACGATTTAACTAAAAAACATCCTAATTTAGATGCAAATATTATTGGAATAATAAGAGATGAAAAATTTTTAATTCCAAAGAAAAACGACGATGTTAAAAAAAATGATAAAATTTACGTAATAATCAATTCTTCGCAAATGTCTGATACCTTAGAAGCTTTCGGACATGATGAAAAAGTATCTAAAAACATTTTGATTGTAGGTGGTGGTAACATAGGTTTTAATTTAGCTAAAAACATTGAAGAGACTTTGGATGCCGCAAGAGTTAAAATTATTGAAAAAAGCAAAGAAAGAGCTGAATTTCTTGCTAGTGAATTAAATAATACGATTATCATTAATGGTGATGCTTTAGATGAAGAGGTTCTTGTAGAGGCTAATTTACAGGAAGCCGAAACAGTTCTTGCTTTAACAAATGATGATGAGGATAATTTAATGGTAAGTGTTCTTGTTGAAAAATTTGCAAAAGATGAAAAAGATGTTGATGACAAAAGAACAATGGCTTTAATTAATAAACCGAATTATTCTTTATTACAAAACTCCTTAAAAATTGATGATCTCATTGATCCAAGAATGAATACAGTATCAAGTATTTTAAAACATATTCATAAAGGTACTATAGAAACAGCTTACACAATTATGAATGGTGAATATGAAGTTATAGAAGCTGAAATAATAGAAACATCAGAACTTATTAATAAAGAATTAAAAAATTCAAATTTGCCAGATGAGATAAGAATTGGCGCTATTTTAAGAGAGAATAAAGTTGTAATACCTAGATCAAATTTTGTTTTTCAAAAAGAGGATAAAGTTGTTTTTTTAGCAAAGAAAGATTCTATTTCAGTAGTAGAAAATATATTTAGAATAAGTTCTATTTAATTAAATGTCATTTTTTAGAGTAAAGTATTTAAGTTTCTTTTTTATATTGATATCGATTTTTTCTTTCTTAAATATTATTTATTCATATTATTTTAATTTATATCTAAATCTAAACACATATTATTTTAGCTTAATTATTTCTGCAGTGATTGGAATAATTTTTTATAAAATTAAAACTGATTCCAAAAAACCTTCGATATTTGAAAAAATATTAACCGTATTATTAGGATATGTTTTGATGCCTTTGGTTTTATCAATACCTTTTTATTTAAGTATTTATAATTTATCTTTTTTAAATTCTTTGTTCGAGGCAGTTTCCGGATTTACTTCAACAGGTTTTACTGTCCTTGAAAACATTAAACATATTGATCAAGGTTTAATTTTATGGAGATCATCAATACAATGGATTGGTGGGTTGTATTTTTTATATTCTATCATTTTTTTAATAGATATTTATGATGAAAGTTTAAAAAAATCTTTAACTAATTTTTTATCTTTTAATTCTACTGAAATTTTAAAACAATCAATTAAAATTCTTTTATTATACTCAGGATTAACAATATCCATTTTTATTATTCTAAACATTCTTGGAATTAGATCGCTTAATTCACTTAATTTAGCAATGACGATAATTTCCTCAGGGGGATTTCTGCCTGTAAATGAACTTTCATCAATTTTAGTAAATGATTTTCAAATAATTGTATTTTCTCTTTTAATGTTGATTTCTTTCTTTAGTATTTTTTTTACATATAATTTAATTTTTCTAAGAAAAAAAAATTTAAATTTTTTTTATGAAGACATACATTTATTTTTATATTTTATTGTAGTTGCAAGTATATTTTTCGTTTTTTTTAGCTATGATACTAACTTCACATACAGTTTTTTATCTTTAGTTAGCAGTATTTCAAATATAGGTATTTCTCTTGATATTGATCAAGCTAACTTACATTTTATATATATCTTACTTGTAATTATTGGTGGTTCCTTTTTTTCAACTAGCTCAGGTTTAAGGTTTTTAAAAATATATTCTTTAACTAAATATTCTATTAATCAAATTCTTTCTTTTAGCAGACCAAAAAATGTATTTATGAATAAATTGGTTTTTTCTAAAGTTAATTTTGATACTAAAGACATAAATAAATATTTTTTAACAATATTAATTTTTGTTATTTCACTTTTTTCTTTAACCATCTTATTATCTTTGTCTGATATTCAATTTGAATATTCATTCAAATTAGCCATATTGACATTGATGAACACGGTTAATTCATCTGCTTATGGTCTATCGGACTTTGATTTTCAAAATTTGCACTTTTTAACCAAATATTTTCTAATATTTTTTATGATTATCGGAAGAGTTGAACTGTTATCTTTATTGCTGATTGCTAAAAAATTTCTTTTTAAAAATTAATTTAGTATTATATATATCATTAAACTTTGCGCCCTTAGCTCAGCTGGATAGAGCATCGGTTTTCTAAACCGAGGGTCGGAGGTTCGAATCCTCCAGGGCGCGCCATTTCGTCATTTTTTATTGCTATTATTTAAATATTTGTACTTGACTAGAATTCATCTAAACAAGCTTTTACTAATTATTTTTTCTTGAAGAGTATTTTCTTACATGCTTAAATTAAAGATATTCAAAAGTAATTTTGAATTATTTGTTAACAAATAAAAATAACTAAAAGGAAGAATAATGTTTAAATACTTAAAACAATTAACTTCTTTAGTTGCTATGGTTGCAGTGTTGTTTACTTTTACAACAGAAACTATGGCTGCTAAAAAATCTAAAACACTTAAAAACACTCAAAAGAAGGGTTTTGTAAGATGTGGAGTATCTCAAGGTCTTCCAGGATTTTCTAATGCTGATGCTGCAGGAAATTGGACTGGTGTTGACGTTGATGTATGTAGAGCGGTAGCTGCTGCAGTATTAGGTGATGCAAACAAAGTTAAGTTTACACCACTAAGTGCTAAAGAAAGATTTACAGCTTTAACTTCTAATGAGATTGATATCTTATCAAGAAACACAACTTGGACTCTTTCTAGGGATGCTGACATCGGACTTACTTTCGTTGGTGTAAACTTTTACGATGGTCAAGGTTTTATGGTTAGAAAAAATTCAGGTATATCATCTGTAAACGATTTTAAAGATGGTGTTTCTGCTTGTACTAACCTTGGAACTACTACTGAGCTTAACATGAGAGATTTCTTTAATTCAAAAGGAATCAAATATGAGCCAGTAACTTTCGAAAAAGCTGATGAAGTTGTTGCTGCGTATGATGCTGGAAGATGTGATACATATACAACTGATAAATCTGGTTTAGCTGCTCAAAGAATTAAATTGAGTTCTCCAGATGACCACATAGTTTTACCTGAAACTATTTCAAAAGAGCCTTTAGGCCCTGTTGTTAGACAAGGTGATTCTGTATGGGAAGATATCGTAAGATGGTCTCTTAACACTATGATTGAAGCTGAAGAGTATGGTGTTACTTCTAGTAATGCAGACTCTATGAAAACTTCAGATAATCCAGCTGTAAAAAGATTAGTTGGTGCTGAAGGTGAATTAGGAGCTGCTTTAGGTTTAGATAATGACTGGAGTTTAAGAATTATCAAACAAGTTGGTAACTACGGTGAAAGCTACAAAAGAAATATTGCTGACACTGGAATTCTACCTGACAGAGGTCCAAATGAATTATGGACTAAAGGTGGAATACTTTATGTACCACCAGCAAGATAATTTATCTTAATAAATACTTAAAAAGGGCTAGATTTTTCTAGCCCTTTTTTTTATAAGTCATGAATTATTGTGAATATTAAAAAAATATTACCCCAGTTACTTACACTTCTAGTTGTAATTCTTATATTTGGATTTTTTTCATATAACGCCCAAGTTAACATGGAAAATAGAGGAATTACTTTTGGGTATGGTTTTTTATCACAAGAATCATCCTTTGATGTTCAATTTTCTTTAATTGAATATGATGGTTCTCATTCATATTTTAGAGCTTATTTAGTAGGGTTGTTAAATACTATTTTAGTTTCCGTTATAGGAATAATATTTGCAACTATTATTGGTGTTGTGGTTGGTATTGCAAGATTATCAAACAACTATCTTATCAATAAAACTGCTGCGGTTTACGTAGAATTTTTTAGAAACATTCCTTTATTATTGCAAATATTTTTTTGGTATTTTGCTGCCTTAAGAGCACTACCATTACCTCAAGATACAGAACCTATGTTTGGAGTTTTTTTTCTAACAATAAAAGGTTTTTTTGTTCCTGCTTTTGTTTGGAATAATTTAGATATTTTTATTTATTCAATAATTGCTGCAATTATTTCAATTATTTTCATTAGAATTTATGCAAGAAAAAGACAAGAGAACGAAGGTATTCAAACACCAGTTTTTTCAATTTCAATAGGACTATTAATAATTTTACCTTTATTAAGTTTTTTATTTGGTGGTGTCGATGCTTCAGTTGAAGTACCTGTCATTAAACAATTATCTCAATCTGGTTTCACTTATGAAGGAGGAATTAAGTTGCCTCCTGAATTAATATCTCTGGCTTTAGCTTTATCATTGTATACAGCAACTTTTATTGCTGAATGTGTTAGAGCAGGTGTTCAAGGTGTTAGTAAAGGTCAAAAAGAAGCTGCTGCTTCTATAGGATTAACTCCAAATCAAGTATTGAAATTAGTTGTGATGCCACAAGCATTAAGAATTATAATTCCACCAACTACAAATCAATATTTAAATTTAACAAAAAATTCATCTCTTGCAGCTGCAATTGCTTATCCTGATTTAGTTCTAGTATTTGCTGGTACTGCTTTAATGCAGACTGGTAGAGCGATAGAAATTGTTTCTATAACAATGTTAACCTATTTATCTCTGAGTATATCAATTTCAATATTTATGAACTGGTATAATAAAAAAATAGCTATTAAAGAAAAATAATGAATAAATTGAATTTTTTACAACCAGATAAAAACAATCTTAATACTTATCTATATTCAGGTGTAATTTTAGTAGCACTAAGTATATTTATAGTTTTTTTAAATTCTTTTTTTAATAAAGATATTATTTCTTTTTTACCTGGATCAATTAGTTTCTTTTTACCACTAATTTTAGGGTTTATTGGACTTCATTTAATTAGAATTGATTATTCAGGCTTAAAGTTTTTAGACACAATTAATAAAAATATTAATACCAACAATTTTAATGCTTTTTTATCATTATTAATTGTATTCGTGGTTATCAAATCACTCCCACCATTATTAAGTTGGTTTATTATAGATGCAAACATTGCAGGAGATTCAAAGGATGTTTGTACAGGTAGTGGTGCTTGTTGGACTTATATTAAAATTTGGTTTAACAGATTTATGTATGGAATGTATCCAAATGCCGAACAGTGGCGTATTAACTTATCCTTTATAGCTTTAGCTTTTCTTGGTACTATTGGTTTCTTTGCTACTGAAAAATTTAAAAAATATTTGACACTTTATTATGTAGTTGTTTATCCTGTAATAGCTTTTTTCTTTATTTTCTTTTTTATATCAGGCGGTCCAATATTTTTTGATTTCTCATATGGAATTATTGCAGCTGTAATTTCAATTATAATTGGTTTTTTTATTCCTTCAAAATTTAAAATGTACTATTTTATCATAGTTCCAATCACGCTTTATATATTGCTAAAATATGTATTTTTTTATGAGGAGCTTATTGAACTTGGTAAATTAGAAGCATTAGAGTGGGTGGAGACAGGTGCATGGGGAGGCTTATCTTTAACTTTTATAGTATCATTTTTTTGTTTGATTTTCTGTTTTCCTATAGGTTTGTTTCTGTCTTTGGGCAGAAGGTCTGATTTTCCAATAATTAAATATTTTTCAATAGGTATGATTGAATTTTGGAGAGGGGTTCCATTGATAACGGTATTATTTATGTCCTCAGTAATGTTTCCAATGTTTTTACCTGAAGATATGTTTATTGACAAATTAGTAAGAGTAATTATTGCAATCTCATTATTTGAAGCTGCTTATGTAGCAGAAGTTATTAGAGGTGGTTTGCAAGCATTACCAAGGGGTCAGTATGATGCTGCTAAATCTTTAGGAATGGGTTATTGGAAAATGCATATTTTGGTTATTTTACCTCAGGCACTTAAACTTGTAATACCTGGTATTGCTAATACATTTTTAGCGCTTGTAAAAGATACTCCTTTAATATTTGTTGTTGGACTTTTAGAAATTGTTGGAATGTTAAATCTTGCTAAAACAAACCCAGAGTGGCTGGGTTTTGCGATGGAAGGTTATGTGTTTGCATCAGTACTATTCTTTATTATTTGCTATGCAATGAGTAAATATAGTTATAATTTAGAGCAAAAATATAAAACGGAAAGATAATGTCAGATAAAATAATACAGATTACAGAAATGAATAAGTGGTTTGGTGATTTCCAAGTATTAAAAAATATTAACTTAGAAGTAGAAAAGAATAAAAAAATTGTTGTCTGTGGACCTTCGGGATCAGGTAAATCAACATTAATTAGATGCATAAACAGACTTGAAGAACATCAACAAGGTTCAATTATAGTAGATGGAAATGAATTAACAGAAGACACTAAAGACATAGAAAAAATTAGAGCCGAGGTTGGAATGGTGTTTCAACAATTTAATTTATTTCCTCATCTTTCTATTTTAGATAATTGTACACTGGCTCCAATTTGGGTAAAAAAAATGCCAAAAAAAGACGCAGAAGATTTAGCTCTTCAGCACTTAGAAAAAGTACAAATTGCTGACCAAGCTAATAAATATCCAGGACAACTTTCAGGTGGTCAACAACAAAGATGTGCAATTGCTAGAGCATTATGTATGGAGCCAAAGATAATGTTATTTGATGAACCAACATCAGCTCTAGACCCAGAAATGATTAAAGAAGTGTTAGATGCAATGGTTAATTTAGCAAAAGCAGGAATGACAATGATAGTTGTTACTCATGAGATGGGTTTTGCTAAAGAGGTAGCTGATGAGGTTATTTTTATGGATGAAGGAATGATTGTAGAAAGAGCAGAAACTAAAGAGTTTTTTGCCAACCCTAAGAGCGATAGGACTAAGCTGTTTTTAAGTCAAATACTATAAAAATATATAAATTTAATGCAATAAATTTAAACTAATACAATCTAAATATGTTTATTTTGTATTGAACTAATGCTTGACAGTGTTTTGATTATTTCAAATTATTTACGAAAAAAAATAAATTTTTCTATTGCAGTAACATTAATAAATAGGTTGAATAGACTTTATAAAATTTAATTAAGAGGGGTCTTAATGGAAGATAATTTCAATAAACACTTAGGCAATAAGCTTAAGCTAAGAAGATTAGCTTTAGGTTTGACACAGACTAAAGTTGCAAAAGCAATAAATGTAACATTCCAACAAATACAAAAATATGAGAAAGGTACTAATGGAGTAAGTTCAATTAGATTACTTCAACTTGCGAATTATTTAAAAGTACCAATTAATTATTTTTTTGAAGATTTTTCAGAATATTTAGTAAATCTAGAAAAATCTCAAGAAGGTCACATGAATGTTAATTATAATTTTTTGGTAAAATTATATTCAGAGCTTAATGCTGATCAAAAATTAAAGTTTAATAAATCCTTACAAATTTCAGGATCAGGAATATCAAAAGCAGTTTAAAATTAATTTATATCTGACCCCAAGTTAATTTTTAAACTGTTAATTATTTTTTTTGGCTCCTCGGGCAGGACTCGAACCTGCGACCAATTGATTAACAGTCAACTGCTCTACCAACTGAGCTACCGAGGAATGTAAAAAAGCAAACTTACTTTTTTTTATAACTAAAACAAGATTTTTTTTGGAGGCAACGCCCGGAATCGAACCGGGATACAAGGATTTGCAATCCTCTGCGTAACCATTCCGCCACGTTGCCATCTTATTTTTAGCTAATAGCTACAGATGCCTTTTTATAATAAATTTTTTCTATTAGTCTATTAAATAACGATCCAAATTGATTATTGTTAATTTAGATTATTAAATTATAAACTTTAAAATCAATGAGTAGCGATAAATATATACATTCTGATGTAGAAAATAGAATTTATTCTTATTGGGAGAAAAATGGTCTTTTTAAACCTAAAGAAAATTCAAAAAAATTCTCAATTGTAATTCCTCCACCAAATGTAACTGGAAGTTTACATATGGGTCATGCATTAAATAATTCAATTCAAGATTTGTTAGTTCGTTATCATAGAATGAATAATTTTGAAACGTTATGGCAACCTGGTACTGACCATGCAGGTATTGCCACACAGGCTTTAGTAGAGAAAAAATTGACTTCTGAAAAAATTGATAAAAATGCAATTGGTAGAGAAAAATTCATTGAAAAAGTTTGGGAGTGGAAAGAGCAATATGGAGACATAATAATTAACCAATTAAAAAAACTTGGTTGTTCTTGTGATTGGTCAAGAAACGCCTTCACTATGGATGAGAATTTATCCAAATCAGTAATTAAGGTTTTTGTAGATCTTTACAACAAAGGTCTAATCTATAAAGATAAGAAATTAGTAAACTGGGATACAGTTTTAAAAACAGCTATTTCAGACTTAGAAGTAGATCAAAGAGAGGTAAATTCTAAAATTTATTACATTAGATATCCATTAGATGGGACTGAAGAATTTATTACAATTGCAACAACAAGACCTGAAACTATGCTTGGTGATACAGCTATAGCTGTAAATCCAAAAGATGAACGATTTAAATCCTTTGTTGGAAAAACAGCTACTATTCCAATTGTTGGAAGAAAAATAAAAATTATTGAAGATGATTATGCGGATCCTGAGCAAGGAACTGGAGCATTAAAAATAACTCCAGCTCATGATTTTAATGACTATGACGTTGGTCAAAGAAACAATCTTGAAATAATTAATATTTTTACTGAAGCTGGTAAAATAAATGAAAACGCTCCAGAAAATTATGTAGGTCTTGATAGGTTTGAAGCAAGAAAAAGAATTTTAAAAGAGCTTAAAGAAAAAGAATTTTTTGTAAAAGAAGAAAATATTAAAAACAAAGTTCCTTATGGAGATAGATCTAATTCAATAATCGAACCTTTCTTAACAGAGCAATGGTTTGCTGATGCGGGTAAACTATCGGTCAAAGCTAAAGAAGTTGTTAACTCAAAAAAAACAAATTTCTTTCCTGAGAATTGGTCAAAAACTTATTTCCAATGGATGAATAATATTGAACCATGGTGTATTTCAAGACAGCTTTGGTGGGGCCATCAAATACCTGCTTGGTATGGTCCTGATGAAAAAATTTTTGTTGCTGAAAATGAAGATGATGCAAAACAACAAGCTAAAAAACATTACGGTAAAGATGTTGAATTAAATCGTGATCCAGATGTTTTAGATACTTGGTTCTCATCTGGTTTATGGCCTTTTGCTACACTTGGTTGGCCAGATGATAAAAAATACGTAGATAAATTTTATCCAACATCAGTACTAGTTACAGGTTTTGATATTATATTTTTCTGGGTTGCTAGAATGATAATGTTTGGTACAGAATTTTTAAACAAAGAACCATTTAAAGATATTTATGTTCATGCATTGGTTAGAGATGAGAAGGGACAAAAAATGTCTAAATCAAAAGGTAATGTAATTGATCCTTTAGATTTAATTGAAAAATATAGCGCAGATGCTCTTAGATTTACTTTGTTATCAATGGCCTCACCAGGTACTGATGTTAAGCTTTCTGAAGATAGAGTTAAAGGTTATAGAAATTTTTTAAATAAATTATGGAATGCAAATAATTTTTTGATCACTAATGAGTGTGATTTTAAAGATATAGATAAAATTGCAAATTTAAATGTAAATATAAACAAATGGATCTATTCAGAACTTGTTGAAACCAAAAATAAGATAGAAAAAAACCTTGAAGATTATAGATTTGATGAGGCTGCTAAAAATGCCTATCAATTTGCATGGCATTCGTATTGTGATTGGTATTTAGAACTATCTAAAACAATACTATTTTCAGAAGATGAAAAAGCTAAAGCAGAGGTTAAAAAAGTATCATCTTATGTATTCAAACAAATTTTGATTTTGTTACATCCTTTTATTCCTTTCGTTACAGAAGAAATTTGGCTTAAAAACAAATTTGATAATGACGGTAGTGATTATTTGATGCTTAAAAACTGGTTATCAGGTGAAATAAATAAGGATAGTAGCACTGAACAGGTTGAAAACATCATCAATATTATTTCGGAGATTAGATCATTTAAAAATGAGCTAAATGTAAGCCCAGGCTCATTTATTGATGTATCAATAAGTAATATTAATAAAAATCAAAAAGACTTTATTAATACAAATGAAATTATTCTAAAAAAACTAGGAAGAATAAATAGTATATTAGATAAAGATTTAGATAAACCAGCTGCGACAATGGTTGTTTCTGGTGATTTGTTTAAGATTTATTTTGATAAAGATGTTGATTTAAAATTAATCAAAGAAAATTTAAAAAATAAACAAAGTAGATTAGAGCAAGAGATGAATAAAATATCTCAAAGATTAGAGAATAAAAGTTTCGTAGATCGAGCTCCAAAAGAGATTGTTGAACAAGAAAAAAATAATTATAATAATTTAAAGAATGATATTGAGAAAATATCAGTAACAATAAAGGGTATATAATGGCTAAATTCAATAAAAAGAAACTTCCAAGCAGACATACATCATTAGGGGCAGATAGAGCTCCACACAGATCGTTTTATTATGCTATGGGAGAAACTGAGAAAGACGTAGCAAAACCTTTTGTTGGTGTAGTTTCTACCTGGAATGAGGCAGCTCCATGTAATATTGCTCTAATGAGACAGGCTCAATCAGTTAAAAAAGGAGTTAGAACAAATGGTGGAACTCCAAGAGAATTTTGTACAATTACCGTTACTGATGGTATCGCAATGGGGCATGAAGGAATGAAGTCTTCACTGATATCTAGAGAAGTAATCGCTGATTCAGCTGAACTTACGGTTAGAGGTCATTGTTATGATGCCTTAGTTGGTATTGCAGGATGTGATAAATCCTTACCAGGTCTAATGATGTCTATGGTTAGATTAAATGTACCAAGTGTATTTATATATGGTGGATCAATCCTTCCAGGCAAATATAAAGGGAAAGACGTAACAGTTGTAGATGTATTTGAGGCAGTTGGAAAACACTCAACAGGTCAAATGTCTGCTGCAGAACTTAGAAAATTAGAATTAGTTGCTTGTCCAAGCGCAGGTGCTTGCGGAGGACAATTCACAGCAAATACAATGGCATGTGTATCTGAAGCAATTGGATTAGCATTACCTTATTCAGCTGGAACACCAGCTCCATATGAGGAAAGAGATAAATACGCAAAAGCTAGTGGTAAAACGGTTATGAACCTTTTGAAAAAAGGAATTAAACCAAGAGATATAGTTACAAGAAAAGCTTTAGAAAATGCTGCAACAGTTGTTGCTGCAACTGGTGGTTCTACAAATGCAGGATTACATTTACCTGCTATTGCAAATGAAGCAGGAATTAAATTTGATTTAATGGATGTTGCTAAAATTTTTAAAAGAACACCTTATCTTGCAGATTTAAAACCAGGTGGAAAATATGTTGCAAAAGATATGTGGTTAGCAGGTGGTGTTCCAATGTTATTAAAAACTCTATATGAAGGTGGATATATTCATGGTGATTGCATGACGGTTACAGGAAAAACTATGAAGGAAAATTTAAAAGGAATTAAATTTAATCCAAGACAAAAAGTAATGAGATCTTATAAAAATCCGTTATCACCAACAGGAGGTGTTGTTGGATTAAAAGGAAATCTAGCACCAGAAGGTGCAATTGTTAAAGTTGCTGGACTAAAAAAATTACAATTTACAGGTAAAGCAAGATGCTTTGAAAATGAGGAAAGTGCAATGAAAGCTGTTCAAAGCAAAAAGTATAACGATGGTGATGTAATTATAATTAGATACGAAGGACCTGTTGGAGGTCCAGGTATGAGAGAAATGTTATCTACAACAAGTGCAATTTATGGACAGGGAAAAGGGGAGAAAGTAGCCCTTATTACAGACGGTAGGTTCTCTGGAGCCACAAGAGGCTTTTGTGTCGGTCACGTAGGCCCTGAGGCCGCTCTAGGGGGTCCTATAGGCCTTTTACGTACAGGAGATATCATTGATATCGATGCCAAAAAAGGAACTATAAATGTAAGACTTTCTAAAAAAGAAATGGCCGCAAGAAAAAGAAAATGGAAAGCTAGAAAATCAGATTTTGGTTCAGGTACTTTATGGAAATATGCACAAACAGTTGGACCTGCATATTTAGGAGCACCAACTCATCCAGGTAAGAAAAAAGAAGTTAAGGATTATTCAGAGATTTAATGAAAATTCGTCCAGTCATTTTATGTGGAGGTGCTGGAATTCGACTTTGGCCAAATTCTAAAAATCATCAAGCAAAACAGTTTATTGATTTTGGTAGTTGGACTTTGCTTGGAAAAACACTTGAGAGAACAAAAGCATCAATATTTGATGCTCCAGTTATAAGTACAAATAAAAAATATCTTAAACAAATAAAACAACATCTTAGAAAGTATAAAATAAATAATTACAAAATTGTTCTAGAACCAGCAAAAAGAAACACTGCACCAGCTATATTAAGTACGGCTTTGATTAAAGACATTCCAGACAATCAACCTTTAATGTTTTTTTCAGCAGATCATTTAATTGAAAAGATGAGTATTTTTAATAAGGCTATTAATAAAAACAAAAAGAATTTAAGTGATCAAAATATATTTATATTTGGGATAAAACCAAGCTCACCATCTAGCGAATATGGTTATTTTTTAACTAAAAAAATCAAAGGTAATATTAATAAAGTAACTAGATTTATTGAAAAACCAAAAGAAGCTAAGGCCAAACAAATTATAAAGAATAAAGGCTATTGGAATTCTGGAATGTTTTATCTTAGAAAAGATTCTATTATTAATAACTTTAAAAAATATCAGCCCAAAACTTACAGAAATTGTTTAGATGCAGTTAGCAAAGCAAAATATAAGGCTAATACATATTATCTAAATAAAGCTTCATTCATAAAAGCGACTGCCAAATCATTTGATTATGCAATTCTAGAAAAAACTAAACAAATTAACGCTATCAAATTAGACATTCCTTGGTCAGATCTTGGTAGTTGGAAAGAAATTTTGAAGATGTATGACAAAAATAAAAACAAATATATTAAGAAAAAAAATGTCTATTACCGTCCATGGGGTAGATACACGAATTTATTTGAGGGCAAAGAGTTTTTAATTAAAGAGTTATATGTAAAACCAAAAGGCATTTTAAGTTTACAAAAACATCATCACAGAGCTGAACATTGGTTGGTCACACAAGGAAATGCAAAAATAACTCTTAATAAAGATATTATAATTAAAAAGCCAGGTGAACATATATTCATTCCATTAGAAGCAATCCATAGAGTTCAAAACTCAGGAAAAAAACCTGTTAAAATTGTTGAAGCTCAAGTTGGCTCAATTTTGAAGGAAAGTGATATTGTAAGATATCAGGATGTATATGGCCGTGTTAAATAATATAACACGACCATAAAGATTTATTTAAAACCAATTGTTTGGAATAATTATGTAGTGGATCGCTAAAACGATACCTACTGAAACACTTAATCCAAAAATCATTTTAAGAAAGTCCTTACCAATTAATGGAAAGACATACTTAAATTTATATTCTTTGTTCATTGTAGATATTGCAAGTTCTCTACCACACAATAGACCAACGAATACCCACGTTGTTGACATTGGTAAATCATTTAGCTCTTTAAAGTAGAATAAAACTCCAGCATAAATTACGTTAATAATTGTAGCTGATCTTGCATATCTTGTTCCTGTTTTTTCAAGAACAACTTTTTGAATTGGTCCACCTTGAATGTAGAAAATGTAAAATAATAATGAAGTAAAATAAGCCATAACAATTAAAAGCAACGTTAAGTCTAATTGTCTAGGTAGATAGACTGCAATATTAGCTACATCGTGAGATAACCATACCCACCATAACCAACCTGAAGAAACCCATACTGCATTTCTCCAAAAACCTATCCATTTTTGGTCTACTTCATCAAATTTTTCATTAATGAACTTTGATACCAATATCCAGGCTATATAAGCAACCATTGCTGCCAATCCGTAACCTACAACGCTTTTTAACAACATTTTTTCAAGCACAACTGTTGAAGCAAATGCTGAAAGAACTAAAAAGGTCGTTGATACAGGTATTCCAATTCTCGTTAATAATAATAGTATTGCAGGTGCTACTGCATGATACCATTGAATCTCTTGATAAGGTATTCTAGTTAATCTTCCGTAAGAAATATCACCATCATACGCATACCACCCCCAAGCTAAAGCAAAAATCATAACTGCTGATGCCGATCCAGCTAGTACGTACCACTTAAACCACTTCTTTTTTGAAGCTATAAAGGTACCAAGTGTTTGAATTGAGTCGTTAGCGATTACGCTATATCCAGCAAGGGCAAACCCTATAACTGTATATACTAAAGTCATATCCATTTTTTTCTCCTAAATATTATTGTTTTCGGTTCTGTCTAATAATGACTTGAGAATGTAAATATTCATTAAAGAGAAAATAATCTACGATTAAATTTATTTATTTGAGAATCAACACGAAGATTTATTGATCATTATTACAAGCTAGGGATAAATCTACAAATGAATTTAATTATTTTGGAAAGCAAGAGTAGATTCGTCTTAAGTATATTATTTCAAAATTATGTAAACAAAATTATATATATTTTACATGTAGAAGTTGTGTTATTTATAAACAATTTTAAGAATATACGCTGCTAAAATTAATCCAATAAACTCAGCTAAAATATATGTTGGCGTATTAAGATAATTAATTCCTGTAAAAGAATCAGTAAATGTTCTTGCTAAAGATACAGCTGGATTTGCAAAAGATGTTGATGAAGTAAACCAATAGCCTGCGGAAATATATGTTGCTACGCTAATAGCAACTATTGTTTTTCCGTCCTTTAGAGTTGCAAAAATTATAAATATTAGACCAAAAGTTGCCACAATTTCAGAAACAAATATATGTAACCCATCTCTATTTTTAGTTGATAACTCTAAAAGACTGTGTTCAAAAAAGACATTTGCAAACATTACTCCTAATAAACAACCAGATATTTGTGCAGGAATGTAATATTTTAAAAGATTACCATTAATTTTTTTTCTAAAAAACATCGCAAGACTTACAAAAGGATTAAAATGAGCCCCTGAAATATCAGCAAAGGCTGTAATTAAGACAAATAATCCAGCTCCAGTAGCAATTGTATTAGCTAAAAGCCTAATGCCATCATCATTAGTTAGATTTTCTGCCATGATCCCAGATCCAACAATAATCATGACAAGAAAACAACTTCCTAAAAATTCACCAATTAATATGTTTTTTTTAATTTTCATTATTTAACCAAATATTAATTTTTTCATTTATTTTATCGTAAGTCACATTAATTATTTCGTTTATCTGATTTTCATCAGAATTTTTAAATTTTGATACAGGATCTTCAATATCCCAATGAATAATTTTGTTATTATTTGGCCATATAGGGCAAACCTCGTTATTTGCATTATTACACACTGTAATAACATGATCTATATTAAATTTCTTATCTAAAAATATTTCAAAATTTTTCGAAGAATAATTTTCAAGATTAAAATTTTTTATTTTAGTTAAATATAATTTGATATTTTCGTTAATTTTTCCTGTAGGATTACTACCAGCACTATAAGCTTTAAACTTAAATGAATATTTATTGTTAATAATACTTTCAGCTATGATGCTTCTTGCAGAATTACCAGTACATACAAACAGTATATTTTTCATTAAATTATGATTTTATAAATTCCTATTAAAAATAAAGGTATTTGTAATCCAAAATTAGTTAAGATAGCCTTATCTTTGCTAATAAAACCAGCAATAGTCCATCCAATAACTCCTAATCCATGAAAATATATATTTAATGGATATATATTTAAATTAGTTAAAAGTATTCCTGTTAGTACCAAAAATGTACTTATCCACTTAAGATATTTTCTAATAAACATGATTTCCTCTCTAAATTTTTTTAAATAATTGTTCTATTTATAAAATATTCAGGTTATTAAAAGAAAGATTTTAATTTTATAGTTTAATTTTTTTGAAGTTCATAGATAGAAATATAATGTTTCTTCTTAGGGAGTGGGATTATGGTTGGAACTTTAGTCAATCTTGGTTTTATTGATTTATTTCCTACAATAATATTTTTGTCATAATTATCTAAATTAACCTCAGGATGAGGGTTTCCATCATTGATTAATGGCCACGCATCACAAGCTCTATATCCAAATAAAATTAACGGTCTTGAGTTATTCATTTGATTGTGTCCAGACCCATGAACTGATCTACAATGAAAAAATACTACTGTTCCAGCCGTTCCAGTTATAGAAACACTATCTTTAGTTCCTATTTTATTTTTCTTAGTGTCTATTTTTCCAACAAAATAATTTTCTTTGCTGTGGTGGCTGTACAATTTCTTTTTGTGTGAATTCTTTATTATTTTAAGTGGCCCATTTTTTTCATAACAATCATCTAAATATATACCAACTGTAATTAAATCATCGTTTGTATGAGGGTAAAAAGCCCAATCTTGATGCCATCCAATTTCACTACCTTTTTTCTTATTTGGAAGCTTGAAATTTAATTTACCTAGATGAAATCTAACTGTTCCACCTAATAATTTTTTAGCTATAGATATAATCTTTTTATCTCTAGACAATTCATAGAAAACTTTATGTCTGTTCTGAGGATTATTTAGTCTTAAAATTTCTTTATTTTTTGAAGAACCTGAATTGTAAACAAAATGGTAATTATCATAGGACTGAGTTCCATTTGCACCATTACCTTTTTTTCTTTTTTTTTCTTTTGAAATTACTTCATTAACAATTTTATTAATTTTATTTATCTTTGTTTGAGAAATTAGATTTTCTTTAACAAGAAAGCCATTTTTTTTAAATAAATTTAAATCATTCATATAGTCAGATTATGAAAGAAAATAAATCTTCTTTAAAATAAATACAATGTTTTTTGTGAGATTAAATAACAATAATAATTATTTGTTAATCCGAGAATTTAAAAAAATTCCCGGATTAAACCTAATTTTAATTAACAACCTTTGAAGGATGCAGACATGTTTCTAATTAAATTGAAATATAAGTCTTTTCCTGGGTCTAAAGTCGCTCCTAATGGATCAATTACACCGGTTTTAATATTCATGTCTTTTGCAACCGCTTTAATGATATCAGGGTTAAATTGAGGTTCAGAAAATACACAAGCAACTTTATCGTGTTCAATTATCTCTCTGATTTCTGCTAGTTGTTCTGCTCCAGGCATTACATCTGTATTAACAGTAAAAGCACCTAATATATTTACATTAAATCTTTTCTCAAAATACTGATAAGCATCATGGAATACAATTGAAGCAACACTGCTACTTAAATCAGTCATTACATCAATTGTAAGTTTATCGATTTCTTGTAAAGCTTTAGCTAAATTACTTTTATATTTAGCTTCATTTTTAGGATCATTTTCAATTAAATGTTCTGCCATTTCATTTAACATAGCTTTTGCATTAATTGGGTCCAACCAAATGTGTGGATCAAATTCACCATGCGCATGTCCATCATGATCGTCATGTCCGTGGTCGTCATGATCATCCTCTTTTTTACCATGATCGTCATGTCCGTGGTCGTGATCATCTTCCTTTTTACCGTGGTCATCATGGTCGTGATCATCTTCCTTTTTACCGTGGTCATCATGTCCATGATCGTCGTGATCATCTTCTTTTTTACCATGATCGTCATGTCCATGATCGTCATGATCATGTTCGTCAAAAATATTTCTTTCTCTAAATTTTAATACCTGTAATCCTTTAGTTTCCATTAATTCAATTTTTTCTGCTTTCTTAGCAATTGAACTCAATGGTTTTTCTAAAAAACTCTCTAAATCTTCACCAACCCAGAATATTAGATCTGCATTTTGAAGCATTTTTGCGTGTGAAGGTTTCATTGCAAATCCGTGTGGTGATGCATATCCATCAACTATTAAATCAGGTTTAGCAATACCATCCATTAAGTAACTAGCTAATGAATGAATTGGTTTAATAGAAGCAACTACTTTTATTTCAGCATTTGCTGGTGTAAAGAATGTTAGAATTGATAATATTGAGAATATAAGTGGTATTTTTTTAATATTTTTCATAATAAGTAATTTAATTGGTTGTTATAATATAACGTTATGTAATAATATAACATTTATAAGTCAAGCAATATATGAGCTCAGAAAATAGTACATTAGTAAAATTAAATAACGCTGGTTTTAAACAAAATGATAAATGGCTAGTGGAAGGTGTTTCATTAACTGTTGAAAAGGGAAAAATCGTTACCCTTATTGGACCTAATGGCTCTGGAAAAAGTACTACTGCAAAAATTGCATTGGGAATTTACAAAAACATAGAAGGTAGTGTTGAGAAATACACAAATAAAGTTGGATATGTTCCTCAAAAAATATCTATTGATTGGACTTTACCGTTAAGAGTTTATGACTTTATGCTTCTAACAGAAAATATTAAAGAAGAGGCAATTGATGAAGCACTTACATTAACAGGTGTTATCCATCTTAAGAATAAAAATTTAGGAAATTTATCAGGTGGAGAATTTCAAAGAGTTTTAATTGCAAGAGCTATTTCAAAAAAACCTGAATTATTAGTTCTTGATGAACCTGTTCAAGGAGTTGATTATACTGGTGAGATTGCTTTGTATGAATTAATAAAAAGAATTTCTGATACACTAAATTGTGGAATTCTATTAATCTCTCATGATCTACATACAGTTATGACCGCAACTGATCATGTTGTTTGTTTAAATGGTCACGTATGTTGCTCTGGATCACCAATGGATGTTGCTAAAAACAATGAATATAAAACCTTATTTGGTGAACAAGCATCTCAAATTCTTTCTGTATATGAACATAAACATGATCATGTTCATTCAGACAAAGGTGAAATAAAGAAAAATTAATATGTTTGATGATTTTTTTATAAGAGCACTAATTGCAGGCTTAGGTATAGCCCTAGTAACTGGGCCTCTTGGCTGTTTTGTTGTTTGGAGAAGATTATCTTACTTTGGTGATACATTAGCTCACTCAGCTCTACTAGGTGTTACTTTAGCTTACTCGTTTGAATTAAACATTGCTCTTTCAGTATTTATTATTTCATCTTTAATTGCTTTAATTTTAATTCAATTACAGAAGAAAACTAATTTACCTGGTGATGCATTGCTTGGTCTATTAGCTCACTCTTCTTTAGCTGTTGGATTAGTAGTAATAGGTTTTTTAACCTTTATTCGTTTTGATATTATGGGACTTTTGTTTGGTGATATATTAGCCGTAACAACTGATGATTTATTAATCATCTGGACTGGTGGGGCAGTAATTTTATTAGTTCTAAAATTAATTTGGAAACCATTGTTTGCATCTACAGTTAATTATGAATTAGCAGAAGCAGAAGGATTAAACCCTGATAGAGCAAAAGCAATTTTTACAATTCTTATGGCTGCTGTAATAGCCATATCAATTAAAATGGTAGGGTTATTATTGATCACAGGTATGCTTATTATTCCAGCTGCAATGGCTAGAAATATTTCTGATAGCCCTCAAAAGATGGTGTTATTTTCAATAGTTGGTGGATTGTTGTCAGTATTATTAGGTCTATTTTCGTCCTTAGAATTTAATACATCTTCTGGGCCTTCAATAATCATGGCCGCTTTAGTCTTATTTATATTGTCTTTACTTAATATTAAACAATCGATTAAATTGAAAAACTGATAACTAATTGATAAGAATTTAAAAATGCAAAAAGAACACAACCTTTCCAAAAATCAAAAAATCATTTTTGATCTTATAGATAAATCTGGCGGACCTATGAAAGCTTATTCAATTTTATTTAATGTCCAAAAAAAGGGAATAAAAGCACCACTACAAGTTTACAGAGCTTTAGATAAGTTGGTTGAAATTGGAAAAATTCATAAGATTGAAAGTAGAAATGCTTTTATTGCTTGTCAAAATTCTAGTTGCCAAATCTCAAAAGCAACAGCTTTTTCAATTTGTGAAAGTTGTGAAAATGTATCTGAAATAAGTAATTCAAAACTTTCAAAATATTTATCTAATTTTTCTGATGACTCTGGAATGAAATATAGCAAATATAATTTAGAATTTTTTGGTTTATGTAAAAAATGTAAATCAAAATAATGAGCACTGTTCCATTAACTTTAGACGAAATATTTGAACTAGCCAAAAAAACACTTATAGCAAATGGTTGTGATGATGAAACAGCATCAATTTTATCTGACTTAATCAGAAACGCTGAAAGAGATGGTTCTGTATCACACGGTTTATTTAGATTGCCAGCTTATGTAACAGGTCTTAAAGGTGGAAAGATAAATGGAAAAGGGAAACCTGAAGTAAAAAAAATATCTCCATCAGTAATTAAAGTTGAAGGAAATAATTGTTTAGCTCCTGTTGTATTAAATAAAGGATTGCCTGAACTAGCAAAAGCTGCAAAAGAAAATGGTGTAGCTGTGTTAGCAATAAATAATTCACATCATATGGCTGCTATGTGGCCTG
The DNA here is from genome assembly GCA_902594865.1 of uncultured Pelagibacteraceae bacterium. Lineage (GTDB taxonomy): Bacteria > Pseudomonadota > Alphaproteobacteria > Pelagibacterales > Pelagibacteraceae > Pelagibacter. Next base: position 36,897 of record CACJNV010000002.1, on the reverse strand, counting down.
AAACAGAAAAATTAGCAGAGGAAGGTTTGGTAGCATTTGCTTGTACATCCTATAAGCCTGCAGTTGCGCCTGCTGGTGCAATAAAACCTTTATTTGGAACAAACCCAATTTCATTTGCTTGGCCACGTCCAGGTAAAACACCAGTTGTTTATGATATGGCAACTGCTTCAATGGCTATGGGAGAAGTTCAAGTTGCTAAAAGAGAAGGGCACAAAGTTCCACTTGGCACTGGTTTGACTAAAGATGGTAAAGAAACAACTGATCCAGGGGAAATTGCTGATGGTGGAGTTTTATTACCCTTTGGTGGTTACAAGGGATCTGCAATTGCAATGATGGTAGAATTAATGGCAGGTGCATTAGTTGGAGATAATTTTAGTTTTGAAACTGCTGCCAAAGATAATAATGATGGTGGTCCTCCAAGTGGCGGTGAATTCATACTAGCCATTAACCCAGATAAAACTTCAGGTACTAATTGGCAAAAACATGCTGACGAATTTTTTGAAAAAATGAAATCAATGGGTGAAGTAAGATTACCTGGAGAAAGACGTCACAAGAATAGAATGGATACTGGCCCAAGAAATATTAACGAAGAATTAGTAAATAAAATTAAATCTTTAAGCTAAATTAATCTCAATTGGTGTGTGATCAGAAGGCTTTTCTCTTCCACGTGGATCTTTATTAATATTAATATCTTTAATTTGATCAATTATGGAATTTGAAACTAAAAAATGATCTATCCTCATGCCATTATTTTTTTGCCATGCACCTCTCATATAATCCCAAAATGTATATCCTTCTTTATCTTCATAAAAATGTCTGTAGACGTCATTAAAACCAAGATTAATCATTTCTCTAAATTTTTTTCTTATTTCAAGTCTGTATAATGCGTCGTCTTCGAAACTTTTAACATTATAAACATCTTCTGCTGAAGGGATAATATTGAAATCACCAGCTAAAATAATATTTGAATTTTTTTTAGATAAAGTTTTTAATTGCTTTATTAATTGATTAAGCCAATCTTTTTTATAATCGTATTTTTCAGTATCTACAGGATTACCATTAGGGGTGTAAATATTTATTAATTGTATATTTTTTTTCTTATATTCAAATTCAGCTGAAATTATTCTTGATTGTTTTAACTTATCCTTAATTAAATCTGTTTTGACATTTTTTAATTTATTTTTAGATATAATTGCTACACCATTGTAACTTTTTTGACCAAATACATGACTTTCATAGTCCATTGATGAAAAATCATCATATGGAAAATTAACATCTTCAGTTTTGATTTCCTGCATCATTAAAATATCAGGTTTATATTTTAATAAATAGCTTTTGATATTTTCAATTCTTGCTCTTACTGAGTTTACATTCCAAGATGAAATGAGCATTAAAGTGAGAAAGAAACTCCACAACCACATGAAGATTTGGTTTGTGGATTAGATATTTTGAATTGTTCACCTATAAGTTCAGAAACATAATCAACCTCAGATCCTTTAAGTAAATCAGCTGAAGTTTTATCAATTAAAATATTTTGATAATTTAAATCGTCGTCTTGTTTTGATTTATCAAATGTAAATTCATATTGAAAACCAGAACACCCTCCACCTTTGATAGCGATTCTGAAGAATGATCCTTTGTCTTTTTTTGATAACAAATTATCTATTTGTTTTAACGCTTTATCCGTAAATTTAATTTCTTTAATCATGTCTGAACACTGATATTACTAATATAATACTTAATTATTTAAATTAAAGGATGAAAAAAGACACTTTGTTAGGCGTATTTAAAAGTAAAGGCAGACTTAATAAAGAGGCTAATTCAAAATACAGATCTCCTTTTCAACGCGACAGAGATCGTATAATTCACAGTGCATCATTTAGAAGATTAAAGCATAAAACCCAAGTATTTGTTAACACTGAAGGGGATCATTTTAGAACCAGGATTACTCACTCAATTGAAGTTGCTCAAATAGCAAGATCAATTGCAAAATATCTAAAATTAAATGAAGATTTAGCTGAAACCTTAAGTCTTGCTCATGATTTAGGTCATACTCCATTTGGCCATGCAGGAGAGGATGCTTTACATGAATGTATGCAAAATTATGGAGGTTTCGATCACAATCTTCAGACACTAAGAATAGTAATGTTTTTAGAGAATAAATATTTTAAATTTGCTGGATTAAATTTAACTCTTGAAACTTTAGAAGGACTTTTAAAACATAATGGACCAGTAGATGATCTAAGCATGATCAATAAACTAATTGGATCAAAAGTTTTCAAAAATAAGATTAACTTTAATACGTATCCATCATTAGAAGCTCAAATATCAGCAATATCAGATGATATTGCTTATAATAATCACGATATTCAGGATGGAATCAAAGCTAATTTATTTAAGCTTGAAGAATTAGTAGAATTAGATTTTTTCAAAAGTATTTACCAAAGATATAAAAACAAAATAAATAAAAAAAATTATAAAATTGCTATTTACCAAATCATAAGAGACTCAATTGATATTATGATAAGAGATTTACTAAGTAATACAGAAAAAAATATTAAAAAATTTAAAATTAAGTCATTAAAAGACGTATCAAAATCAAATCAATTAATAGTTTCTTTTTCAGGTAAAATAGAAAATTCAGAACAAGAAATCAGATCATTTTTAAGACACAGAATGTATGACAATAAATCTGTACTTAATAAGAATCAAAGAGGTAAAATGATAATTAAGAAATTATTTAAAATAATTAAATCAAATCCTAGAAAATTTCTTACTAAAGAGCAATTGACTAAAGACAAATATAGAGCTATTTCAGATTTTATATCTGGTATGACGGATAGATACGCAATTAACCTTTATAACGATAATAAATGAATATTTTTGAATTATATTTAGATAAAATTAAATCAATTATTGTTAAGCTTAGTAAAAAAAATCAACTTATCGTTCCAGAAAGTTTCAATGGTATTAATGCTGAAATACCACCGCCAAAATTTGATTGTGATATTTCAACTAATGTTGCAATGGTTTTATCTAAACTAAATAAAACTTCCCCAATAGAATTGGCAGAAAAACTTGCACCTGAAATAAAAAATAGTGATGATCAAATAGATAAAATATCCATTGCTAAACCTGGTTTCATAAATATTAAATTTAAGCCATCTTTTTGGTCAAACTTTATTAAAGAAATAATTGATAATGCTGAAAAATTTGGAATTAATGAAAAAGAGAAAAAAAATAAATATTTAGTTGAATTTGTATCAGCTAATCCCACAGGACCTTTGCACGTTGGTCACTGTAGAGGAGCTATTCTAGGTGATGTCATATCCAATGTGTTAATATTTAATAAACACAAGGTTACTAAAGAGTATTATGTAAATGATTATGGTAACCAGATTATAAATTTTACAAAATCCGTATACTTTAGAATTAGGGAATTAAAATTTAACGAAACATTTCCTCAAGATAATCCTGATTTGTATCCAGGAGATTACCTTGTTGATTTTGCAAAAAATATAGTTTCGGATAATTCAGATCTAAATTTTGATCATTATGAGCAAATAAGCGATAAGTTAACAGCTTTATCTATAGAACAGGCGCTACTTTTAATTAAAAAGAACCTTAAGAGTTTAGGAATTAACCATGATAATTTTGTTAGTGAAAAAAGTATTGTTTCAAATAACGAGGTAAAGAGTGTAATAAAATTTTTAGAAAAGAATAAATTTGTATACAAAGGAAAAATTAAAGCTCCAGCTGGTGAAGATGATAAAAACTGGGTAGAAAGAGAACAGTTACTTTTTAAATCTACTGATTTTGGTGACGATAAAGATAGAGCATTACAAAAGTCAGATGGAACATGGACTTATTTTGCAAGTGATGTTGCGTATCATAAAAATAAAGTAGATCGTAAATTTGATTATTTAATAAATATTCTTGGTGCAGATCATGCTGGTTACATCAAAAGAATTTCATCCTCAGTTGAAGCTTTATCAGGAAAAAAAGATAAACTGATTTGTAAAATTAGTCAGCTTGTAAAATTAATTAAAGATAACAAACCATTTAAGATGTCTAAAAGAAAAGGTGACTACATTACGGTTGATGATTTAATTGAAGAAGTTGGAAAAGATGCAACCAGATTCATCATGCTCAACAGAAGTAGTGATGTTGAATTAGATTTTGATTTTGATGCTGTAAAAGAAAAATCAAAAGATAACCCATTATATTATGTTCAATATTGTTATGCCAGAATTTCATCTGTCTTTAGACATATTGATAAAGATTTAAATTCAAAAATTGAATTAGATGATTATAGTTTCGAATACTCAAATGATGAGATCAAAATTTTAAAAAAGATTTCAGAATGGCCCAAATGTATTGATGCAGCTAGTTCAAAATTGGAACCACATAGAATACCTGTTTATTTATATGATCTGGCTTCAGAATTTCACTCTTATTGGAATCTTGGTAAACAAAACCCAGAAAAAAGGTTTATTAATGATCAAAAAACAGTTTCACCAGATAAATTAATTTTTTTAAAAGCAATATCTAACGTTGTAAAATCAGGAATGGATATAGTTGGTGTAGATACGCCAGATAAAATGTAATGCTAAAAGAAATTAAGTATTTAATCTTTATTGTCGTAATTACCTTATTTATTTTTTTGACTGGTAGATATTATTTTTCAGATGAAAATAAGAAGAAATCATACAGATCTTATAAAAATAACGATGAAAAAATTAAATTATACTCAAAAAATTTACCTGTTTTGGAAAACAATACACAAAATGTAATAGAATACGTTAAGCAAACAAATAAAAAAAAGAAAAAAAAGTTTAATTTTTGGAAACTTTTAGAGAATGATTAAGAATAGAAGAGCTTTTATTGTTGGATTAAAATCATCAAAATTATCAAACAAAGAGATTACTTTTTTAAAGAAATATAAACCATGGGGAGTTATTTTATTTTCAAGAAACATTAGCTCAATTGAAAAAACTAAAAAATTAACTGATAAAATAAAAAAGATATTTAAAGACAAAAAATACCCTATATTAATTGATCAAGAAGGTGGACGAGTAAATCGATTAAGTAAAATTATTTCATTTGATAATTTGACTTCTGAATATTTTGGCAATTTATTCACAAAAGATAAGAAAAAATTTAATATTATTTATAAATTATTTATTGATAAGACTTCGTATTTACTTAAATCAATCGGTGTTAATATAAATACTGTTCCTGTTTTAGACCTTCGGGTTAAAGGAGCTAGCAACATTATTGGTGATAGGTCTTTTTCAAATAATAAAAACAATATCTCTAAAATTGGAGATATTTGTATTGATTATTTTCATGAAAATTCAATTGGAACTGTGATGAAACACATACCTGGGCATGGATTAGCTAAGGTAGATAGTCATAAATTTACTCCTATAGTTACCAAAAACTTAAATTATTTGAATAAAAATGATTTTTTTCCATTTAAGAAAAAACAAAGCTATTTTGCAATGACAGCACATGTAATATATCGAAGTATTGATAGATTAAATACAGCTACACACTCTAAAAAAATTATAAATTTAATTAGAAAAAAAATTGGCTTTAAAAACATTTTAATTTCAGATGATTTATCAATGAAAAGTTTAAAAGATGATTTAAAAACTAATACAATTAAAACATTTAGTGCAGGTTGTAATCTTGCTCTTCATTGCAATGGTAAATTGTCTGAAATGAAGGTAGTTGGTGATAATTCACCAAAGGTTAGTAATTTTATTATAAAAAAAACATCGTTATTTTATAAAATTTTAAGTTAATATCTGAGCATGACTATTTCTGATTCTGCATTATTTAATGTTGATATAAATAACTATAACGGTCCTCTAGATGTACTTTTAGATTTAGCAAAAGCTCAAAAAGTAGATCTTGAAGAGATATCAATTACAAAGTTAGCAGATCAATTTCACGATTATATTACAAAAGAAAAAGATTTAAATTTAGAAATTGCTTCAGAATATTTATTGATGGCAACTTGGTTAGCATATTTGAAATCTAAACTATTACTTCCAGGAACTCCAGAAGAAGAATTTAAAGTTCAAGAAGTTGCTGAAAAATTAAAATTACAACTAAAAAAATTAGAACTAATAAGATTACTTTCTGAACAAATGCTAAAAAGAAAAAGACTGGGTAGAGAAATTCGATCAAGAGGAATGAAAGGAAATATCAGATCTATTTATAGTACAGAATATAATTTAAGTTTATTTGAACTACTTAAGTCATATTCAACAATTATTATGACCAAAGACTTTCAAAAAATGAATATTCCTAAATTGCCTGTCTTTACTGCAGAGGATGGAATTAAAACTATAAGAGAGTTTTTTGGTAAATTAATTGATTGGAAAAAATTAGATGATTTAATTCCTCAAAATTTTAAAAGCAGCTCAAAATATAAACGTACTGGTAAAGCAGGAATTTTTGCTGGTTCTTTAGAATTGGTTAAAGAGGGTAATCTAACCATGAAACAGGATAAATTATTTGATGATATTTATGTGAAGGAAAATAATGATTAAAAAAGAAAAAATTACAAAAGATAATATTGTTAAATTTCCATCTAAGTTATCTGATTTAGAAAAAGAAATTGAAGCAGTTATTTTTGCTGCTGCTGAACCATTAGATGTTGATACAATTGAAAGCAAAGTTACTAAAAAAGGTAGCGTATCTAAATCATTAGAAAAGTTGCAGCAAGAATACTCTCAACGTGGAATTAATTTAGTTTGCATAAAAGAAAAGTGGTCTTTCAGAACTTCTCCTAACTTGTCAAATATTATGTCACAAGAAAGGACAGTCGAAAAAAAACTTTCTAGAGCTGCTGTTGAGACCTTAGCGATAATTGTTTATCACCAACCTGTTACTAGAGCAGAGATTGAGGAGATAAGAGGTGTTGCATTTGGAACGAATACTCTTGAAATATTGATGGAGCTAAACTGGGTGAAACCAGGAGGTCGTAAAGATGTACCAGGTAGACCAATTCAATATGTTACAACTGATGAATTTTTAAGTCATTTCAATCTTCAAAAATTATCTGATTTACCAACAATTGATGAATTAGGTGCTGCTGGATTAATTGACAGTTCTACTGTTGATAATGCAATTTTTGGAACTGGTAAATTTTACAAAGAAAAGCAAGAAGAAAAAAAAGAGGATATTTATTCTAATATTGATGAGATGTTAAATAGCACTCTTGATACAGAAGAGAAAGATTAACAAAAAAGTAACTTTTAAATTTACCATAAAAAGGTTATAAGTTTTTCATGAGCATAGGAATTTGGCAAATAGCAATCGTAGTTATATTAGTAGTCTTATTATTTGGACGAGGTAAAATCTCAAGTCTGATGGGTGATGTAGCTAAGGGAATTAAAAGTTTTAAAAAAGGAATGGCGTCAGATGTTACTGACGATACTGAGCCAAAAAATATATCCGACGAAAATAAAGACTCAGAAAATAAAGATTAAATCACATGCCTACTATTGGTTGGTTTGAGATATTAATTGTTGTTGGTATTGCAATCATTGTTCTTGGTCCAAAAGATTTTCCAATCATGTTAAAAAAAGCTGGGTCTTGGATAGGGACTGCAAAAAGATATGTGAGCAACATCCAAAATGAAGTTTCTAATTTAGAAATTGATGAAGAAAAAAAAATTGATAATGAAATAAAAAAAGAAACAAAAAAAGATGAGTAATGAAGAAAATGAAGGTGGATTTGTTAGCCATCTAACAGAACTAAGAAAAAGATTAATACATAGTTTTATATTTCTAATAATCTTTTTTGTTATTTGTTATATATTTGCAGAACATATCTACGGTTTTTTAGTTGATCCTTTCGCTCAAGCTGTAAAAGATGATGGATCGGACAGAAGGCTCATTTTTACAGCCTTACAAGAAACTTTTTTAACTTATATTAAGGTTTCCTTTTTCACAGCTTTCTTCGTGACTTGTCCTTTTATTCTAATGCAAATATGGAAATTTATTGCTCCTGGATTATATAAACATGAAAAAGTTGCCATACTCCCATATCTTGTATTAACACCAATCCTTTTCTTTTTAGGAGGTATTCTTGTTTACTATTTGATAATGCCTCTAGCTATTAAATTCTTTTTATCATTTGAAAGCACAGGGATGTCTACAAGTTTACCAATTCAATTAGAAGCCAAAGTAAATGAATACTTGTCACTTGTTATGAAATTAATTTTTGCATTTGGAATAAGTTTCCAACTACCTATAGTCTTGAGTTTATTAGCAAGAATAGGTGTTGTTGACAGTCAATTTTTAAAAGAAAGAAGAAAGTATGTTGTAGTAATTATATTTGCTGCAGCTGCATTACTTACACCGCCAGATCCAATTACACAAATAGGTTTAGCAATTCCATTATTAATTTTATATGAATTATCAATATTTTCAGTAAAATTTATAGAAAACAAAAATTTAGAAAAGACTGATGCATAATTTAAAAGAAATTAGAAAGGATTTTTCAAAATTCGAAAAAGATCTTGAAAAACGTTCAGTTAAAATTGATTTTAATAATTTAAAAAAGCTTGATGAGTTAAATAGAGACTTAATTCAAAAGAAAGAAAATTTAGAAAAAGAAAAAAAAGATATTTCAAAATCTAAAGATGAAAGTTTATTCAAAAAATCTAAAGAAATATCTACTGAATTAGAAAAGATCGCTGAGCAACAAAAAAATACTAAAATTGAATTAGATAATATTTTATCAAGTATACCAAATATACCTCATCAAGATGTTCCAAATGGCAAAGATGAAAATGATAATGTAGAAGTTTTAAAAGCTGGAAAAGTTCCAGAGTTTGATTTTAAGCCCAAATCTCATTACGAGCTTGGTGAAAATTTAGGCATGCTTGATTTTGATCTTGCAACAAAAACAACTGGATCAAGATTTGTATTTGTTAAAAAAGAGTTAGCATTACTGGAACGAGCATTATCTAACTTTATGTTAGATACCCATATTGTTCAAAATGACTATCTGGAAATCTCACCTCCATTGATAGCCTCTGACAATACAATGTATGGAACTGGCCAATTACCAAAATTTGAAAATGATCAATTTGAAATAAAATTTGACGAAGGATCTGATAGAAAATTTTTAATTCCGACTGCTGAAGTGATTTTAACAAACATTGTTAAAGATAAAATTGTTGACCAAAAAGATTTACCCATGAGATTTGTTGCTTCAACTCCATGTTTTAGAAAAGAAGCTGGTAGTTATGGCAAAGATACAAAAGGAATGATTAGGCAACATCAATTTTATAAAGTTGAGATGGTTAGTATTGTAGAAAAAGAAAATTGCCTTGAAGAATTAGAGCGAATGACAAACTGTGCAACAGATATTCTGGATAAGCTAGAGTTACCTTATAGAAAAATAATTTTGTGCTCTGGGGATATGGGTTTTAGTGCAGAAAAAACCTATGATATTGAAGTTTGGTTACCATCAGAAAACAAGTATCGTGAAATTTCATCATGTTCTTCTTGTTCAACATTTCAAGCACAAAGAATGAAATCAAGATATAAAAATAAAAACAAAGAAACTGTTTTTGTTGGAACGCTAAATGGAAGTGGTTTAGCAGTGGGCAGAACATTAATTGCTGTACTAGAAAACTATCAACAAAAAGATGGTTCGATTGTTGTTCCTAAGGTACTGCGACCGTATATGAATAATTTAGAATTGATTTCAGCTAAATAAAGTTGTTTTAATTACACAGATAGTATAAGTATTCACATAATTTATAAGGAGATTTATGGAAGGCTCAGGAATAGGACAATTTATACCGTTAATTTTAATTTTTGTTATTTTTTATTTTTTCTTAATCAGACCACAGCAAAAAAAAGTTAAAGAGCACAAAGCAATGGTTGAAAGTCTTAAGAGAGGTGACAAGGTTGTTACTTCTGGTGGAATTACAGGTACAGTGGAGAGACTTATAGACAATGATAAAGTTGAAGTAGAAATTGCAGAAAACGTAAAAGTTGAGATAGTTAAGTCAACTGGTATTCAAAGTCTTGTTAATACAAATACACAAGAAGTTAAAAAATAATTATTTTTAGTTAAGTGCTTTATTTCTCTAAGTTAAGAATTTTATTTATAACTCTTTTTTCAGTTTTATTTATTTTAATTGCTTCATCAAATCTTTTTAAATTTGATGATAATTTTTTTGATAAAAAAATTAATCTAGGATTAGACCTTCAGGGTGGATCATATCTATTACTTGAAATTGATAATGAACCTGTAATTGAACAAAAATTACAAAACCTAACAACAACAATTAGAAATTACTTCAAAGAAAAAAATATTAAAATAAACAATATAAAAATAGATAATCAGAATATTTTTTTTAATGTAACAGATAATGATAAGCAATCAGTCTTAGATGTTTTTCAGGATGAAAATAGCGATCTTAACCCTTATTACCCAAGATTTAAATCACATCAGTTAGAAATTGAAGATACAGGGTTAAATTTAAAAGTTAATTTTTCAAGACAGGGTTTAATTAAACTTAAAAATTCTTCTCAAGATCAAGCTATAGAAATAGTTAGAAGAAGGGTAGACGAGGTTGGAACTAATGAGCCAAACATACTTAAAAGAGGAAATAACAGAATTTTAGTAGAGCTTCCTGGATTAGATGATCCGATGAGAATAAAATCATTACTTGGTAAAACTGCAAACCTTACTTTTCGATTTGTAACAAATGACGAAAATGATCGTTTTGGAGTTGAAAAGTTAAAATTTGAAAATGGTCTAGAAGAAGCCACAGTTAGTAAAAGAATTATAATAAGCGGTGAAAACTTACTTGATGCTCAACCAAAAATGGATACTCAAACTAACCAAACAATTGTTTCATTTAGTTTAGATAGAGTAGGTGCAAAAAGGTTTGGTAAGGCAACTTCAACTGGTATTGGAAAGCAATTAGCAATTGTCTTAGATGGTAAAATTATTAGTGCCCCTGTAGTTAGAGACACGATTGCCAGTGGATCTGGTCAAATAAGTGGTGGCTTTACTTTTCAAACAGCAACTGATCTAGCTTTATTATTAAGATCAGGAGCATTACCAGCACCATTAGAAATAATTGAAGAGAGAACGGTTGGACCAGATCTTGGACAAGACTCAATTAATGCAGGAATGATTGCCTTAGCAATAGGTTTTATGTTGGTAATAATTTTTATGTTTGTTAAATATAAAATTTTTGGATTAATTACCAATGTGACTCTAATAGTAAATTTATTTATACTCTTAGGTGTTTTAACTTTATTTGAGGCCACTTTAACTTTGCCTGGTATTGCAGGAATTATTCTAACCGTAGGTATGGCAGTAGATGCAAATGTTTTAATTTTTGAGAGAATTAAAGAGGAACTAAAAGATGAGACTAATAATATTTTAGCTTTTGATGGTGGCTATACTAAATCAAGAACAGCAATTTTAGATGCCAATATTACTACATTATTAGCTGCAATCATTTTATTTTTTATGGGTTCAGGTCCAGTCAAAGGTTTTGCTGTAACTTTAGGAGTTGGAATATTTACAACACTATTTTCAGTTTATTTTATAGCAAGATTATTCACTAGTATTTATGTATCAAGAAATAAAAATAAGGAAAAATTAATTTAATGATTGCTTTTAATAAATATTATAATCACTTTAATTTACTATCATCAGTTTTGATTGTTGTTTCATTGTTATTGTTAATATTTAAAGGGCTTAATTTTGGGATAGACTTCAAAGGTGGTACATTAATTGAATTAAGAGCATCAGACTCAAAAATAAATGTTAGTTCATTAAGAGATAGATTTAATCAAATGGACTTAGGAGATGTTTCAGTAAAGAAATTTGGTAATGATACTGATTTTTTAGTGAAATTTGAAAATAAAGACAATAAGAAGAACATTATTGAAGAAATTAAAGCTAACTTAGATAAATCTTTTGGAAACAATTATGATTTTAGAAGAGTTGAAAATGTTGGTCCAAAAGTTAGTGCTGAATTATTAAAATCAGGGGTAATAGCAATATCTTTGTCATTAGCATTAATGCTGATTTACATTTGGATTAGATTTGAATGGCAATTTAGTCTAGGCGCAATTTTAGCTTTATTTCATGATGTAATTGTAACACTGGGAGTTTTTTCACTATTTAGTTTAGAAATAAACTTATCAATTATAGCAGCTGTATTAACAATAGTGGGATACTCAATGAATGACACAGTAGTCATTTTCGATCGCGTAAGAGAAAATTTGAGAAAATATTCAGACATTAAAATTTTTGAATTAACAAATATTTCAATTAATGAAACATTATCAAGAACAATCATAACATCTGCAACTACTTTACTAGCTTTATTAGCTATATATTTTTTTGGTGGAGAGATACTTAAAGGATTTTCACTTGCTATGATACTAGGTGTTGTTTTTGGAACTTATTCCTCTATTTATATAGCGAATACTGTTCTAGTAAGATTAAGAGTTTCTCAAAAAACAGTTTTGAGAGAAGACGATCAAAATAAATTGAATTAATCATTAAAATTTTTAAAATTTCATTATATTATTTCAAAGTATTTTAATTATTTTATGAATATAAGACTTTGGAAACCATCCAGTAAAACAAAAAAAAATTCAAATTTATTTAAATTTGAAAAATTTATATCTAAAAGATTTAATAAAAATTTTAATGAAAATTTCAAAAAAATTCATTATTGGTCAGTTAAAAACCAAGGTGATTTTTGGAGTAGTGTGTGGGATTTCTCAAAAATTAAAGGTATTAAAAAAAACACTAAAGTTAAAAAATCAAAAGAATTTTTTAAAAATACTTTTTTACCTAATTCAAGATTAAATTTTTGTGAAAATTTACTTTCAAAAAATACAAAAGAGAAAGCGATTACTTTTATAAGTGAAAATGGTTATCGAGAAATACGAAATTGGAATGAATTAAATAAAAATGTAAAAAATATTTCAAATAATTTTAAAAAATTAAATATTAAGCCAAAAGATAGAATTGCAGCTTATATGCCAAACATACCTGAAACTGTAGAGGCCTTTTTGGGAACTGTTGCTATTGGAGCTACTTGGTCATCTTGTTCACCTGATTTTGGAATTACTGGTGTTATAGAGAGATTTTCTCAAATTAAACCGAAAATTTTAATTGTTACTAATCAATATTTTTACAATGGAAAAAAAATTAATATTCTAGAAAGAATTCCTGAAATAATAAAAAAAATTCCTTCTATAAAATATGTAATTATATCTATTTATCCTGGTCAGCCAAATTTAAAAAAACTTCCAAAATACAGAAATGTCAAAACATATTATTGGAGTAATATTGTTCAGGAAAGTGTTTCAAAATTTAAATTTCTTAAATTTGATTTTGAACATGATTTAGCAATTCTTTATTCTAGTGGTACCACAGGTAAACCTAAGTGTATTTGTCATAAAAATGGTGGTGTATTAGTTCAGCATTTAAAAGAACATCAATTGCATTGTGACATTAAAGAAAATGACAATGTTTTTTATTTTACAACATGCGGATGGATGATGTGGAATTGGTTAATTTCAGTTTTAGCCTCAAAAGCATCGATTGTATTATTCGATGGTTTCCCAATGTATAAACGTGATGATCTACTAATAAAGATAGCCAATAAAGAAAATATAACTTTATTAGGAGTTAGTGCTAAATATATCGATGCTTTAAGAAAAACGAAAAAAAATTTTAAGAAAGTTCATAAGTTAGAAAAACTAAGAACTATTTGCTCTACTGGATCTCCATTATCATCAGATTGTTTTAAATTTGTATATAACAATATTAAGAAAAATGTTCATTTAGCATCTATATCTGGAGGAACAGATATTGTTTCTTGTTTTGTTTTGGGAAATTTATATCAACCTGTTCATGCAGGGGAGATACAAAGCAAAGGTTTAGGTATGGATGTTCGAGTATTTAACGAAAAGGGAAAGTCTATTTTAAATCAGAAAGGGGAATTGGTTTGTGTTAATCCTTTTCCATCAATGCCTTCAAAATTTTGGAATGATCATAAAGATACTAAATTTAAAAAAGCTTATTTTAATAAATTTAGAAATATATGGCACCATGGTGATTACGCACAAATAACAAATAATAATGGATTAATAATATCAGGAAGATCAGATACAACCTTAAATCCTGGTGGTGTAAGACTTGGCACTGCCGAAATTTACTCTGAGGTAGAGCGATTTAAAGAAATTAAAGAGTCTTTAGTTGTTGGACAATCTTGGGATAATGATGTTCGTATAATTTTATTTGTAATTTTAAATTCAAAGTATCAACTTAATGATAGTTTATTAAAAAAAATAAAATTACAAATTAAAAAACATGCATCACCTAGACATGTGCCAAGAAAAATAATTCAAATAAACGATATACCAAGAACTAAAAGTGGTAAAATTGTTGAATTAGCTGTTAAAAATATAATTGAGGGAAATTCAATAAAAAACAAAGAAGCTTTGGCTAATCCAGAGAGTTTAAATCAGTTTAAAGATATTAAGGAGTTACAATATTAATTTTTAATATAAGTTTTGAGCTATTACCATTGTAAGTAACATTGGTAATGACAATAAAGTATTTGTTCTTGAAAATAACATCGCTGTTTTTGCTGACTTTGCTTTTATTTCAGGATCACTTTCAACAATTCCTAATGCTCTTTTCTGATTTGGCCAAATTACAAACCATACATTAAAAGCCATTATAATACCTAGCCACATACCTATACCTATTGCAGTATGTTTTGGTACACCTGAACCAATACTTAAAGTCATTGCATCATGAAGATACCCATTAAGAAGAGCTAAAATTAAACCTGAAAGAACAGTTAATGCAGCAGCCCATCTAAAGTAAAATAATGCAGCAGGTGCTATTACTTTACCGATAGCTGGCTTTTGTTCATCTGGAATTTTTCCCATATTTGGAATTTGAACAAAATTGAAATACCACAACAAACCAATCCACATAATTGCAACAATCACATGTATGTATCTAAACAACCAGCTCCAGAATAATGTATCAATAGCTATTCCATCATTTAAATAAAACAATCCTAAAAACAATACAATTGCTAACGCAAGGGATGTGTGAATTGTTTTTGATAACGATGATAATAAATTATTCATGATTCTTATAATTATACACTAATTTTTAAATATTTTTAAGTTGTTAAATTTAGTTCAATAGAGGTTTTAAAAATTGACCAGTATAACTCCCCTTAACTTTGCATACTTCCTCAGGTTTTCCTTCGGCGACAATATTACCACCTTTAACACCACCTTCAGGACCCATATCCACAATGTAGTCGGCTGTTTTGATAACATCTAGATTATGCTCAATAACAACGACTGTATTTCCAAGTTTTACAAATGTATGAAGAATTTCTAAAAGTTTTTTAATATCATGTTGATGCAAACCTGTAGTTGGTTCATCTAATATATACATCGTTCTTCCTGTTGATCTTTTTGAAAGTTCTTTGGCAAGCTTAATACGTTGTGCTTCACCTCCTGATAGGGTAGTTGCTTGCTGACCAATTTTTATATAGCCCAATCCAACTTTTTTTAAGGTTAATAATTTTGTTTTTATATTAGATATATTTTCAAAATATTCACACCCTTCATCAACTGACATATCCAAAACATCAGCAATACTTTTACCTTTAAATTTAATTTCCAAAGTTTCTCTATTGTACCTAGTACCCTTGCATTCATCACACTGAATATAAACATCAGGTAAAAAATGCATTTCATATGTAATTACACCATCACCCTCACAAGCTTCACATCTGCCTCCTTTAACATTGAAAGAAAATCTTCCTGGTTTATATCCTCTTGTTTTAGACTCTGGCAGACTTGTAAACCAATCTCTAATAGGCCCAAAGGCTCCAGTATATGTTGCTGGATTTGATCTTGGGGTTCTCCCTATAGGAGATTGGTCAATATCAATTATTTTATCAATTAATTCAACTCCCTTATAACCTTTAAATGACTTAGGTGCTTTTCTTGCTTTACTATTTAAAGTTAAATTTAAAGCATGAAACAATGTTTGTAATATTAGGGTAGATTTTCCACTTCCAGAAACACCAGTAACACAGGTAAATGTTCCAGTTGGAATTTTAAGGTTTACATTATTTAAATTATTTCCACTTGCACCATTGATTTCTACAAACCTTCCATTTTTTGCTAAACGTCGTGATTTTGGAATTTCAATTGTTTTTTGATTTGCAAGATACTGACCTGTGATACTATTTTTATCTTTTTTTAAATCTTCGTATGAACCTTGTGCCGTTATCTGACCTCCATTACTTCCAGCTTCAGGGCCAAGATCAATAATATGATCTGCATTTTCCATTGTCTCGGTGTCGTGTTCTACAACAATAACTGTATTACCTAGATCTCGTAATCTTTTTAGTGCATTAATCAGTTTAACGTTATCTTTTTGGTGTAATCCAATTGAAGGTTCATCCAAAACATATAATACACCTGTTAAACCAGATCCAATTTGTGACGCCAATCTTATTCTTTGAGCCTCTCCACCAGATAAAGTTCCAGATTCTCTAGACAATGTTAAATAATCTAAACCAACGTTTAGAAGAAAATTTAATCTTTCGTTTATTTCTTTTAAAACATGTTCGGCAATTTTAAATTGTCTTTTATCAAGATTATTTTCTAAATTTTTAAACCATTCTGCTGCATCTAAAATAGATTTTTTTGTTACCTCACTAATATTTAGATCATTGATTTTTACACATAAAGCTTCCTCTTTTAATCTGTCACCATTGCATGCTTCGCAGGCAGTATCAGATTGATATTCAGCTATTGCTTCTCTTTTCCATTCGCTATCAGACTCTAGAAATCTTCGTTCAAGATTATTAATCACACCTTCAAAAGTTTTTTTGTAAGAATATTTCTCGTATCCATCGTCATAATTAAATTTAATTTCATCTTCATCTGAACCATAAAGAATAATATCTTTTATTTTTTTAGGTAATTTTTTCCATTTTTCATCTAAAGAAAAACCATAATGTTTCGCTAAAGATGCTAATGTTTGAGCGTAATATAATGTAGTTGATTTTGACCAAGGTTCAATTGCTCCATCAGCTAAACTTTTTCTCTCATCAGGAACAACTAAATTTGGATCAACATTTAATTTCATTCCAATTCCTTCACACTCTTCACACGCTCCATAGGGGCTATTAAATGAAAAAAGTCTTGGCTCAATTTCCTCAATTGTAAAACCACTTTCAGGACAAGCAAACTTTGTAGAGTAAATTAACTTTTCAATTTTTCTAAATTTTTGAGGAAGTGTTTCATCTTCATATTCTACAAAAACTAAACCGTTAGCTAAATTTACAGCTGTTTCAATACTTTCAGCCAATCTATTTCCAAGTTTTGAATTTAAAACTATTCTATCGACTAAGACTGAAATATCATGTTTAAGTTTTTTATCTAGATTTGGTGACTTTTCTATATCATATAAAACATTATCAATTTTAATTTTTCTAAAACCTCTTCTTTTGTAGCTTAGAATATCTTTTTTATATTCACCTTTACGACCTCTTACTACTGGAGCGTAAATATATATTGTTGATTTTTTTGGTAATTTTTTAACCAAATCTACTATCTGTGTAATTGTTTGAGAGGTTATTGGTTTACCTGTAAACGGTGAGTAAGGGATACCTGCTCTAGCATATAAAACCCTCATATAATCATAAATTTCTGTTACAGTTGCTACAGTAGATCTCGGGTTTTTTGATGTATTTTTTTGTTCTATTGCAATAGCTGGACTTAACCCTTCAATTAAATCAACGTTTGGTTTTTTCATTTTATCTAAAAATTGACGTGCATAGGCAGATAAACTTTCCACATACCTTCTTTGACCTTCTGCGTAGATAGTATCAAAAGCTAAAGATGATTTTCCTGACCCTGATAGACCCGTTATGACCACAAATTTGTCTTTTGGAATCTCTACAGTAACATTTTTCAAATTATGTTCTTTAGCGCCCTTAATAACTATCTTTTTCATCATAATTTTAGTTGCTTTGAGTTAATAAAATTAATATTCAGAAGAATTGTGATATAATTCTAATTAATTAATTTAACAAATATTAAATATTATGGCTGGAAGTTTAAATAAAGTATTATTAATTGGTCGTTTGGGCGCAGATCCTGAAATTAAGCAAATGGTTAATGGCAAAAGCGTTGCTAGATTAAGCCTTGCAACGAGTCAATCCTGGAAAGATAAAAATACAGGTGAAAGAAAAGAAAAAACCGAGTGGCACCGTGTAGTTGTATTTAACGAGGGTTTAGTAAATGTTGTTCAACAATATTTGAAAAAAGGTGCTCAAGTTTATGTAGAGGGGCAACTTACAACAAGAAAATGGAAAGATGAGCAATCAGGACAAGATAAATATTCAACTGAAATAGTTATACAAGGATATAATTCTTCACTTACTATGTTAGGTGGAGGTAATTCTGGTGGCGGAATTCAAAATGACACAACTCAACAAAATAACATTGAGGACTCTTCACAAGTGTCAGATATGGATGATGAAATTCCATTTTAATTTCTATGAAAAATACTGAAGAGTTTAAAGATAAAAATATAAAATTAATTTCAATGCATGATGAGATGAGCTCATCATATCTTTCTTATGCAATGAGCGTAATTGTAAGTCGTGCTCTTCCTGATGTAAGAGATGGGTTAAAACCTGTTCATAGAAGAATTTTATATGCAATGTACAAAGGTGGATATGATTGGTCTAAACAATTTAGAAAATCTGCAAGAATAGTTGGAGATGTTATTGGTAAATATCACCCTCACGGTGATCAATCTGTTTATGATGCTTTAGTTAGAATGGTACAAGATTTCTCTATGAGTCTACCGTTAATTCAAGGACAAGGTAATTTTGGATCTATAGATGGTGATCCTGCTGCTGCAATGAGATATACCGAAACTCGTTTGTCAAAAGTTTCTCAATATTTAATTGATGATATTGAAAAAAATACAATTTCTTTCAAGAGTAATTACGATGAAACAGAGAAAGAGCCTAGTGTTTTACCAGCACAATTTCCAAACTTATTAGTAAATGGTGCTGGTGGTATCGCTGTTGGTATGGCAACAAGCATACCTCCTCATAACTTAGGTGAAATTATAGATGGTACTTTGGCCTTAATTGAAAATAAAGATATTAAAATTAGAGAGTTAATGAAACATATACCTGGTCCAGATTTTCCAACTGGTGGTGTAATTATAGGTAAAGATATAATTAAACAAGGGTATAACAATGGAAGAGGGTCATTTAAGATCAGGGGTGAAATTTCGATTGAACAACAAAAAAATGGACGTGAAAGACTTGTAATAACCTCAATACCTTATCAAGTTAACAAATCTGTTTTAAACGAAAGGATAGCTCAATTAGTAAGAGAAAAAAAGATTGAGGGAATAAGGGACATTAGAGATGAATCTAATAGAGAAGGTATAAGGGTAGCCATAGATTTAAGAAACGGTGTAGAACCAGAAACAATAAAAAGACAATTATATAAGAATACTCAAATAGAGAGTTCATTTGGTTTTAATACTTTAGCAATTGTTGAAGGAAAACCTCAAACTTGCACACTAAAAGATTTTTTATCTAATTTTTTAACTTTTAGAGAAGATGTAGTTATTAAGAAAACTAAATTTGATCTTCAAAAAGCAGAGGAGCGTGCTCATATACTAATAGGATTGTCAGTTTCAGTCGAAAATTTAGATAAAATAATAAAAATTATTAGATCATCTAAAACACCCGATGATGCTAAAGTATCAATTTTAAAAACCAAATGGAAAATAAATAAATCACAAAAATTAATTTCTTTAGTAGAGGTAAAAAAGGGTAAAAATCTTTATTCTTTATCTGATCCACAAGTTTTAGCTATTTTAGAATTAAGACTTCAAAAATTAACTGCATTAGGAATAAATGAAATCGAAATTGAAATTAAAAAACTAGCTGAATTAATCACTAAATATAAAAAGATTATTTCATCAAAAAAAGAACTTTTAAAAGTAATCAGTGAAGAGTTAAAAAATATTAAAGAGAAATTTGCTATTCCAAGAAGAACTAAAATTATAGATGCTGTTTTAAATTACGATATTGAAGAAACTATCCAAAAACAATCAGTAATAATTACTGTTACATTACAAGGATACATTAAAAGAGGTTCATTGGATGGAGTAAAAAAACAAAAAAGAGGTGGTAAGGGAAAATCAGGAATAACAACCAGAGATCAAGACTCTGTTGTTCAAACATTATCAGTAAATACTCATACTTCAGTACTCTTCTTTTCTACCGAAGGTTTAGTTTACAAGATCAAAGCATGGAAAATCCCAGAGGGTTCATCATCATCTAAAGGTAAGTCTTTATTTAATATTTTACCTTTAAAGAGTCACCAAGCAATAAGTTCAATTATGCCAATGCCAGAAGATGAAACTGATTTAAAAAATTATCAAATTATATTTGCTACAGCTCAAGGCAAAGTAAGAAAAAATAGTTTAGAAGATTTTTCATCAATTAATGCATCTGGAAAAATTGCGATGAAATTAGATAACAATGATAAAATTGTAGGTGTTAAAATTTGTAAAGATGATCAGGATGTAATTTTAAGCACAAAATTTGGAAAATGTATTAGATTTGAAGCTAAAAAATTAAGAGTTTTTAAAGGTAGATCTTCTAAAGGAATTAAGGGAATAGAGTTAGCCCCAAATGATCAAATAGTATCTTTGTCAGTTATTGATAATGATAAAATTAATAAAAACGGAAAAAAATCAAAAGACGAAAAATCTGAATTAAAAGCAAAAGAGAAGTTTGTTTTATCAATAAGTGAAAATGGTTATGGAAAAAAGACTTCTCATACTGATTACAGAGTTACTAACAGAGGTGGTAAAGGAATTATAGGAATAGTAAATTCACCAAGAAATGGAAATATTACCTCATCATTTCCAGTTTTTGATGGCGATGAAATTTTAATTTCTACTAATAAAGGAAGAGTTATTAGAGTAGCTGTTAAAGAAATTAGAACTGCAGGAAGAAATACACAAGGGGTTAGAATAATTAAGTTATCAGGAGAAGAAAAAGTTGTTTCAGCTATTAAAATTGATGATAATTTAATTTAATGAGTAAAATTGCAATTTATCCTGGAACATTTGATCCAATTACTTTTGGACATATAGATGTAATAAAAAAATCATTAAAATTATTTGATAAAATAGTAGTAGGTGTCTCAGATGAAAGTAATAAAAATTATCTGTTTAGTTCTGAAGAAAGAATTGAAATAGTAAATAAAGCTTTATTTAAAGATCTAAAGTTAAATAGGAAAAAAATAAAAGTAGTATCATTTGGCTCTTTAACCACTGATTTATGTAAAAAATACAAAGCAAACATAATTTTAAGAGGATTGAGAGCTGTATCTGATTTTGAATATGAGTTTCAATTAGCTGGTATGAACAGAAAATTAAATCAAAATATTGAAACAATTTTTTTAATGTCTGATGTAGAAAATCAAATTATTTCATCTAGATTTGTAAAAGAGATTGTTAAATTAAAAGGTGATATTAAAAAATTTACTACCAAAAGTACGATCAAGTCTTTAAAAGAGAAATATGAATAAAATTTTTATTAAAATACTTATTTTGTTTTTTTTTATTACCAATCAATCAATAGCTAAGGAGAATATAATGATATTAAAATTAAAAGATGGTGACGTTAAAATTGAATTGTTTGAGGATGTTGCTCCAAATCATGTTAAAAGAATTAAGGAACTAGCAAATAGTGGTAAATACGATAACGTTGTTTTTCACAGAGTTATAGATGGATTTATGGCTCAAACAGGGGATGTTAAATTTGGAAATTCAGAATCAAATGATTTTGATCTTAGAAGAGCTGGAATGGGTGGATCAGATTTTCCTGACTTAGAACAAGAATTCAATAGTCTACCACATGATAGAGGAACTTTATCCATGGCGAGAGCTCAAGATCCAAATAGTGCAAATAGTCAATTTTTTATTTGTTTTCAGCCAGCTCCTTTTTTAGATCGACAATACACAGTTTTTGGAAAAGTGATCGAAGGAATGGAATTTGTTGATAAAATAAAAAGAGGTGATCAAAACAATAACGGTGCTGTAACTGATCCAGATAAGATAATTAGTTTCAAATCTCAATAAATTTTTTTTAATGGCATTAAAAAAATTTGCCTTTAACGTCATAAAAAAGGATAAATTTGCCAGGTGTGGTTTAATCGAAACGCATCGTGGCAATATACAAACCCCAGCTTTTATGCCTGTAGGAACACAAGCAACTGTAAAAGCTTGTACTATCGATGATATTAAAAAGACTGGTTCTCAAATAATACTTTCAAACACTTATCATTTAATGATCCGCCCTGGTGTTGAAAGAATTGAATCAGCTGGTGGACTTCATAATTTTATGAATTGCGATTTACCTATTTTAACTGACTCCGGTGGTTTTCAAGTAATGTCTCTCTCAAAATTGAATAAAATTGATAGAGAGAAGGGTGCTATATTTAATTCTCATGTTGATGGTAAAAAATTTTATTTAAGTCCAGAGGAGAGCATAAGAATACAATTAGGTTTAAATTCAGATATTGTAATGATTATGGATGAATGTCCCAAGAAAACTAATGATTATAATCTTATAAAAAAATCAATGAATTTATCACTTTACTGGGCTGAAAGATCTAAAGTAGCTTTTGGGAGCAATCCTCATAAAGCTTTATTTGGAATTGTTCAAGGAGGTCTATTTAAAGATTTAAGACTCAAATCACTTGAGGAATTAGTTAAAATTGGTTTTGATGGTTATGCTATTGGAGGATTAGCAGTTGGTGAGACACAAAGTGAAATGTTTAATGTTTTAGATGATATCAAAGAATATTTACCTATAGAAAAACCTCACTATTTAATGGGTGTTGGAACACCATCAGATATTTTAGGTGCAGTCAAAAGAGGTGTAGATATGTTTGATTGTGTGTTACCTACCAGATCTGGAAGGACAGGTTTAGCGTTTACATGGAATGGAAGAGTAAATATTAAAAATAATAAGTATCAAAATGATAATACTCCAATTGACCCTAGTTGTGAAAATCTAAACTTAAACAAATATTCAAAAAATTATCTAAATCATTTATTTAATACTAATGAAATATTAGCTTCAATGATATTAACGCTACATAATATTAATTTTTATCAAGAATTAATGTCACAAATTAGAAAAAATATTAATTCTGGTACATTTGATGATTTTCATAATAAATACATTGATAAGTTGTAGAAAGAGCAACTGTGCTATTTTGTATGAATAATCAAGTCAAATTCTCTAATTTAACAACCTTAATTGATCAAAACTTTTAAATTCAACGAATTGAAAAATTAAAATTTATCTGTATACACACATTATTCATTTAAAAAAAATGAATCAATTTTGTGGGCCGTTAGCTCAGTTGGTAGAGCAATTCCCTTTTAAGGAATGGGTCGATGGTTCGAGTCCATCACGGCTCACCATTAATTGATTTAACTTATTTCAATTGGTGGGTAGTCTAAAATAACATCATTCATCTTTTCATTAAGATCTCTAATCCTGTTGTCTGAAGAAGGGTGTGTGCTCATAAATTCAGGAGGTTCTTTACCTTTGTTAAGCGCTTTCATTCTTTCCCAAATTTTAACTGTTTCACGAATGTCATATCCAGATAGAGATGAAAAAATCATTCCTAAATAATCTGCTTCACTTTCTTGTTGTCTGTTAAAAGGATTTAATAAGCCTATCTGAGTTATTAAACCTACAGTATTCATTCCTGTTGTTCTATTTACTTGAGATAGTTTTCCACCACTAAAAATGTCAATTAATTGAGCACTTGTATTAACAAGAGTTGCTCTGCTTGCTCTTTCAACAGAATGTTTTGCAACAGCGTGAGCTATTTCATGTCCCATTACTGCAGCTAATCCATCAGTATTTTTAGTTGCCTCTAATATGCCTGTATAAACAGCTATCTTGCCACCAGGCATGCACCATGCGTTTCTAACTTTTTTTCTATCAATTAATATATATTCCCATTCAAAATTAAGAGTAGGATCTTCTAAACCAGCTCTATAAAAATACTCTGAAATTGAGTTTTCCATTTTTTTTCCAATTTCTTTGATTTCATTTAGAGTTTTTGTGTCATCACTCATTTTTTCTTTTTCTTTTATTTTTTCATAAATTGCAGCAGCTTGAGCATTTAATTTTGCCTCAGAAACAATTTTTAATTGTTTTCTGTCAGTTATAGGTGCTGTGGTACAAGAAGATAATAATAAACTCCCACATCCACAACCCATATAAGATAAGAATTTTCTTCTATTCATAACTATAAAATTTGATAATAGTAGGTTAACATGAATCTTAACAATAAAATATTAATAGTATTATTTATTATTTCAATATTGTTTGTAATTTACGCTAGTTACAGTTAATTTTATGGCAAAAAAAAGTTCAAAAAAATCTTTATCTTTAACTCTTAGAAACTATTTTATTACTGGAGTTGTTGTTTTAATACCGATAGGTTTTACTTTATATTTAACTAAAATTTTAATAGGAATATCTTCAAATCTAATTCCCAAAAACATTAATCCAAATAGTTATTTACCTTTTAATATTCCTGGCGTTGAAATTGTAATTTCAATTTTATTTATTACTATCGTTGGTGGCCTGTCTTTATCATTTTTTGGAAGAAGAATTCTAAAATTAATTGATGATTTGTTTAAAAGAATTCCTTTTTTAAGAACAGTTTATTCAGCAATTGTTCAAATGACTGAAACTTTTTCAAAAAAAGATGATGGTCAAAAGAGTGTTGTTTTGATTGAATATCCCCGAAAAGGAGTTTGGGCAGTGGGATTTGCTACAAAAGAAAACAAAGGAGAGATGGCAGAAAAAACAGGAAAAAAATTAATTAATGTTTTTGTTCCAACCACACCAAACCCAACAAGTGGTTTCTTATTAATGTTCCCAGTAGAAGATGTTATTTATTTAAATATGTCTTTTGAAGAAGCTTCTAAATTTATAGTATCAGCGGGTACTTCAACTAAAAAATATTAGGCAATATCATTAATTATATCAGCTCTATCATACAATTTTATCAAAGGTTTAAATTTACTTATATCTTCATTTGATTTTTCTATTCTTCTCATTTCTTTTTCAGCTAATATGAAAAGATCACTATTCTGAATTGGATCAGCTAACTTAAAATTTTTTACACCACTTTGTTTAAATCCCAAAATATCCCCAAACCCTCGTAATTTCATATCTTCTTCAGATATTAAGAAACCATCATTAGTGTCTTTTAAAATTTTGATTCTTTTTTTTGCGTTTTCGCTTAGATTTGATTTAAACATTAATATGCATGTAGAGACTTTATCTCCACGACCAACTCTACCTCTTAATTGATGAAGTTGAGATAAACCAAATTTGTTAGCATTTTCAATTATAATTGTATTTGCATTTGGAAAATCTATACCAACCTCGATAATAGTTGTAGAAACCAAAATCTTAAATTTATTATTTAAAAAATTGTTAAGTATTTCATTTTTTTTATCTACATCAGTTTTTCCATGAAGCAAACATACTTGATTTGGAAACTTGCTATCTAAATATTCATACTTTTTTACAGCTGAAGAGTGATCCAATTTTTTAGATTCTTCAATTAATGGACAAACCCAAAAAATTTGATTTCCTAAGTTAATTTCTTTTTTTATAAATTTTAAAACGTCTTCAATTTTAACCTCTAATTTACTATATGTTTTAATTGGTTTTCTATTTTTTGGTTTTTCTCTAATTATTGAAATATCCATATCACCATAAATTGTCATTGTTAGAGTTCTAGGTATAGGTGTTGCTGTCATTAACAATATATCACAATTAGACCCTCCTTTATCCGATAATTTTTTTCTTTGATTAACTCCAAACTTATGTTGTTCATCTATAATTATTAATCCTAATTTTTTGTAAATTACCTTTTTTTGAAAAATAGCGTGTGTACCAAAAATAATATCAATTTTATTATTTTCTAATCTTTGAAGTATTTCTTTTTTTACCTTATATTCTGATTTTCCAGAAATAAGAGCTAAATTTATATTTTTAGGAAATAATTTTTTTGCTAGATTAAAATGTTGTCTTGCTAGAATTTCTGTAGGAGCCATAAAAGCAACCTGGAAACCAGAATTTATACTATTTATTGCTGCTAAAAGAGACACTATTGTTTTTCCACTACCTACATCCCCCTGCAAAAGTCTAAACATTTTATTTGGTGAACTTAAGTCTTTGTTTATTTCGTTAAGTGATTTTTTTTGATCATCAGTAAGAGAAAAATCTAATTTTTCAATTATAGAATTTTGTTTATTTAAATTAATAACTTTATTTTTTTTTTTTATTTTTCTTATTTTTTTTCTTATTTCAGAATTAACAAGAAATGTTGAAAATATTTCATCAAAAGCAAGTCTTTGATAGAAATTTGATTTATAATTTCCAATATTTTCAGGTTTGTGAAGTTCTTTAATTGAGCTGTTCCAACTTATATTTTTAAATTTAGATAAAATACTTTTAGAGTGCCATTCATTAAAAACTGGCAAATTATTTATTATTTGATTTAAGATTTTATTATATATTTTTTCAGAAATACCTTCAGTTAATGAGTATTTATTATGAGTTTGCTTGATTAAAGAAGAATCCTCAGAAACATATTTTGGATTTGTAATTTGGTATTTATTTCTAAAATAACCTATTTTACCACTAACAGTAATTTCCTTTCCTAATGGAAGTATTTTTTTTATGTATCCCTCATAACTATTAAAAAAAATACAATCTATTTCACCAGTTTCATCACTACATAAAACTCTATTTGGCAATTTCCTTATACGCGGGAAGTTATACTTTTGAGGAATTATAGTTACTGTTTGTATTTCACCAATTTTTAAATCTTTTATTTTTGAAGACAAGCTTCTATCTGTATAGGATTTTGGAAGCTTCCATAGTAAATCAAATAAATTATTAATATTTTTCTTCTTTAATAAATTTTTTGTTTTATTTCCTACACCTTTTAAAGAACTTAAATCTGATAATAAATATTCATAATTTGTTTTATTATTCATTAACTACTAATATATTCTAATTATTATGATCAACATAGATGAATTAAAAAAAAAAATTATTTATCGATCAAATTATAGGGGCACAAAAGAAATGGATAATCTTTTAGGTGCATTTACAAAAAAATATATAAATAATTTAAATGAAAATGATCTTCTTGATTTAGAAAAACTACTGAATATTGACGATACTAATTTATATAATTTCTACAATGGTTTTAAAACTGATTTTGAATTTGAAAACAATAATATAAATTTATTATATAAAAATTTTGACTATTCTCAAAAATGATGGCGGAGAGACTGGGATTCGAACCCAGGAAAGAGTTGCCCCTTTGCCGGTTTTCAAGACCGGTGCTTTCAACCGCTCAGCCATCTCTCCGTGAGCAAGGTTTTATAATTATAATTATTTAATTCAACCATAAAATAGTCTAATAAACTTATTAATTACAAGCATCATGGTTTCCTATGAATAAAGAATTTAACAAAGGCTTATTACTTGCTGGGTTTGGATCTTTTTGGTGGGGTTTTTTTGGCGTACTTTATTTTAAATATATTGCTTATATTGGACATATTGAATTAGTAGTTCATAGATGTTTATGGACAGCGTTTACTTTAATTCTGACTACTTTTTTTTTCTCAAAATGGAATATTTTTTTTAAAATTGTAAAAAATAAATCAAATTTATTTTATTTATTTATCTCAGGTTTTTTAATTTTTATAAATTGGGGTGTATGGATATATGCTATAGCAACAAATAGAATTATAGATGCTAGTTTTGGTTATTTTATTATGCCCATTTTAAGCGTAATGCTCGGTTATCTTTTTTTTAAAGAGAAACTTAATAAAAAAAGAGTTTTTTCAATTCTTTTAGTTATTCTATCTATCCTTTTTTTAATAATTGTAAGTATTAAATCATTGCCTTGGGTTGGTTTAATTGTTGCATTAAGTTGGGGGTTTTACAATCTTGTTAGAAAAAAAATAAACGTTGATACAGACATAGGCCTTCTAATAGAGAGTTTATTTATATTACCATTTGCACTGTTAGCTTTTTATTTGATTGCAAGTAAAGGATATAATGATTTTCGATTATCTGATCCACCGATGATGCTATTTATTTATCTTGCTGGACCTATGACAGTTATACCTTTATTTTTATATGTTAGGGGAGTTGAACTCTGTGGTTTAGGACCGACAGGCATGATATTTTATATAACTCCTACTTTTCAGTTTTTATTAGGGTATTTTTATTACAACGAGCCTTTTTCAATAACAAAATTAGTTAGTTTTATTTTTATTTGGATTGCTGTAATTATATATTTGAAGGATTTACATGAAACTAATTAATTTTTTTTTATTTTTTATTTTTATTTCTATCAATTTATCATTTGCTGATATCAATAAAGAATTTGAAAATTGGAAATTAAATTTCAAAAAAATAGCTTTAGAAAACAATATTTCAGAAAAAACCTTTGATACAGTTATGTCTGATACTCAATTTTTATCAGATGTGATAAAATATGATAGGTATCAACCTGAATTTTATGAGGATACTAAAACTTATATTTCAAAAAGAACATCCTCAAAAAAAGTCTCGTTAGGGAAAAAATTCTATGAAAAAAATTCAACGTTAATTGATAATGTTGAAAACGAATTTAATATAGAGAGAGAGCTACTATTAGCTCTAATGGGTATAGAAACTAATTTTGGAACGTATGTTGGTAAAATGGATATTTTATCCTCTTTAGCAACTTTAAGTTTTGATAAAAGAAGATCAGAATTTTTTACAAATGAATTGTTAACGCTTTTACGATTAATAGAAAATGAACAAATCGATTATAAAACTTTATATGGATCTTGGGCAGGTGCTTTTGGTTTTTTTCAATTTATGCCATCAACAATGAAAAATTATGCTATTGATCATGATGGTAATGGATATATAGATTTAAAAAATAATAATGATGCTTATGCTTCGGCATCAAACTATTTAAATCAAATAGGTTGGAAAAGTGAGAGTCCTTGTTTTTATAGAATTGATTTATCAGAGAATATACCAAGTAAATATTTAAATATTTCTGCAAAAAAACTTCATGATAAAAAAAAATTAAAATATTTTAGAAAATTTATTAAAAATAATGATCAAATAGATAACAAGTATAATACTTTAAAAGTAGCCATTATAACTCCAGATAAAGATATCATACCTGATGCCGAAACTTTAAATCCAGCTTATATCGTGTTTGATAACTATGAGATAATATTAAAATGGAATAGATCATTGCGATTTGCTTTAGCCGTTTGTACATTAAAAGATAAATTTAAAAATGAACTTTAAAAAACTCATATTAATTATTTCTATATTTTTTTTATCTGCATGTAATCAATTTGATCAAAATAATAAAAACTTAGTTTATATTAGCGACCAAAAGTATAGTAATACTGGATTTGCTCTAATTTATGATGATGAATTAAAAAAAGAAAAAAAAATATCTAAAAAAATTGATAATAGATCTCTTTTAATTTTCCATAATAAAATTAAAAAAAATTCATTTGTTAAAATTACCAATCCTGTTAATGACAAGTCAATTATAGCTGAAGTAATCGCTAATAATGTTAAATTCTCAACTTTTTACAACTCTGTAATTACGCAACGAATTGCTGAGGAGCTATCACTTGACCCTAAAGAACCTTATATTGATCTAGTTTTAATCTCAAAAAGTTCTACATTTGTAGCTAAAAAAGCTAAGACTTTTGATGAAGAGAAAAGTGTAGCTGAAAAAGCTCCTGTAGATGGAATTACCATAGATAATCTGGGTAAAGATAAAGATAAAGCAGTTAAATTAAAAAAACATAAATTTTTATATTCAATAAAGATTGCAGATTTTTATTACCGTGACTCAGCAGAAAATATGATTAATAGAATAAAAGATGAGACAAATATAAAAAATTATGTAATTAAGAAATTATCTAAAACTAAATATAGGGTATTATTGGGTCCATTTAATGATATAAAAAAACTAGAAAAATCATTTAACGAAATAAAAGTATTAAATTTTGAAAATATAGAGATATTAAAAGATGTTTAGAATATTATTAATTGTAATTTTTTTTATTTTTTCATTAGTAAGTGTTTCAAAAGCTAATTTTGATGTAAAGGCAAGAACTGCAATATTACAAGATTATCATTCTGGAGAAATTCTTTATGAAAAAGAACCAGATATTTCAATTTATCCAGCTTCTATGACAAAAATAATGACAGCAATTATTGCTTTTGATTTGATTAAATCAGGCGATCTTAGTTTAGATGAAAAATTTATAATATCAGAGAGAGCTTGGAGATTATCTACATCTGGATATTCATCGATGTTTATAATGGTTGGCGACCAAGTCTCCGTAGAAAATTTATTAAGAGGTATTATCGTTGCTTCAGGTAATGATGCATGTATAGCATTGGCTGAAGGTATAGCAGGTACAGAAGAAGAATTTGCAATTTTAATGACTGCTAAAGCAAAAGAATTAGGGATGGATAATACAAATTTTTCTAATTCATCGGGAATAAACGACCCCGACAATTACTCAACTGTTAGAGATATTTTAAAAATGTCTAGATATTTAATTAAAGAACATCCTGAATTTTACAAAATGTTTGCTGAAAAAAAATTTACGTGGGATAGAACAGGGGGCGATCCTATAACACAAGGAAATAGAAATCCTTTGCTTTATAAAAATCTTGGAGCAGATGGAATAAAAACTGGTTATTTAGCTGTAGAAAAATACTCTTTAGCATCATCAATAGATAGAAATGGCAGAAGATTGATTGCTATAGGAAGCGGTTTTAATTCAAAAAATGCTAGATCTAAAGAGAGCACAAAATTACTTACATTTGGTCTTACCAACTATGATCTTGTAGAAATAGCTAAAGCTAATGAACCATTACACAAAATTGATGTTTGGTTAGGAAAAGAGAATAGTGTGCAAGCATATACAAAGGAAGATATTTATAAAACAATCAAAAAAGCAAAAAAAAAGCTTTTAAAAGTTGTTGTTAAGTATGATGGACCAGTCGAAGCACCAATTGAAAAAGATCAAAAAATAGCCACTCTAAGAGTTGTTTATGATCAAGAACTTGTTGGTGAGTATGATTTACTTTCATCGAAAGAAATAAAAAAAGTTAATTTCTTTACAAGATTAATAAAATCAATAAATTATTTAATTTGGGGTGATGTCTAAAAAACCCATCATTGTTTTTGAGGGTATAGAGGGTAGTGGCAAAAGTCATCATATAAATAAAGTATCTAAATATTTAGATAAAAATAAAATTAATTATATAAAGATAAGAGAACCAGGTGGAAGTCTTAATTCTGAAAAAATAAGGAGATTGATTTTAAATAAAAAATCTAATTTTAACATATATACTGACTTATTTTTATATTTAGCAGCACGTAGTGAAAACATAAATCTTATAAAAAAATCATATAAAAAAAAAATTATTTTGATTGATAGATTTATAGACTCAACTATTGCATATCAGCATTATGGTATGGGTGCTGATTTAAAAATTATAAAAATCATTAATAAATTTCTATTAAAAAATATTAAAGTTAACTTTACTTTTCTCAATGTTGTAAATAAAAAAAATCTTTTTCAAAGATTAAAAAAAAGAAAATCTTTAAATCGATATGACCAGTTTGATATTAATTTTTATAATAAAGTTCAAAAAGGTTTTTTAAAATTAGCTAAATCTAAAAAAAAATCATACAAAATAATTGATTCAAATTTAGATATAAAAAAAAATGAAGATTTAATTATAAATCAACTCAAAAAATTAATTAAATGAATTTAAAACCCTCAACTCAAATAAAATTATTTGAGCACAAAGAAATTTTTAATCAATTATACAAATTGTCTAAAAACGGTATTTTGCCTAATAAAATTCTTTTATCTGGTGAAAAAGGTATTGGAAAATCAACTCTAGCATATCATTTAATCAATTTTGTATTGTCGGAAAATGAAGAACATCGCTACGATTATGAAAATAATAAAATTAATCCAGATAATAAGTCATATAAACTTATAATAAATAAATCTAACCCAAATTTTTACTTAATAGATGTCTTAGAGGAAAAGAAAAATATTGATATAAATCAAATTAGGGAATTGATAATAAATCTAAACAAATCCTCATTTAACAATAAAAAAAGATTTGTTTTAATTGATAATATTGAATTATTAAACTTAAATTCTATTAATGCTTTGTTAAAAATTTTAGAAGAACCTAATAAAAATATAAATTTTATTTTAATTAATAATAATAAAAGAGTGCTACCAACTCTTATATCCAGATGTTTAAATTTCAAAGTTTTTTTAACTAAATATCAGTCAATAAGAATTGTTAATCAATTACTAAACGATGACATAAATACTATTATCAATAATAAGTTATTTGATTATTATGCAACTCCTGGAAAATTATTTAAATTAATTA
The DNA here is from genome assembly GCA_902594865.1 of uncultured Pelagibacteraceae bacterium. Classification (GTDB taxonomy): domain Bacteria; phylum Pseudomonadota; class Alphaproteobacteria; order Pelagibacterales; family Pelagibacteraceae; genus Pelagibacter. The sequence continues at coordinate 4,190 of CACJNV010000002.1, read as the reverse complement.
AGTTATCTCAAGAATATGACTTAGATCTTGTTAATTATAATTTAAATACAACTTTAACAACCATAATTAAAAATAAAATTTATAAAAAAGATAAATCAATTATTGAAATCATTTATTCTTTTATTGAACTTTATTTTAGAAACAATATATCTATTGAAAATATTAGTTTACTAAAGTCATACCATTATTTTTTAGAAAAAATAAATAATACAAGAACTTATAATTTAGATGAGGAAACATTGTTTATGGAATTTGAGGATAAAATACTAAATGGATAAAACTTATTATATTACCACGCCTATTTACTACCCATCAGCTAAGCCTCACATGGGTCATGCATATTCAAGCATCATCGCAGATTTTTTTGCAAGATTTAAAAAAATTGATGATTATCATGTTCATTTTCTTACTGGTACAGACGAACATGGATTAAAAATTCAAAGATCTGCGGAAAAAGCGGGGAAGGAGCCTCTCGTATTTTGTGATAAAATTAGTCAAACCTTTAGAGATCTTTCAGATACTTTAAATTTATCAAATACTGATTTTATAAGAACTACAGAAGCTAGACATAAAAAAACAGTTCAATATCTTTGGAATGAACTTGAGAAAAATGATGATATATACTTATCAAACTATTCTGGATGGTATTCAGTATCAGATGAAGCCTTTTATAACGAAGACGAAATTGAGGAATTACAAGGAAAAAAAATTTCTATATCATCAAAATCTCCTGTTGAATGGATTGAAGAAGAATCTTATTTTTTTAGACTTTCAAAATGGGAAAAACCGTTATTAGAATATTATGAAGCTAATCCAGATTTTATAGCTCCACAATCTAGGAAAAATGAAGTTATAAGTTTTGTAAAAAGTGGTCTTAAAGATCTTTCTGTTAGTAGAAAAAGTTTTTCATGGGGTATACCTGTTCCAAGTAATAAAAACCACGTGATATATGTTTGGCTCGATGCTTTAACAAATTATTTGAGTGCATTAAACTATCCTAATACAAATGATGATTTGTTTAAAAAATTTTGGCCAGCCTCAATACATTTAATTGGAAAAGATATACTTAGATTCCATGCTGTTTATTGGCCTGCCTTTTTATTGGCAGCTAAAATTACTTTACCAAAGAGAGTTTACGGACATGGATGGATATTATCAGGGGAAGAAAAAATGTCTAAATCTAAAGGAAATATTCTTGATCCACTTGAAATAATTAAAAAGTATGGTCTAGATCCTTTAAGATACTACTTAATTAAAGAAGTTTCTTTTGGGAATGATGGAAATATATCTCAAGAAAGGCTAGAAGATTGTATTAATAGTGATCTAGCTAACAATTATGGAAATTTATGTCAGCGTGTAACAGCTTTTGCAATAAAAAATTGTGATGGAAAAATTCCATTAGAAGTTAAATTTCATGATGAAGATTTATTAATACTAAATAAGTATAAAGATAATTTAGATGATATTAGGTCACAAATTGACAATCAAAATATTAATTTTTACATTGATTATATTGTAAATTCACTTTTTGAAGCTAACAAATATTTTAATGATCAAGAACCATGGAAAAAGAAAGACGATATAATAAGATTAAATACTATTGTTTATACTACTTTAGAAATTGTAAGAAAAATAAGTTTTTTACTATATCCAATTATTCCTAAATCTTCTTTAAAGGCATTAAAGATTTTTAACATTGAAGAAAAAAATATAAAATTAGATTCAGTTTCTAATAATGAGTATTTAACAAAAGGTAATAATATTAATAAAATAGATATACTTTTTAAAAAAATAGAGAAAAACAATGATTGATTCACACTGCCATCTAGATCATGAACCATTATTAAGTGATTTAGCTAATGTTTTACAAAGATCAAAAGAAGTTGGTATAGAAAAATTATTAACTATCTCAACTTCGTTTGAAAGTTTTTCCAGAGTAAAAGATTTAATTAATAAGGATGAGATGATCTATGGTACTATTGGCATTCATCCTCATGAAAGCTCTACCGATATTATCACTTCAAAGCAGATTATTGAAAGTCTCAATGAAAACTCAAAAATTATTGGAATTGGAGAAACTGGGTTGGATTTTTATTATAATAATAGTGAGAAAGACAAGCAGATAGCAAGTTTTAAAGAACATATAGATGCATCCATAAAAACCAATATTCCATTAATTGTTCATTCAAGAGATGCAGAAAAAGAAACTTTTGAGATTTTAAATGAATATAAAAAAGAAAATCTTAAAATTTTGATGCATTGTTTTACTGGGTCTAAAGAATTCTCGGAAAAACTAATGAGTTTAAATTCATTTTTTTCAGCAAGTGGTATCATTACTTTTAAAAACTCATTGGATTTACAAGATACGTTCAAATCTATTCCAATGGATAATATCTTAATTGAGACTGATAGTCCTTTTTTAGCACCCGTTCCTAAAAGAGGAAAAAAAAATGAACCATCATTCATTGATTTTACTGCTGCAAAATTAGCTGAAATTAAAAATATATCCAAAGAAGATCTCATAAAAAAAACTACAGATAACTTTAATAAACTATTTTTTAATTGATATTAATGCGATTTATTATTTTAGGCTGTGGTAGTTCAATGGGTGTACCAAGACCAGATGGTTTTTTTGGAAACTGTGATCCTGAAAATAAAAAAAATCATAGAACAAGATGTTCAGCTTTAATAAAAACAACAGATGAAAATATTCTTATAGATACATCTCCTGATCTACGTCAACAACTTTTAAGACATAAAATAAAAAAAATTAATAAAGTGTTATATTCTCATATGCATGGCGATCAAACTCATGGAATAAATGATCTGAGATCTTTTTATATAAACAGCAGAAAACAGCTTAATGTTTACGCTGATAAATATACTTCTAAATACCTTAATTCTACATTTTCTTATATATTTAAAAGTTATTCAAAAGAATATCCTGCAACACTAAAACTTAATAAATTACCTAAAAAAATATTTACAAAAAATAATAATAAAAAGATTGGCATTCAATCAATTATGGTTGAACATGGTAAGGTTGAATCAAATTGCTTTATAATTGATAAAAAATTAGCGTATATAAGTGATGTAAGTAAAATTTATAACAAAGATCATAAGTATTTTAAAAATCTTCAATATTTAATTATTGATTGCTTGTGGTACAATTATCATCCATCACATTTTAATTTAGAAACTTCACTTGCTATAATTAAAAAATTTAAACCTAAAAAAGCTATTCTTACAAACTTGTCACCAGTATTAGATTATGAGGTGTTAAAAAAAAAGCTTCCTAAAAATGTTATTCCTGCACATGATGGATTAACAATAAACTTATAAGATATTTTCTATAGCTTTAATTATTTTTTTTGACATCGGTTTTGTCATTGATGCAAAAGTATCTTCTATTTTGCCTTCTTTATTAATTAGAATTTTATGAAAATTCCATTTAGGGACAGCAGATTTTCCATGATTTTCTTTTGCCCATTTAAAAATTTCATGTGAATTTTTGCCTTTTACCTCTGTAATAGTTGTAAGGGGAAAGTTAATATTAAAATTTACTTCACAAAACTCTTTTACATCTGCATCATTACTTTTTTCTTGATTAAATGAATTAGATGGAACACCAAGAACAATCAAACCTTTTTCTTTATATAAATCCCACAATTCCTGTAATTCATCATATTGTTTAGTAAACCCGCAATAACTTGCTGTGTTCACAACTAAAATAACTTTATTTTTGTAATCTTTAAAATTAATTATCTCACCAGTTATACTCTCTATGCTGAAGTCATAAATTTTTTTTTCATAGTTTGCATTAGCTGAACTTTTAAAAAAAAACATAATTATAGATAACAGAAATATTACTTTTCTCATTTACTTGGTTTATTGGGAGTAAGTAATATCAAAAAATAACCAAATAAAGTTGACAACAATGACCCAGTTAATACACCTATTTTTACACCATCCATATATTGCATATTTTCAACAAAAGCTAAGTTTCCAACAAATAGACTCATTGTGAAACCAATACCTGTTAGAACGCCTACACCATAAAAATTATACCAGCTTGTATCGTTTGGCATTTGAGCTACTTTCAACTTTATAGATACATAAGAAAATATAAAAACACCTAGTTGTTTACCTAGGAATAGTCCTAGCACGATACCTAGGGGGACTTTATCTAA
>CACJNV010000001.1 GCA_902594865.1 uncultured Pelagibacteraceae bacterium | reverse complement strand
TTCATCCAGCTGTGTATTGTCATCAGGTGGTAAAATAAAAAAAATTTATAATACTCCAAAATATTACTCTACATTAGTAAAGCCTGATTTTGGGTGCTCAACTAAAAAAATATACTCTTCTGTTCGAAAGTATACAAAATCAAAATATAACAAACCTAAAAAAAACATGTTTGGAATAAAATATTTGATTGATCAACAAAATGCCCTTGAAACAATAGCACTTAAAAAATATCCAAAACTTAAAAAAATAAAGTTGTTCTTAGAAAGTACAAATAATCCATTATTTGTAAGAATGACTGGTTCAGGATCAACAATTGTTGCCTATTATAATTCATTAAAGAGTTGTAAATTGGCACAAGCTAAATTTAAAAGAAAATATAAAAATTATTGGTGTGTTACAGCAAAAACTATATGAATTTTATATTTTTATGTTATAGGAAGCTAGTATTGGGGCGTAGCCAAGCGGTAAGGCACGGGTTTTTGGTACCTGCATCCTAGGTTCGAATCCTAGCGCCCCAGCCATTTATGAAAAATTTTTTAGATAAATTTTTTTCCCGATCAAAAAATCTTGATTATATCAGTAAAAATTTAAAACAAATTACTTTATCAACTCCAGTAAATAAAATTTTTGAAGCAATTAATAATTTTTCAGAGAAAAGTGAAATCAGATATGTGGGTGGGTGTGTAAGAAAAGTGATAAAAAAAGAAAATGTTGATGATATTGACCTAGCAACAAATTTAACTCCCCCGGAGGTTTGTGAGGCTCTTAAAAATAAACAAATAAGTTATTACGAAACAGGAATTGAACACGGAACTATAACCGCGATAATTGACGAATATAAATATGAAATTACTTCTTTAAGGAAAGACGTCTCAACTGATGGAAGGCATGCTGAAGTAGAATTCTCTTTAGATTGGAAGGAAGATGCCTCTAGAAGGGATTTTACTATCAATTCAATTTATGCAGATGGCGATGGTAATTTATTTGATCCATTTAATGGTAAAAAAGATTTGGAGGAGGGTCATATTAACTTTATTGGCAATGCGGAAAAAAGAATTCAAGAGGATTATTTACGTATTTTGAGGTATTTAAGATTTTATTTAAATTACTCAAATCATAAGCACCAATCGGAAATAATAAAAAATATAAAAAAAAATATTGATGGAATTTCAAATATATCATCTGAAAGATTAATCGATGAACTTAAAAAAATAACTAGTTCAAATGGATTTTTAAAACTCTTTAAAGATAAAGAAAGTTTAGAACTCGTAGAAATAATTTTCCCTCAATTTAAGAATATTAAAAATTTTAAAAAACAAAATTCTTATGCTGCAGAGAATTTTTTAAAAATTGAATTTATATTCTTAATTGCGCTTTTAGTCATTGATGGGACTGATAATGCTGACTATTTTCTTTATAAATTTAAAATATCAAACAAAGATAAGAAAAGATTAAAATTAATAGATCTTTTTTACAGAGAAAAAGTAACTTTAAACAACTTTACAGAGAAAAACTTGAATAAATTTTTTTATTTTAATGGGCGACAGGCTGTAATAGATATAATTAATTTTAAAATATTTATCTCAAACAAAGTAGAGAAAAAACTAATCAAATTATTAGATATTTATAAAGAGAAAGTAATTCCAACTTTGCCAATAAGGGCTGATTTATTAATGTCTAAATTTCAGATCCCCGAGGGTAAAACCTTAGGTAATAAATTAAAAAGGATAGAAGAAACTTGGGTTCAAAACGGATTTCAAATTTCAGATAAGCAGGTACAACAAATAGTTAAAAGTTAAATATATTTAACGTCTTTAATTTCAAAATTTTTTACACCAGAGGGTGTATTTATTTCAACTAAATCACTTTTATTTTTTCCAATCAAACCTTTGCCAATTGGTGATTGAAAGAAAATTAGTTTTTGTTTTAAATCTGCCTCATCTCTTCCAACAATTTTATAATTAATTTTTTCACCAGTATCTAAATCTTCTAAATAAACTGTAGATCCAAAAATTACTTTTCCTTCATTATTTAGTTTTGTAACATCAATAACATTTGCTCTTGCAATAATGTCGTTAATTTCGGTTATTCTTCCTTCGTTATGAGACTGTTCTTCTTTAGCTGCATGATATTCAGCGTTTTCTTTAAGATCTCCATGAGATCTTGCTTCAGCAATTGCAGCTACTATTTCAGGTCTTTTTTTTTCTTTTAAAAAAACTAATTCTTCCTTTAGTTTATTTAATCCGTTTAATGTTATTGGCTCTTTATCCATTTTTTTATTTCCATTTTGCGATCGGAGGTAATGACATTAAAATTCCTTCAACATTACCACCAGTTTGTAGTCCAAATTTTGTCCCTCTATCATAGAGCAAATTAAATTCTGCGTATCGACTTCTTTTAATATACTGAAACTCTTTATCTTTTAAAGTCCATTTTCTTTTTATTTTTTTTTTAATTATTTCATTAAATAGCATTTGAAATGTAACACCAACATCTCTGACAAATTTAAAGTCATTTTCAAAATTATCATTTTTATAATCAAAAAAGATTCCACCTATACCTCTTGCCTCTTTTCTGTGAGGTAGATAAAAATATTCATCACACCACTTTTTATATTTTTTATAATAATTTTTATTATGTCTATCGCACATTGCTTTTAATATTTTATGAAAGTCTTTCCTCTCTTTTTCATCTTTTATTGCTGGGGTTACATCCATTCCTCCACCAAACCAATTCTTTGTTGTACAAATAAATCTGGTATTAAAATGCATTGCAGGAATATGGGGATTTTGCATGTGCATAACTATTGATATTCCTGATGCCCAAAATTTAGGATCTTTACTTGCCCCTGGTATATTCTTTTGAAATTGCTTAGGAAATTTTCCATAAACTTTAGAAAAATTTACTCCTACTTTTTCAAAAATTTTTCCACTTTTAAGAATTCTATATTCACCACCACCCTCATCTTTTTTATTGCTTCTTTTCCAAGAAGTTGATTCAAAATTTACTTTATTTTCCTCAATTTTTAAAATGTCGTCGCATATTGCATTTTGTAATAGCTTAAACCAGTTACTCGCTAAGTCTTTTTTGATTGAAATATCCATTTTATATCAATTCTATTTGACGCAAACTTTCTGCCAAAACAATGGCAACAGAAGATGCAATATTAAGAGATCTTACTTGGCTATTCATTGGTATTTTTAAACGATTTTTAATAATTTTATGAACCTCTTCGGGTACCCCAGCACTTTCTCTTCCAAACAAAATAGTATCATCAGGCTTAAATTTAAATTTAGTATAATTTATTGAACCCTTAGTTGTCATCAATACGATTCTTTGTTTCTTCTTTGCCTCAAAAAATTTTTCAGAACTTTGATAAAATTCTATTTGACTATAGTCCATATAGTCCATAACCACTCTTTTAAATCGTTTATCTGATAATAGAAAGCCACATGGTTCAATTATTTCTAGTTTAGCACCCAAACAAGCACAAGTTCTTATGATTGCAGCAGTATTCTGAGGTATATCAGGCTCATACAAAGCTATTTTGGGTCCTAAAATTGTTGAATTATGTGTCATTCTTTCAGTAGTAAAATAATTATTTTATATTATATGAATTCGTATATTAACTATTTTAAATCAAAAAGAGATAATAATAAAAGCTACTAAAAGTGTCTGAAAAAAAAACAAAAAGAAGAGATTTTTTATTTACAGCTACCACAGCTGTAGGAGCTGTTGGTGCAGCTGCAGTGGTGTGGCCAATGATAGATCAAATGAATCCAGATGCTTCTGTTAAAGCATTAGCTAGTACAGAGGTTGATGTAAGTTCATTAACACCTGGAAATACATTGACTGTTTTATGGAGAGGTAAACCAGTCTTTATAAGAAGAAGAACTCAAGAAGAAATTGATGAGGCAAGAGCCGTAAAGATGGAGGATTTAATTCATCCAGAAAAAGATGAAGATAGAGCAAAAAACCCTGAGTGGCTTGTTATGTTAGGTGTATGTACGCACCTTGGATGTGTACCTCTAAATGATAAAGGTGATTATAATGGGTGGTTCTGTCCATGTCATGGATCTCATTATGATACTTCTGGAAGAATTAGAAAAGGACCAGCACCTTGGAATATGGAAGTGCCTAAATATGAATTCGTTGATGCAAATACAATTAAAATTGGATAAAGAAAATGAGTGACCACGATTACAGACCAAAATCGAAGGTAGGACAATGGTTTAATGATCGATTGCCACTATTAACTCTTGCAAATCATTTAACAGATTATCCGACTCCCAAAAATCTAAATTACTGGTGGACATTTGGTGGAATTTTAACTTTTTGCTTAATCACTCAAATTGTTACCGGATTAACTCTTGCAATGCATTACATTGCTCACGCAGATATGGCTTTTGAGAGTGTTGAGCACATCATGCGTGATGTCAATTATGGTTGGTTAATTAGATACATTCATGCAAATGGTGCATCTATGTTTTTCTTAGCAGTCTACATTCATATTTTCAGGTCATTATTTTATGGTTCTTACAAAGCACCAAGAGAAATAATTTGGATAATTGGAATAATTATTTACTTGCTAATGATGGCGGCTGCGTTTATGGGCTATGTATTGCCTTGGGGACAAATGAGCTTTTGGGGAGCAACTGTAATCACAAATTTATTTAGTGCTATTCCATTAGTTGGAGAGGGTATTGTCACTTGGTTGTGGGGAGGTTATTCAGTCGACAACCCTACGTTAACTAGATTTTTTACTTTGCATTATTTAATTCCATTTTTAATTTTAGGATTAGTTGTTTTACATATATGGGCTTTACATGTTCCTGGTAACAACAATCCAGTTGGAATAGATATAAAAAAACCTTCTAAAGATACTGTACCTTTCCATCCTTACATAGTAATTAAAGATGGTTTTGCTTTATTAATGTTCATGATTGTGTTTGCTTTCTTTGTATTCTACGCACCAAATATTTTAGGTCACGCAGATAATTATATCGAGGCAAACCCAATGGTAACACCCGCACACATTGTCCCTGAATGGTATCTCTTACCTTTTTATGCAATATTAAGATCAGTTCCTGATAAATTGCTAGGAGTTGTAGCTATGTTATCTGCAATATTAATCTTAGCAGTTTTACCTTGGTTAGATACGTCAAAAATAAGATCTGCGGTATTCAGACCTTTATATAAACAATTTTACTGGATACTAGTTGCTGATGTTTTGATACTTGGTTATGTGGGTGCGATGCCAGCTGAGGGACTTTACTTGTTGATAGCACGAGTTGCAACAGCGTATTACTTTTTGCATTTTTTAGTTATTCTTCCTGTTCTAGGCTTTAAAGAAAAAACTTTACCAGTGCCTCTAAGTATTACCGAACCTGTTCTAGGTGGTTCACCAAATCTAGCTGCCGCCAGAAATAAAGAAAGTAAAATAGAATAAGGTGAAAAATTTATTTAAATTATTTTCTATAATAATCTTAATTATTACTTCAAATTCAAATTCTTTTGCTGCTGAAAAAGTAGAATATCTAAAAACTGACTGGAGTTTTAAGGGTCTATTTGGAAAATTTGATAGAGCTTCTCTTCAAAGAGGCTATCAAGTTTATACTGAAGTATGTGCCTCATGTCATTCGATGAAGTATTTAAGTTATAGAAATTTAGCAGAGCCAGGAGGGCCAGAATTCTCTGAAGCTCAAGCTAAAGCTATAGCAGCTTCTTTTGAAGTAACTGATGGTCCAAATTCAGATGGTGAAATGTTTACAAGACCAGGTAAATTATCTGATAAATTTGTAATGCCATATGACAATGTAAAAGCTGCCCAAGCGGCAAATGGTGGTGCATACCCTCCAGACATGTCTGTTTTGGTTAAAGCTCGAGGTGGTGGAGTTGATTACATATATTCTTTATTACAAGGATATGAAGAAGCTCCTAGCAACGTTTCTTTAGATGACGGAGTTTATTACAACAAATATATGTATGGTAATAAAATTAGAATGGCTGCTCCATTATCAGATGGATTAGTAGAGTATGGTGACGGAACAAATGCAACAGTAGAACAGATGTCAAAAGATGTAACGACCTTCTTAATGTGGTCAGCTGAACCTCATTTAGAATCTCGACATCAGATGGGCTTTAAAGCGATTGTTTATTTAATTATTTTAACTGTTTTAGTTTATTTTAGTATGAAAAGAATCTGGTCACGTGTTGAATCTGAAGTTTAATACATCTCCATCTTTAACAATATAGTCTTTACCCTCTAATCTCATTTTTCCGTTAGCCTTAGAATTTACCCATCCATTATTGGCTACAAAATCCTCATAAGATATAGTTTCAGCTCTAATGAAACCTTTTTCAAAATCTGTATGAATTTCTCCTGCAGCTTTAGGTGCAGTACAATTTTTTTGTATTGTCCACGCTCTTGTTTCTTCAGGTCCAGAGGTAAAATATGTATCAAGTTCTAATATTTTATAACCCTTTTGAATTAACATACTTAAACCAGTATCTTTTAAACCAATCATATCCATATAATTTTTTTTTTCATCTTCTGCTAATTCATTTATTTGGTTTTCTATGTCTGCAGAAACAATCAGAGCGTTATCTTTTCCAAATTTTTCGATAAAGTCTTTAGTATATTTATTTCCATTCTGTACGCTTCGTTCATCTACATTACAAACAAAGATCTTTGGTTTTATTGATAAAAGACCACTTTGATTAAGTTGTTTTGTATCAAATTGAGAATTTAATATTGATATATCTTTATCATTATTAATGCAGTCTAATGCAATTTCTAAAATCTTAAGCTGGTCTTCGTCCACATTTTTTTTATTATTCTTTTCAAGTCTTTTTTGTATAGATTCTAGGTCAGCTAGCATCATCTCAGTTTCAATGATCTCAAGATCTCTTATAGGGTCAACGTCAGGATTAACATTTTGAATATCGTCTGAGTCAAAGCATCTAATCATATGAATAACTGCATCAACTTCCCTTATATGGGACAGAAATTTATTGCCTAATCCTTCACCTTTAGATGCACCTTTAACAAGACCAGCTATATCCACAAATGAAATAGTTGTATTTATTGTTTTTTTTGATTTTGAAACTTCTGATAATTTGTTCAATCTTTTATCTGGAACAGGGACTACTCCTACATTAGGATCTATCGTGCAAAATGGAAAATTTGCAGCCTGGGCTTTGCTTGAGTTTGTTAAAGCATTGAAGAGTGTAGATTTACCAACATTAGGCAAACCAACAATTCCACATTTAAAACTCATTATTTATTATTTACTGTGCTAGAGAATAAATCTAATTTTTTGTCGATAAGTATTGAAATAGAATCTGTGATGTTGTTGGTAATTTTTTCCAATCCAAGCATTTCATCCTCATCAAAATTTTGAAGAACAAAATCACTAACTTCCATTTTATCTTTTGGTTTACCAATTCCTATTCGCACTCTTGAATAATCTTTACCAATAAATTTGTCTATTGATGCAATTCCGTTATGTCCTGCATCAGAGCCACCAAATTTTGCTTTTATTTTTCCAAATTCTACATCTAGATCGTCATGAAAAACGATAACATCCTCAGCATCTATTTTGAAATATTCAATTAATTCTCTAATACAAATTCCAGAATTATTCATAAATGTTAAAGGTTTAATTGCATAAACTTTTTGTTCTCCCACATTACCAGTTGTAAGAAGTCCTTTGAATTTTGGTTTTTGTTTTGAAAGTCCAAATTTTTTATTTATTGCATCTATAATCTTGAAACCAATATTGTGTCTATTGTTTTCACTGTCTGGGGTTGGATTGCCTAATCCTACAAGTAGTAGCATAAAATATTAATATTGGAGGATAAAATTCAATTTTAATTAACTTATTTTTTTTCTTCAGCAGGTTTTTTATCTTCACCTTCTTTTTTATCACCTTCGGCTGCTGGCTTATCTCCGCCTTCAGCTGCTGCCGCTTCTGCTCCTTCAGCACCTTCTCCTTCAGCCGCCTCAGCTTCTGCAGGTTTTTCAGGTTCTTTCATAACAGTTGGAGCTGCTAGAGTTGCGATTACGAAATCTCTTCCTTGAATTGTAGGAGTAACGTCACTGTCAAGATTTATAGAAGAAATCTTAAAACTCTCTCCAATATCAACTCCATCAAGATCTATCACAAGATTTTCAGGAATTTTTTCGCTTGGACATTTTAGTTCAACTTTTCTTCTTACAATATTTAAAACTCCACCTCTTTTCAAACCAGGAGATTTTTCATGATTTAAAAATTTTACTGGAACTTCAATTCTGACTTTTATACCTGCTACTATTCTTAAAAAGTCTACATGAATTGGTTCGTCTGAAATAATGTCGTATTTTATTTCTCTTGGAAGAGCTTTTTGAGGCTTACCATCAACATTTAAAGTTATGATACTTGATAAAAAATTTTCTTTTTCAATCAGTGATTTAAGTACTTTTTTTGATATAGAGATCTTTTCATTTTGAGCTTCACCACCATAAATTATCGCGGGTACGTTACCGTTATTCCTAAGTGAATTAAGCTCACTTTTAGTTTTTGTAGTTCTGATGTTAGCGTCTAATGAATTCATAAAAACAAGGGTTTTTAGCTCAAGTTCCTTAATAACTCAAGGTATTTATTTGAATAAATCTGATACTGAGGTTGAATTAGATATTCTTTTAATTGCTTCTCCCATAAGCCCTGAAATTGACAGAACCTCAATGTTTTTAACACCTTTAGTTCTACTTATGTTATCTATTGTATCGGTTATCACTAAATTTTTAATTACTGAATTTTTAATTTTTTTTACAGCTTCACCACTAAGTACACCATGAGTTATATAAACATAAACTTCTTTAGCCCCTCTATCTTTAAGAGCTTTAGCTGCATTTACTATTGTTCCTCCTGAATCGATTATATCATCTACAATTATGCAAGTTTTACCTTTTACATCTCCAATTACATTCATGACTTGAGATTGACCTGGTTTTGGTCGTCTTTTATCTACAATCGCTAATCCGACATTTAAAAGTTTACCTAGTGCTCTTGCTCGCTCAGTTCCACCCACATCAGGAGCAACACAAATTAGGTTTTTACTTTTTATCTTTTTTTTTGCATGTCGTGCAAAAATAGGTGTTGCAAACAAGTTGTCTACTGGAATATCAAAGAAACCTTGAATTTGACCTGCATGTAAATCAACAGTAACTACTCTGTCAGCACCCGCTTTTGTAATTAAGTTCGAAACTAATTTTGCAGAAATCGAGGTCCTTGGTACTACTTTTCTGTCCTGTCTGGCATAACCAAAATATGGAATTACTGCAGTTATGTTTTTTGCAGAAGATCTTTTTAGTGCATCAATACACAATAAAAGTTCCATTAAATTATCATTAGCAGGCGAAGATACGGATTGAATTATAAAAATACTGTTTCCTCTGATATTCTCATTTATTTCAACATAAATTTCTCCATCAGAAAAATTTCTAATACTAGAGTTAACCAATTTAGATTTTAGATATTTAGCAATATTCTTACTTAATGGTTTATTGCTATTTCCGGATAATAATTTCATTAAAAAAGCCTAATTAAGCATAATTATTGAAATATTTCTACCATAATCATCATGATTTAGTTTTAACGCTCTTCTCGCACTAAAAAAATTATTATTAATATCAAATGTATCAATATTTATAGTATCAATATTTTTTATTTTATTCTTTAAAAGACATGATTTTACATATTTGGGTAAATCAAAATAAAGCTTTTTGTACTTAATTTTAAAAAATTTATTATTTTTTTTATCTTTTTTTATAAATTTTCTTTTAAAATCCTCTTTGACTTCATAATTTTTAGCTGAGATAGCAGGTCCAATAGCTGCAGTAATATTTTTAGGATTAGATCCTTTTTTGATCATAAATTGGATTACTTTGCTAATTATATCTTTGTATGCACCTTTCCACCCCGCATGAATAGCAGCAACTAATTTTGTTACTTCATCACAGATTAAAATTGGCACACAGTCAGCAGTCAAAACACCAATTGGTATATTTTTTTGGTTTGTAATTATTGCGTCTGCTTTTGGTTTTGATTTAAATATATTTTTTTTATTAATATAAACAAACTTATTACTGTGTATTTGATGAGATAAAAAAATATTTTTAGCTGTGCTATTTATTTTTTTTTTAACTATTTGTAAGTTTTTTTTAACATTTGAGGGATTATCTTTAGAACCAGGACCACAGTTTAAACTTTTATAAATTTTTTTTGATTTACCCCCAGTTTTATTAAAAAAACCATGTTTAATTATTTTTATTTTTGAGAGTTTTTTTGATTTTATCAATTTTGAAAACCTGTCTTAAAATTATTTCTCTTATTTTTTATAAGCATGACTTTGAACAATTCACCCATTTGATTTTCATCTATTAAACGTCTTACTCGATAAAATAAATCCGCTTTTTTAGAAAATGCTATATTTTTGCTAATTATTTCTGCTCTTTGAAGAATACCCATATTTGTTAAAAATTGTTTTTGATTTGTAAAAATTGAATTAATTTCTTTAAACTGATTTATAAATTTTTCAAAGGAATGAAAATTTATATTGTAAGTAATATCAGAGTCCCCAATATTTTGTAAAACGTTAGAATATTTGTGATTATTTACTGCCTGAAGAGTTTCATGCATTTTGCTATCTGCATAACCATAATCAATAACCAACATTCCTCCATCATTTTTTTGTATTAAGTCACAAATTGTTCTTAAATATTTAAATGAATCTGGCGAATATTCTATAACGTTCTGATCTTTTGATATTTCAAAATTAAGATTTTTTTCAATTTTTTCTATATCGATTTTTTCTTCTTTAAACTCAGCTTTGTTTGGATCACTCAAATTCACAAATCTTTCAAACCAACTATCTTTTTTTTTAAAAAATTGTTTGATTGGTATGGCGTCAAAGAATTCATTCGCTAAAAAAATTGTTGGGTTTGAGTTAATTTTTTCAATGTTTTTTAACCATGAAAATTTTTTAGAATTTAAATTTTTTTTTTGTTCATTTAATAAAAAATCACTTTTTTCATGAATTACAAATCTGCATGCATTATAACACTCGGGAAAATTTATAAGTGTCTCATCTATGACTTTCATCATTTCACCATTTCCTGCTCCCAGTTCTAGCAAGTTAAATTTTTTCGGAGAGCCAATACTTTTCCAAAAAGTAATCGTCCAAACTGCAATTATCTCTGAAAATAATCTTGTAATATTGGGAGCAGTAATAAAGTCTCCATCTTTACCAAAAGGATTCTTTTTCATATAAAAACCTTTGTCCTTATCGTAAAGAGCAAAATTTATAAATTGATCTAATGGTAAATTATTTGTTTTAGCGAGTTTCATATTTTAAATAAAATAAGATTACTCCTGATATTATAAATATTAAACTTACTACTTGCCCCACCGTTAAGTTTAAAAGTATATAACCAAGTTGTTCATCTGGAACCCTATAAAATTCAATAATAAATCTGAAGATTGAGTAAATTATTAAAAATAATCCTGAAATCACACCAGGTTTGTTTGAAAATTTATTTCTAAAATACATTAATAATAAAAATAAAAATAAACCTTCTAATAGTGCTTCATACAATTGTGAGGGATGCCTAGGAATATTATCTACCTGAATAAATGTTACTGCCCAGGGTACATTAGTTATAGTTCCATATAACTCTGAATTTATAAAGTTTGCTACTCTTCCAAAAAATAACCCAACTGGAGCTACTAAAGCGACAATATCCAAATATAAAAATGGGTTTTGATTATTTTTTTTAGCAAAAAGTAAAGATGCAAAAATTACTCCAATTAAACCACCATGGAAGGACATTCCTCCTTGCCAAATTTTAAATATATCTAATGGATTATTTATATAAAAACTTAAATTATAAATAAAAATATAACCAAGTCTGCCACCTAAAACGATACCTATAATTAAATAAGTTATATAATCATCAAATTTATTTTTAACTTCTATGTCTTGGATAAAAAATTTTTTTGCGAGAATCCACCCTAATATAATTCCAAATATATATGCTAAAGAATACCATCTGATTTCTAAAGAAAATATTTCTAAGGCTACTGGGTCAAAATTATTAATGAACATTTTTAATAATACTTATAATGTATATCCTAAATATGAAAAATTCTAAATTTATAATTGATAAGTTTGCTAAATTAATAGAGCAGGGACTAGTATCTTCAAAAGACTTAACTACTGAATTATTTAATATATTAAAATCTAAAAGAGATGAGTTTGTTTTTAAAATGAAACTTACAAGTAAAGATGAGTTTGAAGTACTCTCAAAACGCGTTGAGAAACTTGAAAATAAAATAAATAAACTTGAGAAAAAAAAAAATAAAAAAGTTAAACAGGCAAGAAAACCTTAACTCTTAAACCATCCATTTTTGATTTTTCTAACATTATATTTCCTCCATGAGATTTGATAATGTCTGATGAAATTGATAAGCCAAGACCAACACTTGATTTAGAGTCTGCTCGACCCTTATCTATTTTATAAAAAGGTTTAAATACATTTTCATACTCATTTTTTGGTATTCCAGGACCATCATCATCAATAATAATGAATAAGTTTGTATTTTTTTTATTTAAACTAATTTCAACTTTAGTTGCATATTTCAGTGAATTATCAATTAGATTATTTAGACACCTGTTAATTAAATTTTTCCTACCATTGAAGTAAATTCTTGGTGTTAAGTTTTGTGAAATATTTTCATTATTATATTTTTCAATAATTTCCGAAATTAATTCAGATAGATTGAACATTTCGTCTTTTTCAACATATGATGAGCTGGTGAATTGTAAATATTCATTCAACATTTTCTCCATTTCATTGATGTCTTCTGTTAATTTATTAGCAGTTTCTTTATCTTTTATAAAAGCTAATTGTAGTTTCATTCTTGTTAAGGGTGTCCTTAAATCATGACTTATTCCAGATAACATTTCTGTTCTTTGATTTAAGTGTCTTTCAATTCTCTTTCTCATTTTATCAAATTCATGTCCTGCTTGTCTTATTTCAAGGGCTCCAGAAGGTTTGAACTCTTCAATATTTTCTCCCTTACCAAACCTTTCAGCCGCACGAGCTAGGTTAGTGATTGGTCTAGTTTGATTTTTTAAAAATATTAGAGAAATGATCACCATTATAATCGCAGGTACTGTGATCCAAAGTGCAAATATTCTTGCTGAAGAACTTGCAACCCTATCTTTAGGCACTAAAAATTTAAAATAACCATCTTCGTATTTAATTCTTAAATCAATTAATTCTTTATAACTTGTTGTATCAAACCAGTATTCATCTAATCCAAATTTAGATTTTAGTTCTCTTCTTAAAGTTCTATCTATAGGACTAAACCATCTTTCAGTATCTGTATTTTGTAATTTTTCGTTATTGGTGAACTCAATATTTAAATCTAGAAATATGGAAAAAAGATCTAGTAACTCTTGTTTATTTTCTTGCTCACTTTCATAGCCTTCAATAAATGTACTAATTTCATTTACCAAGGTTCTTGTCATACCTTTGTTTGTTTTGATCCAAAGGCTGTCAAAAAAAACAATTGTAATTACTAGTTGCAAAACCAAAACTGGAATAGCAACTATAAGAAGTGCTCTATAAAATAATCTTTTTGGTAATATTTTTTTTAAGTAATTACTCAATCCAGAGAACATATCCTGCACCTCTTATTGTTTGCAAAAATTTTGGATTTTTTGGATTAATTTCAATTTTTTTTCTAAGCCGAGTGATAATAACATCTATTGATCTCTCTTTATCTAAATTGATTAATTGACCAATATCTTCCCTCGAAAATGTTTTGCCTGGGTTATTAATCATTTTTTCTAAAATCGTTTTTTCCGTTCCATTAATCTTAAATTCTTTATCACTTTTAAATATTAAAAGTTTATTCAAATCAATTTTCACATTTGCAAATTCTATAACCCTTTTCTGATCTGTTTTGATAGTTTTATTTAATATGTTCTGTATTCTTAGAATTAATTCTTTAGGTTCAAATGGTTTCGGTAAATAATCATCAGCACCAATCTCTAACCCTTCAACTCTTTCACTTGCTTCACCTTTGGCAGTGAGAAGTATAACTGGTGTGTCTAATTTTTTTTTATTTTCTTTTAAAAATTCAAGCCCACTTTTACCAGGCATCATGATATCCAAAACTATTAAATCAAACTTAATTATTTTTATTATCTCTGATGCATTTTCTGCATTTTCAGCAGTAGTGACTAAAAATTTATTTTCATTTAAATACTTTTTTACAAGAGATCTAATTCCATCATCATCATCAACCACTAGTATATGTGCAATAAAATTATCCATTAATTATTTTACTCAGTACATTATCAAAATTAATAACTTCTTCAGAACTTGAATTTAATAAAGCATTATAAATTCTCTTTTTTTGTAAATTGAAAATTTCATTAAAAATTTTTTTACCTTTATCATTAAGAAAGACATGCTTTACTCTAGTATCCTGGTCATCTTTTTTAAAAATGATGATTTCAAGATTAATCAAATCTTTGAGAACACGATTTAAGCTTTGTTTGGTGACTTTTAGTCGCTTAAGAAGCTCAGAAATGGAGATGCCTTCATACATTGACAATAAATGAATTACTTTATGGTGAGCTAAACCAATTGAATATCTATCTAATATTTTTTTAGAGTCAGAAAAGGTTTCTCTGTAGCTTACGAATAGTTTTTCAATTAGATCTTTAAGCTGATCGTCTTTTAAATATAAAAGTTCTTTCATAATAGGTAAGTTATATTGACATATTAAAGATACAAAGATATTTTTCATTTATAAATTAAAAAATTTTCACACATGATACCTTACGACAAGAGATCTGGAAAAATATGGTACAACAACGAATTAGTTGATTGGGCTGACGTTAAACTCCATGTTTTAAGCCATGGTATGCATTATGCTAGCTGTGTATTTGAAGGTGAGAGAGTTTATGATGGTTCGATTTTCAAATTAGAAGAGCACACAGCTAGATTTTTTCATTCTGCCAGAAGAATGGGTTTTGAAATTCCATATACAGAAGAAGAAATTAATAATGCATCAAATAAAATTATAGCAACCCAAAAAGTAGAAAATGGTTATGTAAGACCTGTTGCTTGGAGAGGTAGTGAGATGATGGCTATTTCTGCGCAACAAACAAAAATACATGTTGCGATTGCAACATGGGAATGGGGATCATATTTTGATCCTAAACTTAAAGTAGAAGGAATAAGATTAAATATATCAAATTGGAGAAGACCAGCACCTAATACAATACCGTGGGATACAAAGGCTTCAGGTCTTTACATGATTTGTACACTCTCAAAACATGAGGCAGAAAAGCAAGGATATACTGATTCTTTAATGCTTGATCATGAAGGAAATATTGCTGAAGCAACTGGTGCAAATATTTTTTTCAAAGATAAAAATGGAGAAATTCATACTCCAATACCAGATTCTTTTTTAGATGGTATTACAAGACGAACTGTAATTGGAATTGCAAAATCAAAAAATATAAAAGTACATGAAAGAAAAATTAATCCTACTGAATTGCCTAATTTTGTTGGATGTTTTTTAACAGGAACAGCAGCAGAGGTAACACCAGTATCTTGTATTGCTGAAAATCAATTTAAAGTTTGTGATACTATTATTGATTTGAATGAAAGTTATCAGACATTAGTTAGGAAGAAAAAAGCTGCCTAGTCTTTACTGTCCTCAGACATAGCGTGATCAATACCTTTTCGCATATAATCATATGCAGTAAAAAGTGTTAAAGCAGCGGATAACCACAAAAGAATTATACCTATTGTTTGAGCATTATAATCTTGGAAATTAATTATTTTATTTCCTGTATCTCCAGACAATAAAAGAGCAATTGATACCATTTGTAATACTGTTTTAAGTTTAGCAAGGTTTGAAACAGGAAGTTTTATTTTTCCCTTTGCTAAAAATTCTCTTAAACCCGAAATTAAAATTTCTCTTGTAAGAATTATTATTGCTGCAATTACCTCGTAATTTCTGATTGTTCCGTCCATAACTAGAAGTATTAATGCTGTGGCAACAATTATTTTATCAGCTATTGGATCTAATAATTCACCCAGTTTCGACTCTACTCCAAACATTCTAGCCAACATACCATCTAAGAAGTCTGTAAATGATGCAATAATAAATAATATTAAAGCAGTAAGATCACCATAAAATCCTGGAAGATAAAAAGCTAAAACAAAAAAAGGAACAATTATTATGCGCCCTATCGTTAATATGTTTGGAATTTTTTTTAACATAATTATTCGTGGAAAAAATTATATATCTTTTTTGCTACTTTTTCTTCAACACCTTCTACAGATTTGATTTCATCTAAGCTTGCAGACTCTACAGATCTTGCCGATCCAAAATGGTTTAATAAGGCTCTTTTTCTTATGGCCCCAATTCCCTCTATTTGGTCTAATAAAGATTTACTAATACCTTTTTTTCTTTTTGCTCTGTGAGCGCTTATGGCAAATCTATGTGATTCATCTCTTATTCTTTGAAGAAAAAATAGGGTAGGGTCATTTCTAGAGAATTTATATTCTTTCCCATTGTAAAAAAAAGTTTCATTTCCACTATTTCTAAATTTACCTTTTGCTATTGCAATAATTGGAATGTCGTGAAGTCCTAATTCATTAAGGCTCTCTCTAGCTACTGAATATTGACCTTTTCCCCCATCTACTAGAACTAAATCAGGAAAAGCTAGGTAGTTGTCTTTTTCTTGAACTGCTCTTTTGAATCTTCTATTCAATACTTCTCTCATCATTCCATAGTCGTCTTGTTCATTTTTTTTGTGTTTAATATTAAATTTTCTATATCTTTTTTTTATAAATCCCTCATCACCGTAGGCTATTAAAGCACCAACACTGTTTGTGCCTTGAATATGACTGTTATCATAAACCTCAATTAAATTTATACTTGTTTCTAAATTAAATTTCTTAGCTACTGCATCGAACAATTCTTTATTATTCTGACTTTCATAAAGTTTTCTATTTAGACTATCTTTTGCATTTTTAATTGCTTGATTAATTACTTTTAGTTTAGATCCTTTTTTCGCAACTGAAATATTTATTTGTTTACCTTCTTTTTGTGTAAGTGTTTTTTCAATTAATGCTTTCTCCTTTATTTCTTCTGAAAGAATAACTGACGAAGGAACACTTTTATTTTCATAAAATTGAGAAACAAATGAATTAAGAATTTCACTAAACTTTTCATCTGGATCATGTTTTGGAAAAAAAGCTTGATTACCCCAATTTTGTTTTGATCTATAAAAAAATACTTGAATACAAGTTTTTCCAGACTCTTTATATCCAGCAATAACATCTGCCTCAACCAAGTTTGCTTCATTTATTCTCTGTGAAGATTGAATTATGTTTAGTGCTTTAATTCTATCTCTTAAAATTACAGCTTTTTCAAAATCAAGATCCTCGCTCGCCTTTTCCATTTGGTTAGAAAGATTTTTTTGAATTTTCCTTGATTTGCCTGAAACAAACTCAATAGCATCTTCTACTGTTTGATTGTATTCCTCTTTTTTTACATACCCTACACAAGGTCCAGAACATCTTTTTATTTGATATAAAATACAAGGTCTTTCTCTGTTTTTGAAAACCGTGTCATCACAAACTCTTAAATGAAAAATTTTTTGGATCATTTTGATTGTCCAATTAGCTGAACCAGCAGAGGCAAAAGGTCCAAAGTAAAAACCTTCTTTTGTTTTTTTTCCTCTATGTCTTTTTATTTGAGGCCACTTATCTTTATTACCAATAAATATAAATGGAAATGACTTATCATCACGTAAAAGGATATTAAATTTTGGTTTATGCTTTTTAATTAAATTTGCTTCTAGAAGTAATGCTTCACTTTCATTAGATGTTGTTGTTATCTCTAATTTTCTTGTTTGAGACAACATTCGTTCAGTTCTAATTATATGATTTTTTTCTGCAACATAACTCTTTAATCTATTTGGTAAATTTTTGGCTTTACCCACATAAAGTATTTCATTTTTTTCGTTAAGCATCCTGTATACGCCTGGAAGTTTTGGTACTAGAGTTAGCTCTTTTTTAATTACTTCTTTTCCTAATTCAGAGCTTATCATGGCTTCTCTTTTTGGTAATTTGAATACCAACAGATGAACACTGTTTTAAAATTTCTAATTTTTCAATTTTTAGCATTATTTTAGCAATCCTTTTGTCTTTAAATAATTCGTCAAAAACAGCTTCTGCTAAAGTTTCTAAGAAATTATAATGTTTCTTTTTTACAAGTTTCGTAATTAATTTTACTATAGTTCCATAATTAACAATGGATTTTATGTCTTTATCGCTTGAAGGTTTTTTGTCCTCATAGTCTATTTCAAGACTAAATTTGACTTTCTGTGGTTTTTCTTTTTCAAAATCGTAATAACCAAGTTTTAAATCTAATATTAATTCATTAATTAGGATTTTTTTCTCATAATTAAATAGGCTTTTATTTTTATCTATTTTGACAATTTTTAAATTATTTTTTTTCATTCTTTACCCATTACATCTGGTGTTTGCCAGTTAAGATTTTGACCACTATCAATAGCTAAAACTTGACCAGTAATAGATATATTTTTAATAAAAAAGTCAACAGCATTACATATTTGTTCCACATCAACTTGTCTTTTTAGGGGTGTTGCTAAATATTGCTTTTTGAAATGTTTTTCAGATTGTCTTTGATTTTTTATAGTGGGTCCAGGTGCAATTGCGTTTACTCTTATATTTGGAGCTAAACTCATAGCGCTAGTTTTTGTTAAAGTATACAAACCAGTTTTGCTAAGAGTGTATGAAAAAAAGTAAGGAGTTAATTTGAACACTCTTTGATCAATAATATTTATAATATTATTATTTTTGCCTATAACATTTTTAGCAAATTCTTTCGTCAATAGTGCAGGCGCTCTTAAATTGGTTCTTAAATGCTTACTCCAACTATCCAATGAAAAATTTTCTAATTTATCATTTTCAAATAAGGAGGCATTGTTAACAAGACAATCAAAATATTTTAGTTTTGATTTTGCAAATTTAATTATTTTTTTTATATCAGTTTCTTTGCTTAAATCACCTCTAACTAAGTATACTTTTGTACCTTTGTCATATAATTCTTTTTTTAATTTTTCTGCTTTTAATTTTGATTTATTATAATGGATTAAGATTTCAATATTTGGACCAGATAACTTTCTTGCAATTGCAGCACCCATTCGAGTAGCTCCACCAGTAATAATTATTTTTTGTGCTTCCATTTCTTATCTCTTTTTTTTGTAACTTTAGTTCCTGGCATACCCATAGTTGATCTACCTTTTGGATAAAGCTTATTTTTTACGTCATACTGCCTTATTTTTGGATTTAATGTAATTTCTAATTCAGTGCTTTCTAATTTTCTTATCTCATCTCGTATTTTAGCAGCTTCTTCAAACTCTAAATTAGATGCCGACTCTTTCATTTTTTTATCTAGAGCTTTGAGGTGTTTTTTAAGATTTCCTCCAACATTAGACCCTTCGCTTACTTTAACGTAGTCTTTTTCATAAACACTTTCTAGAATATCACTGATTTCTTTTTTTACCGATTTTGCATCTATCTTGTGTTTCTTATTGTAAGCTAACTGAATTTTTCTTCTTCTATCAGTTTCAGCAATTGCTTTTTTTATACTTTTCGTTTCCTTGTCTGCATATAAAACTACTTTACCATCAACATTTCTAGCTGCTCTTCCTATAGTTTGAATTAAAGATGTTTCAGATCTTAAAAAACCTTCTTTATCAGCATCTAAAATTCCAACTAAAGCACATTCAGGAATATCTAATCCTTCCCTTAATAAGTTAATTCCAACTAAAACATCAAATACACCCATTCTTAGATCTCTCATGATTTCAATTCTTTCTAATGTATCAATATCTGAGTGAAGGTACCTTACCTTTATACCGTTCTCATGAAGATATTCGGTTAAATCTTCAGCCATTTTTTTAGTGAGTGTTGTTACTAATACTCTATGATTATTTTCTATAACTCTTTTACATTCATGCATTAAATCATCCACTTGATTTTTTGCAGGTCTTATTTCTACAGGAGGATCAATTAATCCTGTTGGTCTAATTACCTGATCTATAAACTGACCTTTTGTTTGTTCTAGTTCCCATGGCCCAGGAGTTGCGGAAACAAATACAGTTTGAGTTCTCATTAAATCCCATTCTTCAAATTTTAATGGTCTATTATCCATACACGAAGGAAGTCTGAATCCGTATTCTGCTAAAGTACTTTTTCTTGATCTATCACCTTTATACATTCCATTAAGCTGAGGCACTGTAACGTGACACTCATCTACAAATATTAAAGTGTTATCTGGAAAGTATTCAAAAAGAGTGGGAGGAGGCTCTCCTGGTTTTCTTCCTGACAAAAACCTTGAATAGTTTTCAATACCAGCGCAAGAACCTGTGGCTTCAATCATTTCAAGATCAAATTTAGTTCTTTCTTCTAATCTCTGTGCTTCTAATAATTTATTTTCAGCACGGTGTTTCTTTAAAGTTACTTCTAATTCTTTTTTTATATTAATTACTGCTTGTTCGATTGTAGGCTTAGGAGTGATGTAGTGACTATTTGCATAAACTTTTACTAAACTTAATTCTCTTACTTTATCACCAGTTAACGGATCAAACTCTTCTATCTGTTCTAATTTATCTCCAAATAGACAAAGTCTCCAAGCTCTATCTTCTAAATGAGAAGGAAATATTTCTAAATATTCTCCTCTTGCTCTAAATGTTCCTCTATAAAAATTTTGATCATTTCTTTTATATTGTAGAGCAACTAAAGATTTGATTATTTCTTCTCTGTTGTAGTCATAATTTTTTTGAAGAGTTAGCGTCATTTTACTGTACGCTTCAACTGAACCTAATCCATAGATACACGAAACACTTGCTACAATTAAAACATCATCTCTTTCTAAAAGAGATCTAGTTGCTGAGTGCCTCATTCTATCAATTTGTTCATTTATAGAGGCTTCTTTCTCTATATATGTGTCTGATCTCGGCACATAAGCCTCTGGAGTGTAATAGTCATAGTATGAAACGAAATATTCAACAGCATTGTCTGGAAAAAAGGTTTTCATTTCCCCATAAAGTTGAGCAGCAAGAGTTTTGTTTGGAGCTAAAATCAAGGCAGGTCTATTAGTAGCTTCAATTACTTTAGCCATTGTAAAAGTTTTTCCAGATCCCGTTACACCAAGCAAAACTTGATTAAATTGATCTTTGTTAGCACCATTTACTAATTTTTTAATCGCTTCAGGCTGATCACCAGCAGGTTTAAAATCAGATTTAATTTTGAATTTTTTTCCACCCTCTAGTTTTCCACCTATTTTAGGATTTTTACTCTGAATATCTGTAATTAAATCTTGATAAGTATTTTCCATATATTAAACAACGTAGTAGAATTTATTTATATTTCAATGAGCATAATATCAGACAGTTTAAAGAAGATTAAACCATCACCTACTATTGCAGTTACTCAAAAAGCAAGAGAATTAAAAGCTGCTGGAAAAGATGTTATTGGATTAGGTGCAGGGGAACCAGATTTTGATACTCCAGATAACATTAAGCAAGCAGCCATAAAAGCAATTAACGATGGTGATACAAAATACACAGCAGTAGACGGTACTCCAGCATTGAAAAAAGCGATTGTAGAAAAATTTAAAAAAGAAAATAATTTAGATTATACAACTGATCAAATTACAGTTGGTGCTGGTGGTAAGCATGTAATTTATAATGCAATGATGGCCACATTAAACGAAGGTGATGAAGTTATAGTTCCTGCTCCTTATTGGGTTTCTTATCCTGATATGGTTTTATTAGCTGGAGGAAAACCAGTGATAATGGAATGTGATGAAAAACAAGGTTTTAAAATAAATCCAATTGATCTTGAAAAGTTTATAACTCCAAAAACTAAATGGATTATTCTTAATTCTCCTTCAAACCCTACTGGAGCATGTTATTCAGAGCAAGATATCAAAGCAATCGCAGCTATCTTAGAAAAACATAATCATGTGTATATTTTGAGCGATGATATTTATGAACACGTGACTTATGAGGGTTTTAAATTTTTTACAATTGCTCAAATTAATAGTTTAAAAGATAGAGTGCTTACAATGAATGGTGTAAGTAAAGCTTACTCAATGACAGGCTGGAGAATAGGGTATGCAGCTGGTCCAAAAGATATTGTTAAAGCTATTGCTAAAATTCAATCACAATCAACAACTAATCCTTCCTCTATTAGCCAAGCAGCTGCAGTTGAGGCACTAAGTGGAACACAAGATTTTATTAAGGAAAGAGCAAACTCGTTTCAGGAGAGAAGAGATTTTGTGGTTAATGCTTTAAATGCAATAGATGGAATTGAATGCCTCAATCCAGATGGAGCGTTTTATGTTTTCCCAAGTTGCAAAGGTTTAATGGGTAAAAAAGATCCAAATGGAAATGAAATTAAATCTGATACTGATTTTGTTCAATCATTATTAGAGAATAGTGGGATTGCTGTAGTTCAAGGTTCTGCATTTGGTTTAGAAGGTTTTTTCAGAATTTCTTATGCAACATCAATGGATAATCTTAAGAAAGCAATGGATAAAATATCTATTTTTTGTAAATCCTTAAATTAATGAAAACAGCCCTAGTGTTTGGTTCATCAGGTTTAGTTGGTGGGCATCTAGTTAATCAACTTATTCTGAATTCAAATTATTCAAAAATAAAGATTTTTGTTCGTTCAAAAATAGAACTTATTAATCCAAAAATTGAAATTATTGACACTAATTTTAATGATTTAGAAAAGCATAGAAATGATATTACAGGTGAAGACTGTTTTTTTTGTATTGGAACAACAAGAAAAAACTCACCTAATAAAAATGAATATGAAAGAATTGAGCTCAACATTCCTAGACAAATTGCCCAAATCGCTAAATCAAATTCAATTAAATCATTTTTTTTTGTTTCATCTGGTTATGCAGATTCAAAAAGTTCAGGTGATTATTTAAAATTCAAAGGTTTAGTTGAACAAGAAATTAAAAATCAAAATTTTGATAAAATTGGGATCATGAGACCATCTTTCTTATTGGGAAATAGAAAAGAAAAAAGAATAGGTGAAAAATTTGGTATAATATTATTTAAATTGTTAACTCCAATTTTAATTGGACCTTTAAGAAAAATGAGACCAATTAGGGCAGAAATAGTCGCCAAAGCAATGGTAAAGTTGGCAAATGAAAATATTAATCAAAGTATATTTGAATCAAATGAGATTGCTGAATTAGTGAGATAGGAATTTTTCAGCTTCTAATGCTGCCATACAACCCATTCCTGCAGCTGTAACGGCTTGTCTAAAAGTTTTATCTTTTACATCTCCAGCTGCATAAACACCAGGAATATTAGTTTCTGTTGAGTCAGGTTTGGTAATTAAATATCCTTCATTATCCATTTTTAATTGATCTTTAAAAAGTTGAGTAGCTGGATCATGACCAATAGCAATGAATACGCCATCAAGTTTCAATTCTTGTATTTTATTTGTTTTAACATTTTTAATCTTAATTCCTTTGACATTTTTAGGATCTTTATCACCTAACACATCTTCAACTACAGAGTCCCAAATTATTTCTATTTTTTTATTTTCCATTAATTTTTTTTGAAGCATTTTTTCAGCTCTTAAACTATCTCTTCTGTGGATTAATTTTACTTTAGATGCAAACTTTGTAAGGAACATTGCTTCTTCAACCGCTGCATTACCTCCTCCAACTACAGCAACTTCTTTATTTTTAAAAAAGAAACCGTCACAAGTTGCACAAGCAGAAACTCCAAATCCTCTAAATTCCTGTTCTGATTTTATATTTAACCATCTTGCTTGAGCTCCAGTAGAAATAATAATGCTATCAGCAGTATATTTCTGGCCACTATCACCAATTGCTTCAAATGGTGAACTTTTTAAATTTACAGATCCAATATGGTCTTCAATCATTTCAGTTCCAACTGCTTTTGCTTGTTCTTTCATTTGATCCATTAACCATGGCCCCTGAATAACTTCAGAAAATCCTGGATAATTTTCAACATCAGTTGTTGTTGTTAATTGTCCTCCTGGCTCAGATCCATAAACTAAAATAGGATTTAACATTGCACGAGCAGCATAAACTGCTGCAGTGTATCCAGCTGGACCTGATCCAATTATTAACACTTTTGTGTGTTTAGTTGGATTTTGACTCATATGAAAGCTATATAGTGATTAATGACTAAATTAAAAGGTATTTTATTAACTCAAGGTATGCATGGCATGATAAGCCAGGTAGAAGGTTTAGCAAAAGCTTTAGATTTGGATTTTACACACCATAAGGTTGAACTAAATAATTTTTGGAAAATTGTTCCTCCAAAATTAACTCCAATATCACAAAATGTTTATAAAAAAATAAACGAGTATGATTTTGATGTAATTATTTCATGTGGAAGAAAAAGTGTGATTCCATCAATCCACTTAAAAAGTATTTCAAAAAAAAAAGTTTTAAATATTCATATTCAAGATCCAAAGGTAGATTTTAATCATTTTGATTTTATTGTTGCTCCCGAACATGATGGGATAAGCGGTACAAATGTAATTAAAACAAAAGGTGCAATTCACTATTTAACGGAAAATGAAATTGAAGAAAATAGAGGTTATTTAAATTCATATATCAAACAGGATAATAGAAAAGTTTGGTGTTTGATAATGGGTGGTCCTACAAAATATTATGAGTACTCAACAAAAAATATGAAGCATATCTTTTCAATTTTTTACAAACTATTGAAAAAACATGATTTTCAACTTGTGGTGATACCTTCAATGAGAACACCATTAAATACTATACATTATGCAAAAGAGTTTTTTGGAGAAAATCACACTGTGATTATGAATGTTGATAAAAAAGCTTATCTTTCAGCTTTAGCAATTTCGGAAAATATAGTTGTTACATGTGACTCTAGCTCTATGATATCTGAAGCTGCTTTGACTGGAAAACCAATTTATGTTGCTAATATTTTACCAAAAAGAAAAGATGTCAGATTTCAAAATTTTAGAAATTTATTTAGAGAATTAAATATTACTAGAAACTTAGGTGAAGAAATTGAAAATTGGAACTATCAAAAATTAGATGAAACGAATAGAGTAGCAAAAATTATTAAAGAAAAAATTCAATCATAATGTCATTTTTAAATTCAATTAAAAATAATTCAAAACAACATAATTTCCCTTTTGATCATTGGGAGTATAGTGATGCTTTGTCAGCAGAGGCAATTGATGAAATAGTTAAAGCTGACATTCCTGATGTCAGTAAACATAATCTTAATTATGATGGAACAAGAGCAATAGATGGTGGAGCTGCAGAATTTAGAAAAGGTATAGCTTCAGGCGGGCAAGCAATAAAGTTTAGATGTTTTATTAATAAAGAAAACTCATCTCAATTTCCAAATTTAGTAAAATTTATAAATGAACTTCAGTCTAAAGAAACATATGAAACAATTTCTAAAATGATAAATAAAGATTTATCAAATTCCTATGTTAGGGTTGAGGTTATATGTGACCGAGAGGGTTTTTGGTTAAAACCTCATTGTGATATAAAAGAAAAGCTTATGTCAGGCTTAATATTTGTTAATAAAACAAATGAATCTGAGGATTTAGGAACTGATTTTTACAATGAAAAATTAGAGAAGGTTAAGACACTTCCTTACAAACATAATTATGGTTATCTTTTTACCAGCGGACCAAACACATGGCATGGTATGGAGAAGAAAAAAATCGTAAAAGAAAGACGATGTATTCAAGTAAATTATGTTACCTTTGAAACCGATTGGAAAGTAAATACCTAAACGTCCTGAAGAGAAGTCACTTCTAATTTTTTTGTTTTCAGCGATCTAATTGCCTCTAAACATGCTTGAGCAGTGGACATATTAGTACAATAAGGAACCTTATTTTTAAGTGTCGCTCTTCTTAAGGCTATAGCATCACTCAATCGATGTTCACTATTTCCACCTCCAGTATTTATTACTAATGCAATTTTTTTAGAGTCTAAAACATCTACTATGTGAGGCGATCCAGTACTTACTTTATTTATAATTTTACATTTCATCCCATGCTTTCGAATATATTCTGCAGTTCCTCTAGTTGCACATAATGTAAACTTAAGTTTAAGAAGTTCTTTAGCTAAATCTATTCCTTCATCTTTGTGACTATCTTTGAGAGATATAAAAGCTAATCCTTGTTTTGGTAATGAGTTAGCTGCTGCGATTTGACTTTTGGCAAAAGCCATTCCAAAATTTTTATCAAATCCCATAACTTCTCCTGTCGACTTCATCTCTGGCCCTAACAATAAGTCACTGTTGGGAAATTTATTAAATGGAAATACAGCTTCTTTAACTGCGTACATACCTTTAGATTTATCTTTTAAATTAAACTTAGATAACTTTTCACCAGCCATTACTCTTGATGCAATTTTAGCTAGGGGCAATCCTTTTGCTTTTGATACAAAAGGTACTGTTCGACTTGCTCTAGGATTTACTTCAATCACATAAATTTCATCTTTTTTAATTGCAAACTGTATATTCATGAAACCTTTTACATTTAAAGCTATAGCAAGTTTTTTAGTTTGATTTTCTATTTCTTTAAGAAGATAAGGTTTAATTGAAACAGGTGGTAAACTACAAGCCGAGTCTCCTGAATGGATTCCTGCTTCTTCGATATGTTGCATAATTCCTGCAACGTGAACCTGTTTTCCGTCTGATATGGCATCCACATCTACTTCCATTGCATGATCGATAAATTTGTCAATCAAAATTGGATTTTCTTCTGCGGCTTTAAATGCCTCTTCAACAAATTTTTTAAGCTGATTTTTTTCATGAACAATTTCCATTGCTCTTCCACCTAGAACATATGAAGGTCTTACCATTAATGGTAATCCTATTTTGTCTGCAATTTTTATTGCCTGATTAAATGTCTTTGCAATTCCACTCTCTGCTTGTTTTAGTTTTAATTTATTTAATAAATTTCTAAATCTATCTCTATCTTCGGCTAAATCTATAGAAGTATATTGAGTTCCTAAAATTGGAAGCTTGTTATCGTGCAAAAATTTAGCAAGTTTAATTGGAGTTTGGCCTCCAAACTGAGCTATTACCCCTATCAGATTTCCTTTTTCTTGTTCTTTTTTAATTATGTTAAAAACATATTCTTCTTTTAAAGGTTCAAAGTATAATCGATCACTCGTATCATAGTCTGTTGATACTGTTTCAGGATTACAATTAACCATAATAGTCTCAAAACCTGCGTCTTTTAACGAAAAACTTGCCTGACAACAGCAATAATCAAACTCAATTCCCTGACCAATTCTATTTGGTCCTCCTCCAAGAATAATTATTTTTTTCTTATTAGATGGATTTGATTCACATTCTGAGTTAATTGAAAAGTTTCTTTGATATGTTGAATACATATAAGGGGTAAACGATTTGAATTCAGCTGCACAAGTATCTACTTTTTTATAAACTGGAAGTATTTTAAGCGCTGATCTTTTTCTTCTAACAATTTCTTCAGACGTTTTAGTTAATTCCGAAAGTTTTTTATCTGAAAATCCTATTGATTTTATTCTATTAAATTCTGCAAAATTCCTCGGAAGTCCTTTAGTTTTTATTTGTGTTTCACAATCGACTATCTCTTTAATTTGTTCTAAAAACCAAGGATCAATTTTGGATAAATTATATATTTTCTTTAAGTTTATTTTTTTTCTAACTGCTTCAGCAACTAATAATATCTTATTTGGAATAGTTTCTTTAAGCTTCTTTTTAATTTGTTTTTTATTTAAATCAAAAATTCTATCTAAACCAGAAAAACCAGTCTCTAGAGATACCAGTGCTTTTTGCAGAGATTCTTTAAAGTTTCTTCCTATTGCCATTGCTTCACCCACTGATTTCATTGATGTCCCTAAAGTTGCGGGTGAGGTTGAGAATTTTTCAAAAGTAAATCTTGGAATTTTAGTCACTACATAATCTATACTTGGTTCAAATGATGCAGGAGTAACTTTAGTTATTTCATTTTTTAATTCATCCAGAGTATAACCAACTGCTAATTTTGCAGCTACTTTCGCAATTGGAAATCCAGTTGCTTTTGATGCAAGTGCTGAAGATCTTGATACACGAGGATTCATTTCAATGACAACCATTCGACCATTTTTAGGATTGATAGCAAACTGAACGTTTGATCCTCCAGTTTCAACTCCAATTTTTCTCAAACATGCAATAGATGCATTTCTCATTACTTGGTATTCTTTATCTGTAAGGGTAAGAGCTGGTGCAATTGTTACTGAATCACCTGTATGAATTCCCATTGGATCTATATTTTCAATCGAGCAAATGATGATACAGTTATCGTTCTTATCTCTTACAACCTCCATCTCAAATTCTTTCCAGCCCTCTAAACATTCCTCTACAAGGACTTGGCTTACTGGAGATTCATGCAATCCATTTTTAACAATCTTAAAATAATCTTTTCTAGTTTTGGCTATTCCCCCACCAAGCCCACCAAGTGTAAAAGCAGGTCTTATAATTGCAGGTAAACCAATTTTTTTTAATACTTTTGATGCTTGGTTATTGTTATTAACAATTTCAGATTTTGGTAAATCTAAACCAATATCTATCATATTTTTTCTAAATTTCTTTCTATCCTCGGCATTAGAAATTGCTTTAGAATTTGCTCCTATCAACTCAATTTTGTATTTTTTTAGAATTCCTTTTTTCTCTGCTTCCATTGCAAGGTTAAGCGCAGTTTGCCCTCCCATTGTTGGAAGAATTGCATCGGGTTTTTCTTTTTTTAGAATTTTTTCTAATACATCTAGTGTAATTGGTTCAATATAAGTTTTATCTGCAACATCTGGGTCAGTCATAATTGTTGCAGGATTTGAATTTATTAAGACTACTTTATAACCCTCATCTTTAAGAGCTTTACATGCTTGTGTACCTGAATAATCAAATTCACATGCTTGTCCTATAATTATTGGACCAGCTCCTACAACTAATATTTTTTTAATATCTTTTCTTTTTGGCATTTTTTTTTATGTTGTTAATAAATTCTTGAAACAAATAAACACTATCTTGAGGTCCTGGATTAGACTCTGGATGATATTGAACTGAAAAGACTGGTTTATTTTTTAGTTTGATACCTTCAATACTATTATCAAATAAAGATTTATGTGTGACCTCAATATTTTTTGGTAATGTTTCTTTAACTACTTCAAATCCATGATTTTGACTCGTTATCTCAACATTATCATGAATTAAATTTTTAACAGGGTGATTTGCTCCTCTATGACCAAGTTTCATTTTCTTTGTTTTACCACCTAATGCCAATGCTAAAATTTGATGACCTAAACAAATACCAAATATTGGTAAATTTTTTTTAATTAGATCTTTAATAATTGCTATAGCATATTTTCCTGTTGCAGCTGGATCACCAGGACCATTTGATAAAAATATTCCATTTGGTTTTAAAGCTAAAATTTTCTGGGCACTAGTTTTACAAGAGACAACTGTAACTTTACAGTTGAAGTCAGAGAAATATCTTAGGATGTTTTTTTTTATTCCATAATCAATTGCAACAACATGAAATGAGTTCTTGTTATTTTTTTTATATCCAAGTTCTTTTTTCCATGTTTTAAGACCTTTCCAAATATAATTTTTCTGGGTTGAAACTATTTCTGCAAGATCAAGATTTTTTAATCCGCTCCATTTTATTGTAGAGTTGGTCAATTTATTAATATTAAATTTTCCTTTTTTTGAATAACTAATAGTACCTTTGGGAGCGCCTTTGTCTCTTATAAAGTTTGTTAGGCTTCTGGTGTCTAAGCCAGTAATTCCAACAATTTTATTTTTCTTTAGCCAAGTATCCAAATGTAGGAATGATCTGTAATTTGAGGGTGAAGTTATTTCAGAATTAATTATCACTCCTCTTGCCCATATTTTATCAGATTCATGATCTTCTTTATTGGTTCCAACATTTCCAATATGGGGAAAGGTAAAGTTAATAATTTGACCTGCATATGAAGGATCAGAGATGATTTCTTGATAGCCTGTTAATGATGTATTAAAGCAAACTTCGCCTGTGGCTTCTCCCTGGTAACCAATTCCAATTCCTTTGAATACCTTTTTATTTTCGAGAACTAAAACGCCTGTATTGATTTCAGATTTTATTTTTGAGTTAGTTTTTTTTGATTTTTTGTTCAATTACAACTCATGAGTTAAAGGTTAATACAATAATTGCTTTATTATCGCAACAGAGATGTAATATAAAATTGTAAAAAAACAATTTTTCTTTTGAAGAATTTTTTCTTTAAAGTAGATTAAAAAATTATGTCATTAAAACAGACCATCGAAAACGAATATAAAAATGCTTTAAAATCTAAAGATAAAAATAAAATATCAACCTATAGGTTAATATTATCTTCGATTAAGGATTTAGATATTGTTAACAGATCAGGTCCTAACAAAAAAGAAACTGATGACGAGGACATTAAGAAACTTTTAAAAAAAATGGTTAAACAACGAGCCGAATCAATCGATATTTATAAAAAAAATAATAGAACAGATCTTTTAGAGGTTGAGCAAAATGAGCATAATATTTTAACAAGTTTCCTACCAAAGCAGCTTAGTGAAGAGGAAACTAAGAAAATTTGTACAGATGTTATTTCGAAAATTGGAGCAAATTCATTAAAAGATATGGGTAAAGTTATGGGTGAACTTAAAAAAACTCATGCAGACGAAATTGATTTTTCAAAAGCAGGATCAATGATCAAAGAATTGTTGAGCAAATAATGAAATACCCCAAAGAGTATCTTGATGAAATTAAAAACAGGTTGAAAGTTTCAACGGTAGTATCAAAAACTGTTTCCTTAAAAAAAAGAGGTAAAGAATATGTAGGTTTATCACCTTTTAAAAATGAAAAAACACCTTCGTTTACTGTGAATGATGAAAAAGAATTTTATCATTGTTTTGCAACCTCAGAACATGGCAATATTTTTGATTTTGTAATTAAAACTCAAAATTTTAAATTTGGAGAGGCAGTTAAATATTTAGCTCAATTAGCAGGTATGCAGCCATATATGTTTTCAAAACAAGATGAAGAAAGAGAAAAAAAGTGGAATGAGTATAAATCCATTTTTAATCAATATGTTGACTTTTATCATAATGAACTTTTAAAAAATGAAGATTATTCGATTGCTAGAGATTATTTAAAAAACAGATCACTAACTAAAGATGAAGTAAAAAAATTTAAAATTGGATACATAGAAAAAAATCCAAGTTTTTTTGAAAAATTAAAACAAGATTATAGTGAACAAACTTTAGTAGAAACTGGTTTATTCTATTTAGATGAGAAAAAAAAAATTTATGTAGAAAGATTTAGAGGTCGATTAATTTTTCCAATCAATAATATTTCAGGTCAACCAATAGCACTAGGTGGAAGAATAATTGAAAATTTAGATTACTTAGCTAAGTATATAAATTCACCTGAAACAAACTTTTTTAAAAAAGGATCAAATTTATATAATTTAGATTTAGCAAGAAAACTTTCTAATAAAGTTGATCACATTTATCTGGTTGAGGGATATATGGATGTAGTAGGTCTAAGTAAAAATGGAATAGATAATACAGTAGCAAATCTTGGTACGTCTTTAACCGACAAGCAAATTTTAACTTTAAACCAATTTTTTGATGATATAATAATATGTTTTGATGGTGATGAAAGTGGATATAAAGCTGCTGTTAGAGCTGCTGAAAATTCAATAAAGGAACTAAAACCTGAAAAACAAATTTCATTTTTGTTTCTCCCAGATAAAGAAGACCCAGATAGCTATGTAAATAAAAATGGCAAGGCTGATTTTGTAGATTTTACAAAGCAGACCAAATTATCAATTCATCAATTTATTTTTAGTCATTACAAAAAACAAACTAAAAATAATCCATCATCGATGGCTATTTTTGAGAAAAAACTAAGAGAAATTGCAAATACAATAAAAGATGATTTCATAAAAAAATATGTTTTAGAATATTTTTTAGAAAAAATTTCTGAGTTAACACCACATTCCAATCAAAATAATAAAAGATTTTATTCAAAGAAAACAAAATCTTTAGAGAGTACAAAAAAATATTTTAAAGAAAGTCAGTCTTTGACTGGAGTTGAATTAAAAGAGTTTTCTTTATTATACTTGGTGATAAATAACCTAGATTTGTTGCAAGTAAATATTCATCTGATTGAAAATATTAAATTATTTACTGAGTTTAATAAAAAAATATTTGAAACAATTGTTGAAAAATTAAAATCTGGTTCACAAATCACAATTGAAGATCTTAATTTGGATATTGAATTAATAGAAAAAATAAACAAATTTGCTTCAATCAAACATATTCTAAAAAATCAATCTGAGGATGATCAAAAAATTATCGAATTATTAGAGGACATCTCTAGAGATTTGATGAATTATGATCTTGAGTTCAGAATCCAGGAATTAGAATCGAAATTTTCTGTGGATATGAGCGAGTCTACATTTAATGAGTTAAAAGAGCTCAAAAAAAAGCAGAATCTCAATTAAACTGACTAAATTATTAATAGATTTTTATATAATTGACATTATATAAGACTTTTAAATTCAAATTACTGTGGAAAGAATTATTACAAAATCATTTGCAAGACTTATGGGTCGAGGAACTCATAGAGGCTTTATTACTTATGAGGAGTTAAGTAAATCTTTAGGGAAAAGAAATTTATCTGACGAAAACTTAGCTCAAGCATTTATACATATTTTAGATGAAAATATTTCCTTAGTAGAAAAAAAATCAGATTATAAAGTTTTAAGAAAAAAAGAAAATTCAAATAAAGAAGAAGGAAAGACTATTGAAAAAAGTGATGATCCTATTCGAATGTATTTACGCGAGATGGGAGGTGTTGAACTTTTATCAAGAGAAGGTGAAATAGCAATTGCAAAAAGGATTGAGGCTGGTAAAGATGTAATGCTAATTGCTCTTTCTCAAAGCCCAATTACTGCTCAGCAATTTTTCGAGTGGAATGAACAACTTCAAAAAGACGAAATACTTGTAAGAGAAATAATTGATATAGATACCAATTACATGGAAGATGAGTCTACCGGTCCAAGTGCAAAACAAAAAAATGCAGGTGAAGTTGATAAAGATGATAGTTCAACAGATGATGAAGATGATTTCAATCCAACACTTGCTGCAATGGAAACTGAGATAAAACCAAAGGTTTTAAAAACAGTAAATACTCTGACCAAAGAGTATACAAAATTAATAAAATATCAAAAAGAAAAATTAGATTGTGTTTTAAATGCAGGAAGTTTTTCTCCTGCTAAAGAAAAAGGTTATGAGAAAATAGTAGCTGATATTTTGGAAAATATAAAGTCTTTGCAATTATCACCATCAGTTTTAGAGGAATTAGTTCAAAGGCATTACACTGAAAATAAAAAAATAATATCTTTGGAGGGCAATCTTTTAAGGCTTGCAATGGATCATAAAATACAAAGAAACGAGTTTATAAAATTTTATGTTGGTAATGAAATAAATCCTAATCTAAAAAAATTCTTAGATACCAATGTTGTTTGGAAACAATTTTTTTTAAAAAATAAAGATGAATTTAAAAATATAAAAGAAAGACTAATTGAAATAAGTCACAAACTTGGAATTTCAGTAACTGATTTTAAAAAATTAGTTAGCAGAATTCAAAAAGGAGAAAAAGAGTCAAGAATAGCAAAAAAAGAAATGGTAGAAGCTAATTTAAGATTAGTTATTTCAATTGCTAAAAAATATACTAATAGAGGTCTTCAATTTTTAGATTTAATCCAAGAAGGTAACATTGGTCTTATGAAGGCAGTAGATAAGTTTGAGTATAGAAGAGGGTATAAGTTCTCAACGTATGCAACATGGTGGATTAGACAAGCAATTACAAGATCAATTGCTGATCAAGCAAGGACAATTCGTATTCCAGTTCACATGATTGAAACAATAAACAAAATTGTTAGAACACAAAGATTAATTTTAAGTGAATTTGGGAGAGAGGCTACACCAGAAGAATTAGCTCAAAAACTAAGAATGCCTTTGGATAAAGTTAGAAAAGTTTTAAAAATATCCAAAGAACCAGTGTCTCTTGAAAAACCAGTTGGTGATGAAGAGGATAGTAGTTTAGGTGATTTTATTGAGGACACAAAAGCATTGGCTCCTTTAGAGCAAGCTATTAAATCCAACTTAGGAGAAGCAACAACTAAAATTTTATCTACTCTAACACCAAGAGAAGAAAGAGTATTAAGAATGAGATTTGGAGTTGGTATGAATACAGACCACACGTTGGAGGAAGTTGGATTGCAGTTCTCGGTTACTAGAGAAAGAATAAGACAGATTGAAGCAAAAGCGCTTAGAAAGCTCAAGCACCCAAGTAGATCAAAACAATTAAAAAGTTTTCTAGAAAGTTAAAATTGAGATTTTAAAAAATAGATTGAAATTTTGATAAATTAAATTTCTAATAATTATATTTTAAACTAGTTTAATGTTATACATTATTTGGTCATTAATATTTTAGGGCCGTTAGCTCAATAGTAGAGTACTGCATTGACATTGCAGGGGTAGTTGGAGCGTAACCAACACGGCCCACCAATTTAAAATTATCTTTAATTGATTACTTCAAAAAAATGATATATTTAAATTTATATTTTGGGCCTGTAGCTCAGTTGGTTAGAGCAGTACACTCATAATGTATTGGTCCCAGGTTCGAGTCCTGGCGGGCCCACCAAATATTAACTTAATTTTTATAAAATTCTTCAAGAGCTTTAAATAAAGCATTTATGTCAGCATCATTAGAATTTAGAATAGATGCAAACTCTTCCTTTTGTGTTCTTGCTAAACTTAGTCCTTCAATGATTAAATCTCTTATTAAAGGATTGTTTTTATCTTTTGTGTAAACTCTCCAATCTATTTTTACCTCAGGCCTACTAGATGTAGCCACTAATACACTATTAACGATCGTATAATTTTCACTAATAAGCTCTTTACTTTTTACATTAATTTCTGGATTCGTATATTCAGCTAACCGACTAGAGAAGCTTTTCAAAAAATAACTCTCAAAAAGCTCTGAATATTTTTGCTTTTGACTCTCATTTAAATTTTTTCTGGCTGATCCTAAAGAATAAAAACCTACTGCTCTTATATCTACCGTTTCCTTCGCAATAGTTTTTAATTTATTAATTTTCTCTTCTTTAGAAATATTTTCTGATAGGACTTGTGAAGCTCTATTTACAGTAGATTGAACAAATACATCTGGCTCCATTGAATAAACATGAAGATTAATTAGATTTAATAAAAGAAAAATAAATAATACTTTTTTAAAATTCATAAATAGAATTATTATTATTTGTTATCTATTTCTTCCCAGTCTTCTTCGTCTTTATATAGAACTTCTATATTTCCTCTTTGATTATTTTTAATCTTATTTTCTCTATCTTGTGTATATAAACTTTTAACAGATGCATAAAAATCAATAGAATTTTTTTCTAGATTATCAATTGACTCAAGATTATCAGCTCTAAAATTAATACCACTTAAAGCTTTTGAAGTTAGATAAACCGTTTCACTCAAAAATTCATTATTCCCATGTGCAGAAGCATTATACCAAGGGTCTCCTCCTAAAACATTTGCAAATGAGCCAGCTGTATCTCTTAAAGTAGATGGCCCCAAAACTGGAAGAACTATGTAGCAACCAGGACCTACACCCCAAACACCTAAAGTTTGACCATAATCTTCTTTTATATACTTTGGAAATCCCATCTTGTTAGCAACGTCTATGGTACCTAATAACCCAATTGTTGTATTAACTGCTAAACGTGCTGTATTTACAAATGCTGTTTTTAAATCTCCCTGTAAAACATTATTAGGTATAGTTATTAAATTAGATAAATTGGTTACAGCATTATTAGTGCCTCTTTGAATCGGATCTGGTAAATTTCTAAAACCTTTTGCAAGTGGTTTTATTAATGCCTTATCCAAACTTTGATTTAGAGCAAAAGTGGCTTTGTTTAAATTTTCAAAACAATCTTTGATTTCTTTTGGCTCATCTTTTTTTAAAGCAAGTTCACCGTCAGAACCCGCTTGGGCATTTAGTGTTATCAAAAACACTGTCATACAGATTGTTATAAATTTTTTAAACATAATAATTTTTATAATATATAAATACGAATATATTAACATTTATTTTGGAAAAATGACCATATATTGTCTAGAATATAGCTAAAATTATTAGGTAAAATGAGCCTTAAAATACAAACGATTTACTCTCCAAATTTCGATTTAAAAAAAAGAAAAAAAAAAAATATTGAATTTTTAATTTTTCATTATACAGGAATGAAATATGAGAAAGATGCAATTAATAAGTTATTAGATATTAAATCAAAAGTTAGTAGTCATTATTTTATAAAAAAAAATGGAGAAATATTAAATTTAGTACCAGAATCACATGTAGCTTGGCACGCAGGAACTTCCCAGTGGAGAAATTATACTTCTTTAAATAAAAATTCAATAGGCATTGAAATTAATAACCCAGGGCACAACTTTAATTATAAGAATTTTACAAAAAAACAAATAAATTCAGTTTATAATTTAAGCAAATATTTATTAAAAAAATATAAAATTAAAAAAAAATATATATTAGGCCACTCTGATATTGCTCCAGAAAGAAAAAAAGATCCAGGTGAAAAATTTCCATGGAAATATTTATCAAAAAAAAAAATTGGGTATTGGCATGATTTAAATCATAAAGATTTATTAAGAAGCAGAAATATGAAAACTAATAAATTTGAAGAGAATTTTTTTGTCTCAAATATTCATAAAATTGGATATCCT
The DNA here is from genome assembly GCA_902594865.1 of uncultured Pelagibacteraceae bacterium. GTDB lineage: Bacteria > Pseudomonadota > Alphaproteobacteria > Pelagibacterales > Pelagibacteraceae > Pelagibacter. The sequence continues at coordinate 97,954 of CACJNV010000001.1, read as the reverse complement.
AAAAATAATAAAATAAAAAAAAATAAATATCTTAAAATTCTTACAAAAGCTTTTCAAAGAAGGTTTAGACAAGAATTGGTAAACGGAATAATTGATCAAGAATGCTTATTAATAAGCAAAAATATCGCAAAAAAATTCAAATAATATTCCTTGAAAATTAAAACTTAAGTAATAGATTGTAAATGCCAGATAAACGACTTATCGCTTTAATTTATTTTTAAAGAGGAAAGTCCGGGCTCTACAAGGACACAGTGCCAGGTAATACCTGGCGGGGGAAACCCTAGGGATAGTGCCACAGAAAATAAACCGCCATAACATGGCAAGGGTGAAAAGGTGTGGTAAGAGCGCACCGGTTCTATTGGTAACAATGAACGCTGGAAAACCCCACTGGGAGCAAGACTAAGTAGAGATGACATTGTTGAAAGACTAAAAGCCGTCCTTGGCTAGTCATCAGGGTTAGTTGCTTGAGCTTAAGAGTGATCTTAAGCCTAGACAAATGATAGGTTTAAATGACAGAACCCGGCTTATAGTTTATCTGGCACTTCAAATCAAAATATAACTATGGGTTTCTTTGTTTGTTCTCTATTTTTTGAGTACCAATGTCTATTTTCTTTACCACTAAAACATATATTAGTCCCAAAATAATAGGTATTGACGTTCAGTTGTAAAACCCATAATATCCCATAAATTCCCATTATATGGGAATAAAGGGATTTATGTTTTATGTTTTTATCAACATACGAAAACAAATTAGACAAAAAAGGGAGAGTATCTGTGCCTGCAAGTTTTAGGTCACATTTATCCAATCTAGGTTACAATGGTGTTATTTGTTATCCATCATTTAATAACTCCTCGATAGAAGCTTGTTCTCAAGATAGAATTGAAAAAATTTCTTCAGCAATTGACTCCTTAAACCCGTTTGAGGAAAAAAGAGATTACTTTGCAACATCAATATTAGCAGAAAGTATAAATTTACAATTCGACAGTGAAGGCAGAATTTCACTTTCATCAAAATTATTAAAACATGCAAAAATAAAAAATAGCATGTTGTTTGTTGGTCAAGGCCAAACATTTCAAATATGGGAGCCAGCAGCATTTGAAAAATTTAAGATAACAGCGAGGAAAAAAGCAAATATTAATCGTGGTAATCTTAAATGGGAGCTTCAACATAACAAACAATAGGGGATAAAAGATGACAATTAACTTTAAAGCACCAGAGATAAAAGAGCTACAGCCACGACTACTAGTTTTAGGAGTTGGTGGAGCTGGCGGAAATGCAATTAACGAAATGATAGAAAATAATCTACAAGGTGTAGAATTTATTGCAGTAAACACTGATGCTCAAGATTTGAAGCTTAGTAAAGCCAAAACAAGAATTCAAATTGGATTAAATTTAACAAAAGGTTTGGGAGCAGGAGCAAAACTTGATATTGGACAAGCTGCAGCTGATGAATCTTTAAATGAAATTGTAAATACACTTCAAGGTGCAAACATGGTTTTTATTGCAGCTGGTATGGGTGGTGGAACGGGCACTGGTGCTGCTCATGTCATCGCAAGAGCTGCTAAAGAATTAAATATCTTAACTGTAGGTGTTGTGACTCTTCCATTTTTATATGAAGGCCCCTCTAGAATGAGAAGAGCACAACAAGGTTTGGAAGAGTTAAGAAAACATGTTGATACAATAATTGTTATACCTAACCAAAATCTATTTAAAATAGCTAATGAACAGACTACTTTTGAAGAGTCATTTAACCTTTCAAATAATGTTTTGATGCACGGTGTTCAAAGTATCACTGATTTGATGGTCAGACCTGGTTTAATCAACTTAGATTTTGCTGATGTTGAAACTGTTATGGCAGCAATGGGTAAAGCTATGATGGGAACTGGTGAAGCTGAGGGAGAAGGTAGAGCTCTTAAAGCTGCAGAGATGGCAATTAGTAACCCTTTAATAGACGATTACACTCTAAAAGGTGCAAAAGGTTTATTGGTAAATATTACAGGTGGTAAAGATCTTAAACTTTTTGAAGTTGATGAGGCTGTAAATAAAGTTAGAGCAGAAGTAGACCCTGAAGCAGAGTTAATTATTGGAGCTATCACCGACACAGAATTAGACGGAAAGATGAGAGTTTCAATTGTTGCAACCTCATTAGATGGTCAGCAACCCGAGTCAAAATCGGTTGTAAACATGGTTCATCGAATTCAAAATCGTAATCCTGGTTACTCCGATTTTTCAAATATGGGATCTTCTCAATCTTTCAATTTTTCTAACACAACAGCGTCAAATCCCATTACAGATGGTGCTAATGCTTTAAAGTTAGAAAATGAGGTTATCCATGAACAACATACTGAAAGCTCTCATAACCAAATGATGAATGAAGAAGTTGTTCAAAATACTAGCATGGAAAGTGAAAGTGTAATCGAAGATAGTTCAGTTAATGAAATGGAAAAATCTTTTGCACAAGAGGCCATGGAAACTAATCATGAAGAGCCTCTAGAGAGCCATGTTGATGAAGAGGTCTCTAATGATCTTAAAGAATTCGGAGTTGATTCTGATGCGCCAGATTTATTCAGTTCAGAAAACGAAAGCTCAAGTTCAGATGAACTTTTATCATCTGATCATGAGGAAGAAGATGATCTGGAAATACCAGCATTCTTAAGAAGACAAAAAAATTAATGGTCTTCCAAGAAATAAATGGACGCCACCATAGTACCGAAAATGCAAAAGCATTATCCGGTACTGCTAAAAGAAATTATTAGCGTTATTTCCCCTCAACATGGTGGCACATTTATTGATTGTACCTTTGGTCAAGGTGGCTATACCAAAAAAATTTTAGATTATAAAAATACAAATGTAATAGCTCTAGATAGAGATATAGAGAGTGTAAAAATTGCTAATCGGTTAAAAGAAAATTTTGAAGATAGATTTATTTTTAAAAATATTAAATTTAGTCAATTAAATAATTTAAAGCTCAAAAATGAAAACATAAGAGGAATAATTTTTGATCTTGGTTATTCTTATACTCAAATTAAAGACCCACAAAAAGGACTATCATTTGAAGCAGATGGTAAATTAAATATGCAGCTGGGTTTAAATAATTATTCAGCAGAAGACGCAATTAATAAACTTGATGAAAAAGAATTGGAAAAGATTTTTAAATTTTTTGGAGATGAAAAAGAAGCAAAATACATTGCACGTAATATTATAAAAGAAAGATATAAAAACCTAATTGATACTAAATTATTAGTAGAAATTATTGACAAATCAAAAAAAAGAAAAAATTTTAAAGTTCATAATGCAACAAAAGTGTTTCAGGCACTTAGAATATTTGTAAACAAAGAAATAAGCGAGTTGATTTATGGACTTATTAATGCTGCTAAAGTTTTAAAAAAAGGTGGTGTTTTAGGTGTAGTTACATTTCACTCTTTAGAGGACAAAATAGTAAAATATTTTTTTAAGAGTCTTTCTGAAAACAAAAGTATTTCACGATATAGCCCAGTTATAGAGCAAGCAGATACACTGTTTAACTTAATTCAAAAAAAACCAATAACTCCCTCAAAAGAAGAGGTAAGCGAAAATACACCATCTAGATCCGCTAAATTTAGATATGCAATAAAAAAAACTGATTTTTATAATTTTGATACTGATATAGAGGAACAATTCAGAAATTATATTGAAATTGAAAATTACGGAGACAAACTGTGAAAAAGTTTGTTTTAGCATTAATTATATTTTTTTTAGTCCTATCAACTGCAATAATAAAAAATACGACTAAACAAATTGAAGATGAAATATTTACAACGAAAGAGAGTATTAGAGTTTTAAATTCTGAATTTGAAAATGTATCCTTGGAGTATGATTATTTAAGTTCTGCAGAAAGATTACTTGAATATCAATCACAATATTTTGAGGATGAGTTAATTCAAAAAAATATAAACGATATAAAAATCTATAATATTTCAAAAGATATAAATAAAATTCAAAATTTTAAAATTATTAAAGAATAATGGCTGATAATAAATCAAAATTAACTATAGAAGATTATAAAAGTGATTTTAAATTTAAGAAAAAAGAGAATGGATTAAATATTCAATTTAATCGTGTAGCTTTTATTTTCTTTGTTTTTTTAATTATATACTTAATTTATACAATACACCTAGTTCACTTAGGCACACGAAAGAGTAAATTAGAAAAAATAAATAATCTTCCTGTATCTAAAAATCAGCTTTATCGAGCAGACATCATAGACATTAATGGAAATTATTTAGCTAAGACAGTTAAATCGATTGATATTGGTTTAAAAACTTCAGATATAATTAACAAAAAAAAATTACTTCTAAGTTTAAATATTATTTTTCCTGATAAAAATTTCGATGAAATTAAAAAAAAAATTAAAACTAAGAAATTTTTTTATTTAGAGAAGAAAATTTCAGAGGAAAATTATGAAAAAATAATGAAATTAGGGGACAAATCTTTAGTTCCAGAAGAAAGAGTTTTAAGAATGTATCCACAAAAAAATCTTTTTAGTCATGTTTTAGGTCAGATAGATGATGATAATAATGGGATTTCTGGATTAGAAAAATCGTTAAATGATGAACTTAGAAAATCTAAAGAGTCAATTAAACTTACATTAGATAAAGATATTCAATTTTTAATTAGAAAAGAATTAATTAAATATCAGGAAATTTTTAAAAGCAAAGGTAGCGCAGCCATTTTAATGGATGTCAATAATGGTAATATTTTATCATTAGTTTCTTTGCCAGATTTTAATCCAAATGAAAGAAATAATATTACAGATGTAAATTACATTAACAGGGTAACCAAAGGAACATATGAACTTGGATCAGTACTTAAAGCATTTACTTTTGCTAGCGCCTTAAATGAAAAGGTAATTAAACCAGAGACTGAATTTTTAGATTTACCCAAATCAATTAAATGTGACAAATACAGAATAGGTGAGTACGACAATGATATACCATCAGATTTAACTGCAGAGCAAATTTTAGTTAGATCTGGAAACATAGGATCTGTAAAAATTGCCCAAAAAGTTGGCTCAGAAAAATTTAAATTATTTTTAGAAAAAGTTGGTGTGTTAAGCGATATCGATTTTGATATTGAAGAAGTTGCTCCTCAAAAAAATTATGATTTTGGAAAATGCAGATTGGCTACAGCTTCTTTCGGACATGGAATAGCAACTACAATTCTTCAATTAGCAAAAGGTTATTCTATTTTATCAAATGGCGGTTATGAAATTAAGCCAACATTAATTTATAAAGAAAATAATTTTAATAAAAAAAATGAAAGAATATTAAACAGAGGTATTTCAGAACAAGTTGTTAGTGCTTTAAGAAAAATTGTAAATACTGAGGAAGGAACGGCTAAATTTGCAGATGTTCAGAATTATGAAATTGGTGGAAAAACAGGAACTGCTGATCAACCTGAGGGAGGAGCATATTCTGAGGCAAAAATAAATACTTTTGCTTCCATTTTTCCCACTTCAAATCCACAATTTGTTTTTGTTGTAATGCTCGATACTCCAAAAAAATCTAAAGATTATTATTATAAGTATAGACATCGAAAGGGAGGGTGGAAGGGTACACTTTATAATACTGCTGGCTGGACCTCAGTAGAGGTAGCTGGAAAAGTCATAGATAAAATCGGGCCTATTTTAGCCACAAAATATATAGAGGTTAATTAATAATGTTTCTAGGAAATTATTTTCATAACATAAACAAAAAATATAAAAATTTTTCTTTTTCAGGAATTTCTTTTGATACTAAGACTATAAAAAAAAATAATATTTTTTTTGCTATCAAAGGAAATAGTATTGATGGTAATAAATTTATTCCAGAAGTAATTAAAAAGGGATGTAAAATTATTGTAACCGAAAGAAAAACAAATCCATTCCAAAATGGAATTTTGTATATTCATACAAATAATGTAAGGAAATTATTAGCTGAAACTGCTTTTAAAATTTATAGTAAAAAACCAAAAAATTTAATTGCAGTTACTGGTACAAACGGAAAATCATCAGTTGCAGATTTTTATTATCAAATATTAAAATTAAATAATAAAAAAGGTGCTTCAATTGGCACATTAGGTGTTAAATCAAAAAGTATTAATTTGAGTTTATCTAATACTACAATAGATCCAATAAAATTGGCTAAAATATTAAGCAAGTTAAAAAATCAAAAAATAGAAAATGTAATTATGGAAGCCTCAAGCCATGGTTTAAAGCAAAATAGATTAGATGGTTTAAAGTTTAATTCAGGTATATTTACTAATCTATCCCAGGATCATCTTGATTATCATAAAAATTTAAAAAATTATTTAAAAGCAAAACTTTATTTATTTGAAAACCTAATCCAAAAAGGAGGGAATGTAATTACAGATCAATTAATTACAGAGTTTAAAAATATAAAAAAAATTACAATTAATAAGAAATTAAAATTGCATACTCTAAATGATAAGAAAAATAATCTAGAGCTTTTATCTCATAACTTTAAAGGAGAGGGGCAAGTTCTAAGAATTAAATTAAATAGCTCAATACAGGATCTAAATTTAAATTTAATAGGAAAAGTACAATTAAAAAATGTTTTAATGGCAATAATCGCAGCAAAATACAGCGGTGTTAGTTTAAATAAAATTTTAAATACAATTCCAAAATTGAAACCAGTTGAGGGAAGATTTGAAAAAATAGGTAAAATTAAAAATCAATCAAAAGTAATTCTGGATTATGCTCATACGCCTGATGCTTTAAAAACGTGTCTTTTAAATCTTAAAGAACAATTTCCTAATAAAGCAATCACATTGCTATTCGGTTGTGGTGGAAATAGAGATCAAAATAAAAGATCAAAAATGGGGAAAATAGCTAATAATTTTGCAGATAGTATCATTCTTACAAATGATAACCCCAGATTTGAAAATCCTCAAAAAATAAGAAGAGATATAAAAAAAGGGATCAAAAAAAAAAGAATTACAGAAATTTCTAACAGAGCAATAGCAATAAAAAAGGCTATTCATAATTTGAATTCAGGTGATATTTTGTTAGTTGCTGGGAAAGGCCATGAGAAAACGCAAGTTATTGGAAATAAGAAAATTTTCTTTTCAGATAGAAAAGTAATTCTTAATGCTATCAAGCATAAAAATAATAATTTATCAGATAATTTAAAATTAAATGTGATTAAAGAGGCAGCCAAAATTAAAAAATTGTCTGCTTCCATATCCTTAAAAACAGCAAGGATTAATTCTGAAGAAGTTACTAAAAATGATATTTTTTTTGCTATTAGAGGAAAAAAAAATGACGGTAATAAATTTGTTTCACAATCATTTAAAAAAAAAGCATCATTAGCTGTAGTGAACAAAATTCAAGATAAATTAAATAAAAGTCGTCAGATTAAAGTAAAAAATACTTTAAATTTCTTAACAGATATTTCAAAAAATTTCAGAAAAAGTATTGATACAAATATAATAGCTATTACAGGCAGTTGTGGCAAAACTACACTTAAAGAATTGCTGGGCAAAGTATTAAGTAAAATTACCAAAGTAAGCATTTCTCCAAAATCTTATAACAACAAATTTGGAGTTCCTTTGAGTCTTTTTAATTTAAAACAAAATGACGAATTTGGAATTTTAGAAGTTGGTATGGATAAAAAAGGCGAAATTGATTATTTGTCAAAAATTATAAAACCAGATGTTGGAGTGATAACAAATATAAATTATGCACATGCTAAAAATTTTAAAAATATTAAGCAAATTGCTTTGGCAAAATCTGAAATTATTAACAACATAAAACCTTATGGTTATATTGTATTGAATGCAGACGACAATTTTTTTCAATTGCATAAAAAAATAGCCAAAAAAAATAAAATTAAAGTAGTTTCTTTTAGTATTAACAGTCAGAAAGCAGATATTAAATTAATTAATTTAAAGACCTTTGGAAAAAAATTTAGAATTAATGTTAGATTAAACAATAAAAAAAAGTATTTTACAGTTTCTAACGATTTTCAAAACAATATATATAATACACTTTCTGCTTTGGCAGTTATTAGTATTTATAAAAACATATTTAAACTTAATGAAAATATTTTCCTCAATTTCAAAATTCCTGGAGGAAGAGGAGATCATTCTGTTATAAAAATTGACAATAAAAAAATTAATTTGATTGATCAAAGCTATAATTCAAATCCTCTATCATTAAAATCAGCAATAAAAAATTTTGATAAAATAAACTCAAAAAAATCAAATAAATATTTACTAATTGGTGACATGTTAGAGCTCGGTAGTCATTCTAAAAAACTTCATCAGTCTATCGCTCCTATAATTAATCAAACTAAGATAGATAAGGTATTTGTTAAAGGTAAAATGGCACCTATAATATTTGCAAATATTTCAAAAGCCAAAAAAGGTAGGATTTTATTAAACAAATCTCAAATTATTGAATTGATTAAAAAAGATTTAAATAATAATGATTATTTAATGATTAAGGCCTCACTTGCGACAGGATTCAACGACATAGTAAAAGATCTGAAAGGATTGCATTAAATGCTTTATCAATTTTTATTAAATTTTGTAGATACTTTTAGCTTTTTAAATGTATTTAAATATTTAACTTTTAGAACAGGTTTATCTTTTTTCACCTCATTGGTTATAGTGCTGATTATCGGTGGTCCATTTATTAAATTTTTTTCAAAGCAAAAAATTTTAAATCCAATCCGGGATGATGGACCTGAAGATCATATAGTAAAAAAAATTGGTACGCCAACAATGGGTGGTTTAATAATTTTATTTGGCTTACTGGTATCAGTAATATTCTGGGCAGATTTATCAAATATTAATATTTTATTTTGTATCTACATAGCAATTACTTTTGGTTTATTGGGAGCATATGATGATTTTAAGAAGATTAAATATAGCAACTCATCAGGAATTTCTTCAAAGTTTAAAATAATTTCACAAATAATATTAGCAATTATTGGAGTAAGTATTTTTGTTTATTTAAATGATTATCAGGATTTAAATAATTTATATTTTCCATTTTTTAAAAATTTAATCATAAATCTTGGATGGTTTTTTATACCATTTGCAATATTCGTAATTATAGGCTCATCAAATGCGGTTAATCTCACTGATGGATTAGATGGTCTAGCAACAGTGCCTGTAATATTAGTTGCAGCATGTTTTGCCTTTATAAGTTATGTTACTGGAAACATTGTATTTTCAAATTATTTACAAATTCCATACATTGAAGGAACTGGTGAAGTAGCAATTTTTTGTGGAGCCATTATCGGTTCTTGTTTAGGTTTCTTATGGTTTAATGCTCCACCTGCTAAAATTTTTATGGGTGACACAGGCTCTTTATCTCTCGGTGGTTCTTTGGGTGCTGTAGGTATTATTACAAAGCATGAGATTGTTTTAGCAATTACAGGTGGACTTTTTGTATTAGAGGCGGTCTCAGTAATGGTTCAGGTAATATCCTTTAAGCTTACAGGAAAAAGAATTTTTAAAATGGCACCTATTCACCATCATTTTGAAAAAAAAGGATGGCCAGAGTCAACAGTTGTGATTAGGTTTTGGATTATCTCTATTATCTTAGCAATGATTGGTTTAGCTACCTTAAAATTAAGATAATGAAAATATTTAATAATATTTTTTTAGGAAAAAAAATATTAATTTATGGTTTAGGAAAGAGTGGTATTTCATCTTATAAGTTTTTAAAAAATAAGTCTGATGTATATTTGTTTGATGACAATCAAAAAATTAAATTAAAATTTATAAATAAAATAATTGGTTTAAAAGAAATACAAAAAATTAATTTTGATATAATTATTATTAGTCCAGGTATTGATATTGCAAAATGTAAATTATCAAAATTTTTAAAGAAAAATCTTCAAAAAATTTATACTGACCTTGATATTTTGTTTTCATTTTATAATAATGAAAGTATTACGATTACCGGAACTAATGGTAAATCTACAACTGCTAAAATATTACATGATGTTTTAATTGATCAAAATAAAGACTCGAGGCTTATTGGGAATATTGGTAATCCAGCATTATCAGAAAAAAATATTACAAAGAAAACAATTTTTGTAATAGAGGCTTCTTCATATCAGCTAGAGTATAGCAAGATTTTTAGATCAAAATATGCTGTAATTCTGAATATTACTTCAGATCATATTGAAAGACATAAAACTTTAAATAATTATGTAAATGCAAAATTTAAATTATTAAAATCTCAAATTAGAGGATCTTTTGCTTTTGTAAAAAAAGAAGATAATCTTATTATTAAACAAATAAAAAAAAGTAAATATAAAGCAAAAATATATAAAGTTAAGACTTCAAATTTAAATAAAGAGATTGATAAAATTACTAACAAATATTTTATCTCTGATGGTAATAAAGAAAATTTATCATTCATATTAAAAATTGCTTTAAAATTAAAACTTAATAAGAAAAAATTAATTAAAACTATTAATAAATTTATAGGTCTCGATTTTAGACAACAAATTATTTTTGATAAAAATAATCTTACAATAATTAATGACTCAAAATCTACAAGTTTTGCTTCCTCAGAAAATGTATTAAAAAATTTAAATGATGCTTACTGGATTTTAGGAGGAATTCCTAAAAAAGGAGATAAATTTAAATTATCGAAAATAAAGAGTAAAAATCTCAAAGCTTTTGTTTTTGGAGTGTATGGTAATAAATTTTTAAAAATTCTAAAAAATAAAATAAAAGTAAAAATTTTTAGCAATTTGCAAGAAACACTTAAAGTTATCTTTACGGAAATTAATAGTCACAAATTAAAAAAAAATACTATTTTTTTTAGTCCAGCTGGAGCTTCATTTGATAGTTTTAAAAATTTTGAAGATAGAGGGTATTATTTTAATCAAATAATTAAAAAGTATATAAATGCGAAGCGATAGTATTATTTATAAATTTTATTATCAATGGTGGAAAAATATAGATAAATCTATTTTTTTACTAATAAGTTTATTATTTATTATTGGATTATTTTTTTCTTTAGTTTCAACTTCTCTAATAGCTTCTGATAAGCTAGATACCAACAGTTATTTTTTCTTTTTTAAACATTTGATTTATGTGTTAATTGGAATATTGCTTATTTTTATATTTTCCTCTTTTAATTCAGATCAATTATATCAATACTCTATTTTACTTTTTTTTATTTCACTTGTTTCTTTATTTTTGGTACCATTCATTGGTGTTGAAGTTAAAGGGTCTAAAAGATGGATAGACTTATTTTTCTTACCAAGATTTCAGCCTATAGAGGTTCTAAAACCATTTTTAGTAATAATTTTAGCAACCATTTTATGCAGCAGTAGATCAAATATATTATTCAAATATATTGCATCGACTATTTTAATTGCTGCTATTTCTTTGCTATTAATTGTTCAACCAGATATTGGCCAAACTTTATTAGTGGTATTTTCTTGGGTAGTTCTAATATTCACATCAGGAATTAATTTATACATTCTTTTGGCGATAATTTTTGTTGGTGTATTTTTGCTTTCTTATCTTATAATTTTTGTACCTAAGTTTGATTATATACAAGGACGAATATTTTCTTTTTTTAATAGAGAAACAGGTACTCATAATTTTCAATCTGATAAAGCACTAGAGTCAATTACAAGCGGAGGCTTTTTTGGAAAAGGTTTAGGTGAAGGAGTTCTTAAAAATAGAGTTCCCGAAGCTCACACTGACTACATTATTTCAGTAATTTCTGAAGAGTTTGGCGTTGTTGCTATAATGTTAATATTATTATTATTTTTGATCTTAATTTATATGGTTTTTAAAAAAATAAGTTTTGAGACAGATGATAAAGTTAAACTTATTTTAATCGGATGTATTAGTTTAATATTAATGCAGGCCACTATTCATGTTGGAGTTAATATAAGATTATTTCCAACTACTGGAATGACATTACCTTTTTTAAGCTATGGTGGTTCATCTATAATAAGTACATCTATATTAGCTGGGATAATTTTAAATTTAACAAAAAGGAAAATAACTTAATAAATGACACAAAAAGTTTTAATTTCTACTGGTGGATCTGGAGGTCATGTGGTACCAGCAATTACAATTTATAATCATTTAAAGCATAAGCATGAAACTTTGATTTCTACTGATATACGGGGTCTTGCATATTTAGATAAGAATTACAAAGCATTTGTAATTAATACTCCAAAATTAAATAATTATTTTCTACTTCCTTTTTCAATTTTAAAAATACTTTTTCTAACTATTAAATCTTTTTTTCTCTTAAGAAAAAATAATATTTCAATTTTAATTTCTACTGGTGGCTATATGTCTTTACCATTATGTCTAGCAGCAAAATTATTGGGTATTGATATTTTTTTAATTGAACCAAATATGGTTCTTGGAAGAGCAAATAAATTTTTTTTAAATTTTTCAAGAAAATTAATATGTTATTCAAAAAATTTAATTAATTTACCATCTGGAATTAATCATAAATTAACTACTATCAAACCTTTAATAAGAAAAGAATATTATGAAACCGGTGGATATCAAAAACATGATAATTTATTTACAATTATAATTATAGGGGGTAGTCAAGGTGCAAAAATCTTTGATGAGCTTTTAAATAAATCTTTTGTGAGTATAGCAAAGCAGGTTTCTGTGAAAATTATTCACCAAACAAGTGAGAAAAATATTAATTTTTTAAAAAATTTTTATTCCCAGAATAATATTGAAAATAGAGTTTTCAGTTTTGATCATAATCTTAACGAAGTTTTAAAACAGGGAGATTTATGCGTAACAAGAGCAGGTGCCTCAAGTTTAGCTGAATTATCCTTATTGACTATTCCTTTTATAGCAATACCACTTCCATCATCGAAAGATAATCATCAGTATGAAAATGCAAAATATTACAAGGAACAGGATTGTTGTTGGATAATTGATCAAAAGAATTTTGATGAGCAAAAATTTGAGAAATTTTTACTGGAATTGATAAATAAAAGCGAGGATTACATGACAAAAAAAAATAATTTACAGAAATTAAATTATCAAAACACATGGAATAATGTTAATCAAAAAATATTAAAAATTATTAATGAAAATTAAATTAGCAAAAACAGAACTGATACATTTTGTTGGAATAGGTGGAATAGGCATGAGTGGCTTATCATTAATAATGAAAGGTAAAGGTTTTAATGTTCAAGGAAGCGATATAGCAAATAATAAAAATATCGAAAGATTAAGAAAAGAAAAAATAAAAGTTTTCATTGGACATAAAAAACAAAATATAGAAAAGGGGACTATCCTAGTTATATCTTCAGCTATTAAAAAAAATAATCCTGAACTTGCTGCAGCAAAAATAAAACAATTACCTATTTATAAAAGAGGCGAAATGCTTGCTAATATTGTTTCTTTAACAAAAAATATTGTAGTAGTTGGTTCCCACGGTAAAACTACTACCACATCATTAATAGCGTCAATATTTGAAGAAACCAAAATTGATCCTACAATTATTAATGGTGGAGTAATAAATTCAATTAATAATTCTGCAAAGCTTGGAAAAAGTGATTGGTCAATATTAGAGGCAGATGAGTCTGATGGAAGTTTTGTTTTTATACCTCCAACATATTCAATCATTACAAACATAGATAGAGAGCATATGGATTATTATGGCAATATGGAAAAATTAAATAAATATTTTGAAAATTTTGTTAATAAAGTTCCTTCTTTTGGAAAATCATTTATTTGTTTAGATGATAAAAATAACAAAAATTTAATTAAAAATATTAAAAACAAAAACTTTTATACATACGGCTTAGATACAAAATCAAATTTTTGTATAAAAAATATAAAACAATTAAAAGAATTCTCTGAATTTGATTTAAATATAAAATTACCTAACAAAAAAAACCAAATAATTAAAAAATTCAAAATTCCTTTGTTGGGAACTCACAATATTAAAAATTCTGTAGCTGCAGCAGCACTAGCATTAACAGTAGGTCTTCCAATTAAAAATATTAAAAAAGGTCTTAAAAATTTTAAAGGTGTTCAAAGAAGATTTAATAAAATTTTTAATTTTAATAATGTAGATTATTTTGATGATTATGCTCATCACCCAACAGAAATTAGAGAAGTATTAGATAGTGTAAAAAATGTTTATAAAGAGTATGAAAAAATATGTATTTTTCAACCACACAGAATATCAAGATTAAAAGATTTAAAAAAAGAATTTACCTTTGCTTTTAAAGATGCAGATAAAGTTATTTTATTTCCAATATATACTGCTGGAGAAAAAATCAAACTTGGATTTAATTATAAAAACTTTGCAAAAGAAATAATTAAAAATTCAAAGGTCCAATTATTTTTAGTGGAAGATAGATTTCAATTGGCTAAGTATATTAAAGCAAATATATATGGAAAAAAAATAGTTATAGGCATGGGAGCAGGGACCATCTCAAGTTGGATGCGAGAACTACCTAGTTTATTATCATGAAGGTTGATGAAAAAGAATTTATAGATGAATTTGGTGACAACCTAAAGTTAGATTATGATTTAAAAAAAAAAAATTGGTTTAATATAGGTGGAAAAACTAAAGTTTTTTATAAAGCAGATAATTTAAAAGAATTAATTAAATTTCTTAAAAAAATTAAAAATGAAGAAAAAATATTTATATTAGGGGCCGGCTCAAATACTCTTATATCTGACAATAAATTTGATGGAGTAGTTATAAAACTTGCTCAAAATTTTAATAATATTTCCCTGCATTCTGATGAAATAATAGTTGCTGGCAGTGCGGTTACAGATAAATCATTATCTGAATTTGCAATGGAAAATAATTTGGGTGGTTTTGAGTTTCTTTCATGCATACCTGGTACTATAGGTGGCGGTATTAAAATGAATGCAGGTTGTTTTCAAAGGGAGTTTAAAGACATTTTAATTTCTATTCAGGCAGTAGATAAGTCTGGACAAGTAGTTACCATACCTGCAAAAGAAGTTAATTTTAAATATAGAGATAGTGGATTGCCAGAGGATTTAATTTTTTTAAGTGCATCATTTAGAGGTAATAAAAAAGATAAGAACATTATTAAAGATGAGATGAGAATACTCAAAGAAAAAAAAGAAAAAAACCAACCAACAAAAATTAAAACTAGTGGTAGTACTTTTAAAAATCCAGTAGATCAGACTGAAAAAAAAGTTTGGCAGTTAATTAAAGAGTCCGTACCATTGGAAAAATCTTTTGGAGATGCATCAATTTCTGAAAAACATTGCAATTTCTTTGTTAATAAAGGTAATGCTAATTTTAAAGATATGAAAAAATTAATAGATTTTGTTTCAGATAGTGTATTTAAAAAAACTGGGATTAAAATCGAAACAGAAATAAAAATATTAGAATAAATTGAAAAAAAAAATACTTATACTTTCTGGTGGTATATCAAAAGAGAGACTTATTAGTCTTGATACAGGATTACAAGTTGCAAAAGAACTAAAAAAAAATGGTTATAGAATTAAAATATGTGAACCAAACAATAATTTAAAAAAAAATATTAAAACTTTTAAACCTAGTATAATTTTTAATGCATTACATGGACAATTTGGTGAAGATGGATATGTCCAAACTATTCTAGACAGATTCAAAATTCCTTACACTCATTCTGGGGTTATAGCATCATCTATAGCTATGGATAAGGAAATTTCAAAAAAAATTTTTATTAAAAATAAAATTAAAACTCCAAAATTTTTTATTTATAATTATGACATATCAACTTCTGAATTAATTAAAAAAATAAAAAAAAGACTTAAATTTCCAGTAGTTGTAAAACCTTTAAATGAAGGTTCCAGTGTAAATGTATTTATATGTAAAGAGAAAGATATAACAAGGGTTGTAAATTCAATTAAAAATTATAAAAAAATTATGATTGAAGAGTTTATTGGTGGTAGAGAAATACAAGTTGCGATAATGGGAAATAAGAAATTAGGAGCTATTGAACTTAAACCAAAAAGAAAATTTTATGACTATCAAGCAAAATATAACAGCAATGCAAAGACCCAGCATATAATTCCTGTAAAGTTGCCCAATATTAAATTAAAACAAGTGATGAATATGGCTTATAAAGCTCATAAAATAATTGGATGCAAAGGTGTTACAAGGTCAGATTTCAAATATTTTAAAGGAAAATTTTATTTGTTAGAAATAAATACTCAGCCGGGACTGACAAAACTATCACTCGTTCCAGAAATAGCAGCATATAAAGGTATTAGTTTTCTTGATCTAATTAATTGGATTTTGGATGATGCAAGAAAGAAAAAGTAGAAAAATATTTATTTATTTTTTTTTACTTATTACAATTAGTTCAGTTAACAACATTTCATTAAATAATTTAAAATTTGAAAAAATAAATAATATTTATGTAACTGGACTAAGTGATGATGAAAATAAAGTTATTTTAGAAAAAATTAAAAATTTAAATTTAAAAAATATACTTTTTGTTAATAAAAAAAAAATTGTTGAAACAATAAATTCCAATACTCTTATTGAAAATTACAATGTTAAAAAAAAATATCCTTCTTCTATTGAGATAAAAATTACAAAAACAAAACTTCTTGCAAAAATAAATATTGATGAAGAAATTTTTATTATTGGATCAAATGGCAAATTATCACTTAACAAAAATAAAAATCTAGATTTACCGTTTATATTTGGAAAGCCGAAAATAGATGAATTCTTAAATTTTAAAAAAATAATAGATGAGTCAAAATTATCATATAAACAAATAGATGATTTTTATTTTTTTCCTTCTAAAAGGTGGGATTTGAAGTTAAAAAACAACATTTTGATTAAATTACCAAAAAACTCTTTAGAAGAAGCTTTGGCTAATGCAAATAAGCTTTTAGAAAATCATAAAGTGAATAAATTTACTATAATTGATTTAAGAGTGGATAATCAAATAATATTAAATGAATAAAGAATTAGAATTAGAAACTTACTTAAGTATTTCACCAGATAAGTTTTGCATTTACCTATTTGATGTTAAGAATTCAAAAAATTTATATATGCAAGAATTAAAATTTAAAGAAAATTTAAATGTTATTGATTTAAAAATTTTGAAAGATTTTTTAGATAATAATATTTTTAAAATTGCTGGAAAATTTATTGAAACTATTTTTTTAATAATTGAAAATAAAAAAATTTTCAATCTTCATTTAGGAATTAAAAAAAAAAATTATGATTCATATATTAATCAAAAACAACTCGAAGTTTTTCTAACTGAGGCAAAAGATTTATTCAAAGAAAATTACCATAGTAAAAAAATAATGCATATGATAATTAATAAATATTTAATCAATGGAAAAAAGTATTCATCTGTTGATAATAAAATTAAGTCTAATTACTTAGGTTTAGAAATTCATTTTATATCAATTTCTAGTAACTTCATAAATGATTTAAATAAAATTTTAGAAAATTATCAAATAAACATAAAAAAATGTTTAGATAAAAATTATATTCAAAATTTTTTTATTGATAAAAACATAGAGATAACTGAAATGGCTCACAACATTATTAATGGAATTAATGAGAATGAAGTAAGAGTTGTACCCAAAAATACAAAAAACAGGGGTTTTTTTGAAAAATTCTTTCAACTATTGAGTTAGAATTGTTTTTTACCGTAACATTTGTTGTTTTCTAATTTAGGTAAATTCGATTAAAAAATCTTCTATGTCTTACTTAAATCAAAAAACTATAAAAAATAGCGTTTCATTTAGTGGTGTTGCGCTTCATAGTGGATTAAATGTAAATGTAAATATCAAACCAGCAGAGCCAGATACTGGAATTATTTTTAAAAGAGTAGATTTAAAAACTAATAATTTAGTTTACCCAAATTTCATGAATGTAAGCAATACATCTTTGAATACTACTATAGCAAATGAATTTGGAGCAAAGGTTTCAACAATTGAACATTTAATGGGAGCTTTATTTGGTTTGGGTATCGATAATGCAATAGTTGAAATTGATAATGAAGAGGTGCCAATATTAGATGGTTCCGCTAAAATTTTTATCGAAAAAATTATTTCTGCTGGATTTAAAATTAGCAATTCACCAATTAAAATTATTAAGATAAATAAAGAGATTAGTTTTAGTGATGGAGAAAGATCAATATCAATTAAACCCTCTACACTAAATTTAGAAATTGATTTTGAGATCAAATATAAAAATGAAATTATTGGAAATCAAAAAAATAAATTTAAAGTTTTTGAAGATGATCTTTCAGATGTTTATAACTCTAGAACTTTCTGCTTATATGAAGATATAGAATTAATAAAAAAAAATGGCTTAGCTAAAGGTGGAAGTTTAGAAAATGCGATAGTTGTAAAAGGTAATCAAATATTGAATTCTGAGGGTTTAAGAAATAAAAAGGAATTTGTAAATCATAAAATTCTTGATTGTATAGGTGATTTATATACATCTGGATATAGAATTATAGCTAGTGTTATTTGTTCGCGGGGTGGACACTATTTAACTAATCAATTGTTAAGAAAAGTTTTTTCAAATAAAGAAAATTTCTCAATTTTGGAAATCAAGGAAAAGAGTCTTCCACATACATTAATAAATAGAAATCTTTTAAGATCTATTGCTTAAAAAAGATAACTTTTAAAATATACTTTTAATAAGTATAAAAGCCTTAATGAGATTTTCTAATTATTTATTATTATTTTTATTTTCTATAACAATATTGTCTTGCTCTAAAGATATATCGAAAGAAACTATAATTAAGGAAAAAAATTTAAATTTACAAGTATTAGAAGCCTACAAAGAAGGTAAAGAAGCTTTAGATGCTGGAGATGTTTTTTTAGCAGCAAAAAAATTTAACGAGGCTGAAATGTTATTCCCTCAATCGGAATGGGCACCAAAATCAGCATTGATGGCAGCATATTCGTATTATCTTGATGATTACTTAGATGATTCAATTGCAGAATTAGAAAGATTTATAAGAATATACCCTTTTGATAAAAACTTAGATTATGCATTTTATTTATTAGCAAATTGTTATTATGAAAAAATAGTTGATGAAAAAAAAGACTTACAATCAATTATTGATGCGAGCAAAACTTTTAAAGTATTAATTACAAATTATCCCAATACTGAGTATGCATTAGATGCAGAATTTAAACTTGATCTTATCAATGATATTCTTGCAGCAAAAGAAATGTATGTTGGTAGATATTATTTCGATAAAAAAAAATGGATACCAGCAATTAATAGATTTAATTTAGTAATCGAAAATTATGACACTACAATTTATACAGAGGAAGCTTTGCATAGATTAGTTGAAATACATTATATAATAGGTCTTAAAGATGAAGCAAAAAAATATGCTAAATTATTAGGGTATAATTACAAGTCTTCCGAGTGGTATGAAAGAACATATTCAGTGTTTAATGAGGAATATAAAATAAAAAAAAAACAAATAAAAAAAGAAAAATCTTTTTTTAATAAAATTAAATCTCTATTTTAATGAGATGAAGAAAAAACAAGTTCAAATAGAATATCAAAAAAAAATTAATTTAATAAATAAATTAAATAAGCTTTATTATGACAAAAGTCAGCCATCTGTAACCGATGAAGATTTTGATAAACTAAAAAATGAAATATTACACTTAGAGGCAAAATATTCTTTTTTAAAATCAGAAAGTTCTCCCTCTAAACAAATAGGATATAAGCCATCAAAAAATTTTAAAAAAGATTTTCATAGAGTGCCAATGCTTTCATTAGCAAACGCTTTTACCGAGGAAGATTTGATAAATTTTGAAAAAAAAATTTTAAATTTTTTATCAAAAGATAAAAATTACAAAATTTTTTATAGTGCAGAGCCAAAAATAGATGGTATTTCAGCATCTTTAACTTATAAAAATGGAGAATTTGTAAAAGGTTTGTCTAGAGGTGATGGAAAAGAGGGTGAGGATATAACTGCAAATCTTTTTACCTTATCTGATATACCAAAAAAAATTAAATTAAAAGATTTTCCTGAAGAAATTGATGTTAGAGGTGAAGTTTTTATTCAAAATAGTGATTTTGAAAAATTAAAAGAAAAATTCGCAAACCCAAGAAATGCTGCATCTGGATCTTTAAGACAAAAAAATCCAGAGGATACAAAAAAAATACCTTTAAAATTTATTGCATACACTTTTGGTTTTGAAAAAGGATTAAAAACAAATAGTCAATTTGATTATCTTATTGAACTAAATAAATGGGGTTTTAAAACAAACCCTCTCAACAAATTAATTTCTGGTGTTAGTAATTTAATTGAAAATTATAATTTTGTTGAAAAACAAAGATCTAATTTAGATTTTGATATTGATGGTATAGTTTACAAAGTAAATGATTTTACACTTCAAAAAAGATTAGGTAATGTTGCAAATGCTCCAAGATGGGCAGTTGCTCATAAGTTTTCCTCAAATAAAGCAACATCCCAAATAATAGATATAGAAATACAAATAGGCAGAACTGGAGCTTTAACACCTGTTGCAAAAATAAAGCCAGTTAATATTGGAGGTGTTTTAGTATCTAATGCAACATTACACAATGAGGATGAAATAATTCGAAAAGACATTAGAATTGGAGATACAGTAGTTGTAGAAAGAGCTGGAGATGTTATACCACATATTCTTTCAGTAGATTTAAAAAAAAGGTTAAAAAAAAGTTTAAAGTTTATATTTCCTAAAAATTGTCCATCCTGTGGCTCAAAGACAATAAAAGAATTTAATAAAGTTACAAAAAAAAAAGATGCAGTAAGAAGGTGTTCTAGCGAGGGTTATAAATGCCAAAAGATTTCAATTGAAAAATTAAAACACTTTGTTTCAAAAGAAGCATTTAATATAGATGGACTTGGAAAAAAAATAGTTGAAGGATTTTGGAAATTAAAATTAATTCAATTTCCTCAAGATATATTCAAATTAGATTATAATAAAATTGAAAAGCTTGAAGGTTGGGGAAAATTATCTGTAGAAAATTTAAAGTACTCAATAAATCAAAAAAAAAATATTTCATTAGAAAGATTTATATTTGCTTTAGGGATTAGGCATATAGGTTTGGAAAATGCAAAATTGTTATCTAAATATTTTAAATCTTTCTCAAATTTTCAAAGTTTATCTATGAAAAAGAATTACGACGATTTATTAAATATTGATGGAATTGGTGAAACTCAAGTAAGTTCAATTAAAAATTTTTTTACAAATGAAACAAATATTGAAGTTTTAAATGAGTTAGGAAAAATTTTGGTAATTAAAAATGCTACAGCAAAAAAAAATAGTGGATTATTAAACAACAAATCATTTCTTGTAACAGGAAAGTTAAATGGAATAAGTAGAGCCGAAGTTAAATCTTTAATTGAGGAGAATTCAGGAACTACAGTAAGCAGTGTTTCAAATAAATTAAATTATTTAATTATTGGAGAAAAACCAACAAAAAGAAAAGTGGAAAGTGCTAAAGAACTTAAAATCAGAATTATAAATCAGGATGAGTTTTTAAAAATGCTAAATATGACTAGCTAACCATTTTTTTTCATTTGGATTTAAATATTTTGATATTTTTGAGTAAACATCTAAATGATATTTAAAAAGATAGTTTTTTTCAGCGATAGTTAATAAATTTAAATTAATTAAATCTTTTTCTATAGGTGCCATAGTTAGATTTTTAAAAAATAATTTTCCATTTTTTTTACACACATAAACTAAATTTTCTATTCGTATTCCAAATTGATTTTTTTCATAATAACCAGGCTCATTACTTAAAATCATTCCTTCTTTAATTCTAACTTTGTTTATCTTATTGATAGATTGTGGTCCCTCATGAACATTAAGAAAAAAACCAACTCCGTGGCCTGTACCGTGTGCATAATCTAATTTATTCTCTCTTAAAAATTTTCTTGCTCTTTTATCAATTTTTTTTCCTATATTGTCTTTATTGATATTAGTTATGGCAACAGCAATATGTCCTTTTAAAACTTTAGTAAAAATATTTTTTATTCTTTGGCTTTGATTAGAAAAACAAATTGTTCTTGTTACATCTGTCGTGCCATATTTGTATTGTCCACCAGAATCGCAAAGGAAAATATCTTTTTTACTTATATTTCTGCAATTTTCTTTTTTAGCACGATAATGAACAATAGCACCATTTTTTCCAGAACCTGAAATTGTATCAAAACTAGGATAAAGAAAATTTTTATTTTTTTTCCTAAATTTTTCTAATTTTTTTGCTGCTTCTACTTCTGTAATTTTTTTTTTATTAATTTTTTTTATCCAATATAAAAATTTTGTTAATGCTACTCCATCTAAGATATGAGCATTAATCATGTTCTTAATCTCTGTTTTATTTTTGATTGCTTTTAAGAGATAAATTGGATCTTCTCTTTTTATGATCTTAAATTTAGACTTAATTAAATTTTCATAAAATATTGAACAAGATTTATCATCTACAATAAAGTTTTTTCCCTTAAGATGTACTATTTTACTTGGTAAAGTATGCACATCTAAAAATTCATCTTTATTTATAATTTTATTTTTTAATAATTGCTTACACTTTTTAAGATTACTTATAAGTATTATTTTTTTTGATTTACTTACTATCAATCTTGAATTGGGAATTGGACTATTGGGGCCATCTCCACCTCTTACATTTAAAGTCCACGCAACATTTTCTGGTGCAGTGATAAAAATATAATCACATTTATTTTTTTTTAAGTATTTAGTTATTTTATTTAATTTAGAATTAATACTTTCGCCAACAATATTTTTATCTAAAGAAAAGAATGGGATAGAAGAATGTTCTTTCTGTTTTTTAATTTCATCAATTAGATTTTTTTCAACATATTTGACTTTATTGTGTTTTAAAAAATAATTTTTAATTTGAGTATTGGTAAATAACTTTGGATCGATGCCAAGTTTAAGATTTTTAAACAAACTGCAATTTATTAATTTTTCAAATCCATAAATCTTAAAATTTTTTCCACTCTCAATTTTGCTTTGAATTGTGTACCTACCATCAGTAAACAAATAATTTTTATTTTTAAGAATTATGGCTAAACCAGCAGATCCGCTAAAGTTTGAGATAACCTCTAATCGATTTAATTTTGAATATTCTGTAAAATAATCGTCATTTTTTGGAATTACATAGCCATCAATTTCATATTTCTTAAATTTACTTCTTAATTCTTTTATATAATTTTTCATTTAATTCTCTTTTGATATCTTATCCAACCAGGACTTCTTGTACCTTCCTCAATTTCGAAATCTTGATTAAAATCAAAATCATCATCATTATTAATTTCCTCATCAAAGAAGGAGTTTTTTTCTAAATGTTTTTCTGGAAGTTCATCAACAAATCTTGAAGCCATACTATCAATCCAATCTCCTTGATAAAACCTATTCATTGAAAAGGAAATTATAGCTTTTTTCTTTGCTCTTGTAATTCCTACATATGCTAACCGTCTCTCTTCCTCTAGGCCATTTTGACCTTTTTCTTCGATAGATTTTTGATGTGGAAACAACCCTTCCTCCCATCCAGGTAAAAATACCACATCAAACTCCAAGCCTTTTGCAGCATGCATAGTCATCATGTTAATTTTTTCGCCATCCCACTCTTGATCTACAGATGTTGCTAAAGAAACATGCTCTAAAAAACTTTCTAGATTGTCAAATTCTTTCATTGCACTTAATAACTCTTTAATGTTCTCTAATCTGTTTTCATTATCCAAGTCTTTTTTATTTTTAAGCATTGCTGAATATCCTGACTCATCTAAAACAATTTGTAATAATTTTATATGACTTGATTTTTTTAAAATTAAATCATTTCTCCACTTAATCAAAGAATTGATAAATAAACTAAGACCAATTTTAGCTTTCGGTTTAATTAAATTTTGTTCAAGCATTTTTATTGATGCTCTTTCTAAATTTAAACTATTTTCCTTAGCAAACTCATGAATATTTTTTAAAGTACTATCACCTATCGATCTCTTAGGATTATTCACTATTCTTTCAAAGGCTAAGTCATCTTTTTCCTGATAAATTAATCTTAAATACGCAACACAATCTTTAATTTCAGCTCTTTCGTAAAATTTTGTACCGCCCAATATTCTATAAGGCATACCAATTTTAAGAAATCTTTCCTCAAATTCACGTGTTTGAAAAATGGCTCTAACTAAAATTGCAATATTGTTATACGAAAACTTTTTTTTTATTTTTTTTTCAATTTCATCAGAAATCCCAATTGCTTCATCCTTACCATTTTTGAAACAGTTTAATTGTACTGGATCACCCTCTTTCATTGTAGTAATCAATGTTTTTCCAACTCTATTTTGATTATTAGAAATAAGGTCCGAAGCCACAGATAAAATATTCTGAGAAGATCTATAATTCTGTTCTAGTCTTATTACTTTTGTATTTTTATAAACTTGATCAAATTCTAAAAAATTTTTTATTTCCGCACCCCTCCAACTATAAATTGATTGATCATCATCTCCTACACAGCAAATATTTTTATTTTTTTCTGAAAGTAGATTAAGCCATTTACTTTGAATAAAATTTGTATCTTGATATTCATCGACTAGAATATATTTAAAATTTTTTGAATATATTTCTCTAATATCTGTATTAAATTCTAAAATTTTAACAGCATGCAAAATAAGATCTCCAAAGTCACAAGAGTTAAGGTCTGTTAATTTTTGTTGATAAGTTTTATAAAGTGGAAGAATTGTTTTTTCATAAAGATCTTTTTTATTTATTATTACGTCATTAGGATAAAATCCTTTATTTTTCCAACGATCAATTATTGCTAATATAAACTTTGGAGACAATTGTTTAATGTCAATATTTTCAGCTTTACAAATATTTTTAATAAGTCTGATCTGATCATCTGAATCAATAATTGTGAAATTGGAATTAAGATTTGCAGCAGATGCATGTTTTCGTAATAATTTCGCACAAATAGAATGAAATGTGCCTAGCCATGAAAGTCCTACTGCGGTAGAGCCAAGTATTTTGCTGACTCTATTTTGCATTTCTTTAGCAGCTTTATTTGTAAACGTTACTGCTAAAATTTGATTAGGAAATGCTTTATTTTCTTTAATAATATTAGCAATTCTAGAAGTTAAAACTTTTGTTTTTCCAGATCCGGCCCCAGCCACAATCAAAAGTGGGCCATCTAAATGAAGAACAGCTTCTTTTTGGGCATCATTTAAATTTTCTAAATAATCTTTGTTTATCATTTAAAATAATCCTTTATAAGATTTCTTGATTGTTATGAGTAAAACAAATTTTTTTGTAAAACATTTAAAAAACATTAATAATTTTATTAATAATCTTTTAGAAAAAAATTTAAACAAGTTAAATTCTAAAAATTTAAGTTATTTATTAAAAAATAATAAAATAATTTTAACTTTTGTCGCACTTTTTGTTATTTTTGTATCTTATTTATTATTACCTACTTTTTACAATCAAACTGATATTTCAAAAAAGTTAAAAAATGATCTTCAAGTCAAATATGATTTAAATTTTGAATTTTCTCAAAATATAAAATATAACTTTTTTCCCAGACCTCATTTCATAACTACAGATTCTAAAATTCTTGATAATAAAAAAGAATTTGCTGAAGTTAGTAAATTAAAAATTTTCATATCATTTGATAATCTTTTTTCAATAAAGGATATTGAAATAAGAGATATGATTTTAGAAAACGCCAATTTTAATCTTAATACAAAAAATTATAATTTTTTTTCCGAACTGCTAAATAAAATTTTTCAGGATGGAAATTTAATAATTAAGAATAGTAATATTTTTTTTAAGCATCTTGAGGATGATGTTTTGTTTATAAGTAAAATTTTTAAAATGAAATACTATTATGATCAAAAAGAACAAAAAAATATTTTTTATTCAGAAAATGAAATATTCAATATTCCTTTTTCGATTGAATCATTTTTTAATGAAAATAAAAATCAGATTTTTTCTGAAATAAATTTTAGTTTAATGAAACTGAAAATTAAAAATGAGTTACTCTTTGATAACGATAAAAGAATAGGTAAATCAGAGTTAATTTTAAATAACTTAAAACGGATAATAGATTATCAAATTGAAAAAAATTCTTTTAATTTTCATATGTTTGACAAAACAGATCAACCAAGCATAACTTATAAAGGAAAATTTAATTTTAAACCTTTTTTTGCTAATTTGGAGGGTAATTCAGATCAAATAAATTTAAATCATTTATTTGATTCCAATGCTATAATTGCTCAACTTTTAAAAACTGAAATATTTAATAATAAAAATATTGATTTTAAATTAAATATAAACGCAGATAGTATTTATAAAAATTCAAACTTTAAAAATATTAGTTTAAATTCAAAAATTCAAGAAGGTTTAATCGATACAGACAAGACAAAATTTCAATGGAAAGATATCGCAGATTTTGAATTACTCGAAAGTTTGATTTTTGTTAGAGATGGAGAATTAATTTTAGATGGAAAACTAAAGATAAAAGTTAAAAATTATAAAAATTTATACAAATTTCTTCTAACACCAAAAAATTATAGAAATCAAATTAATCAAATTGATTTAAATTTCTCTTATAATTTTGATCAAAAAATAGCCGAGTTAAAAGATATTAAAATTGACAACAAAATTAATGATAATGTTAATAAAATTCTAAGTAATGTAATTTTAAAAAAAGATGATTTACAAAATAAAATTTATTTTAAAAACTTATTAAACCAAGCAATTAAGAGCTATGCTGGGTAGATCATCTTTTTAGGATCAACAATTTTATCGTAGTCTTTTTCGGTTATTAGTCCTGTCTTTAAAGTTTCATGCTTTAAAGTTGTATTATTTTTAAGTGCAGTTTTTGCAATTTTTGCAGCATTATCATATCCAATATGTGGAGCTAGTGCAGTAACAAGCATAAGAGAATTATCCAGATGTTCTTGAATTTTCTTTTTATTAGCCTTTATTCCTTTGACACAATATAAAGCAAAATTTTTTGTACTGTCAGCAATTAAGTCAATTGATTGTAAGATGTTATGAGCAATCAAAGGCTTGAAAACATTTAGTTCAAAATGTCCGTGTGATCCTGCCATAGTTATTCCATTGTGATTTCCAATGACTTTTACACACACCATTGTTACCGCTTCACATTGTGTTGGATTTACTTTTCCTGGCATTATGGATGAACCTGGTTCATTTTCAGGAAGGATTAATTCTCCATAACCTGCTCTTGGGCCTGAACCTAGGAAGCGAATATCATTTGAAATTTTCATTAAAGCAACAGCACACGTATTTAAAGCACCAGAAAAATTAACAATCGCATCATGAGCAGCAAGTTCTGCAAATTTATTTGGAGCTACTTTAAATTTGATCTTTGTAAATTTAGCAATTTCTTTTACAATTTTTTTGTCAAAATTTTTCTTAGAATTTATTCCTGTACCAACAGCAGTACCTCCTTGAGCGAGAAACAATATTTCTTTTAGTGCATATTCTATTCTTTCAATACTTTTTTTAACTTGAAAATGATATCCTGAGAATTCCTGTCCGAGAGATAGTGGAGTAGCATCTTGTAAATGAGTTCTTCCAATTTTAACTATGTTTTTAAATTCATTAGATTTTCTTTTTAGTTCCTTTTCTAAAATTTTTAAGCTTGGTAGCATTTTAGAAATAGTTTCTGTAGCAACAGATATGTGCATTGCAGTTGGAAAAACATCATTTGTAGATTGAGATTTGTTTACATGATCATTTGGATGAACAGGTTTTTTAGTACCTTTTTTACCACCTAAAATTTCTATAGCCCTGTTAGCAATAACCTCATTTACGTTCATGTTTGTTTGTGTTCCTGAACCTGTTTGCCAAACTTTTAAGGGAAAATTTTCATCCAATTTATCTTTAATCACTTCATCTGATGCTTTGATTATTGCTTTAGAAATCTTACCATCAATCAATTTGTCTTTAGCATGCACAATAGCAGCTGATCTTTTAATAATTGCTATAGATTTAATGATTGAAATATTTACTAAAATTTTTCCAATATTAAAAAATTTATTAGATCTTTGAGTAGATGCACCCCAATACTTATCATTTGGGACTTTTATACTTCCAATACTGTCAAATTCTTTTCTTAATTTCATTGATTAATATTTAAGTAACAAATAATTATTAACATACAATAAATATATAAAAACATATAGGAGCATTATGTCGAATTTTAGCAAAGTAGGTACTTTCATGAAAACTTTTGGCCAGGAAGTTAAAACTAAACCATCATTTAGTACTGATAAAATTAATAAATTAAGGTTAGACCTAATCAAAGAGGAACTGGAAGAGCTTACAGAAGCTATGAATAATAAGGATTTATTAGAAGTAGCTGATGCGCTAACAGACATATTATATGTAACTTATGGAGCAGGGCACGCCTTTGGAATTGATTTGGATAAATGTTTTGATGAAGTCCAAAATTCAAATATGAGCAAGTTAGATGAAAATGGAAAACCAATTTACAATGAATCTGGAAAAGTTATGAAAGGCCCTAATTACTTTAAACCAGACTTATCTAAGTTTGTGAATTAAATCTCTAATTTAAAATCAACAGCAGGAGCGCTGTGCGTAATACTTCCAACAGAAATTCTATTTACTCCAGTAGAAGCAATTCTTTTTACAGTTTTTAAAGTAACATTGCCTGAGGCCTCAGTCTCATAATGATTTTTAGCAATTTTGACACCATCTTTTAAATTTTTAATACTCATATTATCAAGTAGAACTGTATTAAATTTAAGACCCAATATAGATTTAAGTTGTTTAATTGTATCAACCTCAACAGTAATTTTTTTCCCTTTTTTATTTTTAATAGCCTTTAGTACTAAAGATTTTAAATCTGAACTGGCTATATGATTATCTTTAATTAAATATTCATCACTTAAATTAAATCTATGATTTGTACCTCCACCCAATTTAACAGCATATTTTTGTATAACTCTTAAATTTGGGATTGTTTTTCTTGTGCAGCAAATTTTACTTTTTTTTCCAACTAATTTAACAAAATCATTTGTTTTAGTCGCTATTCCAGAAATATGAGATAAAAAATTTAGAGCAACTCTTTCTGCAATTAAAATATTTTTTGCTTTTCCTTTAATTAATGCAATTAAAGAACCTTTCTTTACTCTTGAACCATCTCTTATTTTAATAATGAAATTTATTTTACTATCAATTAATGAAAAGGCTTCTTTAGCGAATAATAATCCTCCAACAATTGCACTCTGATTTGAAATTAACTTAACAGTAACAATATTTTCATTATTAATTAAACTTGAAGTAATATCTCCCGAAGGGTAAAGATCTTCATTCAATGCAAGCTTAACAGTACTTTTAATAAATTCTTTGCTTAGTTTTATTTTTGACACTTATCTATCTGCCAATAGCTGCCATTCTCTCTACAGATATTCTGGCTTTATTGATCGTTTCTTTATCCATGATAATTTCACCAGTCTCATTTTCTAAACAATCTAATATCTTTGGAAGTGTAATTTTTTTCATGTGAGGGCACATATTACATGGTTTAACAAAGTCTACGTTTGGATTTTCTATTTGGATATTGTCACTCATTGAGCATTCAGTAACCATCATTACTTTTTTTGGTTGATTATCTTTTACATATTTAATCATTCCTGATGTAGATCCTGCAAAATCACTTGCCTCAATAACATCTGGTGGGCACTCAGGATGCGCTATAATTTTTATTCCTGGATTATTTTTTCTAATATCCTCTATTTCCTTTTTATTAAATTGATCATGAACTATACAAATTCCTTTCCAAGAAATAATTTCAACATCAGTTTGAGAAGCAACATATTTAGCTAAATAATCATCAGGTAAAAATATTACTTTTTTTACTCCAAGTGATTTAACTATTTTAACTGCGTTCGCAGATGTACAACAAACATCTGTTTCAGCCTTAACTTCTGCTGAAGTATTAACATAAGATACAACTGGGACGCCTGGGTATTTTTCTTTTAATAGTCTTACGTCTTTACCTGTAATAGATGAAGATAAAGAGCAGCCAGCATCCATATCAGGAAGAATAACTTTTTTATTTGGGCTCATTAATTTTGCAGTTTCTGCCATGAAATGTACACCAGCCATTAAAATAATATCAGCTGAAGTTTTTGATGCTTCAATTGCTAATGCAAGAGAGTCTGCAGAAAAATCTGCAACACCATGATAAATTTCTGGAGTTTGATAATTGTGGGCTAGAATTACAGCATTCTTTTCTTTTTTTAATTTATTAATTTTGTGAATGTATGGAGCATGCACAGACCATTCAATCTCAGGCATAACCTTAGAAATTTTTTGATAAATTGGATCTGTTGCTTTACGCACTTCTTGTGTAAATTCCATGAGGATTTTTACCAATTTGAATCATGATTGTCATTCATTTATTATGGGACATATCGCGGTCGTGCTGAAATTGGTAGACAGGCACGGTTGAGGGCCGTGTGGACCTAGTCCATGAGAGTTCGAGTCTCTCCGACCGCACCAAAGTGAATTTTATAGAGGAGTTTTTGATGGATAAATTGCTTTCAGTAATATTTATGGTTGGGGTTTTGCTTTTAGTTCTACCAAGTTTTTTACAATCAAATTCTCAATTAAAGCAATTTCTTAAAAATCTAAGTGTTTGGATTATTGTAGTTTTTATAATTTTAATGATTGTTTATATATTTAAATAAGAAAATTAGTTTTTTATCCAATCAGGTTTATTGACATTTATTGAAGCTTCTTTAGTTTTAAAATTTGCTTTTTCATCAAAGTTTTCGTTTAAGTATTTAATTAAAGCAAAAGGGTAGTCGCTATCAATTAAAACCTTACCTATTTCAACTTCATTGTTATAAATACTTTCACCTTCGTACAGTTTTCCATTAATTACATTTATTGGAAACAATCTTTTTGAAAGCTTGTTCTTTAATTTAATTCGTGCTGTATTTTCTTGACCAACATAACAACCTTTTTTGAAATCAATTCCGTTTAATTCTTCAAAATTACATTCAATACCAAACAATTTGTCTTTTAATTTATTTAAATCTTTTGGAACTATTCCAAGTCTATGACTTAATGAATAATATTCTTTTAGGTTTGCATCATGAAGATCTAGTTTTTTCAAAGATAAATAAAGTTTTTCTAAATTAATAATTAATCTCGCACCCAAATCCTTATTTCTTGGATCTAAAAATATTGGATCTTCTCTATATTTTATTGTGTATCCAGGTTGATCTTTTGCTTCATCAAAAGTTAAAAATTTTTCATGAGAAAATGCTGCCACAACAAATTCATTACTTAAATTGAGAATTTCAACTTTTGATCTTAGCTTATATAGGGATAATTGTTTGAATAACTCCTCTGCCTGAGGTTTTTCACAATCTAAAAGATACCCAGACTTATGCTTTATAATTATAAATTCATATAAAAATTTACCTTGGGGTGTAAGTAATGAACTAAAACAACTATTTACATCGTTTACTTTGTTTATGTCGTTACTAATTAGATTTTGAAGAAACTCCTTTGCATCTTCTCCATTAATATAAAGAATTGCTCTATCATCTAAAATATAAACGTTTTTTATATTCATAATTGATTAATTATAGAATGTAATATAATAACAATTTTTCAAAATGTTAGATCTTATAATTAAAAACGGACAATGTTACATCGATGGTGAGTTAAAAGATGTAGATGTTGCTATAAAAGATGGAAAAATTCAGAAGATTGGACAAATTTCAGAAGAAGCAAAAGATACAATTAATGCGGAAGGCCATAAAGTATTACCTGGTTGCATAGATACCCAAACACATTTTAGAGAGCCTGGATCAACAGATACTGAGGATCTTCACTCAGGTAGTAGAGCAGCAATAGCAGGAGGTATTACAAGTGTATTCGAAATGCCCAACACTAATCCACCAACTTCTAATATGAAGGAATTTCAAAGAAAATTAGATCTCGCTAAAAATAGAATGTATTCTAATTATGCTTTTTATTTTGGGGCAACAGCAGATAATGCTGATGATTTAGCAAGTTTAGAAGGTTTAGAAGGATGTTGTGGAATTAAACTTTTTGCCGGATCCTCAACAGGTAATTTATTAGTTGCAGAAGAAGACGATATAGATAAAGTTTTTAAAAATGCTTCAAAAGTAGTAGCGGTCCATTCTGAGGATGAAGCAATTTTAAAAGTAAACAAGAAATTAATAAAAGAGGGCGATGTTCATACCCATCCAGTATGGAGAAGTGCAGAATGTGCAATAGCATCTACTAGAAGAATTGTTCGAATAGCAGAAAAGCACAATAAAAAAGCTCATGTACTTCATATTACAACAAAAGAAGAAATTGATTTTCTATCACAACATAAAGGAAACATTACATTTGAGATTACCCCTCAACATTTAACTCTTTATGCACCAGATTGTTATGACAAGCTTGGAACGTATGCTCAGATGAATCCACCATTAAGAGATAAATCACATTATGATAGATTATGGTATGGGGTCAGAAATAACTTTAATGATACGATTGGATCTGATCACGCTCCTCATTTAAAAGAAAATAAAGACAAGATATATCCCAACACTCCTTCTGGAATGCCAGGAGTTCAGACTTTAATGCCTGTAATGTTAAATCACATAAATGATGGAAAATTATCTCTTAACCAATTGATGAACTTTGTTTGTGAAAATCCAGTTAAGATTTTTGGAATTAAAAACAAAGGATTTATTAGAGAGGGTTATGATGCAGACTTTACTATTGTTGATATGAACAAAACTATTGAGATTAAAAACGAAAATATCGAGAGTAAATGTAAATGGTCTCCATTTAATGGATTTAAATTTAAGGGAACACCAACGCATACAATTATTGCTGGAAAAATTAAAATGCAGTATGGAAAAATTTTAGGTGATCCTGATGGAACCCCTTTACAGTTTAGCTAAGCTTTCCAGTAAAACTGTTTACAAGTATCACACCAATTACAATTAGGAATAATCCAAGTATTGCTTGCCAAGCTAAGGTTTGTTTAAAGAATATATAGCCAAGGATTGCGATTGTGAAAATTCCTAAACCACTCCATGTTGCATAAACAATTGCTATTGGAAGTTTATCAACCACAAAAGTTAATAAATAAAAAGCTGTAAGATAAAATATAGATAAAGCAACTGTTGGAACGAGTTTAGTAAAGTTTTGAGATACAGGAAGTAGCATTGTTCCAGCAACTTCGCAAAATATTGCAGCGATTAAAAAAATATAAGTTTTAACCATTGTTTAAGATTTTGTGATTAATTAAATCTTCTTTTATTTCTGTTAAAATTACAGGATCATCAATTGTTGGTGGCACTTTATAATCAACACCATCTGCAATTTTTCTTATAGTTCCTCTTAAAATTTTTCCTGATCTTGTTTTTGGTAATCTTTTAATAACAATTACAACTTTAAATGCAGCAACTGGCCCTATTTTATCTCTAACCATTTGTACACATTCTTTAGATATAGTTTCGTCGTCTTTATCAACACCAGATTTTAAAACTACTAAACCAATAGGTAATTGACCTTTTAATTTATCTGCTATTCCAAGTACCGCGCACTCAGCAACAGACTGATGTTCTGACAAAACTTCTTCAATCGCTCCAGTTGATAATCTATGACCTGCTACATTTATAATATCGTCCGTTCTAGACATGATCCAAATATAGCCATCGTCATCGATGTGGCCTGCATCATATGTTTGATAATACCCTTCATAATTAGACATATAGTTTTCTTTGTATCTTTGATCGGCATTCCATAATGTCGGAAATGTGCCAGGTGGTAATGGTAATTTTACAACGATGTCTCCCATTTCGTTTGGTTTTGCTAGAGATTGATCTGGTTTAATGATTTTGACATCATATCCGGGGACAGCTTTACAGGCTGAGCCATATTTTGTTTCCATCATTTCAATACCAGTACAATTTGAGCTAATTGCCCAGCTAGTCTCTGTTTGCCACCAATGATCTATCACAGGAACTTTAAGTAAATTTTCAGCCCACTTTATAGTATCTGGATCAGCTCTCTCTCCAGCAAGAAATAAGCTTTCAAAACTACTCAAATCATATTTTGAGAAAAATTTACCTTCAGGATCTTCTTTTTTAATTGCTCTAAAAGCTGTTGGAGCCGTAAAAAGAGATTTTACTTTATAATCTGAAATGATTTTCCAAAAAGCTCCTGCATCTGGAGTTCCTACAGGCTTACCTTCAAACAAGACTGTAGTGCATCCTTTGAATAATGGAGCATAGACAATATAAGAGTGTCCAACAATCCAGCCAATATCACTTGCAGACCACCAAATATCATCTGTATCTATGTTGTAGATATTTTTCATAGTCCATTTGAGAGCAACGATATGACCCCCAATGTCTCTTACAATACCTTTGGGAGTTCCAGTAGTACCTGATGTATATAAAATATAAGCGAACTCATTTGAGTTCATC
Source organism: uncultured Pelagibacteraceae bacterium (assembly GCA_902594865.1). Classification (GTDB taxonomy): domain Bacteria; phylum Pseudomonadota; class Alphaproteobacteria; order Pelagibacterales; family Pelagibacteraceae; genus Pelagibacter. Next base: position 63,427 of record CACJNV010000001.1, on the reverse strand, counting down.
TCAACACAGTCAGCATCTTTAGCATTAGAAACAACTTCTTCCCAACTGACCTCGTTAGGTGTATTTAATTTAACTTCATGACCAGGTCTTTGGAACAAAATCATCTTTTCAATTTTATGATTAGCTATTTTTATAGCTTCATCTACTAGTGGCTTGTACTCAACAGTTCTTCCTGGCTCAAAACCACATGAAGCAGTAACTAATAACTTTGCTTTACTGTCATCTATTCTGCTGGCAAGCTCATTAGAAGCAAATCCTCCAAAAACAACAGAGTGAATTGCGCCAATTCTAGCACAAGCAAGCATAGCAACTACAGCTTCAGGGATCATTGGCATGTAAATGATTACCCTATCACCTTTATTTGCTCCTTGAGATTTCAATGCATCTGCAAACTTAGAGACCTTTGACCTCAATTCCTCATAAGTGAACTGGCTTTTATTGCCTGTAATCGGACTATCGTAAATTAAAGCTATTTTTTTACCTCTACCTTGGTCAATATGGATGTCTAAAGCGTTATAGCAAGTGTTTGTCACCCCATCTTCGAACCATTTATAGAAAGGCGGGTTAGATTTATTTAAAATTTTTGTTGGTTTCTTAAACCAAAAGATATCTTCCGAGGCTTCTTGCCAAAATTTTTCAGGATTTTTTATAGAATTCTCGTAAATATCTTGAAACTTTTTTTGCATAAAATTTGATTCGATTTCCTTGTTTTTTTTGATTTTTAACTTGTAAATTGTATTTAATTTTAAAAATTAAGTAAAATCAATGAGAATTAGTCGCAATTAAGTCTTCATTTATCTAATTTAATTTGCTATCTAACCACCAAATTGGCTTAAGGTAACTTAAGTCTAGTTTATATAAACTAAAATAAAAACTAACGAAGAGGGAGTTTTTTATGAAAAAACTTAAACTGTTTGCTTTAGCAGCTATGGCTCTGATTGGATTTTCAGGTATAGCTATTGCAGCAGACGCAACGATGTTGATGCAAGATGACTTCGTAGGAATTTCATTCTGGGTTATCTCTATGGGAATGTTAGCAGCTACTGCTTTCTTTTTCATGGAAGCAGGCAATGTCGCATCAGGCTGGAGAACATCAGTTATTGTTGCTGGTCTAGTAACTGGTATTGCATTCATACACTACATGTACATGAGAGAAGTATGGGTTGCTACTGGAGACTCACCAACTGTTTACAGATACATTGACTGGTTAATCACTGTGCCACTACAAATGGTAGAATTCTATTTAATTCTAGCAGCTATCAATAAAGCAAATTCTGGAATGTTCTGGAGATTGTTAATTGGTTCATTAGTGATGCTTATCGGTGGTTACTTGGGTGAAGCAGGATACATCAATGCTACACTAGGTTTCATTATCGGAATGGCAGGTTGGGTATACATTCTTTATGAAGTATTCTCAGGTGAAGCTGGTAAAGCTGCAGCGAAAAGTGGTAACAAGGCTCTTGTAACTGCATTCGGAGCAATGAGAATGATCGTTACAGTAGGTTGGGCAATTTACCCATTAGGTTATGTATTTGGTTACTTAACTGGTGGAGTAGACGCTAACTCACTTAACGTCGTTTATAACTTAGCTGACTTCATTAACAAAATTGCATTCGGTCTAGTAATTTGGGCTGCTGCAACTAGTTCTGCGGGAAGAAGAGCTAAGTAATTAGCTAAAATTTAAATTAGGGCAGGTACAATTATGTACTTGCCCTTTTTTTTACCTTTAATAAAATTATGTATAATAACTATACATAATTTTTTGTTCATGGATGTTAAATTAGATAAATGGCACAAATGCCAAATTGATAAAGAAGTCCTTAAAGAGCTTTCTAAGAAATCAGATATAAAAGGACTTCAGCATGTTTCAGTTTTTTTTGGACTATTGTTGGTAACTGGAATTTTAGCTTATCAAACTTGGGGCACATGGTGGTCAGTATTTTGGTTTTTAGTTTATGGAAATATTTATTCTTTCTCTAATCCATTATGGCACGAGACTGGTCACAAAACTGCATTTCAATCAAAATTTTTAAACGAGCTTTTTTATTATATCTCTTCATACATGGCTAATTTTGAGCCAACAAGATGGAGATACACTCACTTTGTTCATCATGGAAACACTTATTCAACCGAAAATCCATTCGATCATGAAATTGAATATGGAAATGATTTAAAAGAAACACCAAAAAGATTAATTATAAATATTATTCCTTTTTTAGATTTAATATTTTTTAAAAAACATATTTCATTTGAAATTATTCAACATGCTTTAGGAATTAAAACTAAAGTAATGCAAGACAGTATTCCGGAAAATGCACAAGCAAAAGCAGTTTTTATTTCGAGAGTTTATGTTGCTATTTGGCTTTTAATTATTTTGTGGTCTATATTAGTTTCTTCTTGGATGCCTCTACTATTTTTTGTGTTACCACAATTTTATGGAAAATCTTTACATAAACTTGTTGCATTTACTCAGCATGCGGGCTTAGCTAGAAATATAAAAGATCATAGAGTTACATCGCGTGAAATGTATTTAAATCCAATACTGAGTTTTTTATATTGGAAAATGGAATATCATTTAAGTCATCATATGTTTCCAACAGTTCCGTCATATAATCTTGATAAGCTACATGATCATATAAAAGACCAATTACCAAAGCCAAATGATGGATTAATAGACGCTTATAAAGAAATTATTCCAGCTTTAATGAAGCAAAAAGAAGATAAAAGCTATTTTATAAAAAAAGAGCTACCTGAACCTCAAAATATTTAAAAAATATAATAAGTATGATTTTACATACTTGTCCTATTTAGATAAGAAACTATATATAGCGCATGGCAAAAATAACTTACCACACACACGATAACAAAACTCATACGGTTGATGTTCAAAAGGGTTTAACTGTAATGGAAGGCGCTGTGCAGAATGATATTCCAGGAATTGATGCAGATTGTGGAGGTGGAATGGCTTGTGCTACCTGCCATGTTTATGTCAAAGAGGAATGGTTAGATAAGCTTCCAGCAAAAGAGGATGGTGAAGAAGATATGCTTGATATGGCGTTTGAACCGAAAAATAATAGCAGGTTGAGTTGTCAGTTAATTGTCTCAGACGAGTTAGATGGATTAGAAGTAAACATTCCGTCAAAGCAAGGTTAAATGAATAAAACAGATGTATTAATTATTGGAGCGGGGCCAACAGGATTATTTTGCGCTCATCAACTTGGAATTATAGGATTGAGTTGTGAGATAGTTGATAATTTGGATAAAGTAGGAGGCCAATGTATCGAACTTTATCCTGATAAACCAATTTATGATATCCCAGCAGTACCAGAGTGTACTGGGGAGGAATTAACTAATAATCTTTTACAACAAATTAAACCTTTCAATATCAAATTTCATTTAAATGAAAGAGTAGAAGAATTAAAAAAAAATGAAAGTCGATGGCATGTTAAAACTTCAGGTGGAGTAGAGTTTGATGTTGCAGCAATTGTAATAGCTGGTGGTGTTGGCTCTTTTGAACCCAGAAAGTTTCCAGTTAAGGAGTGTGAAAAATTTGAGGGTAATTCTTTATTTTATTCAATTAAAGATAAATCAATATTTAAAGACAAAACTATTTCAATTTTTGGTGGAGGAGACTCTGCATTAGATTGGGCTATTGAGCTATCCAATACTTCTAAAGTAAATTTAATTCATAGAAGAGATGGTTTTAGCGGAGTAGAAGCGAGTGTTCAAAAAGTAAAAGAACTTAATGATCAAGGGAAATTAAATTTATACACAAAATTTCAATTGGATTCAGTCTTAGGAGATAAAAACATTGAGTCAGTAAAAATTAAACATGATGAAGGTGAAATTAAAGAAATTAAATCTGATTATGTATTAGGTTTCTTTGGTTTAATCATGCAACTTGGTCCTATTTTAGATTGGGGTTTAAATATTGATAAAAAAACTGTTCAGGTAAATACAGAAAATTTCGAAACCAATGTAAATGGAATATTTGCAATCGGAGATATTTGTTCTTATCCAGGAAAATTAAAATTAATTCTTTCTGGGTTTCATGAAGGCGCACTTGCTGCAAGAGGTTGTTTTAAATATGCAAAACCAGATGAGAAATTAAGATTTGAATTCACAACAACATCCAAGGCTGCACAAGAAAGACTTGGAATTAAAAAATGATAGAACTTTTTTCTGCTAATACTCCTAATGGATGGAAAATAAGCATCATGCTTGAAGAAATTGGTTATAACTATAAAGTAACCAAAGTTGATCTTGGTAAAGATGAACAATTCAAACCAGAATTCATAAAGCTAAGTCCTTTTGGAAAAATTCCTGTCATCATTGATCATGAAAACAATAAAAGCCTCTTCGAGTCTGGTGCAATCTTAATATATTTAGGTGAAAAAAGTGGAAAACTTTATAATGAAAAAGATAGACTGGTTATTAATCAATGGTTGATGGCTCAAATGGGAACAGTAGGACCTATGATTGGTCAACATCATCAGTTCCATCACTACAATCCAGGTAAAAGTGAGTTTGGTGAGGAAAGATATTTTAAAATTACTAAAAGAATTTATGGAGAATTAGACGCAAGATTAAAGGTGTCAAAATTTCTTGCAGGACCTGATTACACAATCGCTGATATTGCAACGTGGCCATGGATGGCAAGACATGAATGGCATGATATTGGTTTGAAAAATTATAAAAATTTATCTAGATGGTATCTAGAAATAGCTGACAGAGAAGCTGTTATTAAAGGTTATGCATTTATGGATAAGGAAGCCAAAATTCCTAAACCTTAAAGATTTATCCAAATAACCTATAAAGAGTGCTAAGAATCCCATAACCTGAAAATTCAATAGCTACAATAACAATAATTATTAAAATTAACTTTTTATTCATTTCAAAAATAAATATATCAACAAGACAATCCAGAAAAAAGGATAGTAAAAATAAATATATTTCTTAGCAAATAGGAACGAGATTGAATTTTGCTTAGATGATTTCTTTTTCATTTTTAGTCATCTGCATGAACTTTTTCTTCTTTTTCATGCTTTTCTTGTGCAGCAATAGTATATTTAGCGACAGGTCTTGCCATTAATCTTTTTAATCCAATTGGCTCTGCTGTATCCAAACAATAACCATAAGTATCTTCTCTAATTCTTCTCAACGCTTTGTCAATTTCTGATATTAATTTAATTTGTCTATTAATTGCTTTCATCTCTACATTGCTATCAATATATGAGTTTGCTTGATCAACTATATCTGCAGAAATATTATTGTCATCCATACCACCATTATAAAGTGCCTCGTTATTCGCTTTAATTAATTCTTTTTTCCATTCAGTCAGTCTAATTCTAAAATAAACTTTATGTTTTTCACACATATATTTTTCAGTATCTTTTGGAACATAAGTTTTTGAAATTTTTACAGGACCCTTGGTTGCAACTTTAGCTGTAGTTGGTTTTGCTTTACTTACAACTTTAGTTTTTGGTTTTGATACTTTTTTCTTTGCTTTAGCTGTCTTTGGCATAGCGTAATTTTAATCGCTCGCAGTATATTCAGCAAATTAGGGGTGTCAAGCAAGCTTAATTGATATAAATATTTATAAATGACCATTAATAACAAAAATATCAATAATGTTTTTTATATTTTTGTTACAGCTCATCTAATTTTTTGGACTCTGATTCCATCAATTACAAATCACAATTTACCACTGGATACAATCGAAGCTTTAGCTTGGGGAAGTAATCTAGATTGGGGATTTAATAAACATCCACCGATGAGTGCTTTTGTTCCTGAAGTTTTATATCAAATTTTTGGACCTCAGGATTGGGTTTATTATTTATTAAGTCAAATTTTCGTAATTATATCTTTTTATTATGTTTTTAAATTTTCAAATGAAATATTTAACAATAAATTATTAGGTTTGATTTCTGTATTATTAATCGAGGCAATTTATTTTTACAATTTCACTACACCAGAATTTAATGTAAATGTGTGTCAATTACCTTTCTGGTCTTTGACAGTTTATTATTCATGGAAAATTTATAACGGTAAAGAAATAAAGTTTTTAGATTGTTTTTTAGTAGGTTTGTTTGCTGCTTTCGGATTCTTGTCAAAATATTTATTTATTTATTTGTTGGCATCCATCGATTTTTTATTTATTTATTTAATTTTTTTCAAAAAGAAGAGAAAGTTTGATTTTAAATATCTCATCACTATCGAAGTTTTCTTGGTAGTTCTAGTTCCACATTTTATATGGCTATATAATAATGATTTTATTACTATTACATATGGATTAGCCAGAACTGGCTTAGAACAATCTATTTTATTAGATCACATTAAATATCCATTAATCTTTTTGCTAAAACAACTAGGAACATTAATTCCATTTTTTATTTTAATTTGGTTATTAGTAAAAAAAATTAGCTTTAAAATTAACTTTAAAGATAAAAATTTACTTTTTTTAATAGCCATTAATATTTTGCCAATTATTTTAATGCTTTTAACATCGTTAATTACTGGTTCAAAAATTAGAACCATGTGGATGACACCCTTTTATCTATTTTTTGGTTCGCTATTTGTTTATTTATTCCAAGCACAAATTAACTTAAAAAAACTACAAGCATTTGTGATTGGATTTATTTTTTTTTTCTTTTTATCACCAGTGCTTTACGCTTATGTTTCAATCTCAAATGACGATAAAAGAACTGATTATATGGGTAAAGAAATTGCAGTGAAAACTCAATATGCATGGGATCAACAATTTAATTCAGCAATTAATGTAGTTTTAGGTGACGAGTGGAATGCTGGAAACTTATCTTATCATTTAAAATCAAGACCAGTTTGGGAAGGTTTTGTTGAAAGAGAAAAACTTGATCAATTGAAAGACTATATGTGTCTTGATAGTGTCTGTGTAGGTTCAAGATAGATGAAATACGTAGTTTTAATTCCAATTTATAACGACAGAGAGTCTTTAAAATTACTTATTGAAAACATTAACCATGAAATAAAGAATTTAAATCATGAAATATCAATAGTTGTTATAAATGATGCTTCTTCTCAACAGATAGTTGATACCTATCCAAATATTGAGAATATCAATTCAATTGAGATAGTTAATATGAAAGAGAATAGGGGTCATGCAAGATGTATTGCATCTGGTTTAAAATACATCTTTGAAAGAAAAGAGTTTGATTTTGTCATTCCAATGGATGGAGATGGAGAGGATAGACCTGAAGAAATTAAAAATTTTATTCAACTTTCAGAACAATCAGGCAAGTCTATTATAGGTGAAAGAGTTAAGAGATCTGAAGGTTTATTTTTTCAATTATGCTATCAATTTCATAAGTTATTAACTTTAGCTTTTACTGGAAAATCAATCAAATTTGGGAATTTTACTTGTTTATCAAAATCAACAGTAAAGAAACTTTTAGATGAAAAAGCAACATGGAATAGTTTTTCTGGATCTTTAAAAAAAATTGAAAAAGAATTAATTTCAACTCCTTCTATAAGAGGCAAGAGATATTTCGGCCCTTCTCAGATGAGTTTTTTTAATTTATTGAAACATTCACTTGCAATTATAAGCGTTTTTAGAAAAACTGTTCTTATTCGGTCAGCTTTATTTATTATTTTTTATATATTACTGATCAAAAGCTATGCTTCAGTAATAACTTCATTACCATTAGTTTTGTTACTAATAATGATTTATTCAATTTCTAGTTTAGCTTTAAGAGAAAATATTGAAGAATTTAATAATTCCTTAACAAACATTCACGACATTGATAGCATAAAGTAATTTATGAAAAACTTTTTTAGAAAAGTTGCTTTTGGTATTGGACCCAATGAGCAAGCTCCCTCTGATCCTTTGAAGTGGGCTCTTGATCAAGTAAATGATGTGCCAGAATTATCTTGGAAAGGTAAAATATATTCTGAAAAAGAATTAAGAAAACATTATAGAGATTGGGTTTATGGTGACAGAAAAGTATTAAGAAAAAAGTATAAAGATAATAAAACACTATACAAAACTCATAAAGATATACTTAGACACAAAACAGGACAAAAGTTTTGGGAGTCTTTAGAAATTTCGATCAGACATAATGAAGGAATAAATAGTAGTAGTCCAGTTTTAGCCAAACTATGGATGTTTTGGGGAAATTTTTTTGCTATCAGCGAAAAAGATTTTTTAGCAAATTATTCAACGGGTGCATATCAAAGAGAAATTATTAGACCAAATTTAAATCAATCATTTGAAAAAATGGTATACGATGTAACTACATCTTGGGCAATGATACATCATTTGGATAATAGTGAAAGCGTTGGTCCAAAAAGTACTTCAGCCAAAGAGGAATGGCGAAGAAGAAAGAAAGAACCTGCAACTATTAATGAAAATCATGCAAGAGAACTTTTAGAGCTTCACACTGTATCTCCAAAAGCAGGGTATACACAGGAAGATGTAATTCAGTTAGCTTATATTATGACAGGATGGGAACATAAATATGGTAAAAAAAGTTTAGAAACAGGAAATGTTTGGTTTAATTCTGAAACTCATCAACCTGGAAAAAAAAATGTTTTAGGAAAAGAATACAAAAAAGGCAAAAAAACATTAGCCGTTGTAATTAAAGATTTAGTTAATCATCCTAATTGTAGAGATTTTGTTGCGGAAAGACTATGTAGATTTTTAATTACAGATGAACCTACAAAAGAGATGAAGCAGCCGATTATTGATGCCTTTAAAAAATCTGACGGATTTATTCCTGAAATTCACAAGGCAGCAATTAAAGTAGCTTTTGAATACAATGACAAATATAAAAAATTTCAGACACCTGAGAACTGGCTCATTCAAGTTGCTAAAATTGCAGATTTAAATTGGCCACCTTCACCAGATCTGATGGATAAATATGAGTTAGGTCAAAGACCATTTGACTCACAAAGAGAACCTGAGTGGCTATTACAAAATATTGGTCATCATCCTTACAGAGCAAAACAACCAAACGGTTGGTCAGATCATTCTGCTGATTGGATTTCTCCGGAATTATTAATTAGAAGGCTGGTGTATGCAAAAGCAAGTTATAATTTTGCTAAAATGGAAAACAATAAAAATGCAGAATATTATGTGAATATGGTTGAAAATAATTTTGACAACCCAAGTAAAATAATGAAATACTTAAATCAAAAAAATAGATCTGTCGAAAAACATACTTTACTTTTTAACCATCCGGAGTTTTTAAAAGCATGAAGATATCAAGAAGAGATTTTTTAAAAACTACAGCTTTAACCTCATTATATTTTGCTGGTTTCAGTGCTCATAGTTATGCAAATTCTAAAACAAAAAAGAATTTAGTAATAATCATGTTACGTGGTGGAATGGATGGTTTATGTGCTATTCCAGTTAAGGGTGACAAAAATTTCGAGAAATTGAGAAGTAAAATCAATCTTGATAGAACTTTAAAATTAACCTCAGATTTTGACTTACACCCAGCATTAAAGACATTCAAAAGTCTTTGGGATCAAAATTTAAGTGCAGCTGTGCATGCAACAAATATCCCTTACACAGGCAGATCACATTTTGATGGTCAAAATTTAATGGAGTCGGGCGGTAAAATACCTTACCAAGAAAAAACAGGTTGGCTTGGAAGAGGAATGAAAACAGCTGGATTAACAGGGCAAGGATTAGCTTTGGCTCTACCTATGCCTCTATTAATTAGAGGTGTTCCAATGAACAATAATTATTTTCCTGTAGGTCGTAGTTTGCCATATCCTGATACTCTAGAATTGATAAAACAAGCTTATAAAGAGCACGATGAGAAATTATTAAGTGACAATCTTGAAATAATTTTAACAAGAGATTTTAACAATAGATCAAGAGATGATGCTTGGATTTTAGCTTCAAGTGCTGGTACAGAGTTATCAAAACCAGATGGACCTAAAGTTGCAGTCTTTGAGGTGGATGGTTTTGACACGCATGCTGCGCAAGGAGCAACAGATGGCGCTCATGCAGATTGCCTATCAGATTATGACAACATTGTTAGATCATTAAAATCTTCAATGTCTGAAGAAGCATTCAATAATACTTTGGTTTTAACACTCACAGAATTTGGAAGAACAATTAAGCAGAACAGTAGTAATGGAACAGAGCATGGTTACGGTTCAGCTATCTTAATGGCAGGAGGACTTGTTAAAAAAGCACAAGTTCATACGGATTGGCCAGGATTAAAGAAAAAAGAATTATTTGAAGGAAGAGACTTAAATTCTACAATAGATTCAAGGGCAGTTTATGCTTCAGCAATGTCAACTGTCTTTGATGTTGATTTTAAAAAAATTACCAAAGAAGTATTTTGGGGAGAGAATTTACAAAATTTATCTGATAAGCTCTTTAAAGCTTAATTCATGAAAAAAATATTAATTATTTTTCTATCTCTACTTTTAAGTTTTTCAGCTCAAGCAAATGAAAACCATTTAAAACAATTTGATAAATGGTTAGTAAAACATGAATTTACTGAATTTGTTAAATTTGAGATTGGTCAAGGGGAAGGAAAATGTAAATCCCTAAAAAAATTCAGTCAGCATTGGTATTACAATAATTGTGATCAATTCAAAAAATATATACCTAATTATAAAATTAATACCTACAATGGTAGATCTGAAATTCCTGAAAAAGTTAAAAAGCCAAACTACGAAACATTACTTTATTATTTTTGGGAGTACACTAATGGTAATTGGAACAATAATCCAAAGTATAGTGAAATTAAGTCATCAGACAAACCATACAAATTTAAATTTGATTTAAGAGATGATGAAATAATCAAAAAACAAATGCAGAAAACTGCTTTGTTAAGTTATTTACTTTATGAAGATGGAAAAATTGTTGTAGATGAAATAAGTCCCAAAGACAAGTTTGGTAAAGTATTTACAAATGAAACTAAATACCACTCTCAATCAGTTGGAAAAAGTTTTGCTTCTTACATTTTAGGGCATGCTATTTGCAAAGGATACGTTGATAGTATTGATGCACAATTGAATGATTGGCCTATATTAAAAAATACTCTTTATCATAATCAAAAAATTATAGATTTGATAAATATGCAAGCTGGAGATGAAAAGTATTTTTCTTCAGAAGATAAAAGTAATATATTTGCTAATTCATCCTCAAGATATTCTGTAACAAACCGAACAATTTCAAGTGCAATGAATAAAGAATTAAAAGACTCAAAAAAATCCAAAAAAAAATGGGCTTATAATAATTTACTACCACATTTAATTTTGAATTATTTAATTTTCAAAGCTGGAGAGGATGACTTTCAAAATTTATTAGATGATGTTTTTAGAAAAAAAGTTGGTATTGAGCATGAAACCATTTTAGTAATGAGTGAAGAATCATCTAATAATAATAAATCAACAACTAGTACCTTTTTAACAACCAGATATGACTATTTGAGGGTTGCAAGAGCCATGTTGCAAGATTGGCAAAATGATACTTGTGAAGGAAAGTATTTAAAATCTATTTTTGAGAGAAAAGTTAAAAAAAAATATGACTACAGTAATAAAAAACATGCATTTACAAATACCAAATCGTATGGTGGTTTTTTTCATTTAGAACCATCTGGAATGAAGAAAAGACACATATTTGTTATGGATGGTTATGGTGGTCAAACATTAATGATTGATTTTGATACAGGAAGAATTGTTACAACAATGGCTATTCACAGAGATTTTAATTGGATGAAAATAGCGCACTCAGTAATCAAAAAAGGTAAATGAAAAAATTATTAACAATTTTTTTATCATTTTTATTTTTAACAAACATCGCAAATTCTGAATCTAGATTTGGTGAGTTAACTGAAATGCGTGATGAAAAAATGAGAGGTAAAGATGGTCAGTGGGTCAGACCTCATCCAGGGCCTTTTATTTGGAATCATATTGAAAGAGATAAAGGAAATTTTACTTGGGATGATGTAGATCAATATGTTGTTTATGCTCAAGAGCACAATCAAACAATTCTCGCAACTATCTGGCCTCACGCAGACTGGGAGCAAAAATCTTGTAAAAGAAAAAAAGCAAAAAGTGCTTTTGGCAAACGTTTTACAAAATATTTAAGCAAACCATGCTCTATGGATGATTATAAAAATTTTCTTGTAAAATTAGTGGATCGTTATGATGGTGATGGCTCCAATGATATGCCCGGATTAACTAAACCAATAAAATATTGGGATGTAATGAATGAACCAGAATTTAAAATGTTCTTTAAAGGAAGTAAGGAAGATTTTATTGAAATCTTTAATTTTTCATCAAAAGTAATTAAAGAAAAGCAACCAGATGCCGTTATTGTTATGGCTGGTGCTGCAGGAATGTTTCCTAAAAATAAAAAATATTGGAAATCAGTATTACCAGAAATAAAAGATTATTTTGATATAGCAAATATTCATCACATAAGTGGTCCAGATGGACAATGTGATAAAGAGCTTTGGGTAGATGAATTTGCTGAATTATTAAAAAGTGTGGATGTTGATAAACCTATTTGGTTAACAGAAGCAATGACTTGTGGTCCTCCCGTGAAAGCTTGGGTAAATGCTTTTTTAAATGGGGCAGAAGTAATTATTGATGTTGGCGTGAATGCACCAGGCGCAAAAATGAGCAAAAAAAGTAGAAAAAAGTTAAATGAATTTATTGCTGAATATGATGGTTTTACATCAATAAAAAGTATTTCAGAAAAAAAAGTAGAGTTCACTTATAGCGATGGTTCTTCAAAAACTTTAGAGTTTTAAATAATATAGAGTAGTCATTAGACACTTTGAACAGGATTTGCTAATTAAGGACTATGAAAAAACTTCTATCGATTCTGTTTCTTGGCTTGTTGTTAGGTGGAAGTAGTTTTGCAAGTGTAGAAGAAGTCCTTAAAGAAATTAAAAAAAATAAAGATATAGCCCAGGGTTTTAATAAAGTTAAAGAATATGATTCATGGAACGAATGGCATATTGACAATAAAGCAATACTTAAATCAGATAAATCAAAAAGAGAGCATATAGTTAAAATTGTTAGTAAATCTGATAATCATCCTGTTAGATTTGGAAATCAGTCATTAAGATTTGAAGTTAGAGATGGCAATGGATGGGGTTGGGATTCCAGAAATGACAGAGAAAGAGTTGAGCTGAAAATATGTTGCGTTAATAAAAAAACTACATGGACAGCTTGGTCATTATATCTACCAGAAGATTATAAAATAATTTATCCTGCTAAAACAATGTTAGCTCAATTTCATAATGATGCTGATAATCCCCCCGCTTTTGCTTTCGAAAATCAATCTCACTTTAATGGAGGAGGTTATTGGATTGATCGTGATAGTTATATTCTTGGATACAACGAGCAATTAAAATTAATAGACGAGTCAGAAATGTATGGAAAATGGCATGATATTTTAGTTAATGCAAAATGGACACACAAAAAAGACGGTTTTTTTAAAATTTGGATTAATGGTAAACTTACTTTTCACCACAAAGGCAGAACGCAAGAAAAGGGTGAAAGAATAGAATTTCATTTTGGTATATATAGATCATATATGTCTAGAACACCTGGGCCAGATCTAACTCAAATAGCTTATTATGATGAAATTCGACATGCTAAGTCATGCAAAAAACTTAAACTTCAAGAGCTAGGATATTCTTGTAAAGAAATTGAAAGTCAAAAATGAAAAAAAATTTATTAATTTTATTTTTATGTCTATTGTTGTTGAATTTTAATGCTTATTCTGATGAAAAAGTTATTAATGAAAATGTTACATTTAAGCCTTTTAGATGTGAGCAAATTAAATCAGAATTTATAAGAACTAAATCTGAAAACAGTTGTTTAATTATTCAGAAGCTAGAAAATCATTATGAGGTAAAATCACACGATTATTCAATTAATACTTGGAACTCTCCTCAATTATTAGAATATATTAATAATAAAGATGGAAATAAAATTATTGCTCATACTTGGAATAATATAGTTGAGTGGGGAAAACAATCTGACAAACAACCATTTTCGCATCTTGTCAGTATAAGTTTAGAAAATTTAGATAATTTATTTAAAACAGATAATTTAGAATTAAAATCTAATCACTTAACATTACCTTTGACCGCTAGAAGAATGAATGTTTTGGATATTGATAGCGATGGAAATGAAGAAATAGTTTATCTAGGAAATCGTGAAGATGGGAGAAACAGAAATAGCAGCTGGAAAGATGTTAATTATATTTTTGATTTAAATTCAAATAAATTAAAAAGTTTTGGATCACCTCACTTCTCTCATGATTTAATGTATTTTGATTTTAATCAAGATGGATATTATGAAATTATTGATTACTTCTATGGCGACCAAAAACCTGGTGCTATTGAAATTTGTGATATGAAAACCAATAAATGTCGAAAAGCTAAAAAAGCAAATAATTTTATAGACATTGGATTTAATCATATTCTGCCATCAAAAAAGGGAGCAATTATTTTTGGTAGTTGCCCAGGTTTGGGAAATACAACTTTTTGTTGGTCTAACGTAACTAGTAAAAAAAATAAATTAAAATTTGAAAAACTTGATAGCTATCAATTTAAAGAAAAACCAACTGATAAAGCAAACTTTCTAATATGGACAGGAGATATAAACGACAAACCTGGATATTGGGAAGAGGGATCAGATAAAAAAGTTTTTAAAATGGCTGATCGAGCATGGATTTCTACCGCTATAGATTTTAACAAAGATGGTAATACAGATAGTATTGGTGTTGCTAAAGATGTAGTTTGTAAGCGAAGAGATAATTCAAAACCATTTGATCGTGGAAAAGATTGTAAGACTGAAGAGTTTTTATATGTTTTTAAAAACAATAATGACAAGTCATTTGAAAAATATCAGGTAATGCCAGTTTCTCTCAATGGTTCATTTAGAATTGAAACTGCAGATATAAATAAAGATGGAACAGATGATATTTATGGATTTAAAGAGGATTGGTTTAATCCATGGATTGATTGTAAAAAACAAGTAAGTGCAATGTATTTTAATCAAGACAACAAATCTTTTGAACAAGCATCTAAATCATTTAACCAAGAAAATTTTGGGTTATATGGTTGTGAACGAGCTTCTAGTTTTTTTAAAAAAAATAACAATTTTTACAGATTGTTTGTCACAATACCTTCTACAGACTCAAAGTTTGCATATCTTGGAATTGAAAAATATTAATACTATGAAAAAAATTCGAAATATTCTTTTTATAATGGCTGACCAGTTAAGATGGGATTATTTATCCTGTTATGGACATCCTCATTTAAAAACTCCAAATATTGATGGTTTAGCAAAAAAAGGAGTTCAGTTTGAATCTGCATTTGTTCAATCACCAGTGTGTGGTCCTTCAAGAGCGTCCTATTATACTGGTAGAACAGTTTTTAGTCATGGCTCAACTTGGAATCAGGTGCCACTTCCAATTGGAGAATTAACTATTGGAGATTATCTACGACAATCTGGGATTAGAACAGGAGTAGTTGGTAAAACACACATGAGACCAGATTTAGAAGGCATGAGTAGACTTGGTATTACTAAAGATACTGAAATTGGATTGATAGTTAGTGAACCAGGATTTGAACCTTATGAAAGAGATGATGGACTTCATCCAAATAATCAAATTAAAAATTCAAAAAATACTTTATCTTATAATGAGTGGTTAAATAAACTTGGATATGATGGACCTAATCCATGGAATGACTGGGCAAATTCTGCTGAAGGAGAAAATGGTGAAATACTAAGTGGTTGGAGGTTAAGAAATTCTAATAAACCTGCAAGAATTCCAGAGGAACATTCAGAAACAGCTTTCATGACTAATAGAGCAATGGAATTTATAGAGGAAAGTAAAGATAAACCATGGTTTTTACATTTATCTTATATCAAACCTCATTGGCCTTATATGGCACCAGCTCCTTATCATAATATGTATTCTGCTAATGAATTTTATCCTGTTCATAGAAATGATGCTGAACGAAATAATGATCACCCAGTTTACAAAGCGTTTATGGAAAATAGTATTTCTAAAACTTTTTCAAAAGATGAAGTGAGAAACACAGTTCTTTCTGGATATATGGGATTGATTAAGCAAATTGATGATAACTTAGGAAGGTTATTTAAATTTATAGAGGAAGCTGGTCATATGGATGACACTATGATCATATTTACTTCAGATCATGGAGATTACCAAGGTGACCATTGGTTAGGAGAAAAAGAATTATTCCATGAGCAGTCAGTTAGAGTTCCAATGATTATTTATGATCCAAGTGATTATGCAAATAAAACTAGAGGGATAAAGGAAAAAAGATTTATTGAGGCAATAGATTTGTTACCAACTTTTTTGGATGCAGTAGAAAGTCCAGTAAGCAAACATAGATTAGAAGGAAATTCATTAATTCCATTATTAAAAGGGGAAAGCACTAAGAATTGGAAGAAATTTGTATTTAGTGAAATAGACTATGCATTTAATGAAGCTAGAAAAATTCTGAACATAGGAGCATCAGACGCTAGAGCTTTTATGATAAGGAATAATGATTGGAAGTATATTTATTACAAAGGATTTGAGCCGCAACTGTTTGATTTGAAAAATGATCCTGACGAATTTAATGATTTGGGAAAATCTGAAAAACATTCAAAGATAAGAGAAGAAATGAAAGAATTACTTTTAAAAAGAATTATAGATAGAAAAAATAGAGTTGCAGCTACTGATGAGTTTGTAACTAAAGAAAGAGACTATACCAAAGATGATGGTATTATGATTGGTGTTTGGTAATCAGGAAGATGCCATTAAACTTGGTAAATACAAACATATCGCTGGAAAAGCAATAATAAGCGCAACTCTAATTACATCGGTTAGTAAAAAAGGAATTGTTCCAAACCAAATAGTTTGAAGAGGTGTGTTTTGCATCACTCCTTTAATTACAAACAAATTCATTCCAACAGGTGGTGAGACCAATCCAAACTCAACTACTATTACAGCAAAAATACCAAACCAAACAGGATCTATACCTGCATCAACAATAACTGGAAAAAAAACTGGAATTGTCAAAAATAACATTGCTAAAGAGTCCATTACAGTTCCAAGCACAAGATAGATTACACATATGACTAAAATAATTCCCAATGGTGTTAGTTCTAAATAATTTATAAAATCAACAACTGCAAAAGGAAGTTGTGTTACTGTAATTAAATAATTGAATATACTTGCGCCAATTACAATTAAATATAAAGAACCAACAGTTTTAATTGTTGTCCATAATGCATCTTTTAATAAATTTAAAGTTAGTTGCCCTCTAGCAAAAATAAAAATTAAAACTAAAATTACTCCAACGGCAGCACTTTCTGTGGCGGTGAAGAAACCCAAGTAAAGACCACCCATTATAATTGTAAAGATCAAAAAAATTGGAAATACTTTTGAAATTGCAGAAATTCTCTCGTTAAGAGGCATTTTTTTTCCATAACCTCCTTGTGATGGATAGACTATGAGATAAACCCTTATCGCTATCATGTATAAAATTACAGCTATAAGTCCTGGAATTAATGCTGCAAAGAATAGTTCTTGAACTGATTGCTCTGTTAAATATGCATAAATGACTAAAATAACACTTGGAGGGATTATAATTCCAAGAGTTCCTCCGGATGCGATTGATCCGCTTATTAAAGCATCACTATAACCATGTCTTTTCATTTCTGGTCCTGCCATTTGAGACATTGTTGCTGCGGTTGCAATAGAAGATCCACAAATCATTCCAAAACCTGCACAAGCTCCAACAGTTGACATTGCCAAACCACCTTTGTAGTGACCAACAACCGCATAAGCAGCATCATATAAATTTCTAGATAAGTTTGCACTGTTTGCAAGATTTCCCATCAAAACAAAAAGCGGAAGTACTGATAAAGTATATTTTGATACTGCATCAAAAGGTGCAGTTCCTAAAACAAAAATAGCAGGATCAAAACCTGATATTAATGCAAATCCAGTGAATCCAACAAGTAACATTGCAATCCCAATTGGGATATTTAAAACCATAAGTATTAAGACTGCAGCAAAAGCTATACCTCCATTAATGATTGGACCCATTTCCATTAAATATTTTCCTTTGTAGTCTTTGTTTGAGATAATTCTTTAATAAACCAAAAAATAATAGCTAATACACTTAGCCACATACCAAAAGCACAAATAAAATAAAAAGGATAAAAATATAATTCTAAATCAATCGTAACTCTTTCATTTGTCATAAATTTCAGTGATGTTTTTGTCGTTGCATATGCCATTAAAGACATAATGATTATCATTAAAAAAAATTTAAAAATTATGAGCCAAGTTTTAAATATTCCTAAATTTAAATTATTAATAAAATCTGCAGATACATTTGCATTTAAAAAAAAAGCTCTGGGCATTGCTAAGAAAGCAACTAAAGCCATACCAATTTCAACTAATTCGATTGTTCCTGTAACAGGAGAGTTTAAAAATCTTCGACCAAATACGTCACAAAAAGTTAATACAGATAAAAGTAAAAGTATCAATCCAGAGGCAATTGCTGAGTAATCAAATATTTTATTCATATTTTAAAAAACTATCTTCAAATATATGAAACATTAGCATATAAGGTTGTTTTAAAACAGAAAGTATTATTTATGAAGTTTATTTCTTATTCGCATAACAATGAACATAAATTTGGTATTTTAGATAATGATCTTATAACAGATCTCACAGGAAAAATTTTAGGAGCAACTTCTTTAAAAGATCTAATTTTCAAAAAAGGTATCTCAGAAGCAAAAAAATATGCTTCTGCAAACCCTGGTAATTTAAGCGTTAATGATATTGAATATTTACCATTAATACCAAATCCTGGAAAAATCATTTGTGTAGGCTTGAATTATAGTGAACATGTTAAGGAAACAAATAGAACTGTTGAGGAAAATCCTGTAATTTTTCATCGTTTCCCAGAAAGTCAAACTGCACATTTACAAGCAATACAAAGACCGATTGCTTCTGACAATTTAGATTTTGAGGGTGAGATGGCTGTAATAATGGGAGAAGGTGGCAAACATATAAAGCCAGAAGATGCCTTAAAACACATAGTTGGTTATTCTTGTTATAACGAAAGTACTATTAGAGACTGGCAAAGACACACAAGACAATTTGGAATGGGAAAAAATTTTGAAAAGACAGGAAGCTTTGGCCCACACATGGTTCTTGCTGAAGATATCAAAGATTATAAAGAACTTACTCTTGAAACTAGATTAAATGGTGAAGTGATGCAAAATGCTAAATTAAGCCAATTAATTTTTGATATACCAATATTGATTTCTTATGTTTCAAAAGCAATGGCATGGAGAGCTGGAGATGTATTGGTTACAGGGACACCAGGAGGTGTTGGATTTAAAAGAAACCCACCAGTTTTCATGAAACCTGGCGATAAAGTAGAGGTAGAAGTGACCCAAATTGGTGTTTTATCTAACACAATAAAAGATGAAATAATCTAAATTTCAAGTTACTATTTTAGAATAATTTTAAACAATAAGGGGATAATTTTATGAAAAAGAAATTAATTGGATTAATTATTGGAATTTTTTCTTTCAGTATAGTTAATGCATCTTCTGCAACCGAGCTTAAGTTGGCAACTTTTGAACCACCAAAAGCATTTATTGCAAGTAAAATTCTTGCAGCTTGGGCAACAAAAGTTAATCAATGTTCGGGAACATTAAATGTAAAAATGTATGCTGGTGGAGTACTAGGAAGTCCTCCTAAACAATATGATATCGTAACATCAGGTGTTGCTGATATTTCATGGACAGTTTTAGGATACATTGGAGGTCAATTTCCTTTAAGTTCAGTAATTGAATTACCGTTTCTTACAAGAACGTCTAAAGCTGGAACTACAGCTCTAAACACTCTTTTTAATGAGGGATATTTAGACAAAGAAATGGCAGGAATTAAAGTAATCGGTCTTCACTCTAATCCTGGATATCAAATTCATATGAAGGATACTAAAGTTGTTAAACCTGCAGATTTTAAAGGTAAAAAGATGAGAGTACCAAGTAAAATTGCTGGAACAATTTTAAAAACTTTGGGTGCAACGGGAGTGAAAGTACCTGCTCCAGGAACTTCTGAAGCTTTAAGCAAAGGTGTTGTAGATGGAACTCCATTTCCATACACTGCTGTGGGTTCATTCAGATTGTTTGATGTAACCAAGTATCATACTGAAGTTAATATCACTAACGCTACATTTGGTTTAATTATGAATGAAGATAAATTCAATAGTTTACCAGCAGGAGATCAGGCTTGCATAAATAAATATAGTGGCCATGCTTTTGGTGATTGGGCGTCAGGTTTAATTGATAATCAAAATGCGATTATGAAAAATGAAATCTCAAAAAGAGATGGCCATGAAATTATAATTGCATCAGATGATGTTATTGCCGAATACAAAAAAATCTTAGCACCAATTGAGTCAAATTGGTTAAAAGAAATGAGTGGAAAAGGTCTTGATGGTGACGCTGTTCTAAATAGAGCAAGAGAAATTATCACAGCTGTAGAAGGCTAAAATAACGCACACTATTTATGAGCCCACACTTTATGTGGGCTCATTTAATTTTAGGAATTTTAAATGGCTATAAAAGCTCTAAGTTATATTGGAGTAAACTCAGATAAATTTGAAGACTGGTCTTATTACAGTCAAAAAAATTTAGGAATGCAACTAGTTGATAGAGGAAAAGGTATTTTATCTTTTCGAATGGACGATCAAAAACAACGTTTAACTATAACTGGTGATAAAGGAGATAATCTTGGGTTTTTAGGTTGGGAGGTTGAAAATAAAGACGATTTACAATCTTTTGCCTCAAAGCTAGAAAAAAATAAAATTGAGGTAACCCAAGGAAAAAATTCATTTGCTGATCAGAGATTTGTAGAAGATTTAATTTATTTTAATGATCCACAAGGAAATAGAATTGAATTAGTTTATAATCCAATGAATGACAGTGATCCATTTAAACCAGGTCGTCCTATCTCTGGATTTAAAACTGGCGCATTAGGTATGGGTCATGCTGTCATACATGTAAAAAAAGTTGATGACTTGATACCATTTTATACAGAGGTTTTAGGTTTTAAAATAAGTGACTATAGTCACACACCTATATCTTTATGTTTTTTTCATGTTAACGGGAGACATCATAGTTTAGCGTTATTTGGATCAGGAAGAACAGGCTTCCATCATTTTATGGTAGAATACAATAGTCTTGATGATGTTGGCCAAGGATATGATTTGTTACAATATGAAGATAATAAAATTGCTTACACTTTAGGCAGACACACAAATGATTATATGACTTCATTTTATTCAATAACACCATCAGGCTTTTTTATTGAAAATGGATGGGGTGGAAGAATTATTGATCCAAAAACATGGAAACCTATTGAAACTTTTGAGGGACCAAGTTTTTGGGGTCATGAAAGACTATATTTGCCAGATGAAGAAAGAATGAAATTTAGAAACAAAAGATTAGAAACCGCTTCAGAAGGAAAACAAGCACCACTTTTTATTGATTGCCCTTGGTTATATTCAAATACTATAAACAAAAAATAACAGGATTATTATTTTGTAAATGAAAAAGTATGATGTTGTAATTGTAGGTTTTGGTCCAACAGGAGGCACTTTAGCAAATTTATTAGCTCTACATGGTTTTTCAATTTTAGTTTTGGAAAAGGAAAAAAGTTTTTATCCATTACCTAGAGCTGTTCATTTTGATGATGAAGTAATGAGGGTGTTTGAAACAATTGGTATAACTAATACTTTTTTAAAATACACAATAATTAATAAGGGAACAAAGTTTGTTGATAAAAAAAATAGAGTAATTTTAGATTGGCCAAGACCAAGAGAAATTACAGAAAATGGATGGTATCCTAGTTATAGATTTAACCAACCCGATTTAGAAAGAGAACTGAGAAAGAAACTAAAATCTTACAAAAAGGTTGAAATTAAACAAAGTTCTAATGTCAAAAAAATTATGAATAATAAAAATGATGTAGATATCACATTTGAAGACATTAATTCAAAAAAATTATTTAATATAAAATCAAAATATTTAATTGGTTGTGATGGAGCTAATTCAATAACAAGATCACAAATGAAAACAAAAATGAAAAATCTTGGTTTTACTCAAAAATGGGCAGTAATAGATTTAATATTAAATAAAAATAAGAAAAGTTTACCTGACAGGACTATTCAATATTCAAATCCTGCAAGACCCGCTACTTATTGTAGAAATGTAGGTAAAAGAAGAAGATGGGAGTTTGCAATTAAAAAAACTGAAAAAATAGAAACCATTCTTTCTGATAAGTATATTTGGAATTTTTTAAAGCCTTGGCTTAAAAAGCAAGAAGCTCGAATGGAGAGAAAAACAATATATACATTTCAATCAGCACTAGCTAAAAGTTGGAAAAAAGGGAGAATTTTTTTAGCTGGAGATGCGGCCCACTTGATGCCACCATTTATGGGTCAAGGAATGTGTGCTGGTATCAGAGATGTTTCAAATCTTGCATGGAAGATTTCACATTGTTTAAATAATAAACATGACGAAAAGCTTTTAAAAACCTACCAAACAGAGAGATTTTCAAATGTTAAAGAATATATTGAAACTACAATGCGTATGGGAGAGTTTGTAAATGCAGTAGGAAAATCACCAATAACTAATAATATTTCAGCAGATAGCAAAGGTACAAAAAGTATGAAATCAATAAAACCTAAGCTTGGACGTGGTTTAGGTAAGCCAAAAGATAAATTTAGAGGAAACATTTTTCCACAATTTAAAAATAATGGAAAAAATTTAGATATAAAATTTTCTAAAAAACCAATTTTAGTTCTTTCAAATAAATTCAAACGATCATTGTCAAAAAAAATTAACTTTTATAGAAATAAAAGTAATACCAAGCTTTCAAGATATTTAGAAAATGCAAATTGTGAAGGTTTAATTATTAGACCTGATAGATTTATTCTTGCATCAATTAAAAACTTGAAAGATGTTAAATTAATAACAAAAAGAAATTTAAAATTATTAATTTAAATTTAAAAGCTCTTTAACAGCCTTAACTTTTGTGTGATTATTTGGAGCTATTTCACCATTTGGCATTAGCATTGAATTTTCAAACCCAATTCTAATTTTTCCATTTAAACTTATGGCTTTTTTTAAACAATCAATCTCTTCTTTGCCAAAAGCACAAACGGCCCAATCTGCATTTAAATTGTTATTGTTTAATTTATCTAAAAATAATGGAATTTTATTTGGATCACTTATTTTTCCAGAGTAGTGACCAATAACAAATAAACACCATATTCCTACTTTAGATATTTTTCCTTTATTTAGTACATCGGAAAGTAAATCTAAATCTTCTGGTTCATAACATATGTGTTGAATTTTTGTCCCATTGTCGGTTAGAGATTGATATAATTTTATATCTTCTTCAGTTGGATTTCTTGAAGGTATCATCTCTCTTATTCCTATAGAAATGCCTGGAGGTGTTACCTCATATGCAAGTTTTCTCATTTCACTTGGTGAGTACCTACCAACAGCTTCTGTAGTTACTTGTAGATGCATTTTAGGGACACTTAATTGTAAATCATTTAAAGCTTTCAAACACATTTCTGAACTTAGTATATGATCACCTTTTTCATCCCTTAGATGAAAATGTATTCCTTCTGCCCCTTCATCAAAACATAATTTTGCTGTTTCTACCACCTCATCTATGGTTACAGGAACCTCAATATGATCCTTTTTTTTAGGTCTCGCTCCATTAGGAGCTATCATAATTTTAGGTAATTGTTCTGGCTGATAAAAACCCATAAATTTATATTAGTTTAACTTGACTATATTGTAAAAAGATTTCTAGTTCAGGAAGAATTGTAACAACAACGGCTATCTATAAAGATTTCAATTGGATGAAAATAGCTCGCTCACTAATAAAAAAATAAATCAAAAAAATTTTTAACAACAACTACAGCTTTTTTTAGCAGCTTTTGGTTGATCCTCAGCTTTTGCAGCTTCTAATTCTTTTTGTTCGTCTTCAATAGCTTTTTGTTTCTTTGAAATTTTGTCTTCAAAGTAATCATAAAGAGAAGCAAAACCTAATTTAGAGGCTCTTTTTTCCTCATAATCTCTTCGCCCTTTAAGGTTTTCTATTATTTTGACTATTTCTTGGTTTTGCATGCTTCTTTTTTATTAAAAAAACTAGATAAATCAACCTCTAATAGTTGGCAAACTATAGAAGTCAGCAGTATCAATTTTAGAGGAATATTGCCTTCTCATGTTCCATTTTTTATGAACTCCAGCACTAGCAACACTTAAAGTAGATCTTCCATATCGGTGATTAGTATTATCAATTGATCTCATTAAGCTATTTATTTTTTCATCCTTTTCAGAAGTAAATAAATTTGTTTTATCACTAGCATTCGATAATCCTGTTAGCATCACACCTGCTTTTTGATAACGGTAACCATTTTTAAATATATTTTCAAGTATTGAAACTGCTGTCTTAACTATTTCAATACTATTGTTTGTTGCAATTGGAAAATCAACTGTCTTTGCATTTGAATAGTAACCAAAGTTTCTCTGGAAAGGACTTGTTCTAACAAATACAGTAATTGCTTTTGCAACTAAAGATTCTGATCTAATTTTTTCAGATGCGTTTAAACAATAATTTGCAACAGCTTCTTTTAATTCTTGGAACGTTTCAATTCTTTTTCCAAATGATCTTGAAACTACACAGCTCTTTCTTTTAGTAGTAGTTGTCTCTAATCCAATACAAGAAACTCCTCTAAGCTCCATTGCAGTTCTTGAACTTAGAACATTTGAACTTTTCTTGATCCAGGTATTAGATTTATTTTTTAATTGTTTAGCATTGTAAATTCCATGCTTTTGATAAAACTTAGTTAATTGTCTTCCAACACCCCAGACATCATTAATTTCAACTTTTTCTAAAATAGGATCTAAGGTTTCAATGCCAATTAAACTTGTCACCCCAGATTGTTTTTTCTTTGCAATATGATTTGCAACTTTACTTAAAGTTTTTGTATTTGCTATTCCAATGCTGGTTGGAATACCTGTCCATTGTAAAACTGTTTCCCTAATTTCTTTTCCAACTTCCTCTACTTCACTATCAGGAAAGTTTGATAGATCTAAAAATGCTTCATCAATAGAATAAACTTCTATTTCTGAATTAAATCTTTTAAGAGTTCGCATCACTCTTCTTGATAAATCTCCATATAAAGAATAGTTTGATGAGAAAACTTCAACTTTGTTTTTAAGAATAATATCTTTTGCTTTAAAGTAAGGTTCTCCCATTTTAATACCTAAAGCTTTTGCTTCATTTGATCTTGAAATAATACAGCCATCATTATTCGATAAAACAACAACAGGCTTTCTTCTTATTTTTGGATTAAATAATCGCTCACAGGAAACGTAAAAAGAATTACAATCAATTAATGCTATTTTTTTAGTACGTTGAATGGATGACATAAGTAACAACCCCCCAAATAAAAATATCTTGTTCTTCGTTAATTAAAATTCTGTCAGCAAATTCTTTAGATCCAGAAGTTAAAAATTTTTTATCTCTTTCTTGAACCAAAGTTTTAACTACAAGTTCGTCATGAACATTAGCAATCACTGTTGAAAAGTTTTTTGGTTTTAAACTTTTATCAACCACCAATAAGTCACCATCATTAATCCCAACATCGACCATGGATTTTCCTTGAACTCTGATGATGAAAGTTGCTGGAACATTTCTTATTAAATGCATGTTCAGATCAATATCTTCTTCGATGTAATCAGTAGCAGGAGAAGGAAAACCAGCGCCTGCTTTATGTAGATAATAAGGGATTGTTAGTTTCATGTTCTTGTTTTGTTCTACTTTATAAACCATTTATACAATACACTCAAGAGGTTGTATTTTGAGTCCGTAATTGAATCAAAAGTGAATCAAAACGTGAACATCGAAAACAACATTTGGTGGACATGTGGATAACTTTTACAATAAGTAGTCTTAAAGTAATTTAAAAAGAAAAATTATGATTTGTATTAAAGCTGATATTCCAGAAGAGTTAAACGAAATAGATGATGAATTAAAAGCAGTTTACCATAGCAAAGACACTGTTTGTTTTTTCATATTAAAAACAAGAGAATTAAGAAATAAGTTTATAGAAGAAACCAAGGGAATGAACAAAAGTGAAAGAGAAAAAGTTTACGAGACATATAACAAATAAGTAAAAATAAATTATGAATATTTTAGACTTTGTGATGGTTGGTTCTGATGATCATGAAAAATCAGGTGATTTTTATGATGCTGTCTTTGAACCTTTGAAATTAAAAAGAGTTTTGAAAACACAAAAATATCTTGGTTACGCTCATTCAAGTGATACAGAGAAAGTTCAATTTTATGTAACACACCCTGTAAATGGAAAAGATGCAACATTTGGCAACGGAACTCAAATAACTTTATTAGCAGATAATAAAGAAGCAGTAGAAAAGTTTTACGAGATTGCAATCTCTAAAGGAGCAACAGATGAGGGGGCTCCAGGAGTTAGAAAAGATGGAAATTATTATGGATATATTCGTGATTTAGATGGAAATAAGATTGCAGCTAAAAGTATTTTAAAATAAAAAAGGAGATATATGAAATTAAATTGTCATTGTGGAGCTGTTGAAGCAGAAATTAATGCTACAGTTAATGAATTAGCAAAAATTGTAAGATGCAATTGTTCTATTTGTAAAAGAAAAAATGCAACAATGGGAATGGTTAAAAATGAAGATTTTAGAGTTACTAAAGGAGAAGATAAATTAAAACTTTATCAGTACCATACTAAAGTTGCTAATCATTACTTTTGTACTGAATGTGGAATTTATACTCATCACAATCCAAGAAGTGCACCTGCTATGACTGGATTTAATATGGGATGCGTAGACGAGGTTAAAGTAGAGGATTTAAAGGAAGTAGCTTTCTTTGATGGTCTTAACCATCCAATGGATCAAGAAAAGTAAAAGTTCAATGAAATTATCTGAAGAGTGTTTTAAGAAAGTTAAAAAAGATTGTTTTAAATTTATTAAATCACAAGAAACATCAACTGAAAAGTTTGGTAATAAAGAAGGGATGATTAAGAATTTTTTAATTCCTATATGTTTTTGGATTGCAAAAAAAGCTGATAACAAAAAACCTTATTTTGTTGGGTTAGCTGGAGGACAAGGAACAGGCAAAACAACAATAAGTTCAATAATAAAGATAATATTAGAAAAGTATTTTAAATTAAAAGTATTCAAAATTTCTATTGATGATTTTTATAAAACTAGAAAAGAAAGAATTGCTTTATCAAAAAAAGTACACCCTATGTTGCTTACTAGAGGAGTTCCTGGAACTCATGATATCAGTATGATGTTAAATTTCTTTAAAAAATCTAAAGCAAAAAAATTTAAAAATATGAAGTTACCAAATTTTAATAAAGCAATTGATGACAGATTTCCTAAAAACAAATGGAATACAATTAATAAAAGACCTGATGTTATTATTTTTGAAGGATGGTGTGTTGGGGCGAAAGCAGAAACTAACAAGACATTAAAAAAATCTATAAACTCTATGGAAAAGGCAAATGATAATAAACTGGTTTGGAGAAAATATGTTAATCAACAATTAAAAACTAAATATAAAAAGCTATATTCTCAGTTAAATTGTATGATTTACTTAAAAGCAAAAAACTTTAATTTACTACAAAAGTGGAGATTAAAGCAGGAACACAAACTATGGTTAAAAACAAAGAAAAAAGGTGGTCATAAAATAATGACCAAAGGGGACGTAATAAATTTTATGCAAACTTACCAAAGAATAACTCAAAACATGTTCAAAAATATGCCCAAATACGCCTCTATAATTTTAAATTTAAACAGTAACCATCAAATTAAAACTGCTGTATATAAATCGAAATGAAAAAAATATTTATAATAATAATCGCATCAATATTTTATTTTTGTAATGCTTTCGCAGTTACGCTTCTTGATGCATTAAATCTAACATATAAAAATAATATTCAATTAAATGCAGAAAGAAAAAATATTAAAGCTTCGGAAGAAGATGTTAATATTGCAAAAGCTGATTATAAACCTTCATTAACTTTAAGTGGAACAAAAAGTATTGAAGATACAAATAAACTAACTAATCAAAGTGGAGGAAATGCAAGTATAAACGATGTAGATCCATTTACTACCTCAATTAAATTAGAACAAACATTATTAGATTTTGGTAGAGAATTAACTCTTGAAAAAAATATTACTGCTTTAGATTTAGCAAAAGCACAATTAATAAAAAAAGAACAAGAAATTTTACATAAAGCAATTGATGCATTTACAAATTTAATTCTAGCTAGAGAGACACTAGATATTAACGCTAAAAATTTAAATCTTTTAATTAGACAAGTTGAAAATGATAAAATTAGAAGAGACAGAGGTCAAATTACAAATACTGATTTAGCACAATCAGAGTCATCACTTGCAGGTGCTCAAGCGCAATTTGCTAAAGCTAAAAGTGACTTGTTAATCAGTAAACTAAATTACGAAAATATTATTGGAAAAATCAGTGATCCAAATCAATTACAAAAAAATTCAAATGCGATTGTTAGTATTCCAAAAACTTTAAATGAGGCAATTAATCTTTCAAAACAAAATAACCCTGATATCCAAATAGCAAAATTTGATTTAGCTAAGGCTGAAAAAGAATTAGCAATTTCAGAGGCAGACTTGAAACCAACAGCATCTTTATCTTTAGAAAGATCTTATACTGATGATCTAAGTTCTACTTATGACGAAAGAGAAAAAGATGTATTAAAGGCAACAGTTAATTGGCCTTTTTATTCAGGTGGAAAAAAAAGATCAAAAATTTCTAAAAATTCAAATTTAACTACTCGAAAAAGACTATTGTTAGATGATGCTGTAAGAACAAATGAAACAAATGTTGCAAGTGCATGGTCTAGTCTAGATTCTTCCAAAAGTTTTTTAAATTCAGTTAGAGCTCAAGTAAATGCAGCTGAAATAGCTAACGAAGGAATTGCTGCAGAATATGAAAGAGGTTCGAGAACTACTTTAGATGTTATTCAATCAAATGCTTTATTGCTTTCTGCTCAAATTTCTTTAGCAAGTTCTGAGAAAAATTATCTTATGGCCCAATACAATCTGCTTAAGGCAGTAGGTTTGTTAAACAGCCAATATCTAAAACTTAAGTAATTATTTGATTTTTAAGGCCAAAAAATAAATATATTGCTAATGAGAACAAAATGTGTACATTTATTTCATGATTCGAGTGTTAAAAAATTTAAAAAAAGAGGCAAAAAATGACGAAAAATAACCTAAAAGTAGTTAAATCTACTAAAGATCAAGAAATGGATGTTAAAGAAAAGAACAAAGCGTTAGACGCTGCGATAGCTCAAATTACAGATAATTTTGGGAAAGGCTCTGTAATGAAGCTTGGTGAAAAGAGAGCGATGGATATCGAGTCTGTTTCAACAGGTTCTTTAAGTCTTGATTTAGCTTTAGGTATCGGTGGATTACCAAAAGGAAGAATTATTGAAGTTTACGGACCAGAGTCATCTGGAAAAACAACATTAGCATTACAAGTTGTTGCTGAAGCTCAAAAATCAGGTGGAATTTGTGCATTCGTTGATGCAGAACACGCATTAGATCCGGTTTACGCAAAAAAATTAGGTGTAAACACTGAAGAACTTTTAATTTCGCAGCCAGATACTGGTGAGCAAGCATTAGAAATCGCTGATACACTAGTAAAATCAGGCTCTATTTCAGTAATAGTTATTGACTCAGTTGCAGCTTTAACTCCAAAAGCTGAAATCGAAGGAGAGATGGGAGACCATCATGTTGGTCTTCAATCAAGATTAATGAGTCAGGCTTTAAGAAAATTAACTGGTTCAATATCAAATACAAATACAATGATGATTTTCATCAACCAAATCAGAATGAAAATTGGAGTTATGTTTGGAAGTCCAGAGACAACATCAGGCGGTAATGCACTTAAGTTTTACTCATCTGTAAGAATGGATATTAGAAGAATTGGTGCAATCAAAGATAAAGACGAAATTATTGGTAACTCTACAAGAGTGAAGGTAGTTAAGAATAAAGTAGCACCTCCATTTAAAGTAGTTGAGTTTGACTTGATGTATGGAAGAGGAATTAGCAAGATGGGCGAACTAGTCGATCTTGGTTCTAAAGCAGATATAATTGAAAAATCAGGTGCATGGTATGCTTATAAAGGTGAGAAGATTGGTCAAGGTAGAGAGAATGCTAAGACTTATCTAGCTCAAAATCCTAAAGTTGCTGCAGAAATTGAAATGGCAATTAGAGAAAAAGCAGGTGTGATTTCGAAGAAAATAGAGGGAAATCCAATCGATCCTGAAAAATTGGAGAAAGAAAAGAAAGTAGCTGAAAAAGAAGAAGCTGAAAAAGCAGAAGCTACCCCTCCATCTAAAAAGAATTAATAGGTCATCTTTATTAATAAAAGGCGCTTAATTTAAGCGCCTTTTTTCCCTTCGATATCTAGACATAGAATAAAAAAGCTGTATTTTAAAAATATGGCAGACAAAACACTCAATGAAATAAGAAATACTTTCTTAAAGTATTTTGAAAAGAACGATCATAAGATTGTGGAATCTAGTAATTTAGTTCCAAATAATGATCCTACATTAATGTTTGCCAATTCTGGAATGGTCCAGTTTAAGAATGTTTTCACAGGATTAGAAAAAAGAGATTATGTAAGAGCAACCACATCACAAAAATGTGTAAGGGCAGGTGGTAAACATAACGATTTAGAGAATGTTGGATACACGCCTCGTCATCACACATTTTTTGAAATGCTAGGAAATTTTTCTTTTGGTGATTATTTTAAAGAGCAAGCAATTCATTATGCATGGGATTTAATAACCAAAGATTTTGGAATAGATAAAGACAGACTTTATGTAACTGTATTTCATGAAGATGATGAAGCCTTTAATTTTTGGAAGAAAATAGCGGGTTTTAGCGATGATAGGATTATAAGAATAGCAACTTCTGATAATTTTTGGTCAATGGGTGAGACAGGTCCATGTGGCCCTTGCTCAGAAATCTTTTTTGATCACGGAGATCATTTACCAGGAGGTTTACCAGGGTCTAAAGATGAAGATGGAGATAGGTTTATAGAAATTTGGAACTTGGTCTTTATGCAGTTTGAACAAGTTACTAAAGATAAAAGAATTAATCTTCCAAAACCGTCAGTTGATACTGGAATGGGATTAGAGAGAATCGCAGCTTTACTACAAGGAACTCATGATAACTATGAAACAGATCATTTCAAAAAAATAATTAGCTCTGCATCTGAAATTACAAAAGTTAAATCAGATAAATCTAATCTTTCAAGTTTTAGAGTTATTGCTGATCACTTAAGAGCAAGTTCATTTTTAATTGCTGAGGGAGTTTTACCTTCTAATGAAGGAAGAGGATATGTTCTTCGAAGAATTATGAGAAGAGGGATGAGACACTCTCATTTACTTGGATCAAAGGAACCAGTTTTTTTTAATTTGTTTGATACTCTTAAAAATGAAATGTCTGGAAACTATCCAGAATTAGTTAGAGCTGAATCTTTAATTAAAGAAACTTTAAAAATGGAAGAAGAAAAATTCTTAGTGCTATTAGATAGAGGAATAAAAATTTTAAATGATGAAATATCTAAAATAGATAAAGTATTGCCAGGTGATGTAGCTTTTAAATTATATGATACCTATGGTTTTCCATTAGATCTTACTGAAGATATTTTAAGGAACAAATCAATGTCAATTGATACTGAAAAATTTAAATCTTTGATGAAAGAAAGTAGAGAACTTGCTAAGAAAAACTGGAAAGGTTCTGGTGATGCAGCAGTTGAAGATATTTGGTTTGGGATAAAAGATAAAATTGAGCCAACTGAATTTTTAGGATACGAAACTAATCAAGCTGAAGGTGTCGTGTTTTCTCTTTTAAAAAATAACAAAGAAGTAGATCAGTTAAAAGAAAATGATGAGGGAATGATTATAGTAAATCAAACTCCTTTCTATGGTGAGTCTGGAGGTCAGGTTGGTGATACTGGTGAAATAGTTTCAAATGATTTTAAATTTGAAGTAACTGATGTTCAAAAAAAATTAGGTGATTTGTTTGTTCATTACGGAAAGGTAAAGAGTGGATCTATTAAACTTCAGGAAAGTGTAGAGTTAAAAATTGATGTTGAAAGAAGAGATAATACTCGTGCGTATCATTCAGCAACCCATTTATTGCACGAGTCTTTACGAAGAGTTCTGGGCACTCATGTAACTCAAAAAGGATCTTTAGTAGAGCCAAGTAGATTAAGATTTGATTTCAGTCATATGAAGCCAATTTTGAGTGAAGAAATCGATAAAATAGAAGACTTTGTAAACAAAATGGTCTCTAAAAAATCTGATGTAAAAACTAGATTAATGACACCTGATGAGGCAGTTGAAAATGGTGCTTTAGCATTATTTGGGGAAAAATACGGGGATGAAGTAAGAGTTCTCTCAATGGGAGATGAGGATGGTAAGTATTTTTCTACTGAATTATGTGGCGGAACACACGTTAAAAACACTG
Source organism: uncultured Pelagibacteraceae bacterium (assembly GCA_902594865.1). Taxonomy (GTDB): domain Bacteria; phylum Pseudomonadota; class Alphaproteobacteria; order Pelagibacterales; family Pelagibacteraceae; genus Pelagibacter. The sequence goes on along the minus strand of CACJNV010000001.1, from coordinate 30,763 downwards.
GTGATATTGGTAAATTTAAGATTATCAGCCAGTCCTCAATTGCTGCAGGGATTAGAAGAATTGAGGCATTAAGAGATAAACAATTGGAGGAATATTTAAAAAATAAAGAGAAATTATCAAATCTATCTGCAGAAAAAGATGAAGAGACAATTAAAGATTTAAGTCAGCAAATTATTAAATTGGGTGGAAAACCAAGTTTAGATGAAGATGATCAAAAAACTTTAATTAAAAATTTAACTAAACAATTAGAAACTATTTCAGTAAATGCAATTTTAGAGGATAAATCTAAAAATATTATTAAAGATGAAGAAATTAATGGAGTTAAGTTAAGACTTCAAAAAATAGATGGATTACCTACAAAAGAATTAAGAAAACTTGTAGATAAAGGTAAAAAAGATTTAGGCGAAGGTATTGTTGTTGTATTTGCTAATAAAGATGACAAGGTTGGGTTAGCAGTTGGAGTAACAGATAATTTAACCAGCAAGTTTGATGCAGTAAAATTTGTTAAAGTTGGATCTGAAATAATTGGTGGCAAAGGCGGCGGAGGAAGAAAAGACTTTGCTCAAGCTGGTGGACAGGATCAATCAAAAATTGAAGAAGCTTTTGAAAAGCTTAAGAGTTTAATTTAATTTCTTTTTTAAATTACCGTCAATTTCATCTAAAAACTGATTGGTAGTTAAATACTTGCTATCAGGACCAATAAGAATTGCTAAATCTTTTGTCATTGATCCACTTTCTACACATTCAATACAAACTTTTTCTAAAGTTTGTGCAAATTTAATTAGTACATCATTATTATCTAACTTACCTCTGTGACCTAATCCTCTTGTCCAAGCAAAAATTGATGCGATAGGGTTGGTTGAAGTTTCTTTTCCTTGTTGATGCATTCTATAATGTCTAGTTACTGTTCCGTGCGCAGCCTCTGCCTCCATTATTTTTCCATCTGGCGTTAACAATGTACTTGTCATTAATCCTAAAGACCCATAACCTTGAGCCATAGTATCTGACTGAACGTCACCATCGTAATTTTTACAAGCCCAAATATATTTACCGCTCCACTTCATTGCACATGCAACCATATCATCAATTAATCTATGTTCGTAAGTCAAATTATTTTTTTCAAATTCACTTTTGTATTCTTTGTCAAAAATTTCTTGGAAAATATCTTTAAATCTTCCATCGTATTGCTTTAGAATTGTATTTTTGGTAGACATGTAAACAGGCCATTTTTTAATTAACCCATAACTGAAACAAGATCTTGCAAAGTCTTCAATAGACTTATCTAAATTATACATTGATAAAGCCACACCAGGACCTGTAAAATTAAATACTTCATATTTAATTTCTTTTTTTCCATTCTCTGATGTCCACTTTACTTCCATTTTTCCTTTTCCAGGAACTTTAAAATCTGTTGCTCTGTATTGATCACCAAATGCATGTCTTCCAATAATTACTGGATCTGTCCAAGAAGGAACAAGTTTTGGAATATTTTTACAAATAATTGGTTCTCTAAATACTGTTCCTCCAATTATATTTCTTATGGTTCCGTTTGGAGACCTCCACATTTTTTTTAAATCAAATTCTTCTACTCTTGCTTCATCAGGGGTAATCGTTGCACACTTTATGCCAACACCAATTTTTTTAATAGCATTCGCAGAGTCTATTGTGATCTGATCGTCCGTATTATCTCTGCTTTTCATCCCTAAATCGTAGTATTCAATTCCAAGATCTAAATATGGAAGGATTAATTTGTTTTTGATGAACTCCCATATAATTCGTGTCATTTCATCGCCATCCAGCTCTACTACCGGGTTATTTACCTTGATTTTGCTCATTAAATAAAAATTATCTTATTAATTGAATTTGATCGTTTTATATACATATTAATCGAAAATTAGCAAATAGAAGAATATGTTTAGTAAGATATTTCCAAAGATTCACACTGAAGGATACAAGTTTATAGTCATAGCTGTATTCGTAACTATCATTTTTCTAATTATTAATAATTTTTTAGGATTACTAGGAATTTTACTAAGTGTCTGGGTCTATTATTTTTTTAGAGATCCAGAGAGAACAATTATAGGAGATGATAGCTACTTGGTAAGTCCTGCTGATGGAGAAGTGATTAAAGTTGAAGAGGTAGATGGTCCAAAAGAACTTGGACTAGAAAATAAAAAATTTAAAAAAATAAGTATTTTTATGAATGTCTTTGATTGTCATGTAAACAGAACACCATGCTCAGGTATTGTTGAAGATATTTTATATAAACCAGGAAAGTTTTTAAATGCATCTTTAGATAAAGCAAGCGAAGACAACGAGAGAAATTATTATAAAATTAAAGATAAGCATGGGAATGATATTGTAGTTGTTCAAATTGCAGGATTAGTTGCAAGAAGAATAGTTTGTGAAACAAATAAAAGTCAGGAATTAAATCAAGGTGATAGAATTGGGATGATTAGATTTGGGAGTAGAGCAGACGTTTATTATGAAAATTATGAACCACTAGTAAAAGTTGGTCAAACAGCAATTTCAGGAGAAACACTGCTAGCTAAAAATTAATTTATGGAACAGCCAAAAAACAATTTAAAAATTGTTACAGATAAAAAAACTAACGCAAGAGTGATTTTACCTAACATGCTAACTCTTATTGGAGTTTGTATAGGTTTATCATCAATCAGATTTGCATTGGATTGAAAATTTGAATTTGCAATTATTGCAATTATATTTGCTGCTCTTATTGATGGGTTAGATGGAAGAATAGCTAGACTAATTAAAGGGACATCAAAAGTTGGTAAAGAACTAGACTCTCTTACGGATATGATAAGTTTTGGAGTAGCCCCAGCATTTATTATGTATTTCTGGAAACTAAATACACTTGGAAGGTTTGGATGGTTGTTATGTTTAATATATGTAATTTGTGTTGCATTACGTTTAGCTCGTTTCAATGTAAATACAGGTCAAGCACCTTCTTGGAGAGATAATTTTTTTGAAGGGGTTCCATCTCCAGCAGGTGGTATCTTAGTTCTAACTCCATTAATTTTTAGTTTTACAAGCTTCGATTTTATAAATATAAATTATGATATTGTTGTTCCAGTTTTTTTTATTGTAACATCTCTCCTACTAATCAGTAAATTTCCAAGCTATTCATTTAAAAAAATCGTAATTCAAAGAAAAGCAACTATTTTTCTATTATTTGGAATAGTTTTATTTTTTGGATTGCTTCTAATATACCCATTTAACGTTATATCTATCAGTGCAATCATATATCTAAGTATGCTTCCAATCAGTTTTTTTCATTATCAAAAATTAAAAAAACAAAACGAAGATCAGAATTACAAAGATGAAGATGATGATCTCGAAGATATTTTGTAATGAAAAAAAATGTTATTGTATCATTAGCTGATTCAAATTATTTCCCTTTATTAAATGAGTTAATAGATTCTATAAAAAGATTTAAAGAGAGCTCTGAAGTTGCAATATGTATTTTGGATGCTGGTCTATCAGAGGATCAAAAGACAGAATTATCATCAAAAGTAGATGAAATAAAATCAGCAGAATGGGATATAAAAGTTCCAGATAATAAAATCAAAGGGCGTGAATGGTTAAAGAGCCAAGTATCTAGGGCTTTTTTACCCAAATATTTTCCAAGCTATGAAAAATATTTATGGATTGATTGTGATGCTTGGGTCAATGATTGGCAATCAGTTGAGCTTTATTTTAAAGCGTGTGAAAACGGTAAGTTAGGAATTACACAAACTATTGGACCAGGTTACAAGATTACTTCGAGAGTAAATTGGGTTTTTGGAAAACTAGCAATTATTAAATCTCAAAATTTTAAACACGCAATAAAATCCAATATTAGTTTAGAAAAAGCTAGAAAGTTAGCCTTTGCTCCTCATATCAATATTGGTGTTTTTTCTTTGGAAAAAAATTCAACCTGCTGGAATTCATGGCAGGAAAATTTAAAACAAACACTTAAAGGTGGAGAAATATTTGGCTCTGAACAATTAGCAATGAATATATCTGTGTATGTTGATAATGTCGAAACTGAATTCCTTCCATTAAACTGTAATTGGATCACTAGTAATCTTTTGCCAAAGTTTGATGAGGATAAAGATACATGGGTAGAGCCTTATTTACCTAATTATAAAATTGGAATTATGCATTTAGCTGCTGGTATCTGGAAAGATAAAGAAGATATGAGACTTAACAAGAGTATTAAGATAGATATTCAAACTCTTACAGGTAAAATTTTAAATAAAAGTTTAAGATTTAATAATTAATTGAAAAAAAATAAAATATCTAAGAACTGGGTTAATAAGCAGCGTAGGGATATCTATGTAAGACAATCTAAAGTAGATGGGTATCGCGCTAGATCAGCTTACAAATTAATTGAAATTGATGAAAAATTTAAAATTTTTAAAGGTGGATTATCAGTAATTGATATTGGTGCAGCTCCAGGTAGCTGGTCACAATATGCTCTCAAAGCAGCAAAAAGTGGGAAATTGGTATCTATAGATTTAAAAAAAATGGAACCCATAGGTAATAGTGTTCAAATCCAAGGAGATTTTACAGAAGAAAAAACTCAAGAAGAAATTAAAAAACATATAAATGGTAAAGTTGATGTCGTAATGTCTGATATGGCCGTAGATACAACTGGTATTAAAAATATAGACTCAATTCAAACTGGAGAACTATGTAAAGAAGCAATGTTTTTTGCAAAAGATTTGATGAAAGAAAATGGATATTTTATTTCAAAAATTTTCATGGGAGGAACATTTAACGAAATCGTCGCAGAGGGAAAAAAATATTTTAAAGAAGTTAAGGTTTTTAAACCAAAATCTAGCAGAAAAGATTCAAAAGAAAGTTTTATCATTTGTAGAAAAGTCCGATAGAGACTTTTAATTTAAAAGGAATCGTATATAAAAGATTATGGTTCCCATAAAAGAAGCACTTACCTTTGATGATGTTACATTAGCTCCAAAGTATTCAGAAATATTACCTTCTGATGCAGACACTAGTGTCTCTTTAACAAAACATTTGAAACTTAAAATTCCACTTTTGTCATCTGCAATGGATACTGTCTCAGAGAGCAGAATGGCAATAGCTATAGCTAAGGCCGGTGGTATTGGAGTAATTCACAGAAACCTTGATATAAAAAAACAATTATCAGAGATAAAAAAAGTAAAAAAGAAAAAATTAATTGTTGGAGCAGCAGTAGGTGCAGCACCCAATGAATTTATTAGAGCTAAAGAAATAATTAAAGAAGGTGTAGATTTAATCGTAGTAGACACAGCACATGGCCATACAAAGAAAGTTGCCGAAATAATCAAATATATTAAAAAAATAAAAACTAACAAAATTGCTTTATGTGCGGGAAATATTGCGACACCTGAAGCTGCAAAATTCCTAATAAAATTAGGAGTAGATATAATTAAAATTGGTATAGGGCCAGGTTCTATTTGTACAACAAGACTGGTTGCTGGAATAGGAGTTCCTCAATTAAGCGCAATTTTATCTGTAAGAAGTGGTTTAAAAAATAAAAATGTTAAAATAATTTCAGATGGTGGAATAAAATATTCTGGTGATTTAGCAAAAGCTTTTGCTGCAGGAGCTGATGCAGTAATGATCGGTTCGTTATTTGCAGGTACAAACGAAACTCCAGGGAAATTAATTAAAAAAAATGGACAGCTTTTCAAAAGTTTTAGAGGCATGGGTTCTGTTGGAGCTATGAACAAAGGGTCAGCTGATAGATACTTTCAAAAAAAACAAAAAGACTCCTCAAAATATGTACCAGAAGGTGTTGAAGGTTTTGTAAAATATAAAGGAGATGTGGGGAGTATTATTTATAAATTAATTGGTGGATTAAAATCTTCTATGGGCTATCTTGGATCAAAAACAATCATTAAATTAAGAAATAAACCACAATTCGTGAAAATTACAAAAGCTGGATTTTACGAAAGTATGGTTCATAATGTAGATGTGGTAAAAAACGATAGTAAATATTAATGAGTAAATTTTTCAAATTAACAGGAATAATACTTTTAACAGCTTCTTTTAACAGCACGTCTTTTAGTAAAGAAAATTTTTTTAATGAAGCTTTAGAATTGTTTAAAAAAGAAAAATATGAAGATGCACGTTTTTTATTTGAGAGAAATATTGTTTTTAATCCAAAAGATGCAAACTCATATTTATATTTAGCAAAAATTTATAACCAAGAAGAAAATCAAAGAAAAGAAGAATACAATTTAGAAACAACACTTTTAATTGAGCCTGATAACGAGGAAGCTTTATTAATGTTAATGAAAATTGCATTAGAAAAATCTAATTATGAAAAAGTTAAAGATCTTTCAAACAAGTTTGTAAAAGTTTGTAAAAATTTATGTAATGAAAACAAAGATATTCAAGAGTCATTGAAAAATATAGAACCTGAAAATAATGAGTCTTGATCAAAATCTCAACAAAATCTTAATAATAGATTTTGGTTCTCAATTTACTCAATTAATTGCAAGAAGAGTAAGAGAATTAGGTGTGTTTTCTGAAATAGTTAGTCACAAAAAAATAAAACTAAAAGACATAAATAACAGCATAAAGGGAATAGTATTATCTGGTGGTCCATTAAATGTTTATCAAATAAATAAATACGCATTTGATAAAAAAATTTTACAACTTGATGTACCAGTTCTTGGAATATGTTTTGGGCATCAAATTTTATCAAAACTTAACGGTGGAAGGGTAAAACAATCAAAACACAGAGAATTTGGTCTAGCTAATGTTTATAAAAAAAATAACAGTCTTTTAACAACTAATTTTTTTGGAAAAAAAAAATCTAAACAAGTTTGGATGAGCCATGCTGATCAAGTTTCAAAACTTCCTAAAAATTTTAAAGTTGTAGCATCAAGCACCAATTCAAAATTTGCAATTGTTGAAAATAAAATAAAAAAATATTATGGGGTACAATTCCACCCAGAGGTAACTCATACAGAGAATGGAAAGAAATTAATAAGTAATTTCATTTTTTTAATTTGTAAAATTAAAAGAAATTGGTCATCTAGGGATCAAAAAAATCAGCTTATTAAAGATGTTAGAAAACAAGTTGGAAATAATAAAGTTATTTGTGCTTTATCAGGAGGTGTAGATAGTAGTGTAGTTGCTCAATTACTGAATAAAGCTATTGGTAAAAAACTTTATTGTATTTTTGTAAACACAGGCCTTTTAAGAAAAAATGAAGAAGTACAGGTAGTGCAGACTTTTAAGAAGCGTTTAAAAATGAATTTAATTTATGTAAATGCTGAAAAGGAATTCTTAAAAAAATTAAAAAATGTTTCTGATCCAGAAAAAAAAAGAAAAATAATTGGTAATTTATTTATCAAAATATTTGAGCGATACGCTAAGAAAATTAAAAATGTTAAATTTTTAGCTCAGGGCACTCTTTATCCGGATTTGATTGAAAGTAAATCAGTTACTGGTAGTCAAACTTCTAAAATTAAATCACATCATAATGTTGGCGGCTTACCAAAAAAAATGAATTTAAAGTTAGTAGAACCACTAAAATTCTTATTTAAGGATGAGGTAAGAAAATTAGGATTAGAGTTAAATTTAAGTAAAGAAATTATATCAAGACATCCTTTTCCTGGACCTGGCTTAGCAATTCGAATGCCAGGTATTATAACTAATGAAAAAATTAAAATTTTAAAAGAAGCTGATTATTATTTTATTCAAGCTTTAAAAGATCATGGTCTTTATCATAAGATTTGGCAAGCATATGCAGCATTGCTGCCAGTTAAAACTGTAGGTGTTATGGGAGATAATCGAACCTATGAATATTTATGTTTATTAAGAGCAATTACATCTGAAGATGGTATGACAGCTGATTATTATGAATTTAAAAAATCCTTTATGCAAACTATTTCAAATAAAATAGTTAACAGTATAAGAGGAATAAATAGGGTAGTGTATGACGTTACTTCAAAACCACCTAGCACTATTGAATTAGAGTAGTTTTTAATTATAAATTAATATTATGAAATATTTACACACAATGATTAGAGTAAAAGACGTGGATGAGTCTCTAAGATTTTTCTGCGAAGGGCTTGGTTTAAAAGAAACAAGAAGAATGGAAAATGAAAAAGGAAGATTTACATTAATTTTTCTTGCAGCACCAAATGATGAAAAAGCAGAAATAGAATTAACGTATAATTGGGATGGTGATGAGCTTGGAGAAGGTTCAAGAAATTTTGGTCATCTTGCATATAGAGTAGATAATATTTATGAAACTTGCCAAAGATTAATGGATATGGGTTATACTATTAATAGACCTCCAAGAGATGGCCATATGGCTTTTGTTAGATCACCAGATAAAATTTCAATTGAAATTCTTCAAGAAGGAAATTTAGAACCTAAAGAACCTTGGGCTTCAATGGAAAATACCGGCTCTTGGTAAGTCGATGAAAAAAAAAATTTCAGATTTAATTAAAAAAAAAAATAAACAAAAAATTGTAAGTTTAACTGCTTACTCAAAAAATGTTGCATCAATTTTAGATAATCATTGCGATATTATACTTGTTGGAGATTCTCTTGGTTCAGTTTTGTACAATTATAAATCTACAAGAGAAGTAACTTTGAATACTATGATTGAACATTCTAAAAGTGTCAGAATGGGTATAAAAAAAAGTTTAATGATTGTTGATATGCCACATAACACCTATCGAACTTCTAAAGATGCTTTAAAAAATGCAAAACAAATAATGAAAAAAACTAGATGTGATGGAGTAAAATTGGAAGGTGGAAAAAAAATTTACGAAACAATTAAAACTTTAGTTAAAAATAAAATTCCAGTTATGGGCCATTTAGGGCTACTTCCTCAGTCAGATAAAACTTTTAAATTTAAAGGCAAAAAAAAGCTAGAGAGAGATCACATTCTAAGAGACTCGCAATTGTTAGAAAAAGCTGGAGTATTTTCTATTGTTTTAGAATGTGTTGAGACCTCTTTAGCAAAACTTGTTAGTCAAACTATTACAGTTCCAACAATAGGGATTGGAGCTTCTAAATATTGTGATGGTCAAATATTAGTTTTTGATGATCTAATTGGCTTAAATCCGATGAATTATAAGTTTGTGAAAAAATATGCAAATATTAGAAAAGATATTTCTAAAGCTGTTTCAAATTACTCAAAAGAAGTTAGAAAAATTAAATTTCCTAATAAAAAAAATTCTTTTTAATTAAAAGTATTTTTTAAATTCTTCATTAATATTTAATATTTCAAGGTCAACTAATCCGCCAATTACTAATTGTAGACCAACGATTAAGATAAATACTAAGCCGATATATGCTATCCAAATATGTCTTTGTATGTAATTAGCCATATATGTTGCTAAAGCACCAGTTAGAACAACTGATAACATCAGTCCAAATATCATAAATCCAAAATATCCTTTTGCTGCCGCAACTACACCAATGACATTATCAAAACTAATCATGATATCTGCAAATAATACTTTTCCAATACTACTAATATATGAAGGTTCTTTACCTTTTTTAGTAGTGGGTTTTACTTTTTTAATGTCTAGTAAATCTTTCCTTAAATCATTAACAATCCAAATTAATAACAAGCCACCCAAAATTTTGATAAAATAAAATTCAAACAAAAAAGTTGCAAAAACTGCAAAAAAAATTTTAAAAACAAAGGCTCCAATTACACCCCAAAGAATTATTTGTTTTCTATTTTTTGGAACAAAATTTGAAGCGATAGATCCAACAATCACAGCATTATCAGCAGTTAATATAATGGTGATAAATATAATATTTGTTAAAATAATGAGTTCTTCAATCAAGATAAATTAATAGTATTTCAAGTTTATTAGTATTTCAATAAATACCATGTAAAAAAAAAGGCGATCAAGTTTATGACCGCCTTATTATTGAATAAAATGTATTAATATTTAGATTTTTTTGTACCTGCAATTATTTGTTTCAAACTATCATATTCTTTACAGTTACAACTTTCCAGAATCTTTAATCTTTCATTAGCTAAATCAATTCTGTCTGTTGCAACATAAAGCTCACCTAAATATTCATTAATACCTATATGATTTGGTTCAATTGCTAGACCTTGAAGGTAATATTTTTCTCCAGTTTCAAAATCCCCAAGTTTTCTTGTTGTAAAACCTAAGTAGTTTAATGTATCTGCTTTATTTGGTTTGCTTTTGTTTGATTTAATTAAAAGCTTCAAAGCTTTCATATATCTCTTATTTGCTTTTTCTACTTTACCGTCATTTTCATATTTTTTTGCTGCTTTTACTAATTTTACAGCTTTATTGTAGTTGTTAGCACTATTGGAATCTGTACCAGAGCTAGTACCTGCAGAATATGAATTAGTAGATAAAAGAATTAATAAAAAAAAAGTAATTAATGTATTTTTTATCATTATCTAAATTTCTCCATTTTAGTTAAAGGTTTTAAAGTTAGTCCGTTATCTATTAAATTTTTTTTAATAGATCTTGCAGTAGCAAGCGAACTAGCGTTATCCCCATGTATGCACACAGAGTCTATTTCACAAGGTATCTGCTTTCCACTGTGACAATTAAGTGACTGATTTTTAACCATATTTAATACGTGTTTTTTAGCTTTTTCTGGGTCAGTAATAAGAGCATGTGGTTTTTTTCTAGAAACTAAATTCCCATCATCTTCGTAATTTCTGTCAGCAAATATTTCACAAGCTATACGCATATTTAGTTTTTTGGCTGCTACTTCCATTTTGGATCCTGTAGGAACCAAATAAATTAAATCTTTACTAATCTCGTTTATAGCTTTTGCCAAAGTAGTAGCTAAATCTATATCTTCACAAGCCATATTATTTAAGGCACCGTGCGGTTTTATGTGAGTAACATTCTCTCCATGATCTTGAGCAATTTTTTGAAGAATTTCATATTGATAAATAATCAATTGCCTTACCTCATTAGGTGCAAGATTCATTCTTTGCCTACCAAAATTTTCTGGGTCATTAAATGACGGATGTGCTCCAATACTAACACCATTTTTTTTTGAAATTTGAACTACTTGATTCATCGACTCATCATCACCCGCATGATAACCACATGCGACATTTGCAGAATTAACTATTTCTAGTAAATCTGGATCATACTTATTTGAATGATGTTTTGATTTTTCACCTAAATCGCAATTTATATTAATTTCCATAGTCTATAATGTTAAGTATAACATGACATGATAAAAAATATATCAAATCTTGGTGACGCAGCTTTGTACTGTGATTTTGGTAATGAAGTAAATAAATCAATTAATTCACAAGTTATAAAATATTTTAATACTATTAAAGAAAAAAAGTTTGAAGGGATAAATAATTTAACACCTTCTTATAATAAACTAATTATTTCTTATGATCTAAAAAAAACAAATTTCAAAGAAGTAAAAAATTATGTTGAGAATATAAATGCTAAAGACTCAATAAATATAAATTCAAAAAAATTAGAAATACCAGTTTGTTGTCATGAAAATTTCTCAATGGACATTAAAAGATTGGAAGAAATATTAAAATTAAGTAGAGAAAAAATTTTAGAAAATTTTTTAAATAAGGAATATTTTTGTTACATGACAGGGTTTATTGCTGGTATGCCTTTTCTTGGTGACTTAGATGAGAATATGAGAGCTCAACGTTTGGAAACTCCAAGGGTAAAAGTACCTAAAGGATCTGTTGCATTAACTGAGCAATTTGCAAACATTTATACATTTGAAAGCCCAGGTGGATGGAATATTTTAGGGAATACCCCTTTGGATGTTTTTGATAGTTCAAAAGAAGATAAACCAAATCTAATTAACCCAGGAGATACAGTAATTTTCAAGGAAATTACTTTAGATCAGTATAAAAATTATAATGAGTAGTAATTATCTAGATATAATCAGACCTGGAATTAATACTACCTTTCAAGATAAAGGTAGGGATCACCTTTATCATATTGGCATTCCATTTAGTGGCGCTATGGATAATAGAAATTATCTTATAGCTAATAAACTTGTTAACAATAATTTAGACTCTGCAGTGATAGAGTTTGCATATCAAGGTCCTCATATAAAATATTCAGGAGAAAAAATTAATTTTGCTGTTGCCGGTGATGTAATTTTTTCAATTAAAAAAAAAGATGCTGAAATAGAGGGCAAATGTTACGAAAGTTATCAAATTGAAAATGGAGATGAAATAAATATCATATCTACAAATAAATCAGTTTATGGATATTTAGCATTAGGTGGAGAGCTTGATTTAGAATTTCAATGGAATAGTTGTTCTATAAATACGAAAGCAAATATTGGATCTAATGATGGAAAAAAATTAGATGCAGGACAAAGAGTTAATTTAAAAAAAATAAATTCAAATAAGGACATTAAAAAAACTAATTATATTAATACTAAAATAGAAAACATAAGAGTGATTAAAGGTACTAATTTTGAGTACTTTTCTGAAGAAGGTAAAAAAATATTTTATGAAAAAGAATTCACCGTATCGAAACTTTCAGATAGAATGGGCATGAGACTAGAGGGACCTAAAATTAACAATATTGTTAATACCAACATAAAATCAGAGGGTTTGATTAAAGGTGTAATCCAAGTGCCTGCAGACGGAAATCCAATTATAATGCTTTCAGATCATGGTACTATCGGTGGTTATCCAAAAATTGGAGTTGTGGCTAGTGTCGATTATGACCGATTAGTACAGATGTCTCCAGGTTCAAAAATAAAATTTAAAGAGATTAATTTATCTGATGCAGAGACTTTATTTAAGTTATATGAAATGGAAACCCAAAATTTACTATCACAAATTTAATGAATTTTTTATCAAAAGTACCAGGTCCTTTTTTAGTTTTTTTAGGAGCTTGTGCATTAAGTTTTGGAGGTTTAATTGTTAAGTCTTTTGACGGATCTACACTTTGGCAAATATTATTTTGGAGATCACTTTTCTTTATTGGAGTAATTACAATTTTTTTAATCTTTGCTTACAAAGGAAAAATTTTCAGTGCTCTTTATAAATCTGGAATTCCAGGTTTATTTGGAGGTATAATTTTATCCATTGGATTTGCTAGCTATGTATTTGCTATGTACGAAACAACAGTAGCTAACGCAAACTTTATAATACAAACTCAAGCTTTGTTTTTAGCAATTTTTGGTTATGTGTTTTTAAAAGAAAAAATTTCAAAAATTACATTAACTTGTATTATTACAGCAGTAGTTGGTATCATTTTAATGTTAGGAAGCTCACTAACACCAGGTCAAATGACTGGAAACTTAGTTGCATTTATTATGCCGATATCGTTTGCGATCTTAATTTTAATTGTCAGAAAATATCCAAAAGTCGACATGATACCTTTACAATTGGTTGCTGGAATTTTTGCAACGTTAATAGGTTTATTTATGTCACCAAGTATTATTGTTTCAACGAATGATATTTTTTTAGGTTTTGTTGCGGGATTTTTTCAAGTTGGACTTGGATTTATACTTATAACAATTGGAGCTAGATCAACCCCTTCAGCATTTGTTGGAATTATTATGTTAACAGAAGCTGTTCTAGGACCTTTGTGGGCATGGATGTTTGCAAACGAAAACCCACCACTTACTGTACTTTTTGGGGGAGCCGTAGTTATAACAGCAGTAGTTATACAGTTTTTGTCTCCATTACTTGTCAAAAAGGTAGCTAAATAAATTTCACACAAACATTTTAAATGTGCTATAAATTTATTTACGGGAGAGACTACTTTTGTAGCGCCGAAGGAGCAACCACCCCGGAAACTCTCAGGCAAAAGGACCGTACATATTAACTCTGGAAAGAGAATTATTCTCGCCGAAGGAGCAAATCTCTCAGGCACCAAGACAGAGGGGGCAAAGAAGAGTTAATATGGAAATAAAAAAAACATCGCTAAATAAACTTCATCAAAGTAACAACGCTAAGTTTGTTGAATTTGCTGGCTATGAAATGCCTATTCAGTATAGCAAAGGTATTATAGAAGAGCATAAATTCACAAGATCGCATTCTGGAATATTTGATGTATCTCATATGGGCCAGTTATTTATATATGGTGATGAAAGTTTAACTGAAGAATTAGAAAAAATTTTTCCATTAGATTTAAAAAATTTAAAACAAAACTGCTCTAAGTATAGCTTTTTAATGAATGAGGATGCGGGAATTTATGATGATTTAATCATCACTAAAATAGAGGAAGGGTATTTAATTATCTTAAATGCTGCATGTAAAGATAAAGATTTTGAGATTTTATCTAATTTACTAGGTTCGAAATTTAAAATGAATTTAGATAACAATAGATCTTTGATAGCAATTCAAGGACCCAAGTCTGTTGAAATTTTAAACTCAATTATAAATGGGGTTGATCAACTAAATTTTATGACAGGAAATTGGTTCGATTCTGATAATCAAAAATTATTTGTCACAAGATCAGGTTATACAGGGGAAGATGGATTTGAAATTTCAATTTCTAACGATAAAGCTGAAATATTTGTTGAAAATTTAATAAAAAAGGGAGCACAACTTATAGGACTTGGGGCAAGAGATACCTTGAGATTAGAAGCTGGATTATGTTTATATGGTCACGAATTAGATTTAAATAAAACACCAGTTGAGGCAAACCTAAGATGGGCAATCTCAAAATCTAGATTATCAAATGGAGGTTTTATTGGATCAAAAAAAATTATGAACCAAATGCAAAATGGAGCAAGCCAAATAAGAGTAGGGATTAAACCCGAAGGCAGATTGATCGCTAGAGAAAAAACTAAAATATTTGATGATACAGATAAACAAATTGGTGAAATAACCAGTGGAACGTTTGGACCAAGTGTAAATGGTCCTATAGCGATGGGTTATGTTAATAAAAAGTTTTCAAAAGTTGATACTAAAATTTTGCTTGAGGTAAGAGGGAAAAAACATCCAGCAAATGTTTGCGCATTACCATTTTATAAAAAAAATTATGTGAAAGGAGTAAATTAATGAGTGAAGTAAAATTTTCAAAAGAACATGAGTGGATTACTTTAGAGGGGGATGTGGCCACAATAGGAATTACAAAACATGCAACAGAAATGCTTGGCGACATAGTTTTTGCAGAACTTCCTGAAAAAGGATCTAATGTTGAAAAAGATGGTACTGCAGGAGTAGTGGAATCTACGAAGGCTGCTAGTGATGTTTATACTCCAGTTAGTGGTGAAGTATTAGATACTAATCAAGCTATTGTAGATGATCCGTCTAAAATTAATGAAGATCCAGAGGGTTCAGCATGGTTTTTTAAACTTAAAATGAAAGATCAATCTGAAATGGATAGTCTCATGAACAAAGAAGAATACGATAAATTTGCAAAGGAGAGTGCTAGCTAATGTTACATAATTCTCAAAAAGATTTTTTAAAAAGGCACATTGGACCTTCAGATGAAGATCAAAATAAAATGCTTAAGGAACTTAATTATAAATCACTTGATGATTTAATCAAAAGCACAGTTCCAGAAAAAATCCAATTGAAAGATGAATTAAATATTGGTGAATCTAATTCAGAATATGAAGCATTAAGAAAATTAAAAGCGATTTCAAAAAAAAATCAAATTTACTCTAACTTCATAGGAATGGGTTACTACGGCACTTATACGCCATATGTAATTCTAAGAAATATTTTAGAAAATCCGGGTTGGTACACTTCATACACACCCTATCAGCCTGAGGTAGCTCAAGGAAGATTAGAAATGCTGCTGAATTTCCAACAAATGATAGTGGATTTCACAGGTATGGATATCGCAAATGCATCTTTACTAGATGAAGGAACAGCAGCTGCAGAAGCGATGGGATTAAGTCATAGATTAAATAAAAAGGACAACAATTTAGTTTTTGTATCAGAAAATTGTCACCCACAAACAATCGATGTAATTCAAACAAGAGCAGAACCAATGGGATTAAAAGTACTTGTTGGAGATGAAGATAAAGTATTAGAACAATTAAAAGAAGATTTGGTTTGTGGTATATTACAATATCCAGGAACATTAGGGGATATAAAAGATCCAAGTGAAGCAATTAGTAAAATTCATAAAAAAAATGGTAAAGCAATACTAGCTTGTGATTTATTAGCACTTGCTAAGTTAAAAACACCAAGAGAACTAGGAGCAGATATTGCTGTAGGAAGCTCCCAAAGATTTGGAATTCCAATGGGTTACGGTGGACCTCATGCAGCCTTCTTTGCAACTAAAGACGAATATAAAAGATCTATGCCAGGAAGAATTGTAGGAGTCTCTGTTGATAGACATGGAAACAAAGCATACAGATTATCATTACAAACTAGGGAACAACATATAAGAAGAGATAAAGCTACAAGTAATATTTGTACTGCCCAAGCTTTGTTAGCAATTGTGTCTGCAGCATATGCTATTTATCATGGTCCAGAGGGTATTCGAACTATTTCTGAGAGAGTTTCTCAATTAGCTAAAAACTTTGCAGACAAATTAAAACAATCAGGATATGAAATTTATTCAGATCATTTCTTTGATACGGTTACAATTGTTACTAAAGATAAAACTGATCAAATTTATAAAAATGCCTTGGATCAAAAGGTAAACATTAGAAGAGTAAATTCTGAAATGTTGGCAGTTTCTTTCGATGAAAAGAAAAATGTTTATAGAGTAAATCAATTGTTGAAAATTTTTAATGCAGCTGAATCGATTAAAAAAGAAGACCCAACAGTAAGTTTACCTAATTTACCAAAAAGTTTATTAAGAACTTCAAAATATTTAGAACATCCTGTTTTTAATTCATATCATTCAGAAACTGAGATGCTTAGATATTTAAAAAAATTAGAAGACAAAGATATAGCTCTTAATAGAACTATGATTGCACTCGGTTCATGTACTATGAAACTAAATGCTACTGCGGAAATGATACCTATTTCATGGAGAGAATTAGCAGAGCCTCATCCGTTCGTGCCTATTGAGCAGATGGAAGGATATAGAGATTTATTCACTGATCTTAAAAATTGGCTTAGATCAATTACTGGTTTTTCTGGTGTTTCGCTTCAACCAAATGCAGGCGCTCAAGGGGAATATGCAGGATTAATGGTGATTAGAAAGTATCATTTAGATAGAGGCGAAAAAAATAGGAATATATGTTTAATACCAAGTTCAGCACATGGAACCAATCCTGCTAGTGCACAAATGGTAGGAATGAAAGTTGTCGTTGTTGATTGTGACAAAGAAGGAAATGTTGATTTTGAGGATTTAAAGAAAAAAGCAGAAATGCATTCTGAAAATCTTGGAGCATTAATGGTCACTTATCCGTCTACTCACGGAGTATTTGAGGAAAAAATTACAGATATATGTGAGTTAATTCATAAACACGGTGGCCAAGTTTATATGGATGGTGCAAATTTAAATGCCCTTGTTGGTATAGCAAGACCTGGAAATTTTGGTCCAGATGTTTGTCACATAAACTTACACAAAACATTTTGTATTCCGCATGGTGGTGGAGGACCAGGAATGGGACCAATTGCATGTAAAAGACATTTACAAGTTTATTTGCCTAATCATCCAGTCGTAAAAGATTGTGGACCTGCAAGTGGAATAGGCGCCGTTTCAGCAGCTCCATGGGGAAGTTCAAGTATTTTATCAATTTCCTGGATGTATATTAAAATGATGGGTTCTGAAGGTTTAAAATTAGCTACTCAAATTGCAATACTAAATGCAAACTATATAGCTCATAGACTTAAAGATCATTACCCAATTCTTTATAAAGGTTCAAACGGTAATGTAGCCCATGAATGTATTATTGATATTCGATCTATTAAAACTGAAACAGGGATTACTGAAGAAGATATAGCTAAAAGATTGATCGATTATGGTTTTCATGCACCAACAATGTCATGGCCAGTAGCAGGCACAATGATGATTGAACCAACTGAAAGTGAAAGTTTGTCTGAACTGGATAGATTTTGTAATACTTTGATTAGCATTAAATCTGAAATAGATATGATCAAATCAGGGAAATTTGATAAAGTTGATAATCCAATCAAAAATGCACCTCATACAGATATTGAATTAGCTTCAGATGAATGGAATCATAAATATTCAAGAGAGCAAGCCGCTTATCCTGCAAAATTCTTAAAAGCAAATAAATTTTGGCCTCCAGTTGCGAGAGTTGATAACGTATACGGAGATAAAAATATTTTTTGTACTTGTCCAAGCATGGATGATTTTAAAGAAGATGCAGCATAATAATTAATGAAAATTGCTGTTGTTGGCTCAGGTATTTCCGGATTAAGTGCCGCTTATTATTTATCTAAAAAACATCATGTAGATCTTTTTGAGCGAGAAGATCATTTTGGCGGACACTCTCATACAATAGATTTGATTTTTGATGAAAAAAAAGTTTCAGTAGATATTGGTTTCATTGTTTTTAATTTTCAAACTTATCCAAATTTAATCAATTTTTTTAAGGAAAATGATATTCAAATTGAAAAAAGCAATATGTCTTTTTCAGTTTCAGTAGATAATACAAACTTTGAATATTGTGGAAAAGGGTTGAGTGGAATTTTCTCTAATAAATCAAATTTGTTTAACATAGAGTTCTTAAAAATGTTTTTTGATATCATTAAATTTTATAAAAAAAGTAATCAAGTAACCATAACCAATGATAAAATTACTTTAGGTGAGTATTTAAAAATAAACAAATTATCTAAAACATTTGTTGATTATCATATAATACCAATGGTATCTGCAATCTGGTCTATGCCTCCTTATGAAGCGAGCAAGATGCCAATTAGTTTCTTTCTTAGATTTTTTCAAAATCATGGTTTGTTTAAATTGAAAAATAGACCGCAGTGGTACACAGTAACAAATAGAAGTAGAACTTATGTTAGTAAAATACTTTCCCAAATAAGTGGTGAACACTACAAAAATTACAAAGTTACAAGAGTTAAACGAAAATCATTAGGATTAGACCTGTACTATGGTGGAGAAAGCGAATTTTTTGATTATGATAAAGTAGTTTTGGCAACACATGCTGATGAAGCCTTAAAGTTAATTGAAAATCCAACTGAGAATGAGAGAAATATTCTTTCGAATTTTAGCTACAAAGAAAATATAGCTTACATACATACAGATCAGCGAGCCATGCCAAAAAATAAAAAAGCTTGGTCTTCTTGGAATTCATCAATAGATGATAAGAATTTAGAGAAAAATTCAATAACGTACTGGTTAAATTTATTACAAAATTTAAAGTGTGATGAAAATATTTTCTTAACACTAAATCCTTACTTCAATATTGATGAGAAAAAAATATTGAGAAAAGTAAAATTTACACATCCATATTACGATCAAAAAGCATTAGATGCTCAATCAGAGCTTATTAAAATACAAAATCAAAAAGATTTACTTTTTTGTGGCAGTTATTTTGGTTACGGATTTCATGAAGATGGAATAAAATCATCTATTGAAATGCTGAAAAACCTTAATGATTAGTTCTTGTATATATAATGGAAATGTAATCCATAAGAGATTTAAACCGAAAGAACATTTTTTTAAATATAAAGTATTTTCATTATTTATAGATCTATCAGAGCTAAATGAGCTCAATGATAAATTAAAATTTTTTTCATTAAATAAATTTAATCTTATTAGTTTTTATGAGAAAGATCATGGTGATCGTGATGGGTCATCTCTTTTTGAATGGGTAAAAAAAAATCTAATTAATAACGAAATCAGTACAGATAATATAAAAGTTAAACTTTTATGCTATCCAAGAATATTTGGTTATGTTTTTAATCCACTAAGTATTTTTTTTGTATATGATAGAAATGATAATTTAATTTCTATTTTATATGAAGTTAAGAATACATTTGGTGAGCAACACACATATGTTTTTAAAGTGGAGGGACAAAATAAATTAATTCAAAATAATTGCTCGAAGAAATTTCATGTCTCACCATTTATTGAAATGGATTGTAACTATTTTTTTAGAATATTAAATCCAGAGCAGAAGTTATCAGTTGTAATTGATCAATATGACCAAGAAGGAAAAATTCTTTTTGCATCTCAAGATGGTGAAAGATCTGAATTGACAAGTAAAAACTTAATGAATTCTTATCTTAAACACCCTTTAATGACATTTAAAATTATCTCTGCGATACATTTTGAAGCGTTTAAATTGTGGATTAAAGGAATTAAATTTATTAAGAAAAAATTTAAAATTAAAAATAATATAACAGTAGAAAATTAATGTTTTTAAATAATACTGCAGATAAATTAGTTTTTAAATTTCTTAATAAAATAAATCATGGTTATCTTGAGCTCACTACACATGATGAAAAAGTTTTAAAGTTTGGAAATCCAAATGAAAAATTGCATGCAAATATTTCAATCAAAAAACCAGATTTTAATTATAATTTAATTAGAGGTGGTAGCATTGGATTTGCTGAGAGCTACATGAGAGGTGAATTTGAAACTGATAACTTGTCAAATTTAATTGAATTAACTGCAAGAAATATAAAGGTCATATATAAATTTTCAGGTCTTCTTGATTTTCCAATAATTAATTTTGTAAAAAATAAAATAATCAAAAATACAAAAAGTAGAAGCAAAGAAAATATTGCTAAACATTATGATCTTGGAAATGATTTTTTTTCTCTTTGGTTAGATGACACACTTACTTACTCTAGTGCTATTTTTGATGACAAATCCAATAATCTCTCTGACGCTCAAAATAACAAATATCAAAAATTAATTGATCTAATTAAACCAAATAATGGTGACAAAGTTTTAGAAATAGGATGTGGTTGGGGAGGTTTTGCTGAGTACTTAGGTAAAAAATACGATGTTAAACTAGACTGTATAACAATATCAAAAAAACAATTTGAATACGCAAAAGAAAGAATTTTTAATTGTGGTTTAAACGAAAAAGTAAATATTGAAATAAAAGATTACAGAGATCTTAAAGGCAAATACAATTCAATTGCCTCTATAGAGATGATTGAGGCAGTTGGTCAAAATTATTTAGAGGGTTATTTTAAAACTATTAAAGCTAACTTATCTGATGGTGGTAAAGCAGCTATTCAAGCAATTACTATTGATGATAGGTTGTTTGATAGATACAAAAACAAACAAGATTTTATTCAAAAATATATTTTTCCCGGCGGTTTTTTACCAAATAAAAATAGTATTAATCGTTATGTTTCTGATAACGGTTTAACTATAAATTCATATATTTCTTATGCTGATCATTATGCAAATACATTAGCTATATGGAGAAATGATTTTTTAAAAAAATGGGATTTAATAAAAAATCAAGGTTTTGACCTAACATTTAAAAGAATGTGGGAGTTTTACCTTTCTTATTGTGAAGCTGGATTTAAATCAAAAAATATTGATCTGATACAATTTTCAATGCAAAACAAATAAAAATAATGGAGATATTTATGCGACATATAAAAATAATTAAGTCAATTTCATTGATAATTTCATTATTCTTAATTACAAGTTGTTCAAATAATGGCGCTATGAAACCAGAAGACTTTAAAAACAAAGAACCAAGATTAATTATTGAGGAATACTTATCTGGAAATGTTAAGGCTTGGGGTGTTCTACAAAATAGATCAGGAAAAGTTACAAGACAGTTTTCTGCAGATTTAAATGGAACTTGGGATGGAAAGCAATTAATTCTTAAAGAAAAATTTAATTGGGACGACGGTGAAGTTCAAGACCGTGAATGGACAATAAATAAAATTGATGAGCATAATTATGAAGGAACTGCAGGAGATGTTGTAGGTAAAGCAATAGGATATTCTTACGGACCAGCTTTTAAATTTGAATATGTTTTATTAGTTCCAGTTAAAGGCAAAGAATTAAAAATAACTTTCGATGATTGGATTTTTAAACAAGATGATAGAGTTGCAATTAATAGAGCAACAATGACTAAATTTGGTTTTAAAGTAGCTGAATTGACAGTTGTATTTGTAAAAGATTAACTATTTTTTTTGATATTTTGTTAGTTTTCCAACTAAACCAAAATAAATTTTACTCGGTAAAAAACTCAATAGTTTTAATGTGATTGTAAGTGATTTTGGAAAATGTATTTCAAATATATTTTTGTTAACTAAACCTTTATAAATTTGATCTGCAGCATACTCAGGAGTTTTTAAAAAAGGCATTTTAAAATCATTTTTATCTGTCATTGGTGTTTTAATAAACCCAGGAGACACTAAACAAATACGTACATTGTATCTTTTAAAATCAAAATATAAACTTTCAGCTAAGTTATTTAATGCAGATTTAGATGGCCCATATCCAGTTGAATTAGGTAACCCTCTATATCCTGCAATTGACGAAACAATAGTAATTATACCATTTTTTTTATCTCTAAAGTATTGTTCAACTGCTTTGATGCTATTTACAGTTCCAAAAAAATTTACTTTAAAAACATCTTCCATTTGTTCGACATCTATATCTTTTTCTTTTTTGGGATCCCATGTTCCTGTTGAAAAAAAACAAATATCTATATTTTCATATTTGTTTTTAATTTCGTTGAATACTTCTTTGCACTTTTCTTTATCTGTTACGTCTAAAGGAAAACTTGAAATATTTTCATAAGAATTTGAAAGCTCATTTAATAATTCAGCTCTTCTTGCAGATATAGCAACGTTCCATCCCTTACTTGCAAATTTAATTGCTAAAGCTTTTCCAATACCAGTACTACCGCCAGTAATCCAAATAGTTTTTTTACTCATTTTTTGTTATGTATATATCTAACATGTTTAAAAATAAATTTTTAACATTTATATTATTTCTTGCTATTACATTCTCTGCTTCATTGATTGGTGGTTTAGCTACTGTTACTTTCAAAGAGCCATGGTACTCATTACTAAATAAACCATCATTTAATCCACCGGATTGGATATTTGGACCTGTTTGGACGATCTTGTATACATTGATGACAGTTGCAATATGGCTTTACTGGCATACAAAAAATAGAGATATGAGTACTGTTTATATTTATTTTATCCACTTAGTATTCAATACAACTTGGAGTGTAGTTTTTTTTGTTTTTCACAATATGGTTCTAGCACTTTTGGTATTAATCATACTAATAGCATTGATAATCAATCTTATTTTAAGGTTTAAACGCGTCAAGATGTTGAGCGCCTACCTAATGATTCCATATTTACTTTGGTGTAGCTTTGCACTAATTCTGAATACAAGCTTAATTTTGTTAAATTAGATATGGATGATGTTGTAGTAATTGGTGGTGGAATTATAGGGGCGGCGACTGCTTATTTTTTATCCAAAGAAGGTAGAAAAGTAAAAGTTATTGAAAGAGATCCTACTTATAAAACAGCTTCATTCCCATTATCTTTAGGTGGTTTTAGAAGACAATTTTTCCAAAAAGAAAATATTTTATTAGGAAAATTTGCAAGAGAATTTATTTTCCAAATACCAGAATTATTAAAAACAGAAAAAAATCCTAATCCAACAGCTAGTATGGTAACCAATGGATATCTTTTAATGTTTGGTTCTGAACATGCTGAAGAACAATATAGAGCATTAGAAAATCATAAAGAATGTGATGCAGGAACAAAAAATATTAAAGGGTCAGAATTATCTAAGGTTTTCCCTTATGTGAATAGTGAAGGAATAGAGACAGCAACTTATACGGATAATCAAAGTGAAGGATGGATTGATCCATTTATGTTTCATAGCGCTCTTAAAAGTAAAGCAATAGAGCTTGGAGCAGAATTTATTAAAGGTGATGTAAAAAGTATTTCAGAAATAAATGCTAAAACAATTGTTTCTGCTGCTGGTTGTTGGACAAAAGAATTGTTAGAAGATATCCCTGTTGTTCCTCAAAAGCATACCGTCTTTAGAGTAAAATGCCCAACATATATAAAAGAGATGCCACTCAGTGGAGACTTAACAACAGGTGTTTATTGGAGACCAGAGGGAGGGGAATATTTAGCAGGATCACCTATTTCTGTATTTGATGCAGATGATTTGGAACCAGCTTGGAATGATTTTGAGGAATTAGTTTGGCCAGCTCTTGCTAAAAGAATACCAGCTTTTGAAGAATTAAAGTTAACTGGTGGATGGGCAGGTTACTATGATTGTAATAGATTAGATAATAATGCAGTTGTTGGTAAGCATCCAAAATATGATAATGTTTACATGGCTTCTGGATTTACAGGGCGGGGATTAATGCAGGCACCAGGTATCGGTAGAGCCTTAACCGAATTAATCACAACAGGATCATACCAAACAATTGATATAAGTGATTTTGCAGTTGAGAGAGTTTTGGGCAAAACCGCTAGGCCAGAGCCCTACGTTCTATAAATTAAGTTCCACAAAAAGTTTGATATTTTTCGTTGTTCGATGGAGCAGCTGCTTGATATTCTTCAATATTATTTTGATTATAATAAGGATTTTTTAAAATAGCTAATAACTTTTTCATTTTATCTAAATTTCCTTTGTCTGCTTCAGCTAAAGCTTCCTCTACTTTATGATTTCTAGGTATTACAATTGGATTATTTGTTTTCATAAGTTTGTTTTGTTTTTCCTTAGTTGAATTATTTAACTCAGATCTTTTTTTCCATTTATTTTTCCAATCGATAAAATCATTACTTTTGTAAACTTCATCAGAATTGATATCCATTAAATTACAAAATGTATTTGTGTAATCTGCTTTATTTTTTTCCATCCAATTAAATAAATCATTAATTAATTTTTTATCATTTTTATCCTCACCAAATAGACCAAGTTTATCTCTCATCATATTTAACCATTTATCTTCATAAATATTTTGGAAATTATCTATTAAATCTGTTGCTAATTTAATTGCAGTATCTTCATTTTTGTCAATTAGAGGGATTAAACATTCTGCAAATCTTGCTAAATTCCACTTTGTAATTGGTGGTTGATTAGAAAAGGCATATCTTCCAAATTTATCGATTGAGCTAAATACAGTTTTTGGATCATAATGATCCATAAATGCACAAGGACCGTAATCTATTGTTTCACCTGAAATTGCCATGTTATCAGTATTCATAACCCCATGAATAAATCCAACTCTCATCCAATTGATTACTAGCTGGCATTGCTTTTCCATTACAAGATTTAACAAGTCTAATGCTTTTGAATTTGATTTTTTAATTTCTGGATAATGTCTGTTAATTGTGTAGTCGATTAAAATATTTAAATTTTCAATGTTTTGAGTTGCTGCAATATATTGGAATGTTCCAACCCGAAGATGACTTGATGCAACTCTTGTTAATATAGCGCCCTGTAAAAGATTTTCTCTCACAACTTTTTCTCCTGTTTTTGCTACAGCAAGACTCCTAGTAGTTGGAATATTTAATGAATGTATCGCTTCACTAATAATATATTCTCTAAGCATAGGCCCAAGTGCTGCTCTTCCATCACCACCTCTCGAGAAAGAAGTTCTTCCTGAACCTTTAAACTGAATGTCAAAACGATTATCATTATTAACTAAATGCTCTCCTAATAAAACTGCTCTACCATCTCCTAACATAGTAAAGTGTCCAAATTGATGACCTGCATATGCTTGCGCAATGGTATTAGTTTCTTCTGGTATGAAGTTTCCAGAAAATATTTCTGCTAATTTTTTTTTGTCTGTTTTTGAAAAATCTAAATTTAAAGTAGAGGCTAGTTCCTCATTTAAAATTACTAATTCAGGATCATGAACAGGAGTTGGTTTAATATTTTCTTTAAAAGTATTTGATAACTTTGAATATGTATTATCAAAATGCCAACCAATGGTCATTTTAATTAACTGACTTCAGCTTGATTTTCTTTTGGTTTAACTTCTGTTTTAAATTGATTAGAGATTTTTTGTACTTCAACAGAAGATACTTTGTATTCTGCACACATTGTTTCTTCATCTTTACCGTGACCTGTAACCATATTAACCATATGCTCTGGGAAATGGAACGTAGTAAACACAATTCCTTCTTTAACTTTATCTGTAACCTCTACTTTAAGCGCAACCTCACCTCTACCTGAATAAAGTCTTCCGATATCACCAGTATTTAGATCTCTATGAGCTGCATCTTTAGGATGAATTAATAAAACATCTTCATCAACAATATTTATATTCTTTGTTCTTCTAGTCATTGTTGCTGCGTTGTAATGTTGTAAAACTCTACTTGTTGTTAAAATTAAAGGATAATCTTTTTTATTTGCTTCAATTTCTGACGACTCTTTCCAATCAAAGTTTTTAAGTCTACCTTTGCCTAATTTAAAAGTTTCAGTATGTAAAATTTTAGTATCAGTTCCATCTTCTTGAACTGGCCATTGTAATCCAAATTTGCCAAGTCTCTCTCTAGTAACTCCCTTAAAGAAAGGAACGATATCAGCAATCTCTTCTAGAACTTGATCAGCGTCATAAGTTGGTTGGTCAAAACCCAATTTTTGCATCATTTCAGTTACAATTAATCCATCAGGTTTAGTGCCTGGTAAAGGAGGCACAGCTCTGTTCACTCTTTGAATTCTTCTCTCAGTATTTGTAAACGTTCCATCCTTTTCTAAGAAAGTTGTTCCTGGTAGAACAACAGTCGCTAATTTTGCTGTTTCACTCATAAATATTTCTTGAACAACTAGAAGCTCTAATGAGTTCATAGCCTCTATAACATGAGCACTATTAGGGTCAGTTTGAACTATATCTTCACCAATAATCCATAAACCTTTAAGCTCTTTATCTATTGCAGCTTCAAACATTTGAGGAATTTTTAATCCTGGTTTAGTTGGGTGAGTTACTCCATATTTTTCTGTATAGAATTCTTGATGCTTTTCATCAGCCACAGGAAAATATCCAGCACCTTGGTGTGGTTGACATCCCATATCTGCTGCACCTTGAACATTGTTTTGACCTCTCAAAGGATTAACCCCGACACCTTTTCGTCCAATGTTTCCAGTAATCATTGCTAGATCTGCAATTAACATTACAGTTTTAGATCCTTGTTCGTGTTCAGTGACTCCTAAACCATGGAACTCCATTGAATTTCTTGCAGTCGCATATGCAATTGCTGCTTCTTTAACTAATTGTTTATCCACACCAGCTACTTTTGCTAAATGATCAACATCTTGTCTTCCAATTTCTTTTAAGAAATTATCAAAACCTTCAGTTCTATCTCTAACAAAATCTGCATTGTAAAGTTTTGATTTAACAATAAAGTGTAACATCATATTTAGAACTGCAACGTTAGTTCCTGGTCTTAGTTTAATATGATAATCAGCAAGTTTCGCTAGTTCGGTTGTAACTGGATCAAGCACAATTAATTTTTTACCTTTCATGACTTGTTGTTTTATTTTTGCACCTGTTACAGGATGAGCGTTAGTTGGATTAGCTCCAATAACTAAAAATAAATCTGCATGATAAATATCTTCTGTTGAATTAGTCGCTGCTCCTGTTCCAAAAGTTTGTTGCATTCCCCAAGCTGTTGGTGAATGACAAATTCTTGCACAACAATCTACACTGTTAGTTCCGACAGCAGCTCTAATCATTTTTTGGAAAACATAATTTTCTTCATTCGTGCATCTCGCAGAGGAAATTCCAGCAAAAGCATCTGGACCATTATCTTTTGTAATTCTGTTCATTTCCTTTTTAATAAAATCATAAGCTTCATCCCAAGAAGCTTCTTCAAATTTTCCATTTCTTTTAATTAAAGGTGTTTTTAATCTGTCTGGATGATCATAAAAGCTAAACGCATATCTTCCTTTAATACACGTATGTCCAGCGTTAACTTCTGTTTGTTTTGGAGTATCAATAGCCACAACCTTATCATCTTTAATTGAAGCCTCTAAATTACAACCAACACCACAGTAC
Source organism: uncultured Pelagibacteraceae bacterium (assembly GCA_902594865.1). Lineage (GTDB taxonomy): Bacteria > Pseudomonadota > Alphaproteobacteria > Pelagibacterales > Pelagibacteraceae > Pelagibacter. The sequence continues at coordinate 2,896 of CACJNV010000001.1, read as the reverse complement.
GAACATGTTGTTCTAACTTTTTTATCTACTGCAGCAGACTTTGATTGAAAAACATCTGAGATAGCATCTGTTGGACAAGTGTGAGCGCAAGCACCACAAGAAACACATGAACTATCTCCAAACATCATGTCGTTATCAGTTGTTATTCTTGACTCAAATCCTCTTCCACTCATTGTTAAAACGAACGAACCTTGAATTTCATCACAAGCTCTGACACATCTTCCACAATTGATGCAATTGTCTAAATTCATTCTCATGTAATCATGAGATGTATCTCTTGGAATTCCTTTATGTTGTTTTGGACTATTATATCTGTGATCAGATACCCCTAAATCGTTTGCTACTGTTTGTAATTCACAATTATTATTTACCTCACAAGTATCACATTCCATTGGGTGATCTGTTAATACTAATTCAACAATATTTTTTCTAAGATCTTTCAAAGATTCATTTGATGTAAATATGTGTTGATTTTCAGCAACTGGAGTATGGCAAGAAGCTACTACTCTTGTAGGACCATCTTTTTCTAAAGCAACTTCGACCGAACACACTCTACAAGCTCCATAAGGTGCTAAATTTGGATCATCACATAAGGTAGGAACTTTTTTTTCACCTACATAACTTTTTACAAATTTTAAAATAGACGAGTGATTTGGACCGATTTCATACGGTTTTCCGTCAATATAAGCAATTTTTCTTTTCTCTGAACTCATTAATTATCTTTAACCATATCATTTTTCATTTCATCCCCAAAGTATTTTAGGATGTTTTGGATAGGAGTGGGAATAGCTCCGCATAAAGCGCATAAACAACCTTTTTTCATTGTAACAAGCAATTCTTCAAGCAATTTCAAAGGTATTTTTGCAGTTTTCTTTTTAGCTTGGTCAAACATTTCTTTACCTCTGTAAGATCCAAGTCTTCCAGGGAAACATTTTCCACATGATTCTTCAGCAGAAAATTCAAATAGATGATGAATGTATTCTGCCATAGAAAAATCTTTAGGAATACTTACCACACTAGCATGACCCAACATGAAACCTTTTGCAGTAAACTCCTGAAAATCTAAATTAAGATTTTCTATTTCACTTAATGGAACCACACCACCAAGTGGCCCACCAATTTGAAAAGCTTTTAATGGTTCTTTGTATCCTCCACCAATTTCATTAAATATTTTTTTCATTGGAGTACCCATATCAATTTCATAAACACCTGGGTTGTTAAAGAAACTATCCAAACAAACCAATTTAGTACCTGCAGATTTTTTATTTCCTACAGATGAAAATTTTTCAGAACCATTTATTAAAATTCCTGTAGCAGCTGCTAAAGTTTCAACATTGTTAACAACAGTTGGTTTTTTATATAATCCTTCTGTAACAGGAAAAGGTGGTCTAACATCAACTTCTGCTCTTCTTCCTTCAATAGATGCAATCAAAGCTGTTTCTTCTCCACAAATATAAGCACCTTGACCAATACAAATTCCAAGATCAAAAGAAAAATCGGTTCCTAAAATATTTTCACCCAAAAGACCTAACTTTTTAAGTTCATTGATACTTCCATTGATGGCTTCAATAGATTTTGGATATTCTCCACGAATATATAAAACTCCCTCATCGCTTCCAATTACAAATCCACACATTACCATTCCAAAAATGACTTTTAGAGGCTGGTCTTCTAATAAATATCTATCTGAAAAAGCACCAGAGTCACCTTCGTCTGCATTACAGATAACGTACTTTTTTTCTCCTTTTGCTTTACTGCAAAAATCCCATTTCATTCCTGTTGGAAACCCTGCACCACCTCTACCAGTTAAATTAGAATCTAAAAGTGATTTAACAATTTCTTTTTTATCAGTTTTTAAAAATTTATTTAATTGATCTTTAAATTGGTTAGTTGATGAAAGTTTATCATCCATTAAAAAACTTGTTGTAGCAAAACTTTTTGAGAAAAATTTCTCTTGTTTAATTTCTTCACCTTTAATTATTTGGTCAATTTTTTCTATATCCTTCCCAGCATAATTTTCTCCGTCATAATGGAATGCATGGTTTTCATAACAATGTCCCAGGCAAAACATTTCTCCAACTTTATCGTCACCAAGTTTTTCTTTTAAAGTATCTTTTAACTTCTCTTGTGTGCCAGCGCACATGCATGCACTACCATTGCAAACAAAAGCTTTCTTTTCTCTATGAGATGGTCTTAAAAATTCATAAAATGATTCAGCTCCATGAAGTGTTGAAACCCCAAGGTTATGTTTTTTAGCAATTTCTTTGATATCTTGCGGTTTATCGCTCAATGTATTTTCAGATATTTGCTTAAACAGATTTTCTTTAAGTCCAATTCTACCTGATAGATTACTTATATTTTTTGACAATTTACCCTTTACCCTTTTTTAATAGCTCAAGTATTTATTATAATCCTATCTTTATTGCTATAAATATTAAAGCTATCCTCTTTTACAAAACCAACCAATGTCATGTCAAACTTATTTGCTAAATCAATAGCAAGACTAGTTGGCGCACCAACACCTATTAAAATCCCAATATTTGCCATAAGTGCTTTTTGTACTAGGTCAAAATTAAGTCTACCGGAACAAGCTAAAAATTGTGAAGTGTTATCAAGTAAATTTTCTTTTAGAGAATAACCAATAAGTTTATCTAAAGCATTATGACGACCAACATCCTCCTTAATGGCAACTATATCTCCTTGAGCAGTAAATAATCCACTTGCGTGAATACCTCCAGTTTTTGAAAATTCTGATTGATTTTGACGAAGCTTTTTTGGTGAGCTCATTAAAACCTCTTTTGATATTTTTGGATTAGATTTTAAAATTTTGTCTTTTTTAATAATTTCTAAAGCATCTAAAGAACTTTTGCCACAAACACCACAAGATGAGTTTGTT